>NZ_JBHEEH010000001.1:625074-651831 GCF_041929845.1 Paenochrobactrum pullorum
GATCTTGTCAATCAAATGCTGGAAAAAAGTCTGGAGGCCTTGCGTGGGTCCGGCACAGATGCCTGCCGTCAGATCGCTGAAATCGAAGCCGAGGTCGATGAGCGTCATGAGGCGATAAAAATGTATGTGGCACGCATTGATCGCACAGATCTTGATGAGTCAGAAAATCTGCGTGCTCAGGAAATCCTCAGTTACGTTATAAATCTGGAGCATACAGGCGATATTATTGATGCAGGGCTGGCCGAAACCGCCTTGAAGAAAAATCGTAACCGGTTACATTTTTCGTCCGAAGGTTTGGCTGAGTTAACTGGTTTTTATGAAAAAACCTTAGAAAATTTAACCCTGGCACAGGCAATTTTTCTTTCACGCGATGAAGCATTGGCGCGCCAATTAGTGATTGCCAAAACTGCTGTCCGCGCGGTGGAAACTGTTTCGGCCGAGCGCCATCTTGATCGGGTGCGGGCGGGGAATGCGGCAGCGATTGAAACCAGCAGCCTTCATATGGATATTTTGCGGGACTTAAAACGTGTCAACGCACATTTTGCGTCAGTTGCTTATCCGCTTTTGCAACAGAGCGGTTCGCTTAGAGAAAGCCGCTTGCGGATTGTTGAAGACAAACCGGCAGATTTGCTGGCTTGATGCAATCAAAGCGATCAAGCTTGTATCTGCTTTAATTAAGCTTTTCTTATGCTGTAAGGCGCTATCATGGAAGGGGTGGTTAAAGGGTGGTTTGGTCGCGGGAAAGCCATGTACGAACGGGCAAGTGATAAGTTATTGTCAAAAGCTGCCTTTGCGGCACGTTTATTGAAGCATTTTTCGTGGGTACTGGGCATATTGGCGCTGTCGGTTTTGATCGGCGCAGCAGGGCTTTTGTATTTTGAAGGTACCACCCTGGAAAATGCGATTGTGCATTCGGCGTTTTTGCTTGGTGGCTTTGGTATTGTACAAATGCCGGATAGCCTGAGCGGTAAATTATTCATCGGCATTTTTGGTCTTTATGCCAATCTATTTTTTCTGGCCTCGGTCAGTTTTCTTTGCGCACCTGTTGTGCACCGCATCCTGCATAAGTTTCATCTGGATGATCGTTGATAAAACCGCTTTAGCTGCCGACTGGCGTACATAATTCGATCAAAGTACCGTCTTGGCTCTGCAAATAAGAAACGGTCTGGCCCCAAGGTTTTTGTTTTGGCGCGGCCAATTCCTGCGCACCGGCGGCAATTGCTTTTGCGTGAGCTTTTGCGACATCATCGGTCACAAATGCGACTTCCATCCCTAATGGTTTGGCGGAAGTGTGGGCAGCGACAATGCCTGTTTTGAAATTTGTATCGGCAAGTTCCACATTGGCAAAGGCGAGAGTTGTCTCACCGGTTTCCAATTCACCGTAATCGCCGCTTTCATGAAGAAAGCGGATTTTGAAGCCGAAAGCATTGGAGAAAAACTGCAAGGATGCGGCAACATCAGGAACGTAGATGATGGTGTAGCCAAATTTCATGGACTTTTCCTTGCTGCTGCACGACATAAATTATTGTAATAGAAGCTTAGATAAGTGAGAAATCTTTTAAATGATATCTGTTCAGGCCACAGCGGTTTGAATGGCTTCTTTATAATAAGATGAAGAAATAACCGGTGTTCGATCAAGATAGACAACGTTGCAATAGGGTTTAAGAAAGTCAAATTTGCCTTTCCAGTCATGTCCCATCACAAAAGTGGAAATATTGTAGCGCTGAACATCGTGAATTTTTTGTTCCCAATTTTCTTCAGGAATAACCAGATCTACAAATTTGGATGTTTCAACAATCAGCTTGCGCTCTTCATAGCTGAAAAGAGACTTCTTGCCTTTGATTGCATTAAATTCGTCGGTTGAAACAGCAACAATCAGTTTTTCACCAAATTGACGCGCACGCCTGAGGATATTGACATGGCCTGCATGAAAAATATCAAAAGTCCCGTAGGTCAGGACAGTTTTGGGTGAATCATGTTTGTTCATCTCTGTTCCAATTGATTACTGCCGGCCGGGCGATCTTTTTTAAAAAAGATGATCGTTGTCATATAACATACATATTATTATAAAACTACATGGCCATAGTTATTAAAAAGTTGGATGGATGAACTTTTCTGCACGAGTGTAATGTTTTTCGATTTGTATAAAAATTATAAATCGGATGATCTTAAGTATTATGCTGAAAGACATTTTTTAACATTCCATTCTTTTGCTGCGGCTAAAAGAATGATTGATGATATAATCATATCCGGCTTGATTTATAATGGAAAATGGTGGGCCCGGAGGGACTCGAACCCCCAACCAAGCGGTTATGAGCCGCCGGCTCTGACCAATTGAGCTACAGGCCCCACGCAACAACTGACCTAACCGAAAAAAATATGTTAGACAAGCTGGCATTTGTAACAATTGCCCTAATCAGCACATAATCAATTGTAAAACTTAAAAACTGAAACCAATTTTCCCACAGGAGACACTATGACAACACGCGCGAAAGTCTTTTTGATAGCATCATTGTCACTCACCGCAGTCGCAGGCAGTGCGCTTGTCAGCGTATTACCCGCTTCAGCGGCCGCTCAAGAGAATCATATGAAAAAAAGAACTTCCCGTATTACCGTCACCGGCGAAGGTGAAATGAATGTTGCGCCTGACATGGCTCTCCTCAATCTCTCTGTTTTGCGTGAAGCAGATACTGCGCGCGATGCGCTCACCCAGAACAATGAAGCGATGGACAAAGTTCTCTCCGCTATGCAAGAAGCAGGCGTTGAGCCGCGCGATTTGCAAACGGGTGGTTTTAATATTCAACCACGCTATATTTATCCTGACGACAAAAACGGCCTGACCCAGCCGAAAATCTCCGGCTATTCCGTCTCCAATTCATTGAGCGTACGTGTGCGCGATTTGAGCAAGCTTGGCAATATTCTGGATACATCCGTGACACTTGGTGTCAACCAGGGTGGTGATGTCACATTTGTTAATGACAATCCGTCAGCAACCATTACTGAAGCACGTAAACGTGCAGTTGCCGATGCGATTGCCAAAGCTAAAACCCTGACCGATGCTGCCGGTGTTGGCCTTGGTGATGTGCTGGAAATTAACGAAACATCCCGTCGCCCGATGCCGGTGCCAATGGCTCGTGGCAAAATGCTCGCAATGGAAGCGTCTGCACAGTCGGATTCGGTGCCAATGTCAGCCGGGGAAAACACCTATAATGTTTCAGTCACCGTGACTTTTGAACTGAAGCAATAAGCTTTTCATCCGAGTTAAAAATGAAGCCTGACTGGTGCAATACCGGTCAGGCTTTTTTATTATCCAAAAATTGCCAGCAGAATAATGCTGATACCAATGCTTCCCAGTGTCAGCGATACTTCAATTTGCGCTTGCCGGGACTTTCAGCCGGACACACCAACCATGTGCGGAATATAATCTTCGTCTTCCTTCATCTCATGGTCGTAAGCGGTGATTTTTCCCTTCATAGAAATTCCCGCTTCATGCACGGTTTCAGAGCTGCCGGATACAAGTGGATGCCACCATTCCAGATCCTGACCTTGTGATATCAGAAGATAAGCGCAGGTCGGCGGTAACCAATCCACTTCATTGACAATTTCAGGTGTCAGGAAAATACAATCAGGGACGATTTTCTTACGGTTTTTATAGTCCGAGCACTGGCAGGTATTGTTGTCGAGCAGAGTGCAGCCAACGGTGGTGAAATAAATTTCATCCGTATCATAATCGCGCAATTTATGCAGGCAACATTGGCCGCAACCATCACACAGGCTTTCCCATTCTTCACTGTTCATTTCTTCAAGAGTTTTTCGTTGCCAGAAGGGTTGTTGGGTCATGCTTAGGACGGGATCACTTTTCAATTGTTTATATGATTATCCGGCATAGCGGCTGATATGGCTTTGTGAAGGCTCACAGGAGCCGTGACATTGAATCAATGCCGCTATAAGGATGATCGGTGGAGAGCCGTTTCATGTATAAGTAATACATCAAACGGTCTGCTCATTACTATGAGCTTATCCTCATGCACACACTATAGCAAAAATCTGCCTGTGAGTCTTGGGATTTCCGGCAGAAAGTGTCTACTGCGGCAATTAAGGCATCATGCGCGCCGATTGACGGGCTAAAACTTAAACAGTTTCAATAATAGTTGTGGAATAAGGGGCTAGCGCTCGGGCAAAAGCACATTCAGACTGATTTACGTAGACGCACCTATCTGATAATGGCAAAATCATGGCAATAAGGTGATCGGTATTTTCAGTGGCGATTGTCTGCGGCTTAACCGGCAGCTCACTTGGCTCAGATGCAAACAAGCAAATGTTTCAATGAATATAATGCTGGGGATGAAGTATTTCGACAAAGTTTCGATCCAGTCGGTATGAACTGACAGTAGGGCAATGAAGAAATACGGGTCATATATAAAATAACGCCTGCAAAGGCGCATGATATTCTAGCACTGTATTGGGCAAATATGCCAGGAGGCTAATATGCTGGAAAAGCTTTTTAAGCTTAAGGAGCACGGCACATCGGTTAGGACAGAGGTCATTGCCGGTGTAACTACGTTCTTGACTATGTCTTACATTCTGTTCGTTAATCCGGACATTCTGTCATCAACCGGTATGGACAAAAACGCGATTTTTGTTGCAACCTGTTTGGCAGCTGCTCTCGGTTCGATCGTGATGGCGCTGGTTGCAAACTGGCCGATCGGTATGGCTCCCGGTATGGGGCTTAACGCATTCTTCGCTTTCACTGTTGTTGGTGCCATGGGTTTCACCTGGCAGCAGGCACTGGGTGCGGTTTTCATCTCGGGTATCATCTTTCTGCTTTTGACCGTCACCGGTGTGCGCCGTTGGTTGATTGAAGGTATTCCGATGTCGCTGCGCAGCGCCATTGCTGCCGGTATCGGTTTGTTCCTTGGTCTCGTAGGTCTCAAAAGCGCCGGTATCGTTGTCGACAACCCAGCCACTCTGGTGGGTCTCGGCGACCTGACCCAGACCGGCACATTGCTTGCAATTCTCGGCTTCTTCATCATTGCCGCCCTCGACGCCATGAAAGTTCGTGGCTCGATCCTGATCGGTATTTTGGTAATTACCGTTCTGTCGATGATTTTGGGCGTAAGCACTTTCAACGGCATTTTCTCTGCACCGCCAAGCATCACCTCCACCTTCTTGCAGCTCGATATCATGGGTGTTCTGCATGTTGGTTTCATTCAGGTGATCATCGTCTTTGTTCTGGTTGAAGTTTTTGACGCAACCGGTACTCTGATCGGTGTTTCCAAGCGCGCTGGTTTGATGCCTGAAGGCAAGCCGAACCGCCTGAGCAAAGCTTTGTTTGCTGACAGCACCGCCATTATCGGTGGTTCGCTGATCGGTACCAGCTCGACCACTGCTTATGTCGAAAGCGCTGCCGGTGTGCAGGCTGGTGGCCGTACAGGTCTGACAGCTGCTGTTGTTGCAGTTCTCTTCCTCGCAGCTCTGTTCATCTCGCCGCTTGCTTCAGCAGTTCCTGCTGTTGCTACTGCGCCTGCTTTGATTTATGTCGCTTGCTTGATGATGCGCGAAATGGCTGAAATCGACTGGGATGATATCACCAATGCAAGCTCAGCTGCAATGACAGTGCTGGCGATCCCGCTGACATATTCCATTGCAAACGGTCTGGCTTTTGGTTTCATTTCTTATGTTGTGCTGAAAACTGCAACCGGCAAGGCTCGTGACGTGCATCCTGCGACATGGATTGTGGCTGCACTCTTCGTCATCCGTTACGCCTTCTTTGCTGAATAAGATCAGCTAAGAGTATCATAAAAAAGCCCCGCCGGTCAGTTGACAGGCGGGGCTTTTTTATGTGTTTCCGCGAAGACTTATTCTACGAGATAGGGAGTAGGGAAAAAGAATTCCTGCAAGTTGTTTTCATCGCCGCCTCGATCAACTACCAGAAAATCACATGGTTTGTTCAATGGCGTCAGAACACCATGCCAGACATTGCGGTGGATGTTGATGCCTTGTCCGCTTTGGGTGATGAAAGCCTGCGGGCGCGCTGGCCCGTCACCGCTGTCATGGGCAACAATGACCAGAAAAGGCTCGCCCGACAGTGGCATAAAGGCCTGACTGCCATAAGGGTGCCGTTCCATCATATTAAGCTGTAATGGCAATTGATAAGGCTTGGCGCTGAAAATATTAATCAATACCCGCGCATTGGTGCCGGTTGCCTCTATCCTCGCCAGATCATGATGACGCAGACAATTGCCCTGATTGATGTGATAGGCGGACGGCGCTTGTGTTTTACATAAAATATCGCCGAAAGGCGCAAAAGCTGCTGCCGTCAACGGGCTGATTTTAATGGTATTTTGCATGGGTTATGGCCTACGAAACGGTGAACCAAGCTTCATATGACGGTTGACGTCTTTATAAAGCAGATAGCGGAATTTGCCGGGTCCTCCGGCATAACAGGCTTGCGGACAAAAAGCGCGCAACCACATGAAATCACCGGCTTCCACTTCTACCCAATCTTTGTTCAAACGATAAACCGCTTTGCCTTCAAGCACGTAAAGCCCGTGCTCCATCACATGGGTTTCGGCAAAAGGGATAACCGCACCCGGCTCAAAAGTGACAATGGTCATATGCATATCGTGGCGCAGATCTTGCGGATCGACAAAGCGGGTGGTTGCCCATTTGCCTTCTGTATGCGCCATCGGGCTTGGGGTAATGTTTTTTTCATTGGTAAAGAAGGCTTCAGGCACATCAATGCCGTCCACTTGCTCATAAAGCTTGCGTATCCAGTGAAAGCGCACCGGATTGTCGCTGTTGTTTTTCACCTGCCAGTCGCTGGCTGGCGGAATAAAGGCAAAACCGCCTTCATTCATGACGTGCTTTTGGCCGGAAAGCGTGATGGTCAACTCACCTTCAACCACAAAAATGGCACCTTCCGCACCAACATCTGGTTCCGGTCTGTCGCTGCCGCCTTGTGGCTGAACTTCCATAATATATTGCGAGAAGGTTTCTGCAAATCCGGAAAGCGGACGCGATAAAACCCATGCCCGCGTTTTGTTCCAGAAAGGCAGATAGCTGGTGACAATATCCATCATCGTGCCTTTGGGCAGCAATGCATAGCTTTCGGTGAAAACAGCGCGGTCGGTCATGATCTGCGTTTGTGGTGGCTGGCCGCCATGAGGGGCATAATAAGTGGCGGTTTTATTTTGAACGTCAGTCATGATCACTCCGGTAAAATGCTGTTGAGGCGCAATAAGGCGATGCGTTCCACTTGCTGGCAGGCGGTGGCAAGTTCTTGTGCGCGCTCATGCGCGATGCGGTTTTGGAAAGCATGCAGAATTTGTGTCTTATTGAGTCCTTTGACCGCAATGATGAACGGAAAGCCGAAGCGTTCGACATAGCGCTGGTTAAGATTGGTAAAGAGGGCACGCTCTTCATCGGTTAAAGAATCAAGTCCGGCGGAAGTTTGCTCGGCGGTGGATTCTGCAGTCAGACATTTGGCTTGTGCCAGTTTTCCGGCTAAGTCCGGATGCGCGCATAAAACGCCCAAGCGTTCTTCTTCGCTTGCCTGACGGAATATCGCAGCCATTGCTTCATGCAGTGTGGAAGCATGGTCGTGGTTCGCATCAAGTCCTTGCTCAAAAGCACGTTCGGCAATCCAAGGTGAATGCTCGAAAATGCTGCCGAAAGCGTCGATAAAAGCTGCTTTGTCCATCATGGATGGTTTTTGTTTCTGGGGTGCCGGATGATGTTTTATCCAATGACGGGCAATATCAATGCGGCGCGCAATCCAGACCTTGTCAAAACCTTGGATATAATCAAGGAAGCGGTTCAGTGCTGCTATCCGGCCCGGCCTGCCGACAATGCGACAATGCAGGCCGATCGACAACATCTTCGGCGCACCATCCCGACCTTCTTCATAAAGCACATCAAAACTGTCTTTGAGATAATTGAAAAACTGGTCACCAGAATTGAAGCCTTGGGGCGTGGCAAAACGCATATCATTGGCATCCAATGTATATGGCACAATCAGATGCGGTCCGTGTTCGCCTTCCACCCAATAGGGCAATTCATCGGCGTAGGAATCAGCTGAATAGACAAAACCGCCTTCTTCCATCACCAGTTTCAATGTGTTGTGTGACGGCTTGCCCTGATAAATGCCAAGCGGCCGCTCGCCGGTAAGCTCTGTGTGGAGGCGCACCGCTTCACGAATATGTTGGCGCTCTATCTCTTCTTCAAAATCTTTATATTCGAGCCAGCGAAGCCCGTGGCTGGCAATTTCCCAACCGGCAGATTTCATTGCTTCCACCGCTTTAGGATTGCGCGCCATCGCTTGGGTGACACCATAAACGGTCACCGGCATGTTGCGTTTGGTAAAAGCGCGGTGCAACCGCCAGAAACCGACGCGCGATCCATATTCATAAATGGATTCCATGTTGAGATTGCGCTGACCGGCCCAAGCCTGCGCGCCGACGATCTCCGAAAGCAAAGATTCCGATGCCGGATCACCGTCAAGAATACAGCTTTCGCCGCCTTCCTCATAATTGATGACAAATTGCACGGCAATATTGGCATTGTCCGGCCATTGCGGATGGGGCGGTTTGGCACCGTATCCGATCAGATTACGTGGGTATTTCATGTAGTTTTCCCGAAACGAGCAATAAATATGAAATCATGATATGCTGAATTTGAAAGCTATATTCCCATTGAAATATTTGAAAGTCATCCATTGATTAGAGTGCTTTCATTGGAACGCATATTTAGAGATACTGTAGGATAGGGAGAAAATACGGGGAGGAAATTGCATGAACGCTGAAATGCGTAAGGCGGGGCGGTTGACGACCCATGTCCTTGATACGGCGAAAGGTGTTCCGGCAAGCGATCTTCGCATTGAACTCTATCGCCTTGATCAGGATAAGCGTCTAAAGCTCAAAGATGTTCGCACCAATGATGACGGGCGCTGCGACGAGCCGCTGCTATCGGGCGCTGCAATGCAGGCCGGCCAATATGAGCTGGTCTTTCATGTCGGCGATTATTTTCAAATTAAACGCGATAATGAGCATTTTGCTTTTTTAGATCAGGTGCCGTTGCGTTTTGGGATGAGTGACGCCGCCCAGCATTATCATGTGCCGCTTTTGGCATCCCCTTTTTCATATTCTACCTATCGCGGGAGCTAAGGCTCATGAGCGTATCCATTCGTAAATTTATCCATTTTTATCTCAATGATCAGCTGGTGATTTTGGATAACGTTGCTGCCGACCACACATTACTGGATTTCTTGCGGCTTGACCGGCAAATGCGCGGCACCAAAGAAGGCTGCGCCGAGGGCGATTGCGGTGCCTGCACGGTGTTGGTCGGACGTTTGCTCAATGGCGAATTATATTATGAATCGGTCAATGCCTGCATTCGTTTTGTCGGATCATTAGATGGTTGTCATGTGGTCACCGTCGAAGCGGTGAAATCACCCACCGGTGGCTTGCATATTGTCCAACAAGCAATGGTTGATACCCATGCATCGCAATGCGGCTTCTGCACACCGGGTTTTGTAATGTCGCTTTACGGGCTTTGGATGCAAGAAACCGCACCTAGTGTGGCGCGTATTGAAAAAGCCTTGCAAGGCAATTTATGCCGTTGCACCGGTTATGCCGCGATTATCCGCGCGGCTGAAAGCGTTGTGCTCTCCGGCGATCTCAATGGCGATTTACTGGTTAAGCACCGCGCCGACATGATCGAAAAATTAAGCGGTTTAAAAGATGGTTGCCGTGTCGAGGTCGAGGCGGACGGGCAGCAAATCATCATCCCTGCCAATGTTGATGATTTGGCCATAGTGCTGGAAGAAAACCCCAATGCCGTGCTGGTTGCAGGTTCCACTGATGTCGGGCTTTGGGTCACGAAATTCATGCGCCCGATCACGCCAGCGGTGTTTATTGGCGGGTTGGAAGAACTGTGTCAGGTCAGTGCAGATGCAGATCATATTCGCTTAGGCTCTGGCGTGACTTATTCGGCGCTTTATCCGTTGATCGTTCAGCATTTTCCGCAATTGCGCGAATTCTGGAACCGCATTGGCGGCGAGCAGGTGCGAAATATGGGTACGATTGGTGGGAATATTGCCAATGGTTCACCTATTGGCGACACGCCACCCGCTTTGATTGCGCTGCAAGCTTCGATCATTTTGCGTAAAAATACATCACGCCGCAAAGTGCTTTTAGAGAATTATTTTATTGAATATGGCAAACAGGATCGGGAAAGATCCGAGTTTGTTGAGGCGATTGAAATCCCGAAATTATCGGTAAACTCCCATTATGCCGTTTATAAAATTACCAAGCGGATGGATGAGGATATTTCAGCCGTTTGCGGCGGTTTTTCTGTTCAATTGGATGCGGATGGTCGGGTGAAAAATGCCATTTTTGCTTATGGCGGCATGGCAGGTACGCCAAAACGTGCGGCGCAGGCTGAGGCGGCGGTTTTGGGGGAAATGTGGGATGAGGCCGCGATAGAGGTGGCTATTGCGACACTGCCACAAGATTTCACACCATTAAGCGATTGGCGCGCCAGTGCGGATTATCGTTTGCTGGCCGCACAAAATCTGTTGCGTCGTTTTTATCTGGAAACAACGGGCGAGGCAGAATTGCGCCTTCGCCGCGAAGCGGTGGCGTGATGTTATCGCTTCTGGGAGGTTGTGATGAATAAAATGCAGAGAATTGCACGCATCCAAGGCGGCGCTCATGAAAATGAGAAACATGAATCCGGCCATAAACATGTTGCGGGAACGGCAGAATATATTGACGATATTGCCGAACCGGCTGGCACGCTTCATGCCTATTTAGGCTTTTCAGAACGCGCCCATGCTAATGTTTCCGACATGGATTTTGCAGATGTTTTAAGCTGCGAAGGCGTGGTTGGTATTCTCACCCATAAAGATATTCCGGGCGTCAATGATTTAAGCCCGCTCGGTTTGAATGACGAGCCTATTCTCATCAAAGATAAGGTTGAATTTTACGGCCAGCCGCTTTTTGCCGTGATTGCCAAAACACGGGCGCAGGCGCGTTTTGCAGCTCGAAAAGCCAAAATTACTTATCACGATCTGCCGCATATGCTGAATGCGCGCGAGGCAAAGGCGGCTGATTATCCGATGGTGGTTTCGCCGATGAAGCTGGAGCGCGGCGATATTGCTGCAGGCTTTAAAAATTCAAAGCATGTGCTGTCCGGCTCAATGCAAATTGGCGGGCAGGATCATTTTTATCTGGAAGGTCAAATTTCTTTTGCGTGGCCGGGGGAAGATGATGATGTGACGATTTATTCCTCCACCCAGCATCCTACGGAAACGCAGCATATGGTGGCACATGCGCTTCATGTGCCGTCCCATGCGGTGACAATTCAGGTGCGCCGGATGGGTGGCGGTTTTGGCGGCAAGGAAACACAAGCCAATCTTTTTGCCTGTGTGGCAGCGATTGCTGCGAAAAAATGCCGTGCTCCGGTTAAAATCCGTCTCGACCGTGATGATGATATGGAAGCAACCGGAAAACGTCATGATTTTTATGTCGATTATCAGGTGGGCTTTGATGATGATGGTCGCATTGAAGCCGTGGATGCCAGCTTCATGGCACGTTGTGGTTTTTGTGCGGATTTGTCGGGTGCGGTGACGGATCGCGCCTTGTTTCACGCTGATAATGCTTACTACTATCCCAATGTGAGGCTTGTTTCACGCCCGCAAAAAACCAATACGGTTTCCAACACCGCTTTCCGTGGTTTTGGTGGCCCGCAAGGGGTGGTCGGTGCCGAGCGGATGATCGAAGAAATCGGCTATTATTTAGGCAAAGACCCGTTGGAAATCCGCAAAGCCAATTTTTACGGAACGGAAGACCGCAATGTGACCCCCTATCACCAGACGGTGGAAGATAATATTATTCAGCGTGTGGTGGCGGAACTGGAGGAAAGCTCCGATTATGCCGCACGGCGCGAAAAAGTGCTGGAATTTAACCGCAACAGCCGCATCATTAAACGCGGCATTGCGCTGACACCAGTGAAATTCGGCATTTCTTTTACTAAAACCGAGTTCAATCAGGCAGGGGCTCTGGTGCATATTTATACCGATGGTTCGGTGCAGGTGAACCATGGCGGCACGGAAATGGGGCAGGGGCTTTACACCAAAGTCGCGCAAGTGGTGGCGGAAGAGTTTCAGATTGATCTGAAACGCATCAAAGCAACGGCAACGCGTACCGATAAAGTGCCCAATACGTCGGCCACCGCTGCATCATCAGGTACGGATTTAAACGGTATGGCTGCGGCAGATGCCGTACGCCAGATCAAAGCGCGTCTGGTGAATTTTGCTTGTGAAGCCTATAAAATTGCACCCGAAAAAGTGGTTTTTGAGCCAAACAGTGTGCGCCTTGGTGTGCAGACCATGAGTTTCCCGCAATTTATTCAGGCAGCTTATGCCGCACGCGTACAACTTTCTGCGGCAGGTTTTTATAAGACACCGAAAATCCATTGGGACAGGGATGAAGGTAAAGGCCGCCCATTCTTATATTATGCTTATGGGGCAGCGGTTTCCGAGGTGAGCATTGATACGCTGACCGGCGAATATCAGGTGGAGCGCGCCGATATATTGCATGATGTCGGCAAATCCATCAATCCGGCACTGGATATCGGGCAGATTGAGGGCGCTTTTGTGCAAGGTATGGGCTGGCTCACCACGGAAGAATTGTGGTGGGACAATAAAGGTCGTTTGCGCACCCATGCGCCGTCAACTTATAAAATTCCGCTCGCTTCCGACCGGCCACGTATTTTCAATGTTAATCTGGCGTCATGGTCGATCAACCGTGAGGAAACAATCCGCCGCTCGAAAGCTGTAGGCGAGCCACCATTCATGTTGCCGATTTCGGTGCTGGAAGCCCTGTCGATGGCTGTTGCCAGCACGGCTGATTACCGCGTGAACCCGCGCCTTGATGCGCCCGCCACACCGGAGCGGATTTTAATGGCGCTGCAACGCATGAAAATGCAAAAAATCGAGTAACGGAGCGGGTCAGATGTCGGCATTGAAAGACGATATCAGAGCTTTTTTGCAACCACGGGCGCAAGTGATACTGGTGGAAGTCACCAATGTGGCAGGCTCTGCGCCGCGTGATGCCGGCACATGGATGCTGGTGGCAATGGATGCAATTTTCGGCACCATTGGCGGTGGCCAGCTTGAATATATGGCGATTGATCAGGCGCGCAAAATATTATTAGGCGCATTGAACAATCCGGATTTGGCCGATATTCAGGATATCCCGGGTATGGATGTGCCTTTGGGGCCTGAAATCGGCCAATGCTGCGGCGGGCGTGTCGGGTTGAAACTGCAAAGGATGGATCCGCATTTGGCTGTTTCTCTCATTGCAAGTGTTGATGCCGAAATTGCCATGCGGCCACAGGTTTATGTATTTGGGGCAGGGCATGTGGGCGATGCGCTAGCGACTGCTTTAGCACTGTTGCCGTTGCGGGTGGTGCTGGTGGATACGCGCGAGCAGGAGCTCACCAACACACAGGCAACCGGCATTGAAACCTGCCTGACCGCATTGCCTGAACAAGTGGTGCGTTCGGCGCCTGCGGGGAGTTCTTTCATCATCCTGACCCATGATCATGCGCTGGATTTTCTGATTGTCTCGGAAGCCTTGGCACGTCAAGACACTGCCTATGTCGGCATGATCGGCTCCAAGTCAAAACGCGCCACATTCCGCAGCTGGTATTTGAAAGAGACAGAACATAAGCAACATGCACGGGATAATTTTGCCCGCCTTATCTGTCCGGTGGGTGGGGTGGCGGTGAAAGACAAACGCCCGTCGGTGATTGCGGCTTTGGTGGCGGCTGAAGTGCTGACTGCCGCCCTTAATTATCAACCGGTCATCGACGATCTCGTCAGCTTTTCAGAATTTCGGTAATGCGGCGCTGGCAGCGGTCAGCCATATAATCAATGATGAGGCGGATTTTCGGATCGAGAAAACGCTTATGCGGATAAATTGCTGCAAGCTGGATAGTCACCGGTGGCGTATCGGTTAAAACCGGCACTAATCTACCTTCATTGATATAATGTTTGACCTCAAACAATGGCTTGTTGATGAGACCATGCCCGCTTAATGCCCATTGGGTCAAAACATCACTGTCGTCGGAATCATAAGGCCCGGCAATTTCAAATTTGCGCAAGCCCTCAGGTGTTTGCAGTGTCCAGTAATATTCTTTGGAGCCCGGAAAACGCAGCAACAAACAATCATGTTTGTCATTGATGAGATCGTCGGGTGTTTGCGGTGTGCCGCGGCGTTCAAGATATTCGGGCGCTGCACAAATGACGCGTTCGCAATTCATGATGCCACGCATACGTAAGTTAGAATTTTCCAAAATGCCGAGTTTGAAAGCCACATCAACACCTTCACTCATAATATCAATTTCATGATCAGATAGGCGCAGGCGCACTTCAATGTCAGGATATTTGGCATGAAAATCCGGAATAGCGGGCCCGATTAAAGTGCGGCCAAGACTTAAAGGTGCGGTAATGCGCAAAGCACCTTTGGGGTTTTGTAAAATATCGGTAATGGCAGCTTCAGCTTCTTCCACGGCTTCAATGATTTTAACCGCACCTTGGTAAAAAACGCGCCCATGTTCGGTCGGCGTCAATTTGCGCGTGGTGCGGTTGAAAAGCCGCACGCCCAAATGTTTTTCCAGTTCTTTGATGCGGTTGCTGGCCACAGCCGGCGAGGCGCGCTGATCACGCCCTGCGGCAGAAAGATTGCCCAGTTCCACGACACGAATGAAGACGCGCAGATTTTTTATGTACGACATATGATCTGAAACTGCTCCCGATTATTTATATTTTTTTGAAAGTGCTCGTTGAGTTGCACTCATTTCCCCCAACACTTCCTTGGCACATAATGCACTGTCTAACAATGGGAACAAAAACATAATGGGAGGGGCGCATGTATGATTTTGCGGTTGCTTGGGACTGGCTGAGTTTTGCCGCCCGCTGGCTGCATGTAATGACGGCGATTGCATGGATCGGCTCGTCATTTTACTTTGTGGCGCTTGATTTAGGTCTGCGCCAACGCCCCGATTTGCCGCAAGGCGTGAATGGCGAAGAGTGGCAGGTGCATGGCGGCGGCTTTTACCATATTCAAAAATATTTGGTCGCACCGCCGCATTTGCCCGAACATCTGATCTGGTTCAAATGGGAATCCTACGCCACATGGCTTTCCGGCTTTGTGCTTTTGTGCCTTGTTTATTATGCGGGCGCTGATCTTTATCTGATTGATCCGGCTGTTCTGGATGTTTCTGCACCGGTTGCTATTTTTATCTCCATTGCCTCGCTGGTGCTGGGGTGGTTCATTTATGACCTGATTTGCAAATTCGGATTGGGTAAAAATGACACGGTGATTATGGTGCTGCTTTACGGCGTGCTGGTTGCCGTTTCATGGGGCTACACGCAGCTTTTCACCGGACGCGCGGCCTTCCTGCATTTGGGTGCATTTACCGCCACCATTATGGCCGCCAATGTGTTTATGCTGATTATTCCCAATCAGAAAATCGTAGTTGCCGATCTGATTGCCGGAAAGGTCCCTGATCCCAAATATGGCAAACTTGCCAAGCAGCGCTCGACCCATAATAATTATCTGACACTGCCGGTTGTTTTTTTGATGCTTTCCAACCATTATCCGCTGGCTTTTGCTACCGAGTATAATTGGATTATTGCCTCACTGGTTTTCCTGATTGGTGTTACCATCCGCCATTGGTTCAACACCCGCCATGCCGGCAAGGGCAAACCGACATGGACATGGATTGTAACAGTTCTTTTGTTCATTGCGATTATCTGGCTTTCGAGCATACAAAAACCATTGCCGGATGAAGAGCAGGTTTTGCAACTGACACCGGCGCAGCAAAATTTTGTAGTGGCTGACAATTTCTCGCAAGTCAGAGATACGATTCTAGGACGCTGCTCGATGTGCCATGCCAAAGAACCGGCATGGGATGGTATTATCACCGCGCCTAAAGGGGTGATTTTGGAAACAGACCGCGAAATTGCTGCCCATGCCCGCGAGATTTATTTGCAGGCAGGGCGTTCCTATGCCATGCCTCCTGCCAATGTTACGGCTGTTACGGATGAAGAACGTCGCATGCTGGCTGCATGGTATGAGACGAGTGTGAAGAGAGGAAAAACGCAATGAGTGCTCAAACCACTCCCCATATTATTCGGGGTCGTGTCCTCACATTTTTGAAAAATCCATCTCAGGAAAATGCAGCCTCATCGCATCTCTTTTATGACGATGGCGCATTGCTGATCGTAAATGGCAAGATCGCGGATATTGGCAATTTTGACGATGTTAAGGCACGAGCCAGTGCGGATGTGGGTGCCGATGTGGCGGTAAATGATCATCGCCCGCATCTGATTATGCCGGGCTTTATTGATACCCATTTGCATTTTCCGCAAACGCAGGCGATTGCCTCTTATGGCGCGCAATTGCTGGAATGGCTCAATACTTATGTTTTTGTCGAAGAGCAAAAATTTGAAAGTGCAGCCCATGCCGATTTTATTGCAGGCCGCTTTCTTGATGAACTGATCCGTAATGGCACCACCACTGCGGTTGCTTATTGTTCTGTGCATAAGCAAAGCGCACAATCGATGTTTGCTGCCGCGCGGCAGCGTAATATGCTGATGGTGGGCGGTAAGGTAATGATGGATCGCAATGCGCCGGAAGCGTTACGCGATACGCCGCAATCGGGTTATGATGACAGCAAGGCGCTGATTGAAGCATGGCATCAGCCCGATCAACGAACTTATTATGCCATCAGTCCACGCTTTGCCATTACCTCCACGCCTGAGCAATTGGAGATGAGCAAGGCGCTGGTGCAGGAATTTCCCGATTGCTATGTGCAGACGCATTTGTCGGAAAATCTTGATGAAATTGCCTTTGCAACCTCGCTTTATCCAAGCGTGAAATATTATATCGACATCTATGACCATTACGAATTACTGACGCCTAAAACCATTCTCGGCCATTGCATACATATGTGCGACCGTGAAGTGTCGCTGATGGCAGAGAGGGGGGCAATTGCCGCTTTTTGCCCGACATCCAATCTCTTTTTAGGCAGCGGGCTTTTTGATCATGATCGCTTTGCAAAATTAGGTGCGCGTATTTCTGTGGCAACAGATGTGGGCGGCGGTAGCAGCTTTTCGATGTTGGAAACCATGAGCGAAGCTTATAAAATCATGGCACTGCAAGGCCAGAAATTATCACCTTTGCAGTCTTATTATATGCTGACACTCGGCAATGCCCGCGCCCTCGGTTTGCAAGATAAAATCGGCTCGCTACATGTGGGAGCGGATGCCGATATTGTGGTGCTTGATGCACGTGCCAAGCCAGCGATGGATTTACGCATGGATGTGGCCGCAACGCTGGAAGATGAATTATTCATTTTGCAGACAATGGGGGATGACCGTTGTGTTGCAGAAGTTTATATTGCCGGAAAAGCGATGAAATCAGCTTTATAGATAAGCTGAACATCAAAATTTAAGGGGATATCAAACCGTGTCGCAGCCTTCAGTCGAACCGCGTGCTCTTTTAACATCCCTGTTTGAAGCGGCAGTTGATGCCGCTGATCCGCTTACTCGGATCAAAGCTTTTTTGCCTGAAAAGCCCAAAGGCAAAGTGGTTGTCATTGGTGCGGGCAAAGGCTCGGCACATATGGCACGCGCTTTTGAGCAATGCTGGGATGGCGATTTCAGCGGTGTTGTGGTGACGCGCTATGGCTTTGGTGTCGATTGCGAAAAGATTGAGATCATCGAGGCCTCGCATCCTGTGCCCGATGAGGCGGGAAGCCAAGCGGCCAAACGCTTGTTCGCAGCCGTTGAAAATTTAACTGAAGATGATCTGGTGGTCGTACTCATTTCCGGTGGCGGCTCCGCTCTATTGCCAGCCCCTGCCGATGGCTTGACTTTGGACGATGAAGTGGCGGTTAATGAGGCACTGCTTGCCTCCGGCCTGCCGATCAGTGCGATGAATGTCATCCGCAAACATATTTCCAAAGTAAAAGGCGGACGGCTGGCGGCAGCTTGTTTTCCGGCAAAAGTGGTGAGCCTGATCGTGTCGGATATTCCAGGCGACAATCCGGCATATGTTGCTTCCGGCCCCACCGTGCCGGATAGATCAACACGCCATGATGCTTTGCAAATCATTGCGCAATATGGCTTAAAATTGCCGGATAATGTGATGCAGCATTTGCAATCAGATGCGGCCAATGCGCCGCTTGCCGATGATGCTTGTTTCAAAAATCACGAAACCCATGTGATTGCCTCTGCTGCCATATCGCTGGAAGCAGCAGTGACACGCGCAGAGCAATATAATATTCCGGCGGTGATTTTATCGGATGCGATTGAGGGCGAAGCGCGCGAAGTGGCGCATGTTCATAGCGCAATCGCCAAAGAAATTTCGATGCGTGATCGACCGTTTCAAAAGCCGGTGATTTTATTGTCGGGCGGGGAAACAACTGTCACTATACGCGACAAAGGCAAGGGTGGACGCAATACTGAGTTTTTACTTTCGCTTGCAATGGACATCGCCGGAGATGGCCGCATTTATGCACTCGCCGCTGATACGGATGGCATTGACGGATCAGAAGATAATGCCGGTGCTTTTGCCGATGGAACGAGCATAGATCGTTTGCGCGAAAAAGGGCTGAACGGCGCTGATTTTTTACATAAAAATGATGCGTGGAGTGCGTTTTCAGCGCTCAATGATCTTTATGTGACCGGCCCCACCGGCACCAATGTCAATGATTTTCGGGCGATTTTAATTATGGATTGAGCATAATAAAAAGGCCGGTATCTGATCTGATACCGGCCTTTTTTATTGTGTTTAGTAACGGGCATCTTTCGGCTTTTTAACCGTTGGCCAGTCATTGATCTTGCCGGCAAAATCCGGACGCGGCATGTGAGTGAAATATTCCGACACGTCGATCGCTTCCTGATCGCTCAGCACATCACCTTGCCCCATCGGCAGATTGTAATTTTGTGCCGGTGGCATCGCATATTTGACGAATTGCGCAGCCTTATAAGTACGCGCCATACCTGCACCGATATTGAAGCTTTCATCACCCCAAAGCGGCGGGAAGATATAGTCGCCCGCTTGATCCTTCATGCCTTCACCATTGCTGCCGTGGCAGGCAGCGCATTGTGCGGCATAAATTTTCGCACCATTGACCGGATCGGGAATAAGGTTTTCATCAATTGCGCCAGCGCCTTTAACATTGACGCTGGTGCCTTTTGCAACACCTTTGCCGAGCCAATCCATATAGGCGATCATGGCTTTCATATCAGCGCCTTCACGTGGCAGCGGCTTGCCGTTCATCGAACGCTGGAAGCAGCCATTGATGCGCATTTCCAGATCCACTTCCTTGCCAGCACGCGGCATCACGGCAGGGTAGAAATTGGAGGTGTTGATATAAGGTGCGGCTTTGTCGACCTTACCTTGAGCCAAATGGCAGGAGTTACAGTTGAGGCCATTGCCGACATTATCAGGCAGCAAACGGGCAGTTTCATTGAGCAGGCGTTTGCCTTGCAAAATGTCTGCCGCATTCGGCTCCTTCAAAATATCATGATCAACGGGGATCTGATATGTGCCGATCTGTTCTTTTTCTTTGTTCAGAACAGCGATGGCATCAAGTGGCTGCGCATCCATACTGGAGCGCAGGCTGATGAAACCCCATGCCGAACCGGTAATGGCCACAGCAAATGCAGCACCGAGGAAAATAACCGATTTGGTTCTCATTGCTTATTCTCCGGAACATAATGCACGGGCTTGTGCGCGATTTCGCGTCTCATGCGGGCAATGTCGGCTTCGGTAATATCGGAACCGTGATTGCCCCAGCCATTGCGGATAAAGTTGAGGATTTCCGCAACCTGCCAGTTTGGAAGATGAGCAAAGCCGGGCATGGTAAAGGCCATCAGGTCATGGTCGGTATCAGGTGTTTTGCCGCCAGCCAATGTGACCTGAATGAGCGAGCTTGGATCATCGGCAAAGACAATCGAATTGCCGGCCAGTGCCGGATAAATCCGTGGCGCACCCTTGCCGTCCATACGGTGGCAGACGGTGCAATGCTCGACATAAGACAGAGCACCCTTGGTGGAGAAGTCACCGGCTTTAAGGGCTGCTGTGGTGATATCTTCCTTAGGCTGCCATTTCTGCTCACGGCCTTTGCTTGGCGGCAGCGATTTCAGATAACGGGCAATGGCGCGCAGATCGCTTTCTTCCAGATATTGGGTGGAATGCTGCACCACATCGGCCATCGAACCGAAAGCGGCAGTGCGGTCATTGCGTCCGCTTTGCAGGAACATGACGATCTCGTCTTCGCTCCATGTGGAAAGCCCGGTGTCCTGATCGCGCAGATTTTTCGCATACCAGCCTTCCAGCACCGAGCCGGAAAGGAACTTGCCGTCCTTATCGTTTTTGACCGCTTTTTCTTCGTAAGCAAGGCCGCGCGGGGTGTGGCAAGCGCCGCAATGGCCAAGGCCTTCCACCAGATAAGCACCGCGCTCCAGCACCGGATCAGTATTGGCGGCGATTTCAAAATCGCGTCCATTGGAAAAAAACAACTGCCACCAAGCCAGCGGCCAGCGCATATTGGCAGGCCATGGCAAAGTGCTTGGCTGGTTGTCTTGAGAAACCGCTTCTACCTTCGACATAAAGTAAGCATAAAGTGCTTTGATGTCGTCGTCTTTGACCACTGTATAAGAAACAAACGGCATGGCCGGATAAAGATGAACATTATCCTGTCTTACCCCCTGGCGGACAGCTCGTTCAAAATCGGCATAAGAATAATTGCCGATGCCGGTTTCTTTATCCGGTGTAATATTGGTGGAATAGATGGTGCCAAGCGGCGTTTGCATACCAAGGCCGCCGGCAAATTCTTTGCCGCCCGGTGCTGTGTGACATGCGCCGCAGTCACCGGCGCGGGCGATATATTCGCCCTTGGTGATCAAGGCAGCATCGGTAATATCAACTTGCGCTTCCTGCTTGGGAGTGAGCCAGTAAGGCGTTGATAAGGCAAAGAGCCACGCAGCCGCCAGTGTGGCCGCACCGGCGATGGCTAATTTTACTAGGGTTTTCATGCGTCCTCCGAAAAGGCATATTTGAGAGGTTACTCATGCTTTTCAGATTTGTCGCATACCCACATTGATTGTGGTCAATTGGAAAATAATTATCGTGTTATTTGTCGTTATTAGGAAAATTTGATGTTTTTTCGCGCTATATTAGGTGAATAATCCATTTACGGAAAATGTTGGAAATGAAAAAAGCCGCAGCAAAGTGATGGCAAAGCTTGCAGATTTTTGACAGCATGAGAAGCTATTATTTAAGCAATCAGCTCCACACCTGCTTGACGCATTTTATCAAGCATCACGTCGAGTGAACCGTTCACATCAATGGCACGGCATAAATCAAGCCGCACGCGGGTGTTAAAGCCCAGTTCAACCGCATCAAGCGCTGAAAAAGCCACGCAAAAATCGGTTGCCAGCCCCGCCAGCGTGATGGCACCGATATTGCGCTCGCGCAAATATCCGGCCAGACCTGTTGGTGTTTTATGGTCATTTTCAAAGAAGGTGGAATAACTGTCGATGCCGTGGCGGAAGCCTTTACGGATGATAAGTTGTGCGCGCTCACGGTTCAGTTGAGGATGAAAATCCGCGCCTTTTGTGCCCTGTACACAATGATCCGGCCATAATGTCTGCTCGCCATAAGGCATCATAATAGTTTGATACGGTTCTTTGCCCTCATGGGAGGAGGCAAAACTGGAATGGCCTTTGGGGTGCCAGTCCTGTGTTAAAATCACATGTTCGCTTTCATTGATGGTTGCGTTGAGCAGCGGCAGAAACTCGTCTCCGCCTTTAACAGCGAGCGCACCGCCCGGACAAAAATCATTTTGCATATCAACGACAATCAATGCATGTGCGATCATATTTCATCCTTTTTGTTTTATTTATTCTGCCAATTTGTGCCCCGAAATCTTGTCTTTGGCAGAAAACGCTTTTCAGCGTTATATTGATATATAATGTGGCGCTAACTGTGACGCAAAGGGCAGGTCATGAAAAGAAGCGATATTAACCGGATCATCCGCGAGAGCGATCAGTTTATTCGCTCATTTGGGTTTATTTTGCCGCCTTTTGCGTATTTTGCGCCGCAAGCTTTGAAAAACCAAGTGCAGCAACATGCCCGAATTATTCGTGATCACCGGCTGGGATGGGACATTACCGATTACGGGCAGGGCAAATTTGATGAGCTTGGCTTGTTTTTGTTCACACTTCGCAATGGCAGAGCGGAAGATTTAACGCGCGGCAGCGGTCAGCTTTATGCCGAGAAGATTATGATTTCGCGCCATTATCAGCTTTCGCCAATGCATCGTCATAATCTCAAAGCTGAAGATATTATCAATCGCGGTGGTGCAACTCTGGTGATTGAACTGTTTCAGGCACGTAGCGATGGCTGGATTGATCCGGATGCCGATGTGAAAGTTGCAAGTGACGGGCGCATGGTGACACTGCCGGCAGGTGGACATTTAAAATTACAGCCCGGCGAAAGCGTTACATTGCTGCCGCAGCATTGGCACGCTTTTTGGGGCGAGGGCGGTTATGTACTGGTGGGTGAGGTTTCAACGGTTAATGATGACCTCACCGATAATGTCTTTCGTGATCCGATCGGGCGCTTCTCACAGGTAGAAGAAGACGAAGCGCCGCTGCATTTGCTGGTGTCTGATTATGATCACTGGCTCGCTTGATATTCCTGAACAGCTTTATCAGCCCATTGAATAAAGTCATGCGTCGCTAATTCGCGCTCCTGATCGAGCAAAGTTTCATGGCGGCTGTGGGGATAAATTTTCGTAGTGATATTGGTAAAACCCGTCTGTTGCAGGCGTGCTGCAAAGCTGCTGATAGCCTGACCAAAATTGGTGGCGGGGTCTAACGCGCCTGCATTGAAATTAATCGGCAGGTTTTTAGGTAACCGCCCCCAGTTTTTTGACATGTCGCCCTGTTGCATCCATTGCAAAATATCGAGCCACATCGAAACACTTGCGTCAAAACCACAAAGCGGGTCTTTGATATAGGCATCGACACCATCTTCATCGCTTGAAAGCCAGTCAAACATGGTGCGCGATGGCTGGATCATTTTTGACCAAGCGCGAAACGTCACTTTGGGCAAAAATTGGCTCGGCACATCCGAGCCTTTCAACATGCGTTCAACTTTCAGCATGAACTGCGCAAATACCCGCTCGGATTGATTGCCGAAATTGGAGTTCCAGATGCTCAAGCCATTGATATTTTCCGGCTTTTGCAGCGCATAATTAAAGGCGATCAACCCGCCCATTGAATGACCAAAGAGAATAACCGGCAGGCGGGGGTGCCGCTCTTTAATCAACTGGTTGACACTATCGACATCGCTCAAGACCTTGGTGGCGCCATCACGCATGGCAAACATGCTTTTAGGGCGGTTTGCTCCAATGTTTTGCCCGTGGCCGCGATGGTCTTGCGCATACACATGATAACCGGCACGGCTCAAAGCTTTGGCAAATTCTGCGTAGCGCTCAGAATGTTCTGCCAAACCGTGATTGATATGCACAATGCCGCCTGCGATGCCTTCTGCTTGTTGATGGCGCAGCACCAGTCGGCTTTCCTTCGGGCTTGATAAAACGTGGATCTCTTCAAATGACATCAGACTATTTATCCGCGAAAAAAATCTTGCAAAACTTTAAAAGCTGCGTCACTCTAACACATAAATGTGAAGCGCAAGCTCCGGACAGCTCCGCTTTTAAAGCGAACCGGCACACTTGTTAAGTGTGTAGCACTAGCAGCTTCCGTTCAAGAATATATGAGTTTTATGGATGAGCAGAGGGGAAACCGGATGACGGAAATATCCGCATCCGGTTTTATAATGTTAAAATTTTGCTTTTGCGTGTCTGTCCATTGCTCCGCGCAGCCAGATAGCTTACATAAGCACCCAAGATTTCCTGAAATTATTCGTCAATAATGGCAGGAGACAGATCATTGTTGCATAGCACTTTCTAGTCTTACCTTGTGGGATAGGGTGCTCTTAATCGGAGATGACGCGCTTTATGGCACGCCAATTCATTTATCATATGTCGGGCCTCAATAAGGCCTATGGCACAAAGAAGATTATTGAAAATCTTCATTTGTCTTTTTATCCCGATGCAAAAATCGGTATTCTGGGGCCAAACGGCGCTGGTAAGTCGACTGTTCTTAAAATCATGGCTGGCCTTGATAAAGAATTTACCGGCGAAGCATGGCTGGCCGATGGTGCCACCTGCGGTTACCTCGCACAGGAGCCTGAGCTCAACCCGAACAAAACAGTTCTTGGTAATGTGATGGAAGGCGTTGCCGACAAGCAAGCCATTCTTGACCGTTATAACGAACTGATGATGAACTATTCTGATGAAACTGCCGATGAAGGCGCGAAGCTTCAGGATGTCATCGATAGCCAGAATCTTTGGGATCTGGAAAGTCAGGTTGAAATGGCGATGGAAGCATTGCGCTGCCCGCCGGCGGATGCTGATGTCACTGTTTTGTCTGGTGGTGAACGCCGCCGCGTGGCTCTGTGCAAGCTGTTGCTTTCCAAGCCGGATCTATTGCTGCTTGATGAACCGACCAACCACTTGGACGCTGAAACCACCGCATGGCTTGAAAAGCATTTGCGTGAATATCAGGGCGCTGTGCTGCTGATTACGCACGATCGCTACTTCCTCGACAATGTGACTGGCTGGATTCTCGAACTCGACCGTGGTCGCGGTATTCCGTATGAAGGCAACTATTCTGCCTATCTGGAAGCCAAATCCAAGCGTATGTTGCAGGAAGGCCGTGAAGACGATGCCCGTCAGAAAGCGCTTTCGCGTGAACGTGAGTGGATTTCAGCGAGCCCTAAAGCCCGTCAGGCCAAATCGAAAGCCCGTATCAAGGCATATGACGAATTGGTTGAAGCGGCTGAAAATCAGCGTGCAGGCGATGCACAAATCCTTATTCCGGCTGGCGAACGTCTGGGACAGGTGGTTATCGAGGCAGAAAATCTTACCAAATCTTTTGGCGATCGCGTGCTGATCGAAAACCTCACCTTCAAACTGCCTCCAGGTGGTATTGTTGGTGTGATTGGTCCCAACGGTGCCGGTAAATCGACACTGTTCAAAATGATCACTGGTCAGGAAAAGCCTGATTCCGGTTCCATCCGTATCGGTGAAACCGTGCATCTTGGTTATGTTGATCAGAGCCGCGATCACCTCAATGCGGACAAAAACGTCTGGGAGGAAATCTCCGGCGGCAGCGACATTATCAAGCTCGGCAAGCATGAAATGAACTCGCGCGCATATTGCGGTGCGTTCAATTTCAAGGGCAGTGATCAGCAGGCGAAAGTCGGCAATCTTTCCGGCGGTCAGCGTAACCGCGTGCATCTGGCCAAGATGTTGCAGGCCGGCGGCAACGTTCTGCTGCTTGACGAACCGACCAACGATCTGGACACAGAAACCTTGGCGGCTCTGGAAGATGCGCTGGAAAAATACGCCGGCTGCGCTGTTATCATCTCCCACGATCGTATGTTCCTCGACCGTCTGGCCACCCATATTCTGGCCTTTGAAGGCGACAGCCATGTGGAATGGTTTGAAGGCAACTTTGAGGACTATGAAGCGGATAAAATCCGTCGTCTGGGACCTGAAAGCGTCAACCCTAAGCGGGTCACTTACAAGCCGCTGACGCGCTAAAATTTGAAAAGGCCGGTGTTGATCACCGGCCTTTTTTTGTATGTTATGGACACTATGATGCACGAGGTGATTGTGATGAAAGACTGGTCAGCAGGACAATATCTGAAATTTGAAAATGAACGCAGCAGACCGGCGCAAGATCTAATCAACCAAATCAAGTCGGATCATTTGGAACATATTGTCGATATCGGCTGCGGGCCGGGAAACTCGACAGAGGTACTGCTCGATCGCTGGCCAAAGGCTTCGATCTTGGGGTTTGATACCTCGCCCGATATGATTGAAAAGGCACGTCAGCGCCTGCCTGAGGTGGATTTTCAACTGGGCGATGTGGCAACTTACCAACCACAGCCGCAAGCAGATTTATTGTTTTCCAATGCGGTGTTTCAATGGGTTCCGGATCACATAGCACAGATGCAGCGTCTGTTTCGCTCATTAAAAAGCGGGGCACTTTTAGCGATTCAAATGCCGGACAATTTGCGTGAAGCCACGCATCAGTCGATGATTAAGGTGGCTCAAGACCCGCGCTGGCAAAGCCGTATCGGCAATAAAGCGCGCGAAGTGCTGCCGCCAGTGTCGCAATATTATGAAGCGCTTTGCAGTGATGCCGTGCATGTGGATATTTGGCATACGATTTATAATCACCCGCTTGATGGTATCGAAGCTGTGGTGGAGTGGGTGAAGGGTACCGGCTTGCGCCCGTTTATTGATCCGCTAAGCGATGAAGAGCGTGCGGACTATCTGGCGCAATACGCAGATGAACTCAACCGGCATTATAGTGTGGCATCAGACGGCAAAGTGCTGCTGGCGTTTCCGCGTATCTTTATTCTGGCGCAGAAAAAATAATGGAATTGCGTTGGGCTGGTGCTTTAAGTCTATCGTGCCAGCCTGATGGGCTTGGGCGGATGCCGGACGACAGCATAAAGCTATGCGAGAGCTCTGTATTTGATAGTCAAATTTTTAAAGGAAAAGGACGTTTAAGAACTGGAGCGGGCGAAG
>NZ_JBHEEH010000001.1:651931-1260167 GCF_041929845.1 Paenochrobactrum pullorum
GGATTCGAACCCTCGACCCCAACCTTGGCAAGGTTGTGCTCTACCCCTGAGCTACACCCGCTCGCGCCAGTTCTTAACATCGAACAACCGCTATATGCCGTAAAGTTTTGCCAATTGCAAGAGGTCAATTGAGAAAAAATGCGACTTTTTTTATTTTTTTGATATTGAATTGTTTAGGGAAAACAAAGCCTTAAAAGAAAGCACCAAAAGCACCGTAAAGGCGTCTGATCTCTCGTTCCTGATTTTCAGGAGATGATTAATTTTCAATTTTAAGGGAAGGTTGGCCTTTAAGAACTGGAGCGGGCGAAGGGATTCGAACCCTCGACCCCAACCTTGGCAAGGTTGTGCTCTACCCCTGAGCTACACCCGCTCGCGCCAGTTCTTAAACATCAGGCATGGGCGCTATATGGCGTAAGCTTTGACTGAAAGCAACAGCAAAAATGCGTGTGGCTGCATTTTATTGCAGTTTTTTGTGTGAGACGTCTGTTTTTCAGGCTTTGTTTGTGCTGGCCTGTTGATAAGTGCAGATTGAAACAGTGTTTTTTGCTGTTCACACATATTCGAATCGTGAAAACGGCAGCTGGAAGTGCGATTCTATTCGCATCCCTTGGCTTGTTCGTGCGGGTGACTGCTATAAGATTGATTTGAAAATGGAATCGTTGAAGCGAATATGAGTTGATGACAATGCAAAAGCCGTTGGATCCTGCCGGACTGTTTGAATATCTGGATGAATTGGGTGTCAAACATACAACCATTACCCATCCGCCTTTGTTTACGGTGGCTGAATCGCAGGCATATCGGTTGGAATCAAATGGCGCACATACCAAAAACCTCTTTGTCAAAGACAAGAAAGGCAAAATCTTTCTACTGACAGTTGGTGACAACGCGGTTGTGGATTTGAAGCAAGTGCATCATCTGATCGGTGCGAGTGGTCGCGTGTCTTTTTGCAAAGCTGAACTCTTGATGGAGCTGTTAGGCGTCATTCCGGGTTCTGTGACTGTGCTGGGTGCGGTGAATGACCGTGACCTTCAGGTGCAGGTGGTGCTGGATGCGGTGTTGATGCAAAATGATATTATCAATGCGCATCCGCTGATCAATGAAGCAACCACATCCATCAGCCGCGAGGATTTATTGGTGTTTCTGCGTGCAACCGGCCACGAGCCGCTGATTGTGAAACTATCCGTGAATGAAGCTGATAGTGAAGCAAGCGTTGCACAAGAAGCATAAGGGTGCATTATGTTATTGATTGTTGGAACTGTCAGGCTGCCTGCGGAAAATTTAACCGCTGCACGCAACATTATGCAGGCGATGATTTTGGCAAGTCGCGCTGAAGATGGATGTCTTGGTTATTCTTATGCGGAAGATGTTTTGGAAGCGGGGCTTATCCATGTGAAAGAGCTTTGGCGCGATCAAGCGGCATTGGATCAGCATTTTGCGTCTCAACATATTGCAACATGGCGAAAAGCATGGCCGCAGCTTGGCATTCATGACCGCGACTTGACCGTTTATGACGTGGGCGCGGGGCGCAAGACCTGAACACAATGATGTGCGCAGATTAAAGATTTGAATAGGACGGGGGAGGCGCATTCTCTTGAAATTGCGTATAATATCCCCATCTGAGAATGATAGTTAAATACCGGTTTTTTTAAGATAACTGCCGGTAAAAATGCCAAAAGGGATGCGGGATGAGCAATCAGGACAATCCATACGCCGTGAGCGGCAATCAAATGAACGCAAGTGTGAGTTTTGGTGCTGATAATACTTCGGCTTCCGGTGGTTTGATTAAAGACACTACCACTGCGGGTTTTCAGGCGGATGTTATCGCCGAATCCCGCAAGCAGCCTGTGCTGGTGGATTTCTGGGCGCCTTGGTGTGGCCCTTGCAAGCAACTGACACCCGTGATCGAAGCTGCTGTTAAAAAGGCAGCGGGTGCGGTCAAGCTGGTTAAAATGAATATTGATGATCATCCAAGCATTGCCGGTCAGTTAGGGGTTCAGTCCATCCCTGCGGTGATCGCGTTTGTTGATGGTCAGCCGGTCGATGGTTTTATGGGCGCGCAGCCTGAATCAAAAATTAACGAATTCATTGCGAAAATCAGTGGTCCAAGTGCGCAGGAAACTGCATTGGCGGAAGCTTTGGAAACGGCTGAAACTTTGCGTAGTGAGGGCGATTTCGCCCAGAGCGCGCAAGTTTATTCGGCTATTTTGCAGCAGATGCCGGATAATCTGCCAGCGCTTGCCGGTCTTGCGACCTGCATGGTGGATGCAGGTGAACTCGACAAAGCACGCGAGATTTTAGAAGCTATTCCGGAAGATCAGAAGAGTGATCCGGCTGTCGAGAAAGTGGTCAAGCGTATCGAGCTGGCAGAGCAGGTGGCAACCCTTGGTGATCCGGAACAGTTGAAGGCACGTTTGATAGCTGATCCGAACGATCATCAGGCGCGCTTTGATCTGGCAAAAATCTATGATGCCCAAGGCTTGCGCGATGCGGCAGCCGATGAATTGCTGGCCATCATGAAAGCCGACCGCGAGTGGGAAGATGACGGTGCACGCAAGCAATTGGTGCAATTTTTCGAGCTTTGGGGCGTAATGGATAAAGCCACATTGGCCGCACGCCGCAAATTGTCGTCTTTATTGTTTAAATGAGCAGGAGTTTTTGATTATGCAGGCGGGAAATATCCATTACCGCAGTGGTGATGATCTACCGGAGACAGTGCCGGTATTTCCGCTTCAAGGTGCCTTATTATTGCCGGGCGGACAGGTTCCGCTCAATATATTTGAGCCACGTTATTTGACGATGGTGGATGAGGCGATGGCGTCAAACCGCATCATTGGCCTCATTCAACCTGATTTGGCCGAAAAGCCGGTTGATCCGGGGCAGGAGCTTGATGAAAACTACCGGCCAAATTTAAGTATGATTGGTTGTTTGGGGCGTATTACCAGCTATGTGGAAAGCGGTGATGGTCGCTTATTGATCACACTGCACGGCATTTGTCGTTTTCGCATGGTGGAAGAGCTTAACGTCAAAAAGCCGTATCGTATCTGCAAGATCGTACCTTTTCTAAATGATCTCAGCGATCCGGCAGATGTCGACGATGTGGATCGTGAGGCATTGTTGGCGGCATTCCGTGCCTATTTGGAAGCCAATAATCTGGAAGCGGATTGGGAAGGTATTGCCCGTGCTGATAATGCGATGCTGGTTAATGCTTTGTCGATCATGTCACCTTTTGGTGCGGCAGAAAAACAAGCCTTGCTGGAAGCGCCTGATCTTAAAACACGTGCGGCAACATTGATTGCAATAACCGAAATGGTGCTGGCGCGTGAGCAGGATGATTTTGATAAACGTCTGCAATAGGCAAGATTAAATTAGTTATTCCTAAACAATGGGGTTGATCATGGAAAAAGCGCAAAGTCAGGGGGAAGTAGACATCAGCTTGCTGGAGCTGTTGGTGTGCCCTTTAACCAAAACGGCTTTGCGTTTTGACCGTGAAAACAATGAATTGATCTCGCAAAAAGCCAAATTAGCTTATCCGGTGCGCGATGGTGTGCCGATTATGCTGCCTTCTGAGGCGCGCATTATTGAATAATTAGTCAATAGTGTTGTTTTTATGGTGCGGCCACTTCATCAGAGTACAGATTGTGTTGCCTGTTTGCTCAACGCTCTTTATAACGCTTGAGAGTTAATATCTGCTGCAAATGAAGGCTTGGCATTATGGCATCTAGAAAACTTCTTCTCCTGCCCGGTGACGGCATTGGCCCTGAGGCAATGGCGGAAGTCCGTAAGATTATTGAGTTCCTCAATTCTGATTTGAAACTTGGCTTTGAAACCGAAGAAGGTCTCGTAGGCGGTTGTGCTTATGATGCCCACGGTCAGGCTCTTTCGGATGCAGATCTGGAAAAAGCGCTGGCAGCTGATGCTGTGCTTTTTGGTGCCGTTGGCGGCCCGAAATGGGATGATGTTGCTTATGAAGTGCGCCCTGAAGCGGGGCTGTTGCGTCTGCGTAAGGAAATGGAACTTTACGCAAACCTGCGTCCGGCCATTTGCTACCCGGCACTTGCCCATTCATCATCGCTAAAACCTGAAGTGATCGAAGGTCTCGACATTCTGATCATGCGTGAGCTGACAGGTGGTGTTTATTTCGGTGAGCCGAAAGAAATCATTGATCTGGGCAATGGCCAAAAGCGCGGTATCGATACGCAGGTTTACGACACCTACGAAATCGAACGCATTGCCGATATTGCTTTCGAACTGGCGCGCACCCGCCGCGGTAAAGTCACTTCGATGGAAAAGCGCAACGTGATGAAGTCCGGCGTTCTTTGGAATCAGGTCGTCACCGCACGCCACAAAGAAAAGCACGCAGACATCCAGCTTGAGCATATGCTGGCCGATGCTGGTGGTATGCAGCTCGTTCGCTGGCCGAAGCAGTTTGACGTCATCCTCACCGATAACCTGTTTGGTGATATGCTGTCGGATGTGGCCGCCATGCTGACCGGTTCGCTTGGCATGTTGCCATCCGCGTCCCTTGGTGCAACTGATCCTAAGACCGGTAGCCGCAAGGCGCTTTATGAGCCGGTACATGGTTCGGCCCCGGATATTGCAGGTCAGGGCATTGCTAACCCGATCGCGATGATCGCCTCACTTGCAATGTGCTTGCGCTATTCCTTCGGCCTGATTGCTGAAGCTGATCGTCTGGAAGCTGCTATTTCCGGCGTTCTCGATGATGGTATTCGCACCGGTGACATCTGGTCGGAAGGCAATAAAAAAGTTGGCACTGCCGAAATGGGCGATGCGATTTTGGCAAAGTTCAAAGCGCTGTCAGCTTGATTTTGACTGCTATATTTTGACTGAGAATGCCGCCGGTTCATCTGGCGGCGTTTTTTTATGCCTTTGTTTCAGAAATTTTGATCTGCGCTGAGTTCGGCCAATTGACTCTTGCGTGAAACAGCTTAAAAGCGCATGTGGACAAGGAGAACTCGCGTGATACGGGTTGATGCAACATTATCAGTTTCGATGAAAACTGCCGGTGATTTCGCTGGCAATGTCTGCATGTCTTCTACCTCTATAAAACCTATGGCTACCGTGTTGAAAACGACCATTAAAACGGTCTGATTTCCCTTGGCCTGCTCGCCCTCTCCCGGGTCTGGTCCGGGGGCAGAGATTTCCGCGTGAAGTGTGGAAAATCTGGTCTGGAAGCGGAGAGGGACAGGAGATAATAATGGGATTTAAAGTTGCAGTTGTTGGCGCTACAGGCAATGTCGGGCGCGAAATGCTCAATATTCTTGAAGAACGCGGCTTTCCGGCAGATGAAGTGGTTGCACTTGCATCACGCCGCAGTGTAGGTAGTGAAGTTGCTTATGGCGACCGTACCCTCAAAGCCAAAGCGCTGGATGATTATGATTTCTCCGACACTGATATCTGCCTGATGTCGGCTGGCGGCAATGTTTCCAAGGAATGGTCACCTAAGATTGGCGCACAGGGTTGCGTTGTCATCGATAATTCCTCCGCATTCCGCTATGACAGCAATGTGCCGCTTATTGTGCCGGAAGTGAACCCTGATGCTGTCGAGGGCTTTAAAAAGCGCAATATCATTGCCAATCCAAACTGCTCGACTGCGCAGCTTGTACTGGTTTTGAAACCGCTTCATGATGCAGCAACCATCAAGCGTGTTGTTGTTGCCACTTATCAGTCCGTTTCTGGTGCTGGTAAAGAGGGCATGGATGAGTTGTTCACCCAGTCACGTGCTGTTTTTGTCGCTGATCCTGTCACCAACAAAACTTTCACCAAGCGCATTGCCTTTAACGTCATTCCGCACATCGACGAATTTATGGAAGACGGTTACACGAAGGAAGAGTGGAAGGTTACCGCAGAAACCAAGAAGATGATTGATCCGAAGATCAAGCTTACAGCAACTGCTGTGCGCGTTCCGGTTTTCATCGGTCACTCGGAAGCGGTGAATATCGAGTTTGAAAACGAACTTTCCGCTGAACAAGCCACCGAAATTCTGCGTAATGCGCCAGGCGTTCAGGTGATCGACAAGCGTGAAGCTGGCGGCTACATCACCCCTTATGAAGCAGCCGGCGAAGATGCAACTTTTGTCAGCCGTATCCGTGAAGACATCACTGTTGAAAACGGTTTGTCCTTGTGGGTTGTGTCCGACAACTTGCGCAAAGGTGCCGCGCTCAACACTGTGCAGATTGCAGAACTTCTGATTGCCCGTGATCTGATCACACCAAAGGCGCATAAGGCTTAATCTTAAGCTTGTCGCTATCTATTAAAAATGCCGCTTGATGACAATCAGGCGGCATTTTTTAGTTTGCTTCTTCCAGCGACATCATTGAATCATCATCAAGGCCAAAGTGGTGGCCGATCTCATGAATGAGCACATGGGTGATGATTTCATGCAGTGTTTCATCATGCTCGCACCAATAATCGAGAATGGCGCGGCGAAACAGGGTCATGCGGTTGGGACGCTGATTGTCTGTTTGCAAGGTAAAGCGTTCTCCCAAACCCTCTCCTTCAAAAAGACCGAGCAGATCAAAAGGTGTATCAAGACCTAAATCTTCAATGATTGAATCGTCGGGAAAATCAGCGACATGGATGGTCATGTCCGGGCACAGCTCACGAAATTCTTGTGGCAGATGCGCATATGCTTGAAACGTCAGTGATTCGATTTCAGTCAGATTGGGCGCCAGTCTCGACGCCCATATTCCGGTTTGGTCAGATTGGGGCATAGTGTCAATCAGCCCCGCAGCAGTTTTTCAGGCCCACGGACGCAGCTCTGCATTCTTGGTTTCAAAAGTGTCGATGCTTGTTGCTTTTTCCATAGTAAGGCCGATATCGTCCAGACCATTGAGCAGGCAATGACGTTTGAAATCATCCAGTTCAAAGTGAATCGTGCCGCCGTCAGGACCTGAAATAGTTTTATCTTCCAGATTGATCGTTAACGTGGCGTTGGAGCCGCGTGATGCATCATCCATCAGCATTTCCAGCTGTTCCGGTGTCACTTTGATTGGCAAAATGCCGTTTTTGAAGCAGTTATTGTAGAAAATATCTGCAAAAGAGGTGGAGATGACGCATTTGATGCCGAAATCGAGCAGAGCCCAAGGAGCATGTTCACGCGATGAACCGCAGCCGAAATTATCACCTGCCACCAAAATCTGGGCATTGCGATAGCTTGGTTTGTTGAGGACAAAATCAGGGTTTTCACTGCCGTCTTCATTAAAGCGCATTTCGGCAAAAAGACCCTTGCTCAGACCAGTGCGTTTGATTGTCTTCAGGTAATCCTTCGGAATAATCATGTCCGTGTCGATGTTGATAATCGGCAGTGGAGCTGCGACGCCGGTGAGCTTGGTAAATTTATCCATGGCCATAACCTGTCGGTTGGTAATTTCATTGTTGAAAGAGGGTTTACACCAGCTATTCACAGAGTCAACTTGTGCAAGCTTAAGATGAGCAATCTGACGCAGTCACAAGACGAATTTTAATGGGTTTTATAGAGGGGCACAAACACTAATGAAAAACATCACGCGGCCGCGCCGTTCGGTTTTGTTTGTTCCGGCTGCCAATGCGCGCGCACTGGAAAAATCGCTTGAGCTTGGTGCTGATGCGATCATCTATGATCTGGAAGATTCTGTTGCCGATGAGGTGAAAGTGGCATCGCGTGGAAAGCTGGCAGCGCATTTGAAATCACATAGCACTGTGCCTTTCGAGCGTATTGTACGCATTAATGCTCTTGATGGGGCGTATGGCGATGATGATGTAAAAATGGCGGCAGAGCAACAAGTTGATGGGGTGCTGGTGCCGAAAGTTGAGCGCCCGCAAGATGTGATCGATGTGGCGCGAAAACTGGATAAAGCAGATGCGCCGGAAAGCTGCCGCATCTGGGCGATGATCGAAACACCGCGCGGTATTCTCAATGCCGATGAAATTGCACAATTGGGCAGTCGTTCCTCTGCCCGTTTGCGTGCTTTTGTGGTGGGGCCCAATGATATTGCGCGCGAAAGTGGTATCCGCACCTTGCCTGGCCGCCCTTATCTGGTGCCGTGGCTGATGCAGATTATTTTGGCCGCCAAGGCGGGTGGTTTGGAAGTGCTCGACGGTGTCTATAATGATTTTAAAGACATGGATGGTTTTGAAGCCGAATGCGTGCAGGGCGCATCGATGGGCTTTGACGGCAAGACACTGATCCATCCGTCACAAATTGCCGGTGCCAATCGTGGTTTTTCTCCAAGCGAAGATGAAATAGCGCATGCAAAAGCAGTGGTGGAACTCTTCACGCGGCCAGAAAATATCAGTAAAGGCGTGGTGTCATTAAATGGTCAGATGATCGAGCGTTTGCATTTGCAAATGGCGGAACGGGTTTTGGCAAAGATTTGAAATCTTTATTTAAAAACAGATGCAATCGCTTAAGCTCGGCATAAGATTTGCACTTTATGGCGGTTTTTGAAGGAGAAATAATATGAAGCTTTATCGTTTTATCACAGGTCCTGATGATTCAGCATTTTGTCATCGGGTAACGGCCGCTTTGAACAAGGGCTGGGAACTTGCAGGTTCGCCAACCTATGCGTTTAATGCTGCCACTGGTGTGCTGCATTGCGGCCAACCGGTAACCAAGGAAGTTGAAGGTGTTGAATATACGCCCGACATTAAGCTTGGCGAATATTGATTAATAAAAAGGCCGGTCAGTGACCGGCCTTTTTTATTAATTCAAACCGCGATTGGCTATCATCGCCTCAGGGCTTGGCATTTTGCCGCGGAATTTTTTATACAATTCTTCCGGATCGGCACTGCCGCCGGCTGCATAGATATATTTCTTCAAATTGGCCGCGAGTTCCGGATTGAACGGATCGCCGCTTTCTTCAAAAGCTGCAAAAGCGTCGGCATCTAAAACTTCCGACCACATATAGGAATAATAACCGGCCGAATAACCATCGCCCGAAAACACATGGGTGAAATGCGGGGTGCGGTGACGCATGATGATCGCATCCGGCATGGAAAGTTTCGCCAGTGTTTCTTTTTCAAACTTGATTGGGTCATCAATTTTGGCGGAACTTGTGTGAAATGCCATATCAACCAAGGCGGAAGCGGTAAATTCTACCGTTTGGAAACCGGCATTAAAGGTTTGTGCGGCCAGCACTTTATCAAGCAATGCCTTTGGCATCGCTTCACCGGTGCGATAATGCACGGCATATTTTTCTAAAATTTCCGGCACGGTCAGCCAGTGCTCGTAAAGCTGTGACGGCAATTCGACAAAATCGCGCGAAACAGCGGTTCCGGCAACAGCCGGCCATGTCACATCGGTCAAAAGACCATGCAAAGCGTGGCCGAATTCGTGGAAGAGTGTGCGCGCATCATCAAGCGATAATAATGCAGGTTCGCCTTCGGCAGGCTTGGCAAAGTTCATCACATTATAAATGATCGGCTGTTGCCCGCCATCAAGCTTGTGGGCGGATTGCAAAGCGCTCATCCATGCGCCGGAGCGTTTGGAGGTGCGGGCAAAATAATCGCTTAAGAACAAACCGCGACGACTGCCGTCCGCATTGAAAACTTCAAAAACACGCACATCCGGATGCCATGTTTTGATGCCTTTTTGCTCTTTGAACGTGATGCCGAAAAGACGGGTGGCGACATCAAAAGAGGCTTGGATGATGTTATCGAGTTGCAGATAAGGTTTCAGCTCAGCTTCATCAAAGGCGAATTTCTCGGCGCGCACCTGTTCGGCATAAAAACGCCAGTCCCAAGGCGCAACCTTGTGATTGCCACCTTGCTTGATGATGAGTTTGGTCAGTTCAGCTTCTTCTTCGGCAGCCTTAGTGCGGGCTTTTTCCCAAACAGGTTCAAGCAGATTCATCACTGCATCAGGGGATTTCGCCATTGTGTCATCGAGCTTGAAGGCGGCAAAATTATCATAACCCAGCAATTTGGCTTTGCGGTCGCGAAGCTGAAGGATTTTTGCGACAATGGCCTGATTGTCATTGGCATCATTGTTTTGGCCGCGATGCGCCCAAGCGGTAAAGGCTTGTTCACGTAAGTTACGATTTTGCGAGAAGGTCAAAAACGGTTCGATAATAGAGCGGGAAAGGGTCACCGCCCAAGCATCGGGACGGCCGCGTTCCTGCGCCGCATTGCGCATGGCATTGGTCAAGAAATCCGGAAGACCGGCAAGATCTTCTTGCGCGTCCAGATAGAGCGCCCATTGTGATTCATCTTTCAGCACATGCTGGCTGAAGGATGCACCAAGGCTTGCCAGTTCTTCATTAATGCCAGCCAGCTCCGCTTTGCCGGTCTTGTCGAGTTTAGCACCGGAGCGCACAAAACCTTTCCAGATTTTTTCCAAAACGCGCAAAGTTTCAGCATCAAGATTGAGCGTATCACGCTTTTCATAAAGTGCGTCCACTTTGGCAAATAGTAGCGGATCCATCATGATGCGGGAATAATGACGCGACATTTTCGGTGCTACATCACGTTCCAAGGCTTGGATCGTATCATTGCTATGCGCACCCGCACGCATCCAGAAGATAGAAGAAACACGCTCCAGCGCTTTGCCGGAAAGCTGCAAGGCTTTCAGCACATTGTCGATGGAAGGCTTTGCTTCATTGGCAACAATGGCTTCAACCTCTTTAAGATCCTGGGCGAAGGCCGCTTCGAAAGCTTGGCCAAAATCATCATCGGTAAAGGCATTGAAATCCGGCAGACCCAGCGCACCATTCCAGTGGGTGAGGGCATTTTGGGCGGTTTTATTGGCCATTTTGTTAGATGGCTGATGAGTGGCGTTAGAGTCTGACATGAACGGCTCGCTCCGATGCTGATGGTTTTCATCTGATCTATGCCTTTATCCAACCGCTCACAAGGTGAAGCTTGACGGAAATATAAAAAAATAATAAGTAAACCTTACTATAAGGAGACCTTATTAATGCCGATCCCACGTTATAATCCGGATTCGTTCGGGTTTCTGATCAATGATATTGCCCGTCTTTATCGGGCAGAAATTGATCGACGTATTGCCGATGCCGGTCTTGAATTGACTGCCGCCGAAGCCCGCACTCTTGTACATACTGCGCGCCATGCACCTGTGCGCCAGACAGTGTTGGCCGAGCATATGGGCGTGGAGGCCATGACGGTGTCAGGTTATCTTGATCGCTTGGAAAAAGCAGGTTTGGTGATGCGTGGCGCAGATCCATGTGACCGGCGCGCCAAACTTGTTGAACTGACCGATGCGGCTGATCACGTTCTTAATGTCGTCGATGAAATATCCCGCGCGGCGCGTGAGCTGGTCGCTTCCATTCTGGCGCCCGGCGAATGGGAAATGCTGAACGCGCGGCTTAAAAATATTCGTGAACATTTAACCCAACGATTGCGTGGTTAAGAGTGCGGGCGACAGGTGGAATCTAATTATGGAAAAAGTTTTGGCTCAAACTGTAAACTTATCTGAAGACGCATCTGATACCACCATGCACGACACATCAGTACAGCCCGCACCTTTGATGAGCGAGCGTCTGGTGGGTGTCGTTGGTGGCTTTATCGCTGCTATCGGTGCTGTATCAATGGGGCTTTACACGCCTGCAATGCCTGAAATCGTGCAGGCTTTTGGCACAACTGAAGCGATGGTGAAACTGACATTATCTACCTTTTTTGGTGGTTTTTGTCTGGCGCAGCTTGTTTGCGGGCCAATGGCTGATGGCTGGGGGCGCAGACCCGTTACCATCGGCTATATGCTGATTTATTTGATTGCAAGTGTTGCAGCTTTATTATCAAGCAATATCGAAACTTTGCTGGTTGCCCGCTTTTTCCAAGGGGTAGGTGCTGCCGTCGGAGTGACAGTGTCGCGCGCAATGGTGCGTGATCTTTTTACCAATGAAGCGTCTGCACGGGTGATGAACCTCATCGGCATTGTCATTGCGGTGGGGCCTGCCGTTTCGCCAACGCTTGGTGGCTTGACGATGTATTATTTCGGTTGGCATGCGATTTTTATCATCATGGTTTTGCTTGGGCTTGCGGTGGTGCTAACGGCTGTTTTTGTGATCCGCGAAACCGGAACGCCTGACCGCAGCCGCTTGGCATTAAAGCCCCTGTTGTCGTCTTATGGGCGTTTGTTGCAAAGCCGCCATTTCATGTATCCTTGCCTTGCAGTTGCCGGTGCAACAGGCGCGCTTTATACGGCAGCCATTATTTTGCCTTTTGTTTTAATGCAGAAGATTGGCCTGAGCCCGACACAATTTGGCCTCGGCCTTTTATTGCAAACAAGCTTTTATCTGAGCGGCGGTCTGTTGTTTCGGGTGCTGATGGGGCGTTTCAATGCGCGTCAACTGGCGACAGTCGGTTATGTGATTATTAGTATGGCAAGCCTTTTGATTGTTATCATGCTTAGTCTTTTTGAGCCGACCTATTTGCGGGTAATGTTGCCGATGGCATGTTACGCGTTCGGCATTTCTTTTGTCATGCCGCAAATGACCTCTGCCGGTATGGCGCCTTTCCCGAAAATGGCGGGTTCTGCTTCCGCCATGATGGGGTTTTTCCAGATGAGCGGCGGTTTGGTGGGCGGTGCCATTGCCGCTACGATGCGCGATCCAATAGTGGCATTGGCTGTGCTTATTCCGTCTTTTGGTGTATTGGCGATGGTGAGCTATATTCTATGGTGCAGATTGCCGGTTTCTCAGCCGATCATTATGCGGTAAGTCATTATGCGGTAAATTGTCATAATAGTGCAAAAAGGTCTCACTAAAGCTTAGATGTGGCGGCTTGAAACATTGATGTCTTGACATTAAATGCGACAAAGCCCACACAGCGCGGCGTAGGTAATTTTATTTCGCATTGCCTGCATCAACCAACCGGAGTCTATGCTCTTATGCCCAGCGACAGTCACAGTCGATTGTGCCAGCCGTCAACGGCATCGTGATCTGATCGTTTTTGGTCGGTTTGCACGATCTGCCTTTGACGGCGGATCGACAGAAAGGCAAACTTATGACCGATTTTACACCGGAAGTATTGAATGTGGCTGATTTGCCGGCCGCAGTAATTGTTCAAAAAATCGAAACCATGCGCACTGCTGATGCAGTGGAAGTGGTCAATGAACTGGATCTCGATGATGCTGTACAAGTTGTATCGCAGCTCTCTCATGATCATGCCGTGCGCCTGCTGGATCAGCCGGAATTAAACGAAGCAGCACCGATTATCGCTATGCTGCCGCCGGCATTGGCGTCGCTTTTGCTTGATGCAATGTCCGCCGACCGCGCGACAGACGTGTTTCAGGCTCTCAATGAGCCGGAACGCAACCATTTATTTCCTCTGCTCGCTCTTGAAACCAAGGTCGCGCTGAAGAAATTGATGGGTTATGCGCCCAACACTGCCGGTAGTCTGATGACCATTGAGTTCATCGCAGTGCCGGCCAATTGGACGGTGGCGCAAACGCTCACCTATATTCGTCAGGTGGAACGCTCCCGCGAGACGGTTTATGCTATTTATGTGATTGATCCCAATACCAAGGTTTTGCAGCGCGTGGTGACACTGCGCCGCCTGATCATGTGTCAGCCGGATGAACTGATTATTACTGTCAGCCGCGATCAGGATCCGGTGGCGATTTCACCATTGACCGACCGTGAAGATCTGGCACAGCTTTTCCGTAAGCACGACTTGCTGGCAGTGCCTGTTGTCGACGAGCAACGTCATGTCATCGGTATTGTTACCGTGGATGACGTGCTGGATGCGATGACCCACGAAATGAGTGAAGACACCTATAAGTTCGGTGGTATGGAAGCGCTGGACAAGCCTTACATGCAGATCGGCTTTGGCCAGATGCTGAAAAAACGCGCTGGCTGGCTGGGTGTCTTGTTCTTAAGTGAAATGCTCACCGCCAGTGCGATGCAGCATTATGAAGTCGAGCTTGAAAAAGCCATTGTTTTAACCCTCTTTATCCCGCTGATCATGAGTTCGGGCGGTAACTCCGGTTCGCAGGCAACATCGCTGATCATTCGTGCGCTGGCTTTGCAGGATGTAAAACTGCGTGACTGGTGGCGTGTGGCTTTACGTGAACTGCCTGCCGGTATCGCTCTTGGCAGCTTTTTGGGACTTATCGGTGTGACCCGTATTGTCAGCTGGCAGATGCTCGGCTTTTATGATTATGGCACTTACTGGTATCTGATTGCTGCAACCGTTGGTTTGGCACTGGTCTGTATTGTCACATTCGGCTCGGTCGTCGGTTCAATGCTACCCTTTATCATGCAAAGGCTGGGTTTTGATCCGGCCAGTGCATCAGCGCCCTTTGTGGCGACCCTTGTCGACGTAACAGGACTGGTTATCTATTTCAGTGTCGCTTTGGCGATCCTGTCCGGAACTCTGTTGTAAATCTGAAACGGGGCAGAAGAGTTAACACGCATGTCATTTTAAAATGATAAAAAGACCTGCGTAAAAACAAAAGATTAAAGCAATTTGGCTGGTAAACAGTGTTTGTAAATTGCTTAAATCTGAGCTGCCCCTTTTAAAAACACAAAAAAACATGTAAAGAGCGCGTCATTACATGGCCGCGCTCTTTAGTGCCGCCCTAAACCCCATAATAGAAGTGATCTCCTATGGAATTGCGCAATATCGCTATTATCGCACACGTCGATCATGGCAAAACAACGTTGGTGGACGAGCTCCTGAAACAAGGTGGCTCTTTCCGCGACAATCAACGCGTTGCTGAACGTATGATGGACTCCGGCGATATCGAACGCGAACGCGGCATCACCATTCTTGCCAAAGCAACTTCGGTTATTTGGAAAGACACACGCATCAACATCGTCGATACACCGGGCCACGCCGACTTTGGTGGCGAGGTTGAGCGTATCTTGAATATGGTTGATGGTGTTATCGTTCTGGTCGACTCCGCTGAAGGCCCGATGCCACAGACGAAATTCGTCGTCGGCAAGGCGCTTAAAGTTGGTTTGAAGCCAATCGTCGCGATCAATAAAATTGACCGTCCGGATGGTCGTCACGAAGAAGTTGTTGACGAAGTCTTCGATCTCTTTGCTGCACTCGATGCAACCGACGAACAGCTCGACTTCCCGATCCTTTACGGTTCAGGCCGTAACGGCTGGATGGCTGCAAATCCTGAAGGTCCTAAAGATCAGGGGCTTGCTCCATTGTTCGATCTCGTGCTGAAACACGTTCCTGCGCCTAAGGTTCAGGAAGGTCCGTTCCGCATGATCGGTACCATTCTGGAAGCTGATCCTTTCTTGGGTCGCATCATCACCGGACGTATTGCTTCCGGTTCGATCAAGCCAAACCAGAGCGTAAAAGTTTTGGCACAGGACGGTACACTTCTGGAAAACGGCCGCGCATCCCGTGTGCTGGCATTCCGTGGTATTGAACGTCAGCCGGTTGAAGAAGCATTTGCAGGCGATATCGTTGCGATTGCCGGTCTTTCAAAAGGGACTGTTGCAGATACATTCTGCGATCCGTCAATTTCTGAAGCCTTGCAGGCTCAGCCGATTGATCCGCCAACCGTGACTATGTCTTTCATCGTCAATGACAGCCCGCTGGCCGGTACGGAAGGTGACAAAGTTACCAGCCGTATGATCCGCGACCGCTTGATGAAAGAAGCTGAAGGCAGTGTTGCTTTGAGCATTGAAGAATCCAGCGAAAAGGATTCTTTCTTCGTGTCCGGTCGTGGTGAATTGCAGCTTGCTGTTCTCATCGAAAACATGCGCCGCGAAGGTTTCGAGCTTGGTGTTTCCCGTCCGCGCGTTGTCATGCGCGAAGGCGAAAACGGCGAAAAGCTTGAGCCAATCGAAGAAGTTGTCATCGACGTTGATGAAGAACATTCAGGCGTTGTCGTTCAGAAAATGTCCGAACGTAAAGCGGAAATGGTTGAACTGCGCCCATCCGGCGGTGATCGCGTTCGTCTGGTGTTCCATGCCCCAACACGCGGCCTGATCGGTTATCAGTCGGAACTTCTGACCGATACACGCGGTACTGCAATCATGAACCGTTTGTTCCACGATTATCAGCCTTACAAGGGTGAAATTGCTGGCCGTAACAACGGTGTTCTGATCTCCAACGATCAGGGTGAAGCTGTTGCTTACGCACTCTTCAACCTTGAAGATCGTGGTCCGATGATCATTGATGCAGGTGCAAAAGTTTATGCCGGTATGCTGATCGGTATTCACTCCCGCGACAACGATCTGGAAGTGAACGTATTGAAGGGCAAGAAGCTCACCAACGTTCGTGCGTCCGGCAAGGATGAAGCTGTGAAGCTGACCCCGCCGATCCGCATGACCTTGGAACGCGCTCTATCATGGATTCAGGATGACGAATTGGTGGAAGTCACACCAAAATCCATCCGTTTGCGTAAGCTTTATCTGGACCCGAATGAACGCAAGCGCTTTGAAAAGAGCCGTGGTTAATCAATCACGAAAGCACGATTAAAAAAACGGCGCCTCAAAAGGGCGCCGTTTTTGTTTGTTCAATTTTTATCGACGGTGCTTATCTTTCGCCGCGCCGATATGGCTGCATCAGAGCCTGCGGCACACGCGCACGACGTGCCATCACAACAAGCGCTACAATCGACATGATATATGGGATCATCAGGAACAGCTGATAAGGGATCATCTTGCCATAGACGGTCTGCAAGCGCAGCTGAAACGCATCAAAGAGCGCGAATAGCAAAGCGCCGACAAGCGCGCGTACGGGCTTCCATGAGGAAAAGACCACCAAAGCAATGCAAACCCAGCCGCGTCCCTGCATCATAGTCGGGAAGAAGCTGTTGAACGCGGAAAGTGTCAGAAATGCACCACCCACAGCCATCAATGCACTGCCGAACATGATCGAGAAAATACGCACACGGATCGGGTTGATACCTTGCGCTTCGGCCGCATGCGGGTTTTCACCGGTCATGCGGATGGCAAGGCCTAAAGGTGTACGAAACAAAACATAAGCAAGCAGCAAGGCCAGCGGAATGGCAATATAGGTGAGGGCTGTTTGCACCGCAAAAACTTCGCCTAAAAACGGAATGTCTTTAAGGATCGGCAATTGCAGGGGCTGAAACGGTGTGACTGATGGCGGGCTTGACGAAACCGGCACCAGCAAGCGGAACAGAAAATAACTCAAGCTTGAGGCAAAAAGCGTAATGCCAAGGCCAACCACATGTTGGGAGAGGCCGAGCGGTACAGTGAGCGACGCGTGAAGGAGGCCAAAGAGCGCGCCGGACAGCGCTGCCACCAACACGCCAGTCCATAAATCCGCGCCATTAAATACGGCGAGCCAACCGATCATCGCACCAAAGGTCATGATACCTTCAATACCGAGATTGAGCACACCGGCACGCTCGCAAAAAAGCGCACCTAAGGTTCCGAAAATCAATGGCGTCGCGATACGCAGGACAGAAGCCCATAGACCGGCGGAAACGAGGATGTCGAAAATTTCCGTCATCGTGTGATCCTGTACTGAGTGAAGAAAAGGGCGACCAGCATGGTCAGCAGCGAAAGTGCAACCGTCACATCGGCAATGAAACTTGGAATACCGATGGCGCGGCTCATGCCGTCAGCACCCACAAACATAGCAGCAGCAAAAAGTGCGGCAAAGATTGCACCAATCGGATTAAGATTGGCAAGCATCGCGACAATGATGCCGGAATAACCAAAGCCGGGTGACAGATCGGTGGTGACATAGCCTTTAACGCCCATCACCTGAATGGCGCCGGCAAGACCGGCTAAACCACCGGAAATGCAGGCAACTTTAATCAGCGTTTTGGCCAAAGGCACACCGGCAAAAACGGCTGCTGCGGGATTAAGGCCAGCTGCTTTTGATTCAAGCCCGAAAACAGTGCGCTTTTGTACATAAGCGATGATGATGGCTAAGGCGATGGCAATCAAAAGCCCGACATGGAGACGCATACCAGTCATGATGCGTGGCAGCATGGCATTGCTTGGCACCGGCTCTGATTGCGGCCAGCCGAAGGCCATAGGGTCTTTCATCGGGCCTTCGATCATCATCGAGACAATTAACACGGCGACGAAGTTCAACAAAAGCGTAGTGACCACTTCATCAACACCGAAACGCAGCCGCAAGCCCAATGGCACCAGCAGCCAGACCATACCGGCAACCGCGCCGGCAATGAGCAGCAGCGGAATGAAAATTGCTGATGGCAGGCTCAATTGCGAGCCGACAGCAACCGCCAGCAGCGCACCCATATAAAACTGGCCTTCAGCGCCGATATTCCACAATTTGGAGCGGAAGGCGACAGCAGCCGCAAGGCCGGTTAAAATCAACGGCGTGGTGCGGGTTAATGTTTCGGAGATCGACAATTTACTGCCGAAAGCGCCAATGGCGATCTGACGGAAGGCTTCCAAAACCGGCGCGCCGGCGGCAGCAATCAGCAAACCAGCCAATATAAAAGCAGAGATAACGGCCAAAAGCGGTGCAGTGGCAACCAGCAGCATCGGCCTTTGTTCACGACGTTCGATGCGCATCAGTTAAGCCCTTCATTTGTTTTCAAGTTCGTGCCGCTCTCAGGTTTCACACTCCACTCTCCGGCCATCATCAGCCCCAGTTTTTGTGCGTCTGCTTCATCGGCATTAATGGCGGGCGAAAGGCGGCCTTTGACAATGGCCTGTACGCGGTCGGCAAGACTTAAGGTTTCATCCAGATCTTCGGAGATCAGCAATACACCGGCACCAGCACGGCGCGCTTCCAAAATACGGGCATGAACGGCAGCGACAGCGCCTTCATCAAGTCCGCGCGTGGGTTGCGCGGCAATTAAAATGCGTGGTGTGCGCTCCAGATTGCGGCCTAAAATCAGCTTTTGCATATTGCCGCCCGAAAGCAGACGGATGCGGGTGTCGGGCGTGCCGCCGCGCACATCGAAATCGTCAATGATGCTTTGCGCAAAACGCCGTGCTTCTTGTGCTTTGACGAGACCAGCCTTGGAAAATTCCGGCTCATGCAGGCGCTCAAGCACAGCATTTTCCCAAATCGTCAGATCACCAACTGCACCTTCCGCGTTGCGGTCTTCAGGGATGCGACCAAGACCAAGCGAGACAAAACGGCGTGGATCGTAGATTTCAACGACATTGCCGAACATCGAAAAGACGCCGCTTGATGGTTTGACAAGGCCGGAGACGAGACGGCCAAGGCTTGCTTGTCCATTGCCGGAAACGCCGATAATACCGAGTGTTTCACCTGCGCGCAGTTCAAAATTAATCTGATCGAGACGGGTGATCTTATTTTCAACGACGCTCAAATCTTGTGCCGCTAGCACCACTTGCTTAGGTGTGGAAGCATCACGCACAGGTCTTGCCACACGTCGCCCGACCATCAATTCGGCCAGTTCCGCCTTTGAGGTGTCTTCAACTTTACGCTCTGCCACTAGTTTACCGCCGCGCAATACAACGATGCGATCAGCGGCAGACATAACCTCATGCAATTTATGCGAGATGAAAATCAGCGACAGACCTTGGCGTGCCATCTCTTTCAATGTGGCAAAAAGCGTTTCGGCTTCCTGGGTGGTTAAAACCGCTGTCGGCTCGTCTAAAATGAGGATATCGGCATCATTATAAAGCGCTTTTAAAATCTCGACGCGCTGTTGTTCGCCCACCGACAAATCACCAAGACGTGCATCCGGATCAACAATCAGGCCGAAACGGGTGGCGATTGAATTGATCTTGGCGCGCGCCGAAGCTGTGTCGGAGTGCAACCGGAACAGGCTTTGCGTGCCTGTCATAATATTTTCTAAAACGGTGAGATTAGGCGCGAGGGTAAAATGCTGATGCACCATGCCGACACCGGCATTGATGGCAGCGCGTGTGCGCCCTAACGGTAGGGCTTCGCCTTTGATGAAAACACGACCCTCATCGGGCACATAATGGCCGAAGAGAATATTCATCAAGGTTGTTTTACCGGCACCATTCTCGCCCAGAAATGCCAGAACTTCACCTTTGTCCAAATGCAGTGACACATTATCATTGGCGGTCAACGTGCCGAAACGCTTGGTGATATTTTCGAGTTGCAGGACAGGTGTGTTCATGCGTGCAGCCTCGCGCCTTCAAAGACCGGCGGGTCAAGGCCGGATTGTGCTGAAAAATCTGCTCTGCACGGAATAATCCGTGCAGAGTTTTAATGGAAGTCTAAGCGTTGTCGCTTATTTAGGCTCATCCGCATTGAGCTTCAGCTCAAAAGTACCGGCTTTGATTTCGGCGCGGCGCGCTTCCATCTTTTCTTCAGCCGAAGCAGGAGCTACACCTTTGACATATTCAATGTCATTGCCGCCTTCTTTCATCATCGAATAAGGCGTGTAGTCTTTGCCGGTCTGCTTGCCTGCCTGCACATCAGCCACAGCTGCTGCGAGGATCGGGCCATAATTCCAGACGGAATTGGCAAAAACTGTATCCGGATAGCGTTCGGTATAGCTGGTCAGCGAACCAATGGCTTTGATGCCACGCTCTTTAGCGGCATCTGCCGTGCCGATACGTTCACCAAACAAAATATCTGCGCCGCCGTCAATTTGTGCAAGACCTGCTTCACGTGCCTTTGGCGGGTCAAAGAAGGTGCCCATGAAGGTAACGAGGAATTTTGCATCAGGGCGGGTTTCTTTGACGCCATCCTGAAACGCATTGATCAGCATATTAATTTCAGGAATTGGCACAGCACCAACGGAGCCGAAAATGCCAGACTTGCTCATTTCACCAGCCAGCATACCGGCAAGATATGCACCTTCAAAATTCCATGTGCCGACAACGCCGAAATTCTCGCCCTGCGGCTGGCCGGAAGAGCCCATCACGAAGTTTGTCTGCGGGTAATCGGCGGCCACTTCGCGTGCTTCACGCTCGACAGCATAGGATTCACCAACGATCAGCTTGATGCCCTGTTCGGCATATTCACGCATGGCGCGCGGATAGTCACTCGCCGAAATACCTTCGGAAAAGATATATTCGATTTTGCCGTCTTTATCGGCCTGAATCAGTGCTTCATGCACGCGAGAGTTCCAGGCATTTTCAACGGGTGAGGCGTGGAGACCTGCAACTTTGAGTTTCTCCTGCGCAAAGGCAAAAGGTGAGACGCAAGCGCTGGCAGCCAAAGCTGCGGTCAGTGTCAGAAGACTGCGACGGTTGAATTTCGGGAAACTGGACATAAAAAACCCCCTCTGGTTTGTGCTTGACACAAAAAAAGCGCTTCGAATTGAATAAAAACAAATTGGTGCAGCTGTGCAGGACGAAGCCAGAATGTGTCAAGGTGATGGTTGCTGTCTTTTGCAGCAATCCACCACTCTATCATCCTTGAAATCGCGCCACTTTCAAGCTTTTTATCTTTTGGTCAAGATTTAACCGGTGCGTAAGATGCAGCATCGACAGTTGCAGGGCGGCCATCAAGCTTCAAATTGGTAATGCGTGGTGCAGTTTCTGCCAGAATTTTACCACGACGGACAACGATCAGACGGTTGGCTTTGAGGCGCAGGGCTTCCAGCGTGTCGCGCGCTTGCAACACGACGAAATCTGCATTGCAGCCCTTGGCAAGACCATAATCTTTCAAGCCCAAAGTTTTGGCCGAATTAACGGTGATGGCATCAAAAATCTGCTGTTTGCCCTCAATAGAAGTCATCTGCGCCACATGCAGCGCCATATGACCCACTTCCAGCATATCGCCTGAACCCATTGAATACCAAGGATCCATCACGCAATCATGGCCGAAGGAAACATTGATGCCTGCGGCCATCAGTTCCGGCACACGGGTCATGCCACGACGTTTCGGATAGGTGTCGGCACGGCCTTGGAGCGTGATGTTGATCAAAGGGTTCGGAATAGCATTCATTTGCGCTTCCGCTATTAGCGGAATGAGCTTCGAAACATAATAATTATCCATCGAATGCATCGATGTCAGGTGCGAGCCGGAAACGCGGCCCTGCAAGCCAAAACGCATGGTTTCGGCGGCCAATGTTTCCACATGGCGCGACATCGGATCATCACTTTCATCGCAGTGGATATCAACCGGTAATCCACGCTCGGCCGCAATACGGCAAAGCGCTTCAAGCGATGCAGCACCATCCGCCATGGTGCGCTCGAAATGCGGAATACCGCCAACGACATCCAAGCCCATATCAAGCGAGCGGTTGACGAGATCAACTGCACCCGGCGAGCGATAATAACCATCTTGCGGAAAGGCGACCAATTGCAGGTCGATATAAGGCGCTACTTTCTCGCGCACTTCAATCATCGCTTCTGCGGTCAGCAAACGCGGATCACTCACATCCACATGGCTGCGGATGGCAAGAAGCCCTTGGCTGACGGCCAGATCACAATAGCGAAGTGCTCGTTCCACCATCGCTTCACGGGTCAGCATCGGCTTCAATTCACCCCAAAGCGCAATGCCTTCCAGCAAAGTGCCGGAGGTATTCATGCGCGGCAGGCCAAGTGACAAGGTTGCATCCATATGGAAATGCGGATCAACAAAAGGTGGTGTTACCAGTTGATCTTGGGCATCAATTTCTTGTGCTGCTTTGGCGTCAGTTGCTTGGTGGGATGGCAGTACATCGGCAATTTTGCCGTCTTTAACCAATATATCCTGCTTTTCGCGACCATCGGGAAGATTGGCATTTCTGACGATCAGATCAAACATGGATATACCTCTTAGATGATAAATTAACGTGGTGCGACTTGCGGCCAGCCGGATTATGGACAATATGCCAAGCAGCGGCTGACAAAATTTCTAATCGATTTACAGATTAAAATCACTGCGGGCAATCAGACTTTGTTAAATCTTGCCCGCTCATTCAGATGATTATCGGGTTTATTTACAAAAAATACAAAACATATGTTCACCATCACGCGCTTAGAGACATTTGAACAGGATATTAAGAAGAGCCGGTTTCTGGCGGTCGCTGCACCTGTTGCGAATGAAGAAGAGGCAAAAGCCTTTCTGCAAACGAATAGTCAAGCAGGTGCCAACCATAATTGCTTTGCATGGCGGATGGGGCAAAATTACCGTTTCAATGATGATGGCGAACCGAGCGGCACGGCAGGTAAACCGATTTTACAAACGATTGACGGGCTGGAACTGGATAATGTCGTGGTGGTGGTGACCCGCTGGTTCGGCGGCATTTTGCTTGGCAGCGGTGGTTTGATCCGTGCTTATGGCGGCACGGCTGCTTTATGTTTGCGTGCCGCTGAAAAGCAGGAAGTTATCCCGCTTCGTCTTGTGAATATTCGTTGTGGTTTTTCCGATCATGCTTTGTTGAAAGCACGTCTTGGCAGCGTTCTCCATGCGCAATTGCGCGATGCGGCTTTTCTAAGCGATGGTGTGGAGATGTATTATGCGCTGCCGGAAGATCAGGCGGACACTTTACTGGATATGGTGCGTGATCTAACCCGCGGGCAGGCTGTGATCAAGCAGGACTAACGGTCATGGGTGGGGATTTCTATCCGTGCGCACAAATGCAAGCCGAAAGCTGACAACATCAAAATAAGCCATGCCGGATCAATTCTTCTGAAAAAGAAGCTCTCCAGATGGGCGCTTAGTGTACAGAAAAACACCACCATCAAAAAGAAATCAGCGAGCAGAATATTTTCTCTTGTTTTCTTGCAGCGCAAATAATCAAATAATGGCAGGATGATTAAAACCATGACAGCACAAATCAGTGCCGGAATGCCCATTGTCATGGCGATATCAAGGTAGCCATTATGCCCGTGCACAATAGAGCGTACATCCCAATCCAAATAATAAGGATTGGCCGCATCGACGCTGATGGGTGAACTCCAGAAACTTTCAAAGCCGAAGCCTGTCCAAGGGCGTTGTGCCAGCTTCTCCAGGGCAAAGCTCCATATTGAAGTGCGACCGGTAAAGGTCGCATCAATCGGCGTGCTTTCCATAAAGTCGCGCAACGGTTTGAACAAAATCGTGCCGATGGTGAGCAGACCTAAAACAATATGGGTGCTGAGCGTGGTGATGAAGGTCAGCCATCGCCAGCCGAGAAGTGCCGGAAAAATAATGACAATCATTGCAAGCGGAATAAGGGCTGTGGTGGTTTTGGAACCGGTTTGCGAGACGAAGATGGTGGCGGTAATCATAATGATCAGCCCGCGCAACACCATACCGCGGCGCATCAGATAAATGCCTGAAAAAGCAAAGGCCGCCATCACGGGGCCGGCAATGTTTTTATGAACAAAAACGCCGCGCCACAGGTAAGAGTTTGGCGGCTCAACCACATCATAACCGTGGGTGGCCAAATCCGGCACAACAACCACGCCGATGAAAGACAAAGCAATCACCAGTCCTGAAACTATCGTGATGGTTTTGGAAAACCCATCGGCATCCTGTAACAGTCCGGCAATGGAAAACATGCAGACCATGCCGATCAGAGTGAAAATAACCGTACGGATTGTGGCCATCGGGTCGGGTGCAATAAAGGCGGACATCAGCAAAAAGCCGCACATTAAAATCCAGCCCGGACTTAATAATTGACGTAGAAAATGCGGCTTGCCCAATGTGAAAAGGCAGATGACTGAAACAACCCCTAAGATACTGAAGCCGAGCTGATTGACGATGTCACCTCCTTCTTGTGCTTCAAAACGCCCCTGAAAAGGGCGGAAGGAGATCAGCAAAATGGAGAATATGATAGTGCTCATCGCAATGGCCGCGCTGCGGGTAGCCTTGCGCACATATGCCTGCGTTGCTGGCTCAGTTTTTTTCCGGATTGCGGTATTGTTCATGATTATATCCGAAATGAGCTGCAACCCGGCCAAGGCCGACGTGAATATAATAAAGGCCGATCCTGGTTGACTTGGACTTCATGCCTTTGATCAGTGCTTTAACCGGCGAGACACCTAAAATAGCTGCACTCCTTAAGAAAACTTTTAGATTTGCAAAAGACTCTTTCGCACGTTTACGCTGTTCAATTTGTGTTGAAAGCATACCATTGCGTAAGCCTCTGTCTCTGATCCAATCACCTTCAAGCCGGCGTGAAGGGATGGTTTCAAAAACTTTCGCTTCCGCCGACCATGCGGTGGTAAAGCCTGCGACAAGACTACGGCTGATAAAGTCAGAATCACCGCCTCCGGTAAAATTGAATGCCAGATCCAGAAAAGGAAATGGCATTTTATCAAGCACGGCGCGTGAGACCAGCAAATTGCCGGAGGAATAAAGCACCGGCACCTTGCCGCTTGAATGGTAAGGCGGTGAAAAGACCGGATGTTTGGCCCAGTGATTAAGACCATCATTTTCAAAAACCGGAATCTGCGGCCCGCCAACCAGATCAGCCTGATAGGTTTCCTTGGCTTGACACATGGTCTCCAACCAGTCGGGTGCGGCAATCTCATCATCATCAATGACGATGAGTTGTTGAACATTGGGGAAGTGCTGCAAGGCGGTCAGCCATGCCGCATTATAGGCATTACAATTGCCGCGTGCACTCTCTACAATGATCATGCCGTTACATTCACCGTTCAAAAATAAAGGAGCCGCAGCAGTGGCGCCCTCATGGGCCCCCGCTTCATTCTCCACCAAAATGATTGCAAAATGACGTGTGGTTATTTGGGCTTTTAAAGATTGAAGCGTCTCGATGACATGATCAGGGCGGCGGAATGTCGGCAGAGTTATCACCGTATCGACCGCTTGATAATCAAGACCGGCGCTGGTTGCAAATATGCTGATATGTTCCGATAATGCTGGCAACATTTGATTTAAAACCTTTAATCATGCCGAATGACCCAAAAAAGTTCCGGTGTCATGTCTTTGATGATCAGATACCTGAAAACTATTGCCAGGTTGTTTATTTTTGCATTGTTTTTAATTTATATCTTAACGGAACCTGTATGTTTTGTGCAAAGTTTGTGGAAATTAAATTCAACTGCATCTTTGCTTTAAACAAGTCTTTATGAAAATGAAGTTATGATTGAAGAAAAGCATTTTGATAAGGCGGACAGGAAAGTGCAACCATTGCGATTGTTATTCATCACCTCATTAGTGCCCAGTCATGGCAGTATGACCGGCTATGAAGTGGCGAATGCAGCAATCATTCACGGTTTGCTTCGTGCCGGCGCGGATGTGACGATAGTAGGGTTTAACTGGCCGGAGAGAAAAGCTTCCATGCCGGATAAAACAATTGTGCTGGGCGAGGTGGATGTCCGTACCCAAGATGCTGGTTTCAAACAAAAAATAAAATGGATTTTGAAGGCAATCCGTACCAATTTGACTGTTTCTTCGGTTAAATTGCGGGTAATTTCTGATCAGGTTTTGCGCGATGCAATTGCCTCTGCTGGTGAGTTTGATGCCTATATTCTCAATGGTGTTGCATTTGCCGGTGCCTTTGAGCATGTGTTTGAAGATAAACCATCCATTTTTATAGCGCATAATGTGGAACATCGCTCGGCCGAAGAAAATGCGAACGCGGTCAAAGATCTGCTGCAGAAGATTTTGTTCAAACGCGAAGCAAAATTATTGGCAAAGCTTGAGAAACGTTTATGCGATCAGGCAAAATTTGTATTCACGCTTGCCGATGAAGACGGCAAAATGCTGGGGCTTCAGCCTATCAAATTTGCAACCCTGCCGCTGGTGACAAGCAAAGAGCCGGTCAAACCTGTCACACGTGAGTTGCACTATGATCTGGCATTGATCGGCACATGGACGTGGCAGCCGAACCGCATTGGTCTTGAGTGGTTCTTGCGTGAAGTCAAACCGCTGCTCAATCCGGATATTAAAATTGCAGTGGCGGGTAGCACGCCGGCTGATTTGATTGTTGCTTGGCCGGATATCGAGTTTCTAGGACGTGTTCCGGATGCGGTAGCATTTGTTGAAAGTGCGGCTGTGATCCCGCTCATTAGTGTGGCCGGAACCGGTGTGCAACTTAAAACCATCGAAACATTTGAGCTCGGTATGCCTTGTGTGGCAACGCGTCATTCGGTGCGTGGTATCGCCCAAATTCCTGACAATTGTATTTTGGCAGATGAACCTGCAGCCTTTGCCGCAGCATTGGAAGTACAAGTGAAACATGCACGAAATGGCGAGCGCTGCCAGCTTGACGGTGAAGCATTTTATTATCAACAACTAACAGCTATGGATCAAGCGATCAAACAAGGTCTGGCAGTATTGTGAACGGGGACAACAAAAAGCTTATCATGGAGAACGTTTCGCAACGCGATATTCTGGGCATTTCGGTGGTTGCTTTAAAATGGCAGCCAGCCTTGGAGCTTGTGGCGCGAAACATTCATGACAGCGTTTTTACACGAATTGCATGGCTTAATGCGCATTGTGCCAATGTGGCGCAAGCAAATGCCGATTATCGCCAAGCACTTGAGCACTTTTTGATATTACCCGACGGTATCGGTGTTGATATTGCTTCACGTGTTCTGCACGGGAGTTCATTTCCCGATAATCTCAATGGCACAGATTTTGTTCCGGCTTTGCTGGCTCTGATCAAGGAACCGTTGCGTGTCGGGCTTTTAGGTGCCAAATCTGAAGATGTGCAGCGTGCTTGCGTCGCATTAAAAAATCATGCACCGCAACATGATGTGCAGGTGATTGCCGACGGTTTTTTTGGCGATGATCAGGAGGTTGCTATTTTAGACAAACTGGCGCAGTTCCGCCCGCATATTTTGCTGGTTGCCATGGGCGTGCCGCGGCAGGAGATGTTCATAGCCAACAAAATTACGACCGATCATTGCACAGCGGTTTTCGGTGTTGGCGCTTTGTTTGATTTTCAGGCCGGTAGAGCCAGACGCGCCCCCCTTTGGATGCGCAAACTCAGGATAGAATGGGTCTATCGTCTGTTGCAAGAACCGCAGCGTTTGTGGCGACGCTATCTCGTTGGCAATCCGTTGTTTTTATGGCATCTGCTCAAATATCACTTGGGCTTTAAGGGAAATAATAATGGCTAAACGCATGGCACTGGTAACGGCCAGTTACGACAAAGATTTTGATCGCTGCCGTTTGCTGTGTGAGACACTGGATCGTTATGTGACCGGTTTTGAAGCGCATTATATTCTGGTTGCTCATCGTGATGTGGCTTTGTTCAAGCAATTGGAAAATGCGAGCCGCATCATCATTGACGAGCGTGATTTATTGCCTCGCTGGTTATGGTCGATGCCGGATCCGAAAACCTGGGGCAAAAGACAAATCTGGGTTTCACCCTTTACCAAACCGCTCTATGGGTGGCATGTGCAGCAATTGCGACGCATTGCTATTGCCGAACATGTTGATGTCGACGGCTTTTTATTCTGCGATTCCGATGTTGCATTCCTGCGTGAATTTTCAGCTGATCAGTTGTGGCATGGTGATGACATCCGTTTGTTGCGCTATGATCAGGCAATGCTGAACCCGCCGACGCCGCCGCATCGCGACTGGTCGGATAATGCGGCCCGTATCATGGGCATCAAAGAGCATGGCCAGCATGATTATATTGCCAATGTTGTTTCATGGCGACGGGATGCAGTCCTTGCCATGTGCCGCCATATCGAGCAGCAAAACGGCCGCTCATGGGTTAAGGTGCTTGGACAAGCACGCGATTATTCGGAATGTATTTTATACGGCCAATATGTTGATGAAATAGAAAAAGGCCGCGGGCATTTCCATATCGATTGGAGCATTTGCCATGTTTATTGGTTTGGGCCGGCACCCGATCAGGCAAAGTTTGATGCTTTTATGCGTGATATGCGTCCCGATCAGGTAGCGATCGGTCTGCAATCTTTCATGAATATGGATAGCACTACAGTGAAGCGAATTGTGGGGCTTTAAACTCTATTTGCAGGCTTCTTGATATGCCAATAAGTGAAACAGGCCGATAGAAGGTAAAGTCCGAAGAAACCGGCATTCAGCCAGACAATCCAGTCATTATCGTTATAGATATTGCGTAGTAAAACCCAGATGAACAGTGCTTTGATCATTGTTGTTATGCTTAAATTGATGGCGCGTAAGCCCGACTGGCCGCGTGCATAAAGCAATTCATTTTGATATTCAATCAGATTACGCAAACCCGGCACCAGCAAAACAAGTGGTACTAAGCTGGCAACCGGCGCGACATTACTACCTAAAGCGTTGGGAAATACATATAAAATCGCTGCCAACCCTGCCAAAGCCATGGTTGAAATGGCAAAAATGGCACCCTCTATGGAGGCTTTGATTTTTGTCGATGTCAACATGTCGGGCGTACGCATCAGTTTTTGAACCAGCATCATGTTGAACGAGCGGATCGGTACGGCAGTTAAATCCACAAGCCGCATGATAATGGCGTAAATACCGGCAATGGTCGGGCCTCCAAAACTCAACACCAAAAGTTTGTCGAATTCATTTTGTAAGTAAAACAAGAACTCGGCAGCTGTGACAGACAGTGAATCAGCTATCCGTCTTGCATAAAGTTTAGGACGCAAACGAAGCCGTACTTTTGGATAAAATTGCAGCGCCAAAAGCAGTGAAAACAGATTGGCAGCTAAATACCACCATGCCCAATGGGAGATATCCTTTGTGCTGGTAAAGGCAAAGAGAAAGGCGGCCAGCGAGCGTGCTGCGGTGCCTGCGATGGTTAAAAATGAACCTCGGCCGAAACGCCCTAAACCATTATTGACGATGATGATAATTTCGGCCGAGCGCCAGACAAGTGCTTCTGCAATAATGATGATGGCAAATGGCCAAAAAGCGACATTATCTTTGAAAAAAATCAAGTAGGCGATGACTGTTGCGAGTGAAAAAAGCGGAAGGGAGGCAAGGATGGAAAGAAGATAACCGACGGTATAAGTGCCAAGCAGGTGCGGCTTGACAGTAGCAATACGATAAAGAGGCGAGTTAAACCCAAGTGCAACAAGTCGGGATAAGACGACCCCAGCAGCTGATGCGGTGGCAAAAAGACCAAAATCGGCAAGCGAAAGCGAGTTGGCGAGTGCAATGAAATAGATCAGCGATACGACCAGTCGTCCTAATGAGCCGCTAATCAGCGCAATATAACCCCGCATCACCTCGGGTGAGATGGTTTTGGTTAGTTTTTGCAAGGGTAAACTGAATTTCAAAGTCAATCCGCCACTATTTTTGTCTACAGAAGATGAAAACTAAGACCCAAAGTTTAAAATCCGGTTGGCTTGGGAGAGTAAAAGCAATAATCTTTTGAATTCAGTACGATGTTAACCATTTATTTTCCATAAAAATTTATCCTTACCGCTAATCCGGCGATTGTTGGATCAATTGTGTTGGGAAAAATCACGGTGACGAAATGACAGATGAGAAAGGCAGACATGATGACAGAGCCGCCAAGCCGCTCTTGTCTTATGCGCGCCGTTCGTTGCGTGTAGAAACAGATTTGTCTGCCCCGCCACAGCTTTCGCAACCTGATGACAAATTCAATATTCGTGAACCGCATGAATTTGTCGTGCCGCCATGGGTACCGCCCGTGGCTGGACGATCGCGTGAAAAAACTGACCACGCAGCGAAACCGGAAAAGATATCTGCTGTCTTGTCCGAGCCTGCTTCCATTGCTGACAATGAAGAAATGGCGGAAATCCAGCGCAAACTTGCTGAAATCAAGCAGGAGATTGATCGCGGATTTGAAAAAGTGCAGCAACGGCAGATTGAAGATAGTCTCGCTTTGATGCAGGAGGAAGCGGTTGATGATCAGGCAGATCAGGGCAAAGGCTGGAAGCCGCTGATCGACCCACGCCTAGTGTTTAATATTCTTGAAAACTCAAAGAAGATTTTGGTCGCCAGCACTGCCATTGGTGGTGTTGTTGCTATTCTTTATGCGCTGTCATTGCCTAATATTTATACAGCCTATACGGATTTGCTGGTCGATCCGCGTGACATTAAAGTGGTGGAGCGTGAATTGACACCCGGTCAATTGCCCACCGATGCAACCCTTGCTATTGCTGAAAGTCAGGTACGGCTGATCGGCTCCAGCAGCGTTTTGCTGAAAGTGATCAAGGATACAGACCTAATGGCTGATCCTGAATTTAACGGCAATGCCGCCCCCGTTGGACCTTTGGCCAATATTATTAAAGATATTCGGGGAAAGTTTTCTTCCAAAGAACCGGTCGATCCGGCAATTATGGAAACACAGGTTTTGCAAAATCTTGCCAAAAGCTTGATTTTGGAACGTGATGCCAAGACATTTATTTTTACAATCGGTGTTAAGACGCAAAATCCGGTCAAATCTGCAAATCTTGCCAATACAATCAGCCGTGTTTTTCAAGACGAGCTAAGTTCACTGCAACAAAATGCAGCGCGCCGCACCTCGGAAGATTTGTCCAAACGTCTGGCTGATTTGAAATTGGCCGTTCAGAAAGCAGAAAATGCCGTTGATAAATTTCGTGCAGAGCATGATCTGATTGATCTGCAAGGACGCTCGATAAGTGATGATGATCTGGCACGGTTGAATGAACAGCTTTCGACGCAGCGCGCTGAAACTGTGCGTTTGAACGCACGTGCCAAAGTTTTGAGTGAAGCAACGTCGGATAGTGTTTTGTCTGGAGTTTTACCTGAAGAACTGCAATCCAACACTTTGACACTCTTGCGCGGACAATATGCAACGGCCCGCTCAACTGCTGATGGTCTGGCGATGACCTTGGGGCCTAAGCATCCGCAATTGATACAGGCACAGTCGCAGGTGGCTGGCGCGCGACGTGAAATTAATGCCGAGCTGGGCCGTGTACGTTCGTCATTGCAGGTTGAGCAGAAGCGCTCCGAGCAGCAGCAGCAGGAATTGGGCGCGCGGCTGGCACAGATGAAAGTGCAACATGCCGGCAGTAATGCGGAACGAGTGAAACTACGCGAACTGGAACGCGAAGCCGAGGCACATCGCAGCATTTATGAATCCTTTTTGATGCGCTCACGCGAGACCAATGAACAAGAAAGCCTCAACAGCTCCAATGTACGGGTGATCACGGAAGCACGTCCGCCATTGGTCGCTTCTGCGCCAAAGCGCAAAATGATCGTCATTGCGGGCTTGATCCTGGGGCTGATGGCAGGGGTAGGCTTGGCATTGCTGCATGGTTTCTGGCCACGCATGCAACGTTGGAGACGTGCTGAGAATCCGGATGCCTGATTTAGTCTTTTTTAAACAGGACACGGCCGAACCAGCCGGTAAACATTGCGAGAAAAACAGCAAATAAACCATACCAGAGGCTATGCTTATGCGCGGCCTCATAAACACTTTGCTCAAAACCGGCTTTGACAATTTCCAATCCGGCATTGGCTTCACGTAAAAACACGCCGTTGCGGAATAACAAAGCGCGCGCTTTATGGCGTCCTACCGGCACATTGGCCGGTAGTGCAAGGGTGGCACGAAACAGGGTACGTGAGATAAATTCCACGCCGCCAATACGCTGGGTATAAAGCCCTTGGCGGGTTTTAATCGCACGCAATTCATCGCTGAAAATAGGAATATTGCCGGAAAGACTGTTGGGGTCTTCCGGTGCCATGTAAAAATTATTGGTACCAACCGAGAGTTGGCGATAAGTTTTGGGGTCGGTTATATCCTGTAAATTACGCGTTGAAGCCAGCGAATAGGAGAGCGGTACACCTAAAAAGGTTTCGGATGCAGCATTGATCCAAACACCGAGATGGCGTTCTTTTTTGCGTACAACCAGATCGCGTGAAGGTCCTTGCAGCACGACGATAATGTCATAACGACCTTGTCGCTGAATAAGCGGATCAGCATTATCGAGTGCACCGAAAATGGTCAGATTGGCACCGCCGAAATTGGAGGTAATCGAAATTGTTTCGGTAGAAAGACCGATCTCGATTGTTTCCGAGGCAGGTGTCTGCAGGTGTGGCAGGTTTAATGCTGTTTCCGGCTCAACGGCATGGGTCGGGATTGCGGCTAAGCCCGATATAAGTGCTGCATATGGAATGAGATGAGAGAGCCGCCACTGCATGATTATGAATCCACAATGGAGATGGAAAACAGATTGTCCGGCCGGATGAAAAGATCATAGCCAAGACGCAGCGCCACGGCCAGCACCATCAAAGCCAGTAGCAGGCGCAATTGTTCACCGCGTAATTTCTGTCCTGCTCTTGCGCCATATTGCGCGCCGATCACCCCGCCCACCATCAGCAAAAAGGCCAGTACAATATCGACCGACTGGTTGGTGGTTGCCTGCATGACGGTGGTGAAAGCGGTAACGAAAGTGATTTGGAACAAAGATGTTCCGACCACCACATTGGTGGGCACGCGTAGTATATAGATCAATGCCGGCACCATGATGAAGCCGCCGCCGACCCCCATCACGGATGATAAAAGACCGATGAAAAAACCGATGCCGAGCACCGGAATAATGCTGACATAGATCATCGAGGCGCGGAAACGCATCTTGAACGGTAATTTGTGGATCCAGTTATGGTGTCTGGATTTTCTGACCGGTGCTGACCCTGATTTGTTGCGGCGCAGGGTCTTCCAGCTTTCCACCAGCATCAGACCGCCGACAGTACCGAGAAAAAACACATAAAGAATGGATACGATCAGATCGAGCTGACCCAGTTCACGCAGCCATGAAAAAACATAAATACCAAGCAGCGAGCCGACGAGGCCGCCCATCACCAGTAAAGTGCCGAGCTTAATATCGAGCGTTCGCCGTTTGAAATGCACCAAAGCACCTGAGACGGAGGAGGCAATCACCTGATTGGCACCGGTTGCAACGGCAATAGCTGGCGGAATATTGTAGAAGATGAGTAAAGGCGTGATCAGAAAGCCGCCGCCGACCCCGAACAGCCCTGACAAAAAACCGACCGCCGCCCCCATGCCCAATAAAACGAACATGTTGACCGACAATTCCGCAATGGGGAGATAAATACCCAATTCCGCTTCCGGTTTTTTTGGCGCAATGACAGCTACGTTTTACGGCTCGCGCTTGGCCGCAACACCTTGATCCTTATCAGTGTCTTGCGCTCTCAAGGGTATAATGTCAAATATCTATTGAATATAAGGTTACCGGACATGATCACTGTTGTAATCATGTCATGGTTTTATAGATAATCAGCTTGAACGTGGCTGGTCCAAGTTACTTATTATGATCAAGTAAAAGTTTAACCAATTGCGGATTGACTTCTCCGGTCGGCTCTTCACCATTGGCACTCTGGAATTGCTTGATGGCGTTGCGGGTTTTATCCCCCATCAAACCATCTGCAGTACCGATATTATAGCCGTTTTTTTGCAAAATCAGCTGAATATTGCGAACCGCCTTTTTCATATCGACAGAACCGGTCTGTACCGGATTTTCATCGGCCCAGCTGTCAGGAATGCTGGTTGAATTGGCTGCCTGATCCAGTGTCTTTGGTTTCCACAGCGCGACCTTGCCTTCAGCTTGTTTCAATTTTTGCTCGCCAAGTGCCTTGCCGACCTGATCGCGCTTGTCGGCGGCATCTTTGTCACCTGATTGGGCAGCGAGCGCAAACCATTTATAACTTTCTTCCAGATCAAGCTTGGTACCCATGCCCTGTGCATAAAGAATGCCTAAATTATATTGGCTGTCTTTGACATCGCGCTCGGCAGCTTTTTCAAACCATTGGATGGCTGCTTTATTGTCGGGGGCATTATCACCACCCGTGGCATAAAGAACGGCCAGATTATGCATGGCACTCGCATTGCCCTTTTCGGCGGCTTGCAAATACCAATGCTTGGCTTTTTCAAGATTGCGTGGCAGGCCGAGGCCTTTCTCATTCAAATTGCCGTAGCGATATTGTGCCGGAGCAAAGCCGCGCTCAGAAGCAGCGGCATAAAATTCGGCAGCCTTCGCCAGATTAGCTTCTGTACCGATACCGTCGGTGTAACGGTTGCCGATTTCAAACAAAGCAATGGCATCGCCCTGAGCTGCGGCTTCACGCAACGCAAGAGGTCCCGCTTCCATGCTGATTTCCGGCAATGCTGTTAGTGTTGTTTGTTCGGCTACAGGTTCATTGGCTGCGATCGTTTCGGTCGTAACAGATTCTGCTGCCTGTTCTGCACTTAATGGCGTGAAAGTGAGCGGCGCAGTTTCGGTTTTTTCTTCTGTGACAGGCTTGGTTACTGCCACAACGGGTGCTTTTTCCGGCTCGGTTGTGCTTGCAACTGTGCTGTTATCAATCACCTCTTCGACAGTGGGTGCTTTTTCTGCCATTTGTGGTTGAGGAGCAACCAAGGATTTGTTGAAGTAAATCTCGCCGGCTTGCAAAGCCGCAAGCGTCACCATGATAGCACTAATACCTAAGAAAATAGGCTTTCGTTGGCGGGCAATCAGCTGGGTGAAAGATGATTTCTTTGATGTTTTGTTGCTTTCCTGATGCTTATGTTCATGAGCATTGATGCGCTCTGCTTCTTGTGCTGCCATTTGTGCAGCAGTACGGGCAGCAGAGATTAAATCACTTTTGTGGTGATTTTCCTGGCGCAGACCGGCAGTCAAACCCGGTTCACCGCGTACCCGTTTCATAATGGCATTCAAATCCGGCAGGTCAGCCGGTTTCTCGATTGCCGCCAACGGGTGGGTAACACTCAGATCGGATAAATCGCTCGAAATGGAGGTTGGTGTTTTGGTCGCACTTAAAAGAGGCTTGGCAGCCTCTGATGAAGGCTTGACTTCAGGCTGAGCGTTTGGGGCCATTGTTGCTTTATGACGCTCTTCAAGCGTGCTTAGACGTTCGACTACTTTTTGCAAAGTGCTGTGAACGCTTTCAAAGCTATGCTCGTTACGCTCATTATTATGGCGTGCAAGCTGCTCAAGCGCACGCATGTCATTGGCGAGCTCTTTGACAAGCCCGCTGTCATATTGATGGGCTTGGGCGGCAAATTTTTCCATTGCTGCTTCGGCGGCTTGGCGCGCGATATCAATCGTATTTTCACGCGTTTGTAAAACGGCTGTTTCAAGCTGCTCAAGGCGCGGTGACAAATCTTTGACGATTGCGTGATGATCTTGCGGCGCGGCAAGTTGCGCGGCAATAGCGGCAATCTGGATTTCCAGATTGTGCATCATATCATGATTGCCGGAGGGCTGCGAAAACTGTTCGTCAAGACGCAGAACCAATGCATCAAAACGTTGGTCAAGAGCGGCAAAAAGCGTTTCTTCCGGCATGCTGAAACGTGTTTCGACATCGTTCAGCTGACGGGCAATCTCATCAAGACGTGTATTGACCTTTTCCAGTTCCTGCGCAGGGCCACTTTCCAGTGCACGGTCGATATAGGTAGCAATCAGGCGGATTTGCTTGGCCAGTGTTTCGATCTGCTGTAAGGGCAGGGAGCTGCTTTCGCTTAAACAATCAATGCGTTGTGAAAGCCCGGCCATACGTGTCAGCAATTCTTGCGAAACAGCTTCGGCGCGGCGGATTTCTTCTATGTCGGGGCGTTTCATATTACCGGCAAGAATTGCACGGCTGATCTCGTCAAGGCGTTCGTCGAGAACGTGCGGAATGGTATATCCGTCTTTGTTGCCAAGCATCTGTTCGATGGATTGTGACAAGCTGCTTAAGCGCTCTTCCATCGGTTGAATGGAGACTGCCTGCATTTGCGGCATGGCATCAATGGCACGGCGCACATCATCCAAGCGGTCACTGATGGCGCTCAGTTCGGGAAACTCAGCCTGTGTTTTTTGATTTTGGTTTTGTTCGAAAGCATCGAATTTTTCGTTGAACTGATCCCAGCGATGGCTTAAGTGACGCAAAGATTCCTCGCGCGCCATGGTCTCCATCATGCGCTTCAACGCTTCCAATTCTTCCTGCAGATGTTCAGCAGTCTCGCGCACATAGTGCAAAGTGGTGTTGTCCCCGTTTTCCTCGGCGTTTTGTGCCGTTAAAATATCAACACTATTTTCAATTCTTGCCAGCTCTTCATCAAAGCTAAGATCAGCTTTTGGCAACGGCGCTGCAAATTTATTCGGAGCTGGCTTGTCGGCTGCGGAGGCGATTTGCCGGTCAAGTGTCGCGGCAATATCGGCAAGATTCATATGCGGCTTGGCGTGTGATGGTAATTCAGCCTCCGGTTCGGCAGTGTTTTTCTGCCCGCCGGTCATTTCTTTTAATCTTTGTTCCAGCGTTTCCAGTGTTTTATGCAACTCTTCCATCGGCGCATTATGAGCACGGCGCATATTCAGTTCTTGTAATGGAGAGCGTGTATTGGTCATGACAGATGCCGCTTTTCAAACAATAAGAGTGCCGAACCACAAACACAAAAGCATTGTAATTATGGATGTGACATTGCGCACTTTCTTACGAGTATGGTAAATAAGTCGTTAAATCTTTGCGTAATTTGTTGTTTTTATTACTTCGTTATAGGGCTGGCCGGTCATTATTGACGGACAGGGTTTCGTTTTTTATCATTTATCCATTGAATGAAATTGCAATCGGCTTGTCACTGGAATGGGAAAATATCCTTAAATTGGTGTGATTATGGCTCCTGTTAATTTCAACATCTTGCATCACTTATTAATATTAGGTAGTTTATCCTTATAAAGCTCATTTATGGGTAATTAATCCTTTTTAAGGTTGCCAACATGTTTTCTCACGACAATGTTTGGGCCGCTATTGATGCGCTGGCTGAACGTTATTCTTTAAGTCCGTCCGGATTGGCGCGCCGCGCCGGACTTGACCCGACTGCCTTTAATAAATCCAAACGTCATGCGGCTGATGGTCGGGCCCGTTGGCCTTCAACTGAATCTCTGGCAAAAGTCATGGATGCGACAGGCGCCAGTTTTGAAGAATTTAGCAAGCTGATGCGCGGTGACAGTCCCTTGTTGCCGAGTGATTATCTGGAACAGCCGCGCTCTATCCCTTTGCTGGGTATGGCAGAGGCCGGTGCCGGCGGTTTTTTTGACGATGCCGGTTTTCCGGCTGGTCAAGGCTGGGATGTGGTGGAGTTTCCGGCCAGCCCTGACGAAACAGTTTATGCTTTGGAAGTGTCAGGCGATTCAATGCTTCCGCTCTACCGCGATGGAGATACGTTGATTGTATCGCCCAATGCTTCTGTGCGCCGTGGTGACCGCGTGGTGGTGAAAACCAAAGAGGGGGAAGTGATGGCAAAGATTTTGCAACGTCAGACCCCGCGTAATATTGAGCTGTTGTCGGCCAATCCCGAACATCCGAACCGTACTTTTGAATCGCATCAAATTGAGTGGATCGCCCGTGTTGTATGGGCAAGCCAGTAATGGTTGCTTCATATCAAAGAGCTGTTCCTGCATGTTTGGCCTTGTTCACCGGTTGTGTTTTGGCCGCGGTTTTTATCGCACCCTTTTATGGCGCATTGGATCCGGTCGTGGACGATAGTAATGGTGGACAATCCATTATCATTGAAGATTTTGACTATAGCGAGCCTGATCAAAGTGCACCGCAAGCACCATCGGGCGCGGAAGATAATCAGATCGATATTCTACCTGATCATGAGGATGCACCTGAAGTGATTGATCAAGCATTCGAGGCTGAAACAACAAAGACCGACAGTGATGCGTCTACAGCAGAAACAAAAAATTTAGCGTATCTGGTGCCGGATGATGAGCCGATGCAAATGATATATGGTGCTATTGCTGTTGCCGCAGGTCGTTTGGAGGGAAACAGCCATATTATTACTTTGAATGATATTGTTGTGACGCAAGTCAATGAGCAATGTCGGGGCGATAATTTAGTTCAGTGGAATTGTGGCATACATGCGCGTACTGCTTTCAGATCATGGATCGGTAGTAAAACATTGCGTTGCCGTTTGCCTGAAAATGCCGGTGGGAAAGTGGATGTCACCACTGATTGTGTATTGGGTGCAGAAAATGCCGCTGAATGGCTGGTACATAACGGCTGGGTCAAAGCGGCTGGCGGTGGTGCTTATGCGAATTTGGGCAAAGAAGCAGAAAACGCCAAACGTGGCATTTGGGGTAATAAGCCGGTGTCGCTGATGCCGGAGCTTGCACCATTACCGCAGTCCCTTATTGAGCCCCCTTCGGGCGTGCCCGCAATGAATGGGGAGCGGCCAGCTGGCTATTTCCCACCTGTGCCAAAAGATTAGGGGATCATAAAAAAGCCGCTCTGAAAAATTTCAGGGCGGCTTTTAAATGGTATTTAACAGTGCTTAAACCAGCTGACCCGCCAATGCTTTATTGATCAAAGCGCGGGTTTCATCAATGCCGTAAAGGGCGATGAAAGAACCAAAGCGCGGTCCGCGTTCCTGACCGATCAGCACTTCATAAAGCATCTGGAAGAAGGAAACTGAAACACCTGGGCCACCTTCAGGGCTCTTTTTGGTATGATCCTGATAGCGCTCGATTGCACGTGCCACATCAAGTATAGCATTTTGAATTTGGCTGCCATCAGCCTGCTTGTCGATTTCGCCGAGCTTGGCTTCAACTTTTGCCAATGTATCGCGTTCAACATCATCCGCTGCGCGGAATTTCTTCGTTGGCTTGACGAAGTCGTTGAAGTAACGCAGCGCATAACCAACAAGTGCATCAAGCTCAGGATTGCTTGAAGCTGTAACACCCTCCGCATAACGGGAAATGAAGCCCCAGAGAACATCACTGTTTTCAGCGTTTGAAGCGCTGACCAGATTGAGCAACAGTGCAAACGGCACCGGCATGTTAACTTTTGGCGGATTGCCGCTGTGCTGATGCCAGACCGGATTGTTCAGACGTTCTTTCCATGATTGACGCTCATAGGCGGAAAGATAGGTGAAATACTCATCAACGGCCTTAGGGATCACATCAAAGTAAAGACGCTTTGCAGTCTTTGGCTTCTGGAACATGTAAAGACCAAGGCTTGTCTCAGGCGCATAGGTCAGCCATTCATCAATGGAAATACCATTACCCTTGGACTTGGAAATCTTTTGTCCCAATTCATCCAGAAACAGTTCATAAACAAAATGTTCCGGCGCACGGCCGCCTAAGATTTCGCAGATTCGGTCGTAAACGGCAGCATTGGTTTGGTGGTCTTTACCAAACATTTCAAAATCAACGCCGAGTGCTGCCCAGCGCATGCCGAAGTCAGGCTTCCACTGAAGCTTCACATGACCGCCGGTGACAGGCAATGTTGTTTCTTCACCATTTTCATCATCAAAAGTGATGGTGCCGTTTTTCGCATCCACATGCTTCATCGGCACATAAAGGACACGGCCGGAAATTGGCGAGATCGGCAGGAACGGGCTGTAAGTGGCCTGACGTTCTTCACCAAGCGTCGGCAGCATCACTTTCATAATGTCGTCAAAACGTTCGGCGGCACGCAGCAGAACTTCGTCGAAACGACCGTTCTTGTAATATTCGGTTGCACTGGCAAATTCGTAATCAAAACCGAAAGTGTCGAGGAAGCGGCACAGCATCGCATTATTATGATCGGCAAAAGTTTTGTATTCACCGCCAAACGGGTTTGGTACAGCTGACAAAGGCTTGTGCAGATGCGGCTCCAAAAATGCACGGTCAGGCACATTGTCCGGAATTTTGCGCATGCCGTCCATATCGTCAGAGAAGCACAAAAGCTTGGTCTTAACCTTGTCATCTGTCAGTACACGGAAAGCATTGCGCACCATGGTTGTGCGGGCAACTTCACCAAAGGTGCCGATATGCGGCAGACCTGACGGGCCATAACCGGTTTCAAACAGAACTGTTTCGGGTAGCCCCGTTTTTTCATACCGTTTGAGTATTTTTCGCGCCTCCTCAAATGGCCACGCTTTTGCTTCCGCAGCCGCCGCGGTCAATTCCGGGGTCAGCATAATTTCGGGAAGGCGTTGCGTCGTCATGAGGATTTTCCTAAAGTTGAAAGGTGGCAAAAAATACCGTTACCTATATTTATCAAGGCGGCTCTGTCGGAGCCATATCTATGCTCTATTGCTGCGGCAGGTTTACGTCAATCATATTAGCATAGATAAAGCTTGAATCGTCGGTTTGCTGTGGTTTCTTTGCCGCAATTTTCCAGAGTTTATATCGGAGTGGCGATGATAATTTCGCTTATTGTCGCTTGCGCAGATGCGCTCCTCTGCCTAACCTTCGAAAATAAATCGGTTTTAAGCTGATTCATCGATCATGCAGGAGCTATGAATGCCGCAGATTACGCCTCAGGATGCCCTTGTTTATATTATGGTACTGACATCAGCTGCCGATACGCAAATGACCGATGCGGAATTGGATTCAATCGGCAATGTGGTGACGCGTTTACCGGTCTTTAGCGGTTTTGATAAGGAACGGGTCGTTATTTTGGCTGAAGATTGCTATAATCTTTTGGCCGACGAGGACGGTTTGGAGAAAATTCTCGACCTTGCTCATGACGCTCTGCCGCCAAGATTATATGATACGGCTTATGCATTGGCTGTAGAAGTTGCAGCTGCGGATTTGCATGTCGAGCAGGAAGAGCTTGCTTTGCTGCAAATGCTGCGTGACCGTTGGGATCTGGATGAATTGACCGTTGCCGCGATTGAACGCAGCGCACGGGTGCGGTTCCGCAAGCTGGACTAAAACCCGTTAGTAAAAACTGACCGGAAAATGGCGCATATAGATTTCGTTCAATGCGCCTTTTTTCTCTAAGTTTGATAATGCGTAATCAAAAGCGCGGGTGAGGCGTTTATTGTTATGTGTGACTGTAATCGTCATCTGGTTATTGTTTAATTGCGGAGAATAATAAGCTTTTCCAACAAAGTGGCAGCAATTATGGCCTTCCTCATCCTCCAGCATGAAAGCTAAAGCAAGCCCGTCATCAAAGATCGCAGCAATTTCTTGTTGTTGCAGTGCTTTCAACATTCCTTCGTGATCTTCAAAATTTTGTACTTTGAAATCAGGGAAAAACTTTTGAAAAACATCTGCATGTTTGCTGTTTGCGATCAGACCGACCGGCTTTTCCCAATCGCTATCATTGATCTTCATATCTGCGCTGACTGTTTTGAGCGCAATGAAGCGTGCAGGAAATTTTAAATAGGGGCGTGAAAAATCGTATTTTGTACGGTTGTCTTTTGTCGGAGTGAGACCGGCAATGATGGCTTCGCCTTCACCCTTATCAAGGGCTGCTTGCAGTTCATTCCAAGGCAGAGCTTCAATCTGGCATATGTTCTCGAGCTTTAATTCACGGCAAAGAGCACGTGCAAGATCAATATTATAACCGTTTAATTGGCCTTGAGTGTTGAGATAATTAAAAGGCGCGAAATCTGTTGTTGTTAAAAAACGCAGACGAACCAAGCCGGTCAGATCCGTCGGCTTCTGCTTGATGGAGCTGTTGATAAATTGAGGTTGCGCCGGTGCTGCAAAAACCTGCCCGTAATAAAGACAACCCATTGCAAGCAATATTGCTGAAAATCGCACTATAAAACCTCAATTCGACTGGTAGACAGTTATATTATTCATTTTTGTTTAAAAAAATGTCAAATTTTATTGAAACTGCGTCATATAAATTTCATCATTTCTGCCTAGATATTCTCAATCAAGATGTTTGTTTTTTGAAAAATCATTCTAGTTCTAATAGCTATATTGTTAAGCATAGATTTCTATGCAATTCTTACATCCAAGTAAGAATATCTGTTCTGAATGGAGTTTTCTATGGCTGATTTATTATAATCTGATTTTCTTAATGTAACTCATCATTATTTGTGCGGGGGGCACGTAATTGAGAGTAGATAAGGTAAATGAGAATGATTTTAGTCTGTGTTGTAATTTAAGTGCCCGCCTTGAGCAATATGGCGTTGCGCGCAATGAGCTTAAAAAGGCTTATATGCGAGCGGGCAGTGACCCGGAACTCTTTTTAAATGAGCTTCACTGTTCAGGGGTGACCAGTGAGGTTGTTTTATATGGCGTTGTGGCAGAATATCTGGGACTGCCCTTTCGTGATCGTATCACATCTTGCCGAGTGATTGATGACAAAAGCCGGATTCCGGTTGAGTTGCACGCTATTCAGCATGCTTTGGTGCTTGATCCGCAAAACAAAGTTTTGCTTTATATATCTCCGTCGGTAAAGCAGATGGGCGCGCTTAAAAATTACCTGAACACCAATCCGCCTTTGAATTTCAATTTCGCGGTTTGCCCACCTTCTGTTATTCAAATTCTGGATAGGCGCAGCAAAAAACATGACTTGGTGCGCAAAGCTGTGATGATGACGCCGGCAAAATATTCAAGTCGACGTGTGCTGGATACAAGACAGGCATTTTTTTTAGCTTTTGGTGTCAGTGTGCTTGCCTTTCTTTTTTTTAGCTTTTTATGGCCGACATTATTTGCTTTTCATATTTTCCTGAGTTGTTTCTTTTTCACTTGTGTTGGTGTGAGACTTTTAGCTGCAATGTCTGTGCAGCGTTTGCCTAAAATGCAGCGTCATTTGCCACTGCCGGCTGACCTGCCTTGTTATAGTGTTTTGGTGCCTCTTTACAAAGAATCCGATGTCATTCCGCAATTGCTGGAGGCGCTGGGCAATCTGCATTGGCCGCGCGGGCGGTTGGATATTAAAATCATTTGTGAAGCCGATGATCGTGAAACTTTGCGTGTGCTTGGTTATTTTAAATTACCCCCCTTTATGGAAGTGGTACGTGTGCCGAATGTCGGGCCGCGCACAAAACCTAAAGCGCTGAATTATGCGCTGCAATTTGCGCGCGGAGATTTTGTTGCTGTTTTTGATGCTGAAGATCGTCCGCATCCTTTGCAATTGCTTGATGCCTGGGCAGCGTTTCAAAATGGTGGTGAAAAACTGGCTTGTGTACAGGCACCTCTCATTATCGGCAATTTCCGTCATAATTTCCTCACCCGTTTGTTTTCGTTTGAATATACCGGCCTTTTCCGCGGGCTTTTACCTTGGATGGCACACCATGATCTGGTGATGCCGCTTGGAGGCACCTCTAACCATATGCGCCGGGAAGTTTTGGAAAAAGTTGGCGGATGGGATGCTTATAATGTGACGGAAGATGCCGATCTCGGTGTGCGTCTGGCGCGGTTTGGCTATGGCATTAAAACCATTACGCATGGCACGATAGAAGATGCACCGGAAAATTTCCCTGATTGGTACAAGCAGCGCACCCGTTGGATGAAAGGCTGGATGCAGACAAGTTTGGTTCATTTGCGCAACCCCGTAGAAACAAACCGGCAGCTTGGCTTCAAACGCTTCATCATCAGCCAGGTCTATATGCTGGGTCTGATTATTTCTGCGCTTTTCCATCCGTTGATGCTGTTGACTATGATCTTTTTGGTGGTCTCTGCCTTCTTCTCGCCGTTCGAAGTGCGCCACGTGATGCTGCTCACGATTGATATGATGAATATCGTGATGGCTTACATCAGCTATTATTTGTTGAGCGCCAGAGCGGCAGAAAAGAGCGAGATGGACGGTTATCCTTATTTGCTCGGCATTGTACCTTACTGGATCATGATTTCATGTGCTACATGGCGGGCGCTTTTACAGCTGATGAAGGAGCCTTTTTTATGGGAAAAGACCCCTCATTTCAAAAGTGAAACGGCAATGCAAAATCTGGTAAAGAAAAGCATTTACCAAAGTACTGTTTATTTGGATGACGCCAAAAATGCGGTGCCTGAACCAATGATATTAGTATCTTCCTCGCCGATGGCGGTGAGATCGCGCCCTTCATAAGGAAGTGTCAGCAACACACGGCGGATTGCGGCCAGACGCGCCCGCCGTTTGTCATTGGAGCGGATGATCGTCCATGGTGCATGTTTGGTGCTGGTGCGTTCGATCATCACATGGCAGGCATCGGAATAATCCTGCCAGCGGGTAATGCCTGCCACATCAATGGGCGAAAATTTCCAATCTTTCAGCGGACTGTGGCGACGCTCATGAAAGCGCTTCAATTGCATTTCCTGCCCGATATCCAGCCAGAATTTAAAGAAATAAATACCGTCGGCGACGATCATTTTCTCCAGATCAGGTGCTTCAATCAGAAATGTTTCAAGTTGTTGCAGCGTACAAAAATTCATCACCACTTCAACCCCGGCGCGGTTATACCATGAGCGGTCGAAGGTGACGAATTCGGCAGCGGTTGGAAAATGGGCGACATAACGCTGGAAATACCATTGACCATTTTCGGTTTCGGTTGGCTTGGTCAGGGCTACATTGCGCGCCGTACGCGGATTCATAAATTCGCGTAAGGTAAAAATCGTGCCGCCTTTGCCTGCCGCATCACGGCCTTCAAACAGGCAGATGACTCGTTTGCCAGTTTCCTGCAGCCAATATTGCATTTTAACAAGTTCAATCTGCAACAGTTCCAAAGTGGCTTTATATTCTTTGGATGGCATTTGGTCGGGGTAGGGATACCCACCAGAGCCAAGCGCATTATCTTCAATCCATGCGGGTAATTCCGCATTATCGATGTCAAATTCGCGCTCTATCCCGTCAATGATCAGCTTGATGGGATCGATGCCCGAATGTCTGGAAAATGTGCTTTTGTTTGCAGCTTCATCATTTGCCAATGCGATATCCTCTCGATTGCGCTTGTGGATTGATCTTATTAAGCTTTATGGCGTTTGCAAAGAGTTGGGGTAATCAAAGTGTCATAGTATTTAACTATGTTTAAGGGGATGATTTGTCAGGTGGATGAAACCTGTCGGAACATGGCGGGAAAGTTTAATCAAACTTGTTTCGCGCTGATGATTTTATATAGTAATGTTGAAAATTAACGGGCTTTTGAGATTTCAAACCCCGTGCTCTTCGCGAGGAAAATGAATGAACAATCATGATGAGCATGGCATTGGCTCTGTCATTTTAAGAATATGGCAGCAGGGGCGCCTTTATCTGATTTTCACGGTTGTTTTACTTGCTTTTATATTCTGGATAATCTGGCCGCCGTTGGTGCTTTATCTGTTGATATTGAGCGTTATCCTGGCTTTGACATTGGTCTTGTCACCACCTGTTCCGCGCGAGATTACCCGCAAAAAAACCACAAAACGCCAAATTGCGCTGGCCGACATTCCGGCTGAACAGGTGGCGGGGTTGCTCAGCGATCCGCTGGTGATATTTGATCGCTCCGGTTCTGTGATTTATTCCAATCCGGCAGCACAGGCCGCTTTTCCTTCCATGGAAATTGAGACAATTGTGTTTTTGCGTTTTCGTGCACCGGAAATGCTGCAAATGTTACATGCTGTTGTTGAAGACGGTGAACCGCGCAGTATTGATTATTTCGAGCGTTTGCCGATCGAAAGTTGGTATAAAGCGGTGCTGATGCCGTTGGATGCGAAGGGCAAAGACCTGTTCATGCTGATTTTCCGTGACCAGACGGAGGCGCGCCGCATAGACCGGATGCGTTCGGATTTTGTTGCCAATGCCAGCCATGAATTGCGCACACCTTTGGCTTCATTGCGCGGCTTTATAGAAACCTTGCAAGGGCCGGCGCGTGAAGATGTCAAAGCACGTGACCGGTTTTTGGACATTATGCAAAAACAGGCCGACCGTATGTCGCGTCTCATTGATGATCTTTTGTCATTATCACGTTTGGAAACGAGACCCAATGTCGGCACTGAAGACAAGATCGATTTGGGTGCGGTGTTGCATCACGTCACCGACAGTCTGGCACCGATGGCTCAAGCACAAGGTGTCGTGATCGAGCATGATTTTCATGATGAGCCGGTTTATGTCGCAGGATCGCGCGATGAACTGATACAGCTGTTTCAAAACCTGATTGAAAACGGTTGTAAATATGGGGAAGGGGGCAAGCGACTTGTCGTCAGCCTTAAAAAACATGGGGTTCCCTCACCGGAAGAAGCGATTATTTCGGTACAGGATTTTGGTGCCGGTATTGCGGCAGAACATTTGCCACGTCTGACGGAACGGTTTTATCGCATCAATGCGGAAACGGGAGACGCCAAAAAAGGTACAGGCTTGGGGCTTGCGATCGTCAAACACATTCTGACCCGCCATCGCGGCAAGATGAATGTGCGCTCGGAGCTTGGCAAAGGCACCACTTTTATTATTCGTCTGCCACTTTTTTGCGTTAAGCAATGAATGTGTTCCGCAAAGGGCGATAGCATCTCGCTACATGAGTGGCGGCAGAAAAGCACGCCGTATCAGTTTTTACATTGATGGTTTGACGAGGCGCAACAGCTTCCATTTGAGCGGACGAATTGCTTGCCAAATACGTGTTGAACGCAAACCCGTCAACAGCGATTTTGCCATTAAAGTGAGGCGTCCTTTCAAAGTGAGAGCGGCTTTATAATTGTGTAATAACCGGACACCATCACACATATTGACCTTCCATGCTTCATCGCCAACACCAAGATCAAGCACGGCAAAACCTTGTTCATGCAAATCTTGCATGACCAGATAATGCAGCACCATACCGGGTGAATATTTGGACCAGTGTTCAGCTTCATGTGAGATCATCATGCCGAAATAGGTTTTGCCATCCAGCAAGCCCCAAAGCGTGGCAATAATCTCGCCATTCATTAAAAGAGCTGCCAGATGCAATGTCTGCGCTTGCCCGAAATCATCAGTGGCAAGTTCAAAGAATTGCTGCTTTTCCGGATGTTCATGAAAACCGGGAACATTGGTTTCGACAAATCGGCGTTGCTTTTGTGCAATCAGTGCCGCAATGAATGCGTGCCGCTCATCATCGGTTTCAGCAATTTTGAATTCAAACCCGCCCATGCGCAGTAAGTTGCGATAACGCTGCTTGGTGTTTTTGATACGGTGCAGGCTTTTTTCCAACTTTTGCCAAGGTTGGTCGAGGGTGGAAAAATGTCCGGCTTCGGCATGGGTTTGGCTCGAGATCAAAAAAAGCGGATTGGGTTGCTCGCCCACCCATTGCGGCATTTTTTGAAGATTGATCACATCAACTGGTGGTAATGCGGCCAAAATCATGTTCAGTAAAGCCTGCACCTGCGTTTTCGACCAGAGGGTGAAATCCTGAAATAAAACCGGTGCATTATAATCGCAGACATCATGATCAGTGAAGGTCAGCGTGTTGATGCCATGTTGTTGTCGCATTGCAAAAGGCAGGAAGATCAGTGGTTTATTATCGGCGTCATAGACCTCTACAAATAACATCTTGCAATCAGTACGTGCGCCATAGCTTTTTGCCCATGCTGCCAAGAAGGTCTTGCTTTGGAAGATAAGACTTTGCGCCAGGCTGGTCTCTCCGGCAATTCCTTGCGGCCAATCATTTGAGAGCTGATCGGGGTGGGTCAGTATTTTTATCGTGCACGAAGTTAGATCAGTCATTGCTGGATACCAATCAAAGCTAATGGCTGGTGAGGCATGAATAGTCCCGCTTCAATAAACAGATAATTTAAATTGGCTGTAGCACAATTCATTCCATATGGTTAGATGAATTGTCTGGTTTTCATGCAGGGGCACAAGTGACCATTTCTGTCATTATCAAAAGCTTAAATGAAGAGCAAAATATTGCTGCATGTATTGCGTCAGTGCTGGCGGATGGGACTGGTATGGTCAGCGAAATTATCGTAGCTGACAGTGGCTCAAAAGATCACACGATCGCTATTGCTAAGCAGTTTCCGGTGACAATTGTTCAACTGCAACCTCCTGCAAAGGCTGGTTGTGGTGTGGGTGCCCAATTGGGTTATCAATATTCGCACAGTGAGTTTGTTTGCTTGCTTGATGGCGATATGGAACTGGCACCGGATTTTTTGCGTACAGCACTGAGCTATTTGAAATCTCATCCGCCATTGGCTGGTGTGACCGGCCATATACGGGAAAAAGATTTGCGCAGTCTGGAATATCAGCGCCGCGCAATACGCCAGCGGATTGAAAATCCGGTGGGTTTGATAGACCGTATGAATGGTGGCGGGCTTTACCGACGTGCAAGTATTCAATCAACCGGCTATTTATCCGACCGCAATCTGCATGCTTATGAAGAACTGGATCTGGGTTTAAGATTGTCACAAAAAAAATGGCAATTGCGTCGGCTGGATATTCCTTTTGTAAGCCATAAGGGACACAGTCAAAATGCTTATTTATTGCTGAAGCGGCGCTGGCGATCCGGCTATTTACAGGGTAGCGGCGAGATTTTACGCGCAGCGTCAAGTGGAAATTATTTGCGGCAACTCATCCGTGCTTTGCCTGAGTTGAAACTCTGGGCACTGGTTTATGGTTGGTGGCTCGTCATTCTTGCCGCTTTATTGGGTGCTTTCGTGAATATTCATTGGCTGTGGCTTGCTGCACTTGTGACGCTTGCACCCGTTTTAATGATGGCAATGAAACAAAGAAGCTTTTCAATGGGGCTTTATTCAGTGGTGGCTTGGATGTTTCATGCCGCAGCACTACCGTTTGGTTTTTTAAAAAAGCGCATTTCTCCGCAAAGTTTCATTGAAAGCAAAATACTTCAAAAGCCTTGATTTAGGATTGGCGTACCGTTTTCAGTAAACACCACCATGAGGCAATCGCCAAAGCCAGATCAATCACATAAAAGGCGGCAAAGGTGCCTTGTGGCGGGTAAGCCCACGTTGCCAAAGCCAGTAGTGCGCCACCAAAAATATTGGCGCTATTGAGAATAGCCGAGCGATAACCGTGCCGGCCAGCTGCGCCTAATGTTTCAATTGGCACTGCCCAAAGTGCAAAAAAGACGTTTGTCCAACAAAGAATGCGCGAATATTGCACCAAAGTGTCGTAATCCGAGCCAAACAAAAAGGGAAGTATGGGAGCGAAGATAAAAATGCTCAAAGAGGTGAAAAAGCCGATACCAAGTGCTGCCATTTGTAATTTTTTGGTCATGGCATAAGCATTTTGAATGCCCTTGGTGCTTGCAGCTGCAAGGCGCGGATAGGCAAGGCGGTTCATCGCTTCAATGCCCATGGTGCTGCTGTCGATAATGCGGCGCACGATCGCATAAGAACCGACAAAACCGGCCGGCATGAGCGTGCTGAGCATCAGCAAGTCAACATTCTGGCGGGCGGTTTTAAAAACAAACTGGCTGGCAAAAAGCAGGCCAAGCCTGATTTCATGACGGATGATGCGGTAAACAGGTTTGCCAAGTCGCCAGATGAAATAATAATAAAAAATCATCACAATGACATGACAGGCAAATTGCCAGACTGCCCATGTGAAAAGATCTTGGGTGGTGAAAACCAGACAGGCAACAGCTGCGGTGAACATTCGCGCAAAGGCAAAGCCTACAACTGATAAATTTGCTGATTGATATTGGCCGTGTGCAATATAAATCTGCTCGACCAGCAAAATGAGACGCACCAGCACAATATTGGTGATCAACAATAACAGAATGGAAAATTCGCTAAAATTGCCTTGTGTGGTAAGCTCAATCCAGAGTGGCAAAACGCTCATACCGAGAAGCACAAGCGCTGCACCGGTTAGAGCAATGAGGCTTAAACAATGCCCGAACAAAACCGTGTAAACTTGTTTGTTTTGAGCAACACGCCGCACAAGGGATTCGGTTGAGCCAAGACCGCAAATATGGGTGGCAATGGCAGTGATGGCAAGAATTGTCACCAGCAAACCAAATTGTTCGGAACCAAGCGAGCGGGCGAGAATAGCAAATGTCATCAGCTGAGCTATATTGGCGGCCAGTAGGCTGCCGCTTGACGCAGCATAGGAAAGCAACATCTGACCTAATGGCCGCGTTGTTCGCTTAGCTTTACCTGATGGATATTGCTCCAAGCCTGTTTCCTTAAATAATGCTTTTTAAATTTTTACATTCACTTTTACGGTAGAGGTTCAAGCTTTTACACTTTGTTCTGATCTTGTGGCTTATGATAGTTTCCGATCTATCGTCAATTGGTTCCTTTGAGCTTACGTTTAGAACGCATAAAGGATGAATGGAATTATGGTCAGGCAGGACGGCGCGTGACAAGACAGCTTTTAGACTTGAATGAATGGCCGAACCGGATTTCACGCCGGATCACCGACCGGATGATGCGCTATTTCCCTCAGCGTGTGCTGGATATTCGGCTGGCGCAACCTGTGGTGTCCTTTAGTTTCGATGATGTACCACATTCAGCTGTTCGTGCCGGTGCCACGATTTTGGAGCGTTATAATGCGCGTGGTACTTTTTATATTGCCGGTGGTTTGCAGGATAAGATGCAAGGCGATACCCGTATGTTTTCGTCTGCCGATGTGCAATATTTGGCGCGCGCCGGCCACGAAGTGGCCTGTCACAGCTATTCGCATCGCAAAGTGAGTGCTTTTACGCATGGAAATTTGGAGCGTGATCTGGCGCGCAACAAAGCTTATCTTGATAGTTTAACGCCGCAACAAGGCGTCAGCCGCAATTTTGCTTATCCTTATAACGCACCCAAATGGTGTGCGCGCCAATTATTTGCTGCGCGTTTTAATTCTTGCCGTGGCGGCGGCAATCAGATCAATCGCGGGCGCATAAATCGTGATTTACTCTATGGCGTTGAAATTGGCGGCGACCAAAATACTTTCAGCACACTCTCGGCCTATATCGAGGACGTTGTGCAAAAACCGGGTTGGCTGATTTTTTTCACCCATGATGTGGATGATAATCCAAGCCCCTATGGTTGCTCGCGTGCGCTTTTTGAAAGCCTGCTGGCATTTGCTGTTGAAAACTCTTGCTGCATCCTGCCTGTCAAAGATGCATTGTCCTTGTTGCAAGGACAAAACCGCGAATGAAACGAGCACCGCAGACCCTTCTTGCGATCAATAATTATTTTTATCGTCGTGGTGGCGCGGAAACCGTTTTCTTTGAGCATATGCAGCTTTTCAATGATGCTGATTGGCGTGTCGTACCTTTTGCTATGCAGCATCCGGAAAATTTGGCCTCTGCTTATACTTCCTATTTTGTGCGCGAAATAGAATATGGCCGACGCACATCTCTGACTGATAAATTATCGCAGGCTGCGAAGGTTATTTATTCGAAAGAAGCGCAGCGTAATATTACCCGCCTGATTGAAGATGTACGCCCTGACATTGCCCATGCCCATAATGTTTATCATCATATTTCGCCGTCGATTTTTCCGGTTCTGAAACAGGCCGGTATTCCAACCGTCATGACAGCACATGATCTTAAACTTGCTTGTCCTGCTTATAAAATGCTGAGCCATGATGAGGTATGTGAACGCTGCAAAGGCGGACGTATTTATAATGTTGTCCGGCAGCGTTGTATTAAGGATTCCGTGGCGCTCAGCGGTTTGGTTTTTCTGGAAACACTGGTGCATCGCAGCTTCGGCCTTTACCGCGATAATCTTGACCGTATTGTTGTGCCAAGCCGTTTCTATCACGAGAAACTGATTGAATGGGGATGGCCGGAAGATAAACTCACTTATATTCCGAATTTCGTTGATGTTGGATTGGCGCGAGCGCCTTCGCAGCGCGGGGATTATTTTCTTTATGCGGGAAGACTATCGGAAGAAAAAGGATTGGTCACTTTAATTGAGGCAATTGCGCAAGCAAAGCAAAAGCTGCTGATTGCCGGTTCCGGTCCTTTGGAGCAGAGCCTTAAGCAATTAGTTGCAAAACTTGGTGCTGATGTCGAATTTTTAGGACATTTACAGGCAGATCATTTACATCGCACAATCAATGGTGCAACGGCTTTGGTGCTGCCGTCACAATGGTATGAAAATGCACCGATGAGCATTTTGGAAGGCTATATTCTGGGCGTGCCGGTGATAGGCAGCAGGATTGGCGGCATACCGGAACTGGTGCGTGAAGGTGTAACCGGCCTGTTGGCAGAAGCTGGCAATGTGCAGGATTTGGCAGAAAAAATAGCGCAGATGGCAGATATAAACGCGCAAAAACGTGGCGCAATGGCAATTGAGGGAGCGCAATGGGTGCGTGAGGCATTTTCGAGTGTCCAATATAAACAGTCGATGCTGGAGCTTTATGCCTCTCTTAAAGGTGCGCAATGAGTGCCGACCATCAACGAAAACGTATTTTTATGCTTGGTTTGCGCGGCATTCCGGATGTGCAGGGCGGTGTTGAAAAACATGTTGAGGAATTAAGCCGGCGTTTGCCTTTAAAAGGGTATGACGTCACGGTCATGGGACGGTGCCATTACTTAAAGCATAGAGAACCTTATTATTGGCAGGATGTTAAGATCATATCACTCTATGCGCCGCGTTCCCGATATTTCGAAGCGATAGTAAATAGCTTTTTTGGTGTTTTTTATGCCGCAAAACACAAAGCCGATATTGTGCATATTCATGCGATTGGCCCATCATTAATGGCTCCATTGGCAAGAGCTTTGGGATTAAAAGTGGTGATAACCCATCACGGCTTTGATTATGACCGGCAAAAATGGGGTGCGGTGGCGCGCAAGGTTTTGAAACTCGGTGAATATTTAGGCATGAAATTTAGTCATGCCCGTATAGCTGTTTCACGTCATATCGCGGATGTGATGCAAAAACGCTATCATGTTGATGTTACATATATCCCGAACGGTGTTGCGATTTTTGAAGGGACGCCGGATGAAAACTTGTTGGATCAATTCCAACTAAGCCCTGCCAATTATCTGATCAATGTCGCACGTATTGTGCCGGAAAAACGCCAGCTCGATTTAATCGAAGCCTATGAAAAATTGAACCGTCCGGGTGTGCCGCTGGTTCTCGTTGGCGGAGGCAATGACCATTGTGATTATTACGCGCAAGTTCAGGCGCGGGCCGCTGAAGTGGCGGGGGTTGTCATGACCGGCGTTTTAACGGGGGAAAAACTGGCCGCAATCTTTGCCCATGCCTCTTTGTTTATTTTGCCGTCAAGCCATGAGGGTATGCCGATCGCATTGCTGGAAGCTTTACATTACGACGTGCCGGTTTTGGCCAGTGATATTATCGCGAATGTGGAAGTGGGCATGCCACCAGAAAATTACTTCCCGCTCGGCGATATTGCTGCCTTGACGACGGCAATGAATAAGAAACTATCATCGGCTAGCAAATCTGACAAAGAATTAGATAATTCCCTCTACTTAAAGCAAGATTTCAGCTGGGACCATATTGCAGATCAGACATGCGCGGTTTATGCGCAAGTTTTGCAAGGTGCCAGCAAATAAAAAACCACATCAGCGAGGACGCATGATGTGGTTTTATGATCGGCTGATTGTTTGAAGCTTAACGGGCGCGGCGACGCTCTGAAGATGGTTGATAAGCAAGCTTGGCGTGATAAGCGCAATAAGGACTGCTTTCACCGGATTCATGACCGCAGAAATGAAATTCTTCCGATAACGGATCACCCAGCGGCCATTTGCAGGTGCGCTCGGTCAGCTGCAACAATGACAATTTGCGTGAAATCGGAATAACCACATCGGATGCAGGCTGCATCACTGGTTCAGCCACAATAGTGTCGGCTTCATATTCCATTTGCAAAGCGGCAGCGCCAACGGTTTTGGTAACCGATGGGCGCACGGGAGCCTGCACATGCACATGGGCTGCGGTAACGGACGGTGTGACAGGCGGAGCCACCGGTCTTGGCGGAGCCGAGGTTGTGGCGGTCGGAGCCGGAGCCACTTTTTTGCTGCGCGGTGCAGCGGTGGTGGTTTTTCCGCGACCTGAAAGTTTTAACCGATGCACTTTGCCGATAACCGCATTGCGGCTCACACCGCCAAGTTGTGCTGCGATCTGGCTTGCACTGAGGCCTTCACTCCACAGTTTTTTCAGAACTTCGACGCGCTCGTCTGTCCAGCTCATCGCCATAGGCTCCAATCGTTATTTGTTAGCCGGAATACATCAATGTGCTACAGAAAATATCCTGCCAGCACCACCATTCACTTCCGGGTGACTAGGTCCGCCTTACGAAATCTAGTTTTACTTAACCATCAAGCTACAATACCGAGCTTGATCCTGACAAGGCTCTGGACACCCGGCTGATTTGCTTTTCGGGGTTTTCCCCAGATAGGTTGTCAAGTCTTGTTTTCGTAATGGCCTCTTTAAATATGTTCATAGTCGCCTTGACCGCTTCGTAAACTCCGCCATTTGGCGGGCGCCGCCGGTCTGAAAGCTGCAACTTCCTGTCTATATAGCGATTTAGATGTAAATTGCTATCTCTATGACAGCAATATAAATACAACTAAAGCAGAATGTTGCAAAAAAGCTTATAAATGCGGCGAAAATCAATGCCTTTTTCTATAAGGTTGATTGACTTTTTATATCCGGCACCCAATATTCGTTATCGAATTCCGTAGCTTTTTTCAGCTGGTGAAAACCAGTCATGAAATCTAAGGATTGATTGTATAATTGATAGCTTGTCGAATCCGATTTTTAAGTCAATTATGCAAATGCCGCCCGAGGGCGGCTTTTTAGTTTCATCAGCGTATTGAAACGTTGATTTCACCTTGGTTTCGGAGTGCCTTATGGCCTCCGGGATTGAATTTATATTAGAACGTTAGAGGCTTATGGAGGCCTGACTGGCATGACCGACGCAACCGTACACCCGCTTTACGAAACCTATAATCGTGCGGCTCTGCGTTTTGAGCGAGGAGAGGGCATTTGGCTGATTACCGATAAAGGTGAGCGCTACCTCGATTTTGCTGCCGGTATTGCTGTCAATGCACTCGGCCACAACCACCCGCATCTGGTGACAGCTTTGAAAGATCAGGCTGATAAATTGTGGCATGTGTCTAATATTTATGAAGTTCCGGGGCAGGAAAAACTGGCCAAACGACTGACAGATAATACCTTTGCCGAGCGTATTTTCTTCACCAACAGTGGTGCGGAAGCGCTCGAATGCGCGATTAAAACCGCGCGTCGTTATCACTATGTCAATGGTCAGCCGGAACGCTACCGCATCATCACTTTTGAAGGTGCTTTCCACGGCCGTACCTTGGCAACGATTGCTGCCACCGGTCAGGAAAAATATCTGGAAGGGTTTGGCCCTAAAGTCGATGGCTTTGATCAGGTGCCATTTGGTGACGAGAAAGCTTTGAAAGCTGCGATTACCAATGAAACCGCCGGTATTTTGCTGGAGCCTGTACAGGGCGAGGGCGGCCTGCGCCCGTTCCCGGACGAAACATTGCGTGCCATTCGCAAGCTTTGCGATGATAATGGCATCCTGTTGATTATGGATGAGGTGCAGAGCGGTGTCGGTCGTACCGGCCGTATGTTTGCCCATGAATGGGCAGGTATCACTCCTGACATTATGGCCATTGCCAAGGGCATCGGCGGCGGTTTCCCGCTTGGTGCATGTCTGGCAACTGCTGAAGCCTCGAAGGGTATGACTGCCGGCACCCATGGCACCACCTATGGCGGCAATCCGCTGGCCATGGCTGTGGGCAATGCGGTGCTTGATGTGATGCTCGATGAAGATTTTCTGCCGCATGTCCAGAAAATTGCCCTCATTCTGAAACAGGGCTTTGCCTCAATGATCGACCGGTTTCCGAATATTGTTTCGGAAGTGCGTGGTCGCGGACTTCTGATCGGTCTCAAATGCGTGGTGCCGAACACAATGCTGCTTCAGGCTGTGCGTGATGAAAATATGCTGGCGGTTACTGCCGGCGATAATGTGCTGCGTCTTTTGCCGCCATTAGTGACCACAGAAGACGAAGCGCGTGAAGCATTGAAGCGTTTAGAAACGGCAGTGGAACGTTTATCTGTCGCAAACCCAGTAAAGACGGCATAAAATCATGATCAGCAAAAACGGCGTAAAACATTTTACAGACTTGGCAGATATCAGCTCTGCTGAATTGCGTATGATCATGGATGATGCGAAGCTGTTGAAGGCGCGCACCAAAGCTGGCGAAATCAACAAGAGCTTGTCCGGTAAAGTGCTGGCGATGATTTTTGAAAAACCATCGACCAGAACGCGCGTGTCTTTTGATGTGGGTATGCGCCAGTTAGGCGGCGAAACCTTGATGCTGACCGGCTCGGAAATGCAGCTTGGCCGCAGTGAAACCATTGCCGATACTGCCAAGGTTCTTTCGCGTTTTGTTGATGCCATCATGATCCGCACTACATCGCATGATCGCATGCTGGAACTGGCAGAACATGCGACAGTTCCGGTCATCAATGCACTGACTGATGATACGCACCCTTGTCAGATCATGGCCGACATCCTAACTTATGAAGAACATCGCGGCTCCATTGAGGGTAAAACTTTTGCCTGGATGGGCGATGGCAACAATGTTCTTCACTCGCTTGTTGAAGGGGCGGCACGTTTCAATTTCAACGTGAATATTGCCACCCCTGAAGGCAGCGAGCCAAAGCAACAATATCTGGACTGGGCTTTGCAAAATGGTGCGAAGATCATGTCTACAACCGACGCTCACAAAGCAGCAGCAGGCGCTGATTGTATTGTCACCGATACATGGGTTTCCATGGGACAGGAAGATAATGCACGCGGCAATAATGTCTTCATGCCTTATCAGGTCAATTCTTATCTGATGGAAAAGGCTGACCCGCAGGCATTGTTCATGCATTGTCTGCCGGCACACCGCGGCGAAGAAGTAACCGACGAGGTGATCGACGGGCCGCAATCTGTCGTTTTTGATGAAGCGGAAAATCGACTTCACGCACAAAAAGCCATTTTGGCTTGGTGCCTGAAGGGAGAGTAAAACAAATATGGCTAATGATACATTTGAACCGGATATGACCTATGCCGGTGACGATGCCGTGGTGCCTTTTCAGGTGGAAGGGTTGGATATCCGCGGCCGCGCAATCCAGATGGGTGGCGCACTTGATCAAATTCTGTCGCGCCACGACTATCCCGAAGTGGTTGCGCGTCTTCTGGCAGAAACCGTCATCTTGACGGTTCTGCTTGGCACAACCTTGAAATTTCAGGGCAAGTTCATCCTGCAAACGCAGTCAGACGGGCCTGTCGATATGCTGGTGGTGGATTTCCAGACGCCGGATGCCGTTCGTGCTTATGCCCGTTTTGATGAAGAACGTCTGAATGCATCGATTGAGGCTGGTAAAACCCAGCCCGAAGATCTGCTCGGACGTGGTACATTAGGGCTGACCATCGATCAGGGTGCCCATATGCAGCGTTATCAGGGGCTGGTGGCTCTTGATGGCTCAACACTGGAAGAGATTGCGCGCAATTACTTCTTGCAATCGGAACAAATTCCGACCGATATCCGCATTAGCGTGGCACAATTGATGGAACGCGACAGTGACGGCACCTTGCGTCAAGGATGGCGTGCCGGTGGCTTGATGATCCAGTTTCTGCCGCAATCGGGAATTGCTCCAAGACAGCGCGATCTGCCGGGTGGCGATGCGCCTGTTGATGCGGCAGCCGTTCAGGTGGATGCAGAAGATGAATGGCAGGAAGCGCGTGCGCTTGTTGGCACTATCGAAAGCTCCGAACTGACCGATCCGCAAGTGGCCGTTGAACGCCTGCTTTACCGGCTGTTCCACGAACGTGGCGTGCGCGTTTATGAACCGGCACGGGTAGTGGCAAAATGCTCTTGCTCGCGCGAGAAGATCGAAGGTGTCTTGTCCGGTTTTTCTGCAGAAGAAATTCAGGAAAGTACCGAAGATGGTCAGATTACTGTCAATTGCGAATTTTGCTCGACCAATTATGTGTTCGATCCGGCTGAATTTGCCAAATAAGATTTGGCATTGATTAATTAAAAAAAGCGGGTTTTCAGATGAAAGCCCGCTTTTTTATTGGGATTAGTTAAGTGTCCGCCGATTGTTGGGCATATCCAGCGAAAAAGCCGGAACATTGACTTCAAAAGCCTCGCCATCCGCACTCTGCATTTGATAACTGCCGATCATCATGCCGGAATTGGTTTTGAGCGGGCATCCGGATGAATATTGGTAACTGTCACCCGGTTCAATCACCGGCTGTTCGCCGACCACTCCGGGGCCGTGCACTTCTTCTACTTTGCCTGCACCGTCGGTGATCTTCCAATAGCGTGAGCGTAAACAGACCGTTGCTGTTGAATGATTGGCAATCGTGACCCGATAACCCCAAAAATAGCGGCCTTCATCCGGCTCGGATTGCTCCTCGAGATAAAAAGGCTCAACCGTTATTTCGATATTGCGGGTGGTTGCACGATACATGGTTTCAACTCTTATCACTTCGTCAAAATACCGGCACATTGATTATTCAAATCAATGTGCCGCTAAAGCATGTCTCCCAAAAGTGGGCACCGGTTTTGGGATAAAGACATGCGTAAAAACAAAACGCTAGAGCGAGCACAGTGGATACGATTAAGTGCGACACGCTCTAGAGATAGTCATGACATAAATTGACGCAGAAGACAGCTTATTTAATGGTCTTCAATGCTTCTGCAACGTCTTCCAAGAGATCATCCGTATCTTCCAAACCAACCGAGAGACGCAGCAAGCCTTCACTGATATTCTGCTCAAGGCGAGCTTCATCGGTCAGGTTCTTATGGGTGGTAGTGGCCGGATGGGTAATCAGGCTTTTTGCATCGCCTAAATTGTTGGAAATACGGATGATTTCCAGTGCATTTTCAAATTCAAACGCCGCCTTTCTGCCGCCTTTCAATTCCAATGCAATCATGGTTGAACCGCCGCTCATTTGGCGGGCAATAATATCAGCCTGCGGGTGATCAGGGCGTCCCGGATAAATCACTTTGCTCACCGCACTTTGTTCGGCCAAGAAGTCAGCCAAAGCGCGTGCTGATTGTGCTTGTTGCTTGACGCGTACCGGCATGGTTTCAAGGCTTTTCAGCATAATCCATGAATTGAACGGGCTGAGGCCCGGGCCGGTATGACGGAAATATTCCTGAAATTCGTTTTCAATCCATTCGCGATCCGATAAGACAAGGCCGCCAAGACAACGTCCCTGACCATCAATATGCTTGGTTGCCGAATAGACAACAATATGCGCACCAAGCTGCAATGGTTTTTGGAACAATGGTGTGGCAAACACATTGTCGACGATGAGTTTCGCACCGACCGAATTGGCGATCTCGGCAACTTTTTCTATGTCGATGATTTCCAATGTCGGGTTGGAAGGACTTTCCAAAAACATCACTTTGGTGTTTGGGCGCGTGGCAGCCTGCCAGTTTTCAAGCTTCGAACCATCGATGATGGAAATTTCCACGCCATAACGCGGCAACAATGTTTCGACGATATAGTTACATGAACCAAATACCGCGCGCGCTGAAATGACGTGATCACCCGCTTTGACCTGACACAAAATAGCGGCGGCGACGGCTGCCATGCCGGAAGCGGTGGCACGGGCTTCTTCCGCACCTTCCAAAGCGCACATACGCTGTTCAAACATGCTGGTGGTCGGGTTGGCATAACGGGAATAAATAAAACCCGGATCTTCGCCATTAAAGCGGGCAACTGCGGCTTCGGCATTTTCATAAACGAAGCCTTGCGTCAGAAACAGTGCTTCCGAGGTTTCGCCAAATGGCGAACGCTGCGTGCCGGCATGAACAAGCTGTGTGGCGGGGCGAAAATTGCGTTTTGGTTTATCAGTCATTTTCCAACCTATATAATGAAGAGGTTCGTCTTGGTTATCGAAGGGAAGCGAACCTGCAGGGTATTAAATGCGTAACTTTAAGCCGTTTCTTCGATCTTTTTCGGGCCGATCATTTCCAGATCATAAGTGGTGGTCTGGTAAATTTCGTTGATCCAATTGCCGAATAATAAATGGGCATGGCTGCGCCAACGGTTTTGTGGCGTCAGTGTCGGGTCATTTTGCGGGAAGTAGTTTTGAGGCAAATCGATCTGGTTGCCAGCCTCGATATCGCGGAAATATTCCTCGGCCAGTGAGGTGGAGTCATATTCAACATGGTTGAAAATATAAAGGCGGTTGCCTTCTTTTTCGCGCAACAGACAGACACCGGTTTCATCGGATTCCATCAGGATTTCCAGCTCCGGCACCTGACGGATATCTTGGCCGCGGATTTCTGTCCAGCGCGAGACAGGAATTTGGAAGTCATCGGAAAAGCCGTTGAGATAAACGGAAGCCGGTTGCAGATTGCGATGACGGTAAACCCCGAAAGCTTTCTTTGCCAATTCATATTTTGGCACGCGGTGGAAATGCCAGACAGCAGCCATTGCACCCCAGCAAATATTGAAGGTTGAGTGGACATTGGTTTTTGTCCATTCAAAAATCTGCTCCATCTCGTCCCAATAGGTTACATCCTGATAATCAAGCGTTTCCACTGGTGCACCGGTGATAATGAAGCCGTCAAACTTGCGGTGCTTGATCTCTTCCCATGTATTGTAGAAGGACAACAAATGTTCTTCGGAGGTGTTTTTAGCGCGGTGCCCGCCAATACGCACAAGGGTCAGTTCCACCTGCAAAGGGGTGGCACCAATGAGACGGGCAATTTGCACTTCGGTGCGGATTTTGTTTGGCATGAGGTTGAGCAGGCCGATTTGCAAAGGGCGAATGTCCTGACGTGTGGCTTGGGTCTCGCTCATTACGCGCACACCTTCACTGACAAGGGTCGCAAATGCTGGAAGTGTGTCAGGGATCTTAATTGGCATATTCAACTCTCTTCTCTGGTACCGGTGCAGCTTTTAAAAAAAATCGCAACAAAGTACCCGGAAGGAGGTCAACCGCGGCCCTTTTTAGCGATTTATTTTACGTGGCTGCAAGCCGGCCGGCCAAATCACCACGGTAGAAATTTATTTAGACCTGCATATCAAGTTGTGTCAACAAGCAAGGTCTTAATTTCTATTATCTCCTTTTCTGAGGAAAAGAAAGCGTAATTTACCATATGAGCAACTCAAGGTGCGCTGGCCTGTTGTTCAAACGCTTCAGATGTCGTATCGAGTTGGAACTATTTATTGTTCTTCGTCTAGGTGTCAGGGATTTTTGGTAATGGCAAATGAGCAGCTCGGAATATTGGCGGATGCAGATATCGCGGCGCTCTTTGAGGCCGGTGCATTAAAATCTGCCCGTCCGCTCGATGATGATCAAATTCAGCCGGCCAGCCTTGATTTGCGCCTTGGCACCAAAGCTTACCGCGTGCGCGCATCTTTTATGCCGGGTCGCGATACACCGGTAATCGACAAGCTGGAACGCCTGAAGCTGCACGAGATCGACCTGACATCGGGCGCAGTGTTGGAAACCGGTTGCGTTTACATCGTGCCTCTGCTTGAAAGTGTGCATCTGCCGCAAGAATTGTCCGCTGCTGCCAATCCGAAAAGCTCAACCGGCCGCCTTGATATTTTCACCCGCGTAATTGTCGATGGTGCGCAGGAATTTGACAAGGTGCCAGTTGGTTATCAGGGGCCTCTTTATCTGGAAGTCAGCCCGCGTACGTTCCCGATTGTGGCACGTACCGGCTCCAGACTGTCGCAAATCCGTTTCCGTCAGGGGCGTTCGCAGCTTGATGAAGCAGAATTGGCCGTGTTGCATGAACGCGAAACTTTGGTTGCGTCCGAGACACCGAATATTTCCGGTGGCGGTATCGCGCTTTCAATTGATCTGTCGGGTGATGATAAAGGCCTGATCGGTTATCGCGGCAAGCATCACACATCGGTTGTCGATGTCGATCAGCGCAATGCCCATGATCTTTATGATTACTGGGAGCCGATCTATGATCGAGGCGCGCGGGAACTGGTGCTTGATCCGGACGAGTTTTATATTCTGGTTTCACGCGAAGCTGTGCATGTTCCGCCGGATTATGCTGCTGAAATGACGCCCTTTGATCCGCTCGTCGGCGAATTCCGCGTCCATTACGCCGGTTTCTTTGATCCGGGCTTTGGCCACACTGCTGCTGGCGGAACGGGCAGCCGTGCAGTGTTGGAAGTGCGCAGCCATGAAGTGCCGTTCATTTTGGAACATGGCCAGATCATCGGTCGTTTGATTTATGAAAAAATGTTGCATCGCCCCAGTGCGCTTTATGGTGCCGAGCGCGGCTCGCATTATCAGGCTCAGCGCCTGAAACTGTCGAAACATTTCCGTTAAGACGGGCATTAAAATTAAGCCGGAGATGGTAAAATACTCCGGCTTTATTTATTTTTATCAGCGGCGTTTCATATTGAGCGGATCATTGGATTTGGCCGCACTATAGCTCATGACAACGCGGATGGTTCGGGAGCGCACACGGGTCTCATTGGCGCATTCCTGAATGGCTTCCAGTGCACTGATGGCAAAAAGTTGGCCTGCTTTGCGCACGGGGCGATATTCGATAGTCGCTATATCGACGAGCTTGCCGTCGCGGTCATATTTGACTTCAAAAACAGCAGTTGCGGTCTGATAATCAATAGTATCAGGCAAAGTCCAGCATTGGCTGGCCATTTCCGCCACCACTTCGCTGTCGGTTGCAGCTTGTGCTGCCTGACCGGAGATGCCTGCCAACAAGATCAGAAGTAAGCCGATTTTTCTCATAAATCTGGTATAGGTGCTATCAGATTTTTTTCAACCTTTATGGCTATAAAATGTGTTTAATCACTTGAGAGCAATTGCGCTTCACATGAAAAAATGGCGACAGGTAAGATAGACCACGCAAAGCAAGATGGTGATAATGACTAAAATATCAGTGGCGAGCAGCACGTCGCTTGGCATAGTTTTATCCCTCTTTGTCATGATGCTGGTGCCAATGATAAAGACTTCATAAAAATCAGACAGGCACGAGTTTTATGAACTTCAGCGCATTTGCGCAGATTTTTTCTAAGCCAAGGTGCAATCGTCGAAAATGATTTACATGCGGGTTCCAACAGCTTCTGCGAGTGCCCAACTTGCACTTGAGCTGAAGAATGTTTACTTGAGGAAAGCACTATTCCAGCAGCAGGAGCATCAAACCATGTCCGATAAAGTTAATCGTTTTCTCGGTGACACCCCCGGTCGTGTGTTGGTGAAGCTGATTGTGGTGTCACTGGTTGTTGGTTTTGTGATGAACGCGTTCCATTGGTCGCCCTATGATCTTTTATGGGCGGTGCGTGATTTCTTCTTGCGCTTGTGGAATATGGGCTTTGCAGCTTTGGGCAATTTTGCCGATTATTTTCTGCTGGGTGCTGCCGTGGTTATTCCGGTCTTTATTATCTTGCGCCTTCTCAATTATCGTCGTTAATAACGCATCTCCGCCATAATAAATGCAGATTGTCTGCATAAAAACCGGCTGATTTTAAATTTGACGATTGAGTGATTGGTATGAAAAGTGAGCTTGTGACGCGCCGTAACTGTTTGCAAATATTGGCTGGCGGAGCAGGTGTATTCGTATGGCCAAGCCTGCTGAATACAAGCTTGGCACAAGCGGCCAGCGATCCAACAGAGCTTTTCAATTCCATCCGTCGTCAAAATGGTTTGTCGCAGATGGCAATCGAGCCCAAGCTTGAGCAGGCTGCGCTTTATCAGGCAAAAAGAATGGCCAGTCATGGTAAAATCGGCCACAGCATTGGTTGGGGCAATGGTTTTGTTGCACGTTTGAAACAAGCCGGTATCCGTGGCCCTGCGGCTGAAAATGTCGCCTCCGGCCAAAAAGATACCGATGCCGTTTTCAAAGCATGGATGAACTCGGCAGGGCACCGCAAGAATATGCTCGATCCGGTGTTTGACCGCTATGGGCTCGCATGGGCGACACCGGAAAATAAGCCGCATTACATCTACTGGGCAATGATGCTGGGTATAGCTCAAACATTATAAATCAATGACGGACATTCGATCCGGCACATGATACCCGTTCAAGCCTCTCAAACTATTCGATTAGGCAGGGATGGGTTTTGCCGCCCAGACATCTGTTTCACGATCGCGGAAAGCGGAAATATTTTCGACGCCTTCGGTTTTAACCACTTGGCTTAAACCTTTGATGATTTCGGCAGGCAGACCGGGACCTTTATAAACCATTCCGGTATAAAGCTGCACCAGATCGGCACCTGCCTTGATTTTGGACAAGGCTTTGGTGGTGTTGTCGACGCCACCAACCCCAATAAGCGGCATGTCTTTGCCTACACGCTGGCGTATTTTGGCAAGCACAATGGTGGAGCGCTCAAAAACCGGTGCGCCGGAAAGTCCGCCGGTTTCAGCGGTATTTTCTTTCGAGGTCAAACCGGTGCGTGACAAGGTGGTATTGGAAACAATCAAACCATCAAGTTTTTGTTCCAAAGCTTCTTGTGCGATATCATCAAGTTCTTCTTCGCTCAGATCAGGTGCGATTTTGAGGAAAACCGGACGTTTCAACGTGCATTTCTGGCATTCGTCGTCGCGTGCTTCCAGCACACGCTGCAACAACTCACGCAAGCTTTCGCGGTTTTGTAAGTTGCGCAATCCCGGTGTGTTGGGGGACGAAATATTGACGGTAAAATAACGTGCTACCGAATGGAAACGTTTAATGCCTGCCACATAATCGGCAATGCGGTCTTCTGCATCTTTATTGGCGCCGATATTGACACCGATAATGCCAGTGCTGCCACGCTCTGCCAAACGTTTATAGGCGGCATCATGGCCTTCATTGTTAAAACCCAAACGGTTGATGACAGCTTCATCTTCCACAAGGCGGAAAACGCGTGGTTTGGGATTACCGCTTTGCGGGCGAGGGGTGAGAGTGCCAACTTCGGTAAAGCCAAAGCCAAGTTTCAGCAAGTTATCGGGCACTTCGGCATTCTTGTCATAGCCGGCTGCCATGCCGATCGGATTTGGAAAACAAACCCCGGCAATTTTCTGGCGCAATGCCGGATCTTCCGGAAAACTACCGCCGACAAGGCCGGTTTTGAGGCCTGTAATGGATAAACCATGCGCTTGTTCGGCATCAAGCGCAAAAAGGGCGCGGCGGCCAAAACTCTCAAATAAACGCGGCATGAATTACAGCTCCGGAAAAAGATGAACACCGTCTTCGCCTACTGGCAAAGCTACGACAGAATGGACAAATTGCAAATCAAGGCTAGCATAGAGATGCGGGAATAATGCGCCGCCGCGCGAAACTTCATATTTGAGCTGGTCGCCGAGCATGACGCCATCAACCAAGACGAGCAATAAATCATTTTGGCCGGCAAAATGTTTGGCAGCGGTAGCCTTCACCTGATCGGCTGTCGAGAAATGGATATAGCCATCTGCAAGATCAACCGGTGCTCCGGTGAAGATGCCGCTTTGTTCCGCCTCTTGCCACATTTTTTGTGGTACAATTTTATAAATGATTTTTGAGCCCATTCTTGTTCTCTAAAGCATTTGCCTTTGAAATTGAACTGTTTTTAATCACTTCATTTTACATGTAGCGAACTGCTTTAGAACGAAAACTATAAAAAGGCAAAGTTAAACCCTGTCGAGCATAGCTCCCCTGCACATGACACATAGCTTGCACGTCATGATGAGATATATGTTTTGACAGCGCGCCCAAGCATTTAACCGGTGGCGCGCCGTCTTTTTATTCTCAAGAGAATTTACGTGTTGCTGCTACCAATTCGTGAATGATGCCTTTTTCAGAGGAGGCGTGACCACTGTCTTCCACGATATGCAGCTCGGCCTGCGGCCACATTTTTTTCAATTGCCATGCATTGATAAAGGGCGTGCACATATCATAGCGGCCATGAATAATGGCAGCCTTGATATGGCGAATGGTTTCAATATGGCGCAACAAGTGGTCATCAGTTTTGAAAAAGGCTTTATTTTTAAAATAATGACATTCAATACGGGCAAAAGCGATGGCATAGCTGTCTTCGCCAAATTCCTCCACGCGGATGGGGTCAGGCAATAGTGAAATGACTGATGCTTCCCAACGTGCCCAGCGACGGGCCGCTTCAATCTGCACTTGCGGATCGCGGTCGGTCAGGCGTTTATAATAGGCACCAACCATATCGTGGCGCTCGCTTTGGGGAATATGCTCTTGATAATCTTCAAAATGATCAGGGAAAATGATGCTGGCACCATTGGAATAGAGCCAGTCGATTTCAAATTGTCGCGCCATGAAAATGCCGCGCAAAATCAGTTCGCTGACATGATCGGGATGAGTTTGCGCATAAGCAAGCGATAAAGTTGAACCCCACGAGCCGCCAAAAACCTGCCATTTGTCGATATTCAGATAGGCGCGGATTTTCTCGATGTCTGCGACCAGATCCCAAGTGGTGTTTTCGCGCAATTCTGCATGGGGAATGGAACGGCCGCAACCGCGTTGGTCAAACAAGATGATGCGGTATTTTTCCGGATCATGAAAACGGCGCATCGTAGGTGTGCAACCTCCACCTGGGCCTCCATGCAGCAAAATGACAGGTTTTCCATCCGGATTGCCGCATTGTTCCAGATAGATGCGGTGCAGGGAAGAGACCTGCAACATGTCCTGACTAAAGGGCTGGATTTCCGGATAAAGCTGGTTCTGCGTCATGGATTGCCTTCTCGGGTTTTAAGAATCTCGAAGTTTTTGATGAAAAAACCATTGTGATGCTGAATGAATAATAAGGCCAGACAGCGGCATACCGACAGCGAAAAATATACTATATGGCGTGTTGTGATGTGTATTATAATGAATGACTTGAAAAAAATGCTGAAAAATACTTTAATAAGCTCATGTTAAGTGGGGAAGGGGTTCTCGTATCAGGCAAAAATGTTTGAAATCAGCTTCGCATTGAGGTGCCTATAAAGTCGTGTGGACAGTTGTTGCTGTTTAATGCTTGTCACCTGCGGGCTTTGATATGCCAAACGCTATGATTTGAATATGTGCCAGCAAGTTTATGGCCGTGATTCCTGGTCAAAAAACAGCTAATCATGGAATGATGGTACTGCATTAACCAGCTGTCACGACGGCAAATCCTATGCTGAACCCATCGAAAACCAAGAGTAATGACTGCGAATGCACTTAAAATTTATTATTGCTGATGATCATCCACTGTTTCGTGGCGCATTGAGGCAGGTCTTAGAAGCCGTTTCCGCTAAAGTGAGCATCACTGAGGTGGGAGATTTTGAATCCGTTGTTCAAATTGTAAAAGATCAGGACGATCTTGATCTGTTGTTGTTGGATTTGACTATGCCGGGCGGCACCGGCTTGGCGGGGTTGATTGCAATGAAAGCGCTGCAACCGGCACTGCCTGTCATTATTGTGTCCGGTACGGATGATAGCGCGACGATCTCAAGAGCGCTTGAACTTGGCGCTTCCGGTTTTATTCCAAAATCCACCAGCATGGATGGTATCGGCGAAGCGGTGCAAGCTGTTTTGAATGGTGATATTTGGGTGCCGGAAGACATGGAAATCACCGCCGAATCAGATGACGAAACGCGTGACTTATTGCAACGTATCCGCACTCTGACACCGCAGCAAATGCGGGTGTTGACCATGTTGGGCGAAGGGCTCTTGAATAAGCAGATTGCTTATGAATTGTCGGTCTCGGAGGCAACTGTTAAGGCGCATGTATCGGCCGTTTTACAAAAGCTCAATGTTGACAGCCGCACACAAGCCGTGATTGTTTTGTCTAAAATCGGCGCGGAAAGTTTGCGTTCTTAAAATATTGCGGTCTTATCGCGGTGCATATTTGGAAAGCAGGCTGCGTAAGGCGGCTGGTTTGAGCGGTTTGTTTAAAATAATGACCTGCTTTTCATCCGCCTCGGCCCGCACTTCCGGTGAGCGGTCAGCGGTCAATAAAATTGCCGGAATGAACGGGCAGTTCATATGTTTGGCAAAATATTTTCTGGCATAATCAATAATTTCCAAACCGTTACCTTGCTCCAGATGATAGTCGGCCACGATTATATGCGGCGGTTTTTTTGAATGATGGCAGTAGAAAATCAGATCGCTATGGTTGCGGATACTTTCGATATGGCAGCCCCAATTGCCAAGCAGCGCTTGCATGCCGCCTAAAATTTTCGCGTCATTATCAAGACAGAGCACCCGCATATTCTGTAATGAATTGAGTGCATTGACTGGCTGCGTCACTTGCTGTTGATCCGGTTCAATTGTCTCGTTGCATAAAGTAAGCGAGATAGTGAAAACTGTGCCCCGTCCAACGATGGATGATAGGCTGATCGGCAGAGCAAGCACTTGGCCGATCCGGTCCACGATGGAAAGGCCGAGCCCCAAGCCTTCGGCCACGCGCGCACCTTCATCAAGGCGGGTAAATTCTTGAAAAACGGCAGCCAGTTTATCCGGTGCAATCCCGATACCGCTATCAAGCACTTGCAAATCAACATGAGTGCCGCGCCGGCGCACACCGAATATAATCTTGCCGGTATGGCTGTATTTGATCGAGTTGGAAATCAGGTTTTGTAGTAAACGGCGCAACATGTTTCGGTCGGTTTTAATGGTGACACTGCTTGGGATAACCCGCAATTGCAGACCGCGATTTTTGGCCAGAGGCGCAAAGTCCTTGGCCACTTGTTTCATCAGCGCATCCAGCCGGAAAACGGATGGCTCCGGTTTTAAGGTTCCCGTATCAAGCCGTGAAATATCCAGCACCAACCCCAAAATCGCCTCCACCGATTCGAGCGAAGAATTAATATTCTCGGCAAATTCGCTATATTCGGTGTGGATGAGTTTTTCACTCAGCAGCGTGCTGTAAAGGCGCGCCGCATTGAGTGGCTGCAAAATATCATGGCCGACCGCTGCCAAAAACCGTGTTTTACCCAAGTTAGCCTGCTCAGCCAGAGCACGGGCATGGGCAAGCTCCTGATTGACGGAAGTCAATTCAGCCGTGCGGTCGGCAACGCGTTGCTCCAGAATTTCATTAGCGCGCTGGCGGATGGTTTCGGCCTCGACACTATCGGTGACATCGGTGTAGGAGGCAACCAATCCACCATCTGGCATCGGGTTGGAACGGATTTCCAAGGTTCTTCTGGTTGAACGGATCTGAAAGCGCCAGACCTGATTGGCGCGTCCGAAGGAGCGGATGATAGCGGCACGTTCACTGACGGGAATATCGCCACGCTGGTCAAGATACTCCAAAATGGTGGAAATAGGAAAACCGACTTGGATTACCTCATCGGGAAGGCTTAACAGCTGGCGGAATTGGCGATTCCAGCAGGTGATGCGCAAATCTTTGTCAAGAACGGTTACCCCTTGCGGCATTTGATCAAGCGCAATTTGCAGCAAATCGCGGTTTTGCTGCAACGCTTCAGAGGCATTATCCAGCAATTGCCGCGCACCGCGTGCCGAACCATCTTTGCGATGCAAAAGAAGTGATAAAATAAGTCGTGCAGAAGAAGAACCAACCGCGGTGCCCAGCAACTGTTCGGCATAACGTAACAGGTTGATATCGATGGTTTTATGAGCCGATAAATGTTCCTGATGTTTGTCTTCATAATGCATCAATGCCCGTTCAACGCGTTCAGCACCCAAATAACTGGCAATAGTGCTTCGCAATTCTGCAACCGTTACTTCAGTGCGGAAACGGCGCAAAGTCGGCATGGTGATGACGTGGCGCGGTAAAAAAATGCTGGCCTGAATGCGCTCGACCGGCGATGCGGCGCGTGACAAAGAACCTGCAATAAAGAAGAATGTATTGATCGCAAGGCTCCAGATCACACCATGGGTAAGCGGCAAGGCATCAATGCCGAGCAAAGCATCAGGACGAAGCCAAGAAATGCCGAATGGCCCATCGATGAGCAGTGCGGCATTATCTGGCGCAATGGTTGGGATCAGCAATGTGTAAGCCCAGACGAGAAAACCGCTGGTAAGGCCGAGCAGGGCACCGCGTCCGTTGGCATTGCGCCACCATAAACCGCCGATCAGTGCGGGCGCAAATTGAGCAATAGCTGCAAAGGAAATGAAGCCGATGGCGGCCAGATGCGCATTATCGGACGTCGCGCGGTAATAAGCAAAAGACAGCCCCAGAATAATAATAATGGTCAGACGGCGGGTAATCAGAATAACTTGCGTGAGATCGTGTTTTTTTTTGTGTTCTTTGCGTATAAAATATTTGATCAGCAACGGCAAAACCAAATGATTGGAAATCATGATGGAAAGAGCCACACAAGCCACAATGACCATGGCGGTTGCTGCCGATAAGCCGCCAATAAAAGCTACAATTGCCATCATGTCGGCATTGACCAAAAGCGGCAAGGCCAGCACGTAAAGATCGGCATTGACATTCGAGCCGAGCTTCATCACCCCGATCAGCGCAATCGGCAAAACAAATATATTGATCAAAATCAGATAGAGGGGAAACATCCAGCGTGCGGTGTGCAGTTCTTTGTCACTTCGGCTTTCCACAACAGTGACATGGAATTGACGCGGCAACATGATGACGGCGCAAGCACTGAGAAGAGTATGCACAATCCATGTGGAGGCTAATGTTTTATGCTCCAAAGCCCCCAGTGCTTCGGGTGAGTGGTAAATTTGATCAAGCAAAGCTTCGGGTGAGCCGAACAAAAAGAAAGTGCAGGCCAATCCCACCAGCAAAAAAGCGCTCAGTTTGATCAGACTTTCAACCGCGACTGCCAAAATCAGGCCATCTTGATGTTCCGTTGCATCAGTGTGTCTGGTGCCGAAAAGAATGGCGAAAAGCGCAAGAACCGCTGCGACCGCCAGGGAAATATCCCCAAAAATAAACACGGATGGGTCAAATTCCGGATTATAATTGCTGACGATCATATCGACGCTGCCGGAAACCGCTTTTAATTGCAGTGAAATATAAGGAATGGAGCCGACAGCTGCGATGAGCGTTGCAAGAGATGCCACGCTGAAGCTTTTGCCATATCGTGCTGCAAGAAAATCAGCGATGGAGGTGACGTGTTCGGACTTCGCCAGCCTAACAATATGGCGTAAAAAGCGGTTGCCGAAAACAAAAACCAACACAGGGCCGATATAAATGCCTAAAAATTCCAGTCCGCTGTTTGCTGCCATGCCGACAGAACCAAAAAATGTCCATGACGTGCAATAGACGGCCAGACTGAGGGAATAAATATAAGGGCGGGGCTTACTGCTTTTTTTAGTAGAGCGTTTGTCGCCTATGCTGGCAATAGCAAAAAGCAATAACAGATATAAAAATGCGAGACCAATGACTGCCCAGCCTTGCATGTTTTACCCCTTTAAATCCCTTCATATGATGCCTGTGATAAGCTATTTAAGTTGGATGTGAAAGCGAAGAGATTGGCGTTTTATGCAAACGACGTTAACCTTCGCGGCGATAAACAGTTTAAAAAGTTGTTTTTTAGTGGTTAAAAATATCTACTGATATAAATGTGCGCAGTTTTAAGTATTGTGGCAGGGCTAATCTGCCTTAACGGAGAAAAATGATGCTGAAAGAGTTTAAGGAATTTGCTCTCAGGGGTAATATGGTCGATCTGGCGATTGGTGTCATCATCGGCGGTGCATTTGGTGGATTGGTAAACTCTATTGTCAATGACATTATCATGCCTATCATCGGTTTGATCACCGGCGGTATTGATTTCTCCAATATGTATGTACAGCTGGCTGGCGCCCCTCAACCAACCTTGGCGGCCGCCCGTGAAGCTGGTGCGACCATTGCATATGGTAACTTCGTCACGCTTCTCATTAATTTCCTCATTATCGCATGGGTTCTGTTCTTGGTCGTCAAGGGCATGAACAAGATGAAAAAGACGGAAGAAGAAGTGCCGGCTGCAGAGGAAGTGGCCCCGCGTGAAGAAGTTTTGCTTGAAGAGATTCGCGATCTTTTGGCAAAGAAATAAGCCAAGCTTGTTTGGTAACTTTTTTTGTCAGCCTCAAATGGTTGAAATAAGCAAAAAAAGACAAGGATTGAATGAAAAAGCCCTGAAATTTTCAGGGCTTTTTCATATCCGCAATAATAAAGAAATTATCCGTCAGTATCGGCTTGCGACATTGATCGCAGAGGATTAGTTTCAAAAATAATTCGTCTTTCGGTGCTATAAAGAGTATTTTTTGATGACAACGACATCTATGTTTACACATATTCCGCATCCGTCTCCCAAAACGGTGGAAGAACGCGCTGCGGCGATGCAGAATCCGGGTTTTGGTAAAGTATTCACCGATCACATGGTGGTGATGACCTGGACCGAAGAAAAAGGCTGGCATAAAGGCGAAGTAAAAGCCCGCGCACCTTTTGCAATTGATCCGGCTGCATCTGTTTTACATTATGCGCAGGAAATTTTTGAGGGTATGAAAGCATACCGCAGCAAAGATGGCGTTGTATTATTCCGTCCTGACCAGAATGCCAGCCGCATGGCGCTTTCTGCTGAGCGTATGGCAATGCCTGCTGTTCCGGAAGATTTATTTATTCAAGCGGTTGAGGAACTTGTTCGCGCAGATGCAGACTGGATACCAGAAGGGGACGGCAGCCTTTATTTGCGTCCGTTTATGTTTGCAAGCGAAAACTTCCTCGGCGTGCGCCCGTCACTTGAATATATTTTCTGCGTGATTGCTTCACCGGTTGGTGCTTATTTCAAGGGCGGCTATCAGGCTGTTACCGTTTGGACATCAGAAAACTATACTCGTGCAGCACCAGGCGGCACCGGTGCTGCCAAATGCGGCGGCAACTATGCGTCCAGCTTGGTTGCGCAAGCAGAGGCCACTAAAAACGGTTGCGATCAAGTTGTGTTCCTTGATGCTGTCGAGCATCGCTGGATTGAAGAACTTGGCGGTATGAATGTCTGTTTCGTCATGGATGACAACACGCTGGTGACCCCTCCACTTGGTGGCACGATCCTGCCGGGCATTACCCGTAATTCCATTCTTACATTGGCGAAAGAAGCCGGTATGAAAGTGGAAGAGCGCCTGTATTCCTTTGAAGAATGGAAGAATGACGCCAAGAGCGGCAAACTGCGTGAAACATTTGCTTGCGGCACCGCGGCTGTTGTTGCCGGTATTGGCACAGTTCGTTATCGCGGTGGTGAATTTGCCATTGGTAACAGCGGCGACGGTGAAGTGACTGCAAAATTGCGTGCGCAACTCGTTGGCATTCAGCGTGGTGAAATTGAAGACAGCCATGGCTGGGTTCGCACTGTCAGCCTTTAATCAAAAGCTTGTGCGTTAGAAATAACGGGGTGGTCGTGATCGATCGCCCCATTTTTTATTGTTTGGATGATTACAGATACAAAAAAGCCCCGCTCTCACTGGAGGCGGGGCTTTTCAAACTCTTTGAGGCGTCTCAATTAGCCGCCGGCTTTGGAAACCATCAGCGGCACAACACGGTCGGATTGGGCAACAACAGGTGCGCTATTGTCGGCAAATGGAATACCTAAGTGATTCCAAACTTCGGTCAGCGCGTCTTTCAACGTGTCGATCAATGCATCATCATGGAACGGGGTCGGCGTGATGCGCAGACGCTCTGTGCCGCGCGGAACGGTCGGGTAGTTGATCGGCTGAATATAGATATTATGCACATCCAGCAGACGATCAGTTGCCTGTTTGCAAAGCTCAGGATTGCCTACCAAAATCGGTACGATATGGGTTTCGGACGGCATGACAGGAAAACCGGCTGCTGCTAACACATCCTTGGCACGTTGTGCCTGACGCTGCTGCATATCACGCTCGACTTGCGACGCCTTCAAATGGCGGATTGATGCTGTTGCAGCTGCCGCAACAGAAGGCGGCAAGGACGTGGTGAAGATGAAGCCGGGAGCGTAGGAGCGCACAGCATCAATGATTGCTTGCGAACCGGTGATATAGCCACCAAGTGCACCAAAAGCTTTTGCCAGTGTGCCTTCAATAATATCGATGCGATGGGCGAGATTATCGCGGTCGGTAATACCGCCGCCACGCGCGCCATACATACCGACAGCATGGACTTCATCAATGTAAGTCATGGCGTTGTATTTGTCGGCCAGATCAGCGATCTGCTCGATTGGCGCAACGTCACCATCCATCGAATAGACAGATTCAAAAACAATCAGCTTGGCGCGATGCGGATCGGCAGCTTTGAGCAATTGTTCCAGATGTTCAACATCATTGTGACGGAAAATCTTCTTGTCACAACCGGACTTGCGCACGCCTTCGATCATCGAAGCGTGGTTAAGCTCATCCGAAAGGATCAGACAATCAGGCAATAAACGGGCGATGGTGGAAATGGATGCTTCATTGGATACAAAGCCGGAAGTGAAGACCAAACCGGCTTCTTTGCCATGCAAGTCTGCTAGTTCATTTTCCAATTCAACCAAAGGATGGTTGTTGCCGGAAATATTACGCGTACCGCCTGCGCCGGTACCCACTTTACTGGCTGTGTCGCACATGGCTTTGATTACGTCGGGATGATGACCCATGCCGAGATAGTCATTGGAACACCAGATCGTGATTTCACGTGCATTTGCTTCATTTCGCCAAAGCGCGCGCGGAAATTTGCCGACAATACGTTCCATATCAGCAAAAACACGATAACGCTTCTCAGCATGCAACTGATCAATCGCTTCCTGGAAAAAACGGCGATAATCCATCATGCGCTCCTTAATTCTTCGCTTTTAATTAGCGCGTTTGAAGCGCAGCGTCCATTGTGACATCTTGGTCAATTTGCCACGGGTAAAGGCATAAACGCATTGATTTCGATCAAAATCACTGCGTTTTGATTTTATCCGGACTAGTTCATTAGTTTTATCTAATAAATTTGAAATTACTTGCGTCGTTGTAACAAGGTTTTGAACAAAAATAGTGGTAATATATCATTGCGGCGTATGTAAATGCGGGGAATACCGAACGGATCGTCTTGGGACATCGCACGGCGGCGCACTGTTGTGGTGGCGCTTTCATAGCCTGCTTCTTCCGCAATCTTGCGGTGAGTCGCATTATTGTCACCATAAGGATAGGCAAAACTTGGCACTGCAGCGCCCAAAATATCTTCCAGAATGGTCTTGCTGTCGGTGATCTGACGGCGTGCTTCATCTTCAGAGCATTGTGACAGGCGTGCGTGGTCTAAAGTATGTGCACCGACTTCATGACCAAGAGCCGCCCATTTGCGGATTTGCTCTTTGGTCATACAACCGACATATGGCGCGCCCGATTTCTGATCCCATTCATTGCTGCCGCCGGTTTGGTTGGCAACAAAATAATTAGTGGCGGTAAAGCCAAATTCGGCCAATGCGGGAGCGGCATTTTCCAAGACATTCACGAAGCCGTCATCAAAAGTGATGATCACCACTTTACCGGTTTTTTCACCGCGAATATAGGGCATGCCTTCATGCATGGAGATCCCCCGATAACCGAGCTTTTTTAGCCATTTCATCTGGCTATAGAAGGATTTTGGGTCCACAATCAGACTGCGTCCGGACATTTTGCGTCGCGGCAATTGGCCAATCTGATGGTACAATAAAATAGGAACAGACACGAAATCACCCTTTATCCGGTAGTCTTTGGCAGGCTGTCGATTTTCTTGCGTAATCGGCTGCGGTAAAGCGGCCGCAAGATTTCACGCTTCAATTTGTCAAACAGACCTTTTTTATTTTTAATAGTGCTGCCGCCCAGATCACGCGAGATTTCCGCGACGCCACCAGGTTTCAGGCTGAGCATGTCGACGCCTGTGATCCAGTTCATCTGGGCAAATGTATCGACAGGACGGTCAAACTGTTCAGTTGCTTGTAGCAGTTTAATGGCTGCTTGCCGACTGACAATTTGTGCAACCATGCCAAGGCCGATATGGCGCGGGCGCAGCACTTTGACATTGCTGTCATGAACAACAATCTCGCCTTCTTCACGGTCACGAAACGGAAAACGAATGAAGCAATCCGGCTGTTGTTGCAGTATTTTTTGAGCAACCGCAAAACTTGGTTCAAAATCGGTGGTTAAAGCCACATCATCTTCCAACACAAAACCGGCATCTAGATTTTGATCAACAATGGCCTGCCATGCTTTGCGATGGGAGAGAAAACAGGCAATTTCATTGCGGCTTAACGGGAAGGGATAATAAGGTTTGTGCAGGCGGCGCTGATAGGCGTGTGCAATATCTTGTTCGGATAAATCTTTATTATCAACTGCGTCGAGAATTTCGGTCGCAACCGGCAATTGTTGGCGCAAATAATCAACTTGCCCACGGCGGTCAGTGGCGCGATGCAGATGGATGATAAAAGCTTTGATCTGCATGGCAGCTCTATCCTGACGTGATGTTTGTTCAGTTTAGATAGCCAAGTGTTGTTGAAAAAACAAGAAAGCGGTTTGAAAGAACCGCTTTCCCGACAATTGCTGCTTTTGATTATAGATAGATAACCAATGGTAGATGGGGCGCTCTTCTGGTTTGCAGCACAAAACGCATGATACGCGACCCGTGGGAAAAACGTTCAATCGTGTTCCATTCATTGGCGCCAACATAGGTATATGGCACCACATCACGCATCGCATCTAATGTGTGATTGGGAATGATATCATTGCAATTCCAAAGGCGTCTGAAAATAACACTGATGCGGGTTGGCTTTCCGTTAATGATCACACTTGGTTCGGCCTGACCGCTTTCCCAGTCTTCGTAAGCTTCAATTGCATGGTGAAAAGCCTGATGAAGATAAATCGGTGCATGACCTTCATGAAGCGGGGGCAGCAAACTTGTCATTAAATGCGTCATTTCGTGTCCTCTCTTCTGGTGTGCTATAGGAAGTTTCGTTGCGGCAATGCCTTTCAGTTTATAATCCGGCCAGTTGCCGACACGGATAATTAAACGCGTTTATAAGCTTTCGCGCAACAAAAAAGAGGACTTTTGTAAATAGGTAAAGCCAACTCTTATAATGGTTTAGACTAGGATATTTTTGCTTTTCAGCACTGATTGCAGATAGTAAACAAGATGTTAAGACATGTTTTCCGGCTGGAATATTGTATCAAAACCGGACCATCTAAATGCGTGAAAAAAGCAGTATTTTGCTATGGCACTTTTGATTTGGACGGTACAGCTATAAGGCAATAATGTGGCCGATAGTGTATCTGCCTTTTATATGTGGGGAATCTAAAGATTATGCGCGATTTAATCCTGTCACGGCGTTCTTTTTTGATTGGCGCATCAGCGCTTTTGGCGTCCACTTCTTTGAGCAGCAACGTATTTGCCCAGAGTGAGGCGGTAACGCGTGGTGGCCGTTTGGTGGTGGCGGCAGATTCAGAGCCGCGTAATCTCAATCCTGCAATTGTTGCATCCAATGGTGTGTTCTTTGTCGCCAGTAAAGTTATTGAACCTTTGGCGGAAGCTTCGTTTGACGGCGAAAATGGCTTGGAGCCGCGCCTTGCCGTTTCATGGCAAGGTTCGGATGATGGTTTGAGCGCGACATTCAAATTACGCGAAAATGTTACCTGGCATGACGGCAAACCGTTTACCTCTGCCGATGTTGCATTCTCTGCATTGGAAGTTTGGAAAAAGTTACAAAATCTGGGCCGTGTGGTTTTCAAGGATCTGGAAGCTGTTGAAACGCCGGATGAACATACCGCGATCTTTAAATTTTCTGCGCCAACGCCGTTTCAGCTCATCCGCAATGCACTGCCGGCTTTAAGCAGTGTGTTGCCTGCACATATTTTTGCCGGTACCGATATTGCCGCTAATCCGGCTAATGAGCAGTTGGTCGGCACTGGGCCGTTTAAATATGCCGAACATAAGGCCGGTGAATATTATCGCTTGACCCGCAATGAAAATTACTGGGGCGAGGGCGAACCTTATTTAGATGAAATTATCTATCGCGTGCTGGCGGATCGCTCTGCCGCAGCGGGCGCCTTGGAAGCGGAAGAAATTGATCTGGCGGCGTTTTCTGCCGTGCCGCTGGCAGACTTGGCACGCATTGGAAAAGTGCCGGGGTTGCGTGTTATCTCTGAAGGTTATGAGGCACTGACCTATCAGTTGGTGGTGGAAATAAACCATCGCCGCAAAGAGCTGGCGGATGTAAATGTGCGTCGTGCCATTGCCCATGCCTTCGACCGTGATTTTGTCGTCAACACGATCTTTTTGGGCTATGCGCAAAGTTCAACGGGACCTGTACCGCGCTATGACAAACAATTCTATACTGATAAAGTGGCGAGCTATCCATTTGACGTGGCAAAGGCCAATCAGCTGCTTGATGATGCCGGTTATAAACGTGGCAGTGACGGCGTGCGTTTCTCGCTGAAATTATTGCCAGCCCCTTATTTCAATGAAACCAGACAATTTGGCGATTATTTGCGTCAGGCTTTGGCGGCCATCGGCATTGATGCACGCTTGGTGAATAATGATTCCGCTGCACATCAAAAGGCAGTTTATACCGATCATGATTTTGATCTGGCGGTAGCGCCACCGGTCTATCGTGGTGATCCGGCTATTTCGACAACAATTCTGATGGAAAGCGGTTTACCTGCTGGCGTTCCGTTCTCCAATCAAGGCGGCTATGCCAATGCAGAAATGGATAAAATTATCGCGACAGCGGCAAAAACCATTGATGAAGCAGAACGCACCGAGCTTTATCACCAGTTTCAGGCATTGGTTGAAGATGATCTGCCATTGATCAATGTGGCAGAATGGGGCTTTATTACAGTTGCACGTGACCGTGTGCAAAATATTGCCGACAATCCGCGCTGGGCGACGTCAAACTGGTCGAATGTGTGGTTGAAGCAGGATTAACGGCTGATCATAGTAAAGACTGGCAAAATTAAAGGCTGATAGCATTTTGAGAATTGAGCAGGCGTGACATCCAATCAGCCCCTTATACGCTCTCAACGAGTGAGACGCCTGATGAGCCGATTAACCTGCAGCCTTATTGTGCTGCTGGTTGTCGTCATCGGCGCATTTTTGTTGATGGAGGCAGCACCGGGTGATGCGGTGGATGCTTATGCTGTGTCGCTTGGCGGTGACGCGGCGATGATGGATGAATTACGCGCCCAATGGGGCTTGGATCAGTCGCTTTTCAAACGCTTGATCACCTATCTCACCAGTCTGGCGCAGGGCAATCTTGGCTGGTCAGTTGCTTTCTCACGTCCTATTCTCGATATTATTCTGGAGCGTTTGCCCAACACATTTTTGCTGATGGGTGCCTCCACGGCTTTGTCGTTTTTTATCGGCTCACTGCTCGGCATTTATGCCGGAGCGAGACCTGGTAGTTTTCGCGATCGTTTTTTGTCAGCCGCTTCCTTGGCGCTTTATGCGGTTCCGGGTTTTTGGCTGGCTTTAGTGCTGATTATCTACTTCTCAATTACTTTGCGCTGGTTTCCCTCTGGCGGGGTAGAGACCATTGCCTCCGGCAAGCATGGCTTGGCGCGTGGCTTTGATATTTTGCGCCATCTCACTTTGCCGGTTTTGTCGCTGTCGATGATTTATCTGGCGCTTTATTTGCGGGTCATGCGAAGCGCGATGGGGCAGGTCTGGCAGATGGATTTCATCGGGGCATTGCGGGCGCGCGGCATATCCGAGCGCCATATCCTATGGCGGCATGTAGTGCGTAATGCTTTGCTGCCGCTTGTGACCATGCTCGGGCTGCAGGCTGCCACCATGCTGGGCGGTTCGGTGGTGATTGAAAGCGTTTTTGCTATTCCGGGGCTCGGGCGTTTGGCGCAAGAGGCAGTGACAGCCCGCGATACAGCCTTGTTGATGGGTATTATTCTTGTCAGTGCCTTGATGGTTATTATCGTCAATTTTATTATTGATCTTCTTTACTCATGGCTTGATCCGCGCATTAGCAACACCGGAGAAACAGTATGAGCAAAGCTTTCAACCTGTCGATCGAGTTTTGGTTGGGGCTTGGCTTGCTGGCGCTGTTGGTACTGGCAGCTTTGCTGGCACCATTTATCTATCCCGATGATCCACTGCGTATTGCGGCGACATCTTTATTGTCGCCTTTTGAAAATAATAGTTTTCCGCTCGGCACCGACCGCCTTGGCCGTGATGTGCTGGCGCAATTATTTTATGGGGCGCGGACATCTTTGCTGATCGGACTGGCCGCTAGTTTTTCTGCTATCTTGGTCGGCAGTCTGGTGGGCGTTGCCGCCGGTTTTGCCGGTGGTCTGATTGATAATATTTTGATGCGGATTACTGAGGCATTCCAGACAATACCGGGTTTCTTGCTGGCATTGGCGCTGGTCAGTCTTTTTGGTCCCTCCATCGGCATGATCGTGGTGGCGATTACTTTATCGAGCTGGACGCAAGCCGCGCGTTTGGTGCGCGGTCAGGTTTTATCGCTTCGAGAACGTGATTTTGTCGCCAGCGCGAAAGTGATCGGCATGCATCCGGTGGAAATTGCCTGCAAACAAATTCTGCCTCATGCGCTGGCACCGGTTTTTGCTCTCGCACCTGTCATTGTGGCAGGGGCAATTTTGACCGAAGCGGCATTGTCTTTTTTAGGTTTGGGAGATCCTAACCGCGTGACATGGGGCGCGATGATTTCAGAAGGACGCACCGTCTTGCGCTCGGCGCCATTCCTTTCCATCGTTCCGGGTGTTGCGCTGGTATTGACCGTTATCGGCGTTTATCTGACAGGCGAAGGTTTCAAGCGTGATGCGTAATCTGACTGAAATCAACAATCTGTCGGTGCGTTATGGTGATGTTCATGCGCTGCAAAATATCACGCTTGATATTAGGACAGGCGAAAAGCTGGCAATTATCGGCGAGAGTGGCTCCGGCAAAAGCACATTGGCTCTGGGCTTGGCCGGCCTTTTGCCGTCAAGTAGTATCATGAGCGGAAGTGTTGATTGGTTCGGCTTTGAAGGCCGCCCAAAAGCAGGACGCGATATCGGCTTTATCTTTCAAAATCCATCTGCCAGTTTTGATCCGGTGATGACTATCGGCAATCAACTGGCAGAAGTGATTATCACCCATCATGGGCTGGCCAAAAACCAAGCGCTGTCTCATGCCGCAGACCTCATCGACCGTGTGCAGATACCGGAGCCGAAAGCTGCATTGAACCGCTATCCGCATCAGTTGTCGGGCGGCCAAAAACAACGCGTCGCCATTGCTGCGGCCATTGCCGGAAACCCCAAATTGCTGATTGCCGATGAGGCGACTAGTGCATTGGATACGATTGTGCAAGGTGAGATTGTCGCACTTCTCGATGGCTTGGTCACAGAGACAAAGATGACTTTGCTTTTCATCACCCATGATATTGCGCTGGCCTCGCAATTTGCTGATCGATTGGCTGTTTTCAACCATGCACATTTGGTTGAAAGTGGCGCAACCCGCCAAGTGATCAATCATCCGCAGGATGACTACACCAAGATGTTGATTGCCCATTGCCTGACACTGGATGACGGGAAAGCTGAATGACGGGTAATGTGATCTTGCAGGCTGAAGGGCTGAAATTTACCTTTCCCAATGCGACAAAGCCGGTATTAAACAATGTTGATCTGACAATTACGCAAGGTAAAACACTGGCATTGGTTGGTCGTTCGGGCAGTGGAAAGTCAACATTGGCACGGCTTTTGTTGCGCTTGGCCAAGCCACAGACAGGCTCAATTACCTTTAACAATATTGATTGGCTGGCATTGCAAGGCAAGGCTTTGCGCCATGCGCGGGCAAAAATGCAGATGGTGTTTCAAGACCCGTTAGCGGCTTTTAATCCGTATGCGCATGTCGGCACTTTGCTGGAAGAGCCATTGCGTATCCATGATATTGTGCCGGTTGATGAGCGCAAAGCGCTGATCGCGCAATTGCTGGAGCGTGTGGCGCTTGATCCGGCGATTGCCTCAAGGCGGGTGGATGAAGTGTCGGGCGGGCAGCGTCAGCGCATTGCCATTGCCCGTGCAATTGCGACAAAACCTGATCTCATAGTGCTGGATGAAGCAGTGGCTTCGCTTGATGTATCGGTGCGCGCCCATATTTTGGATTTGCTGCAAGAAATTCAGGCGCAAGACCAAACCTCGTATCTCTTCATCACCCATGATCTGGCGGTGGCTAAGAAAATAGCCCACCACATTGCCGTGATTGACGATGGCACGGTTGTTGAACGCGGGCGGGCAGACGAAATTCTTGAGCACCCGCGAGCGGCCATTACCAAAGCATTGATTGCCGCATCACCGCGATTGAAACGCTAAAGCATGTCTCCGAAAAGTGGGTGCCGGTATGAGTAAATGCGACACACTCTAATTAGCCGCGGCCTAACTCTTCCGAGCGTAAGCGTGCCGCATCCACGGCTTTGTTGATGATGTCTTGCATGTCACCCGCCATTAAAACATCCAATGCTGCGGCCGTGGTGCCGTTCGGGCTGGTGACTTGACGGCGCAGTTCTGCCGGATCTTCGTTTGATGCAGCTGCCAAAGCACCGGCACCGGCAATGGTCTGCATGGCAAGCAGGCTGGCGGTTTCACGCGGTAAACCGGCCTTCACGCCAGCTTCTGTTAAGGCTTCGATGAAATAAAACACATAGGCTGGGCCTGAACCGGAAACGGCGGTGACGGCATCCATCTGCGTTTCATCGTCAATATTTGCAACTGCTCCGCTGGTTCCAAGCAGGGCTTTGACAAATTCAGCCTGTGCGGCATTCACATTTTTATTTGCAAAAGTCACCATCATGCCCTGACCAATGGCGGCAGGGGTGTTCGGCATACAGCGTATGATCGCTGTACCGTCACCTAAAATCTTTTCAAATTGTGCAACCGGAATACCGGCAGCAACGCTTAAAAAAGCAGATTTTTGCGCGAAACGCTGATAGGCAGGCAGAACGTTAGGCATCACCTGCGGCTTAACCGCCAAAATGATGAAGGCGGGGTCGAAATCCGCGCTTAAACCATTTGCGTCAGCCATCACATGAACGCCAAGGCTTTGGGCTTTCTGGCGCAATATTTCAGCTGGCTCAATGACATAAATATCATCAGCCTTTAATGCATCTTGGTTGATCCAGCCTTTCAGCATGGCAAAACCCATATTCCCGCAACCAACCAGCATAACCTTGAGATTCATGATCATTATTTCCGCACTACAAAAACAAGCCTCACTTTGACGCTATGGCGGGAGCGGGTCAAGAGTGTGCTTGGGCAGCGTGTAGCTTTCTTGTCGACTGTTTAAGAATGGGGAGTTGTTATTTTCGGGCTTCCGGCGTATGGCAAATACTTAATCAATCGAGAGTGGAATCGTCATGTCCTGTCGCCTTATGCGTTCAGGCCTTTTTCTATTCTTAAATCTAAGATCACAAGACCAAGCCGTGAACGGAGTTTCGGATATGGCAAAACTGATCGATGGCAAGTTGCTTGCTGAGGATGTAATTTCAACTGTCAAAAGTGAAACGGAAAAGCTGGTCGCTTCGACCAAGGTAACACCGGGTATCGCTGTTGTCATCGTTGGCGAAGATCCGGCCTCTCAGGTCTATGTGGCCTCCAAGGGACGCAAAGCTAAGGAATGTGGTTTTCATTCCGTGCAGCACACATTGGAAGAAACAGCTACCGAGCAGGAATTGCTGGCTCTGATTGATGAGCTCAACAATGATCCTGCCATTCACGGTATTCTGGTGCAGCTGCCATTGCCGAAACATATCAATGAAAGTCTGGTCATTCAGGCAATCAATCCGGACAAAGATGTTGATGGTTTCCATTACATCAATGTCGGCAAGCTCGGCGCGGGTGACGCGGCCTCTGCATTTGTACCATGCACGCCTGCTGGCGCGATGATCATGATCGAGCGCCAGCATGGCCGCGATCTTTCCGGGCTGACTGCCGTGGTTATCGGCCGCTCAAATATTGTGGGCAAGCCGATGTTCAATCTGCTTTTAAGCGCCAATGCGACCGTAACCGTTGCCCATAGCCGCACCAAAAATCTGGAAGAACTGGCACGCAGCGCCGATATTCTCGTCGCTGCTGTTGGTCGCCCAAAAATGGTCAAAGGAGATTGGGTCAAACCTGGTGCGACTGTGATTGATGTGGGCATCAACCGTATTGATGCGCCGGAAAAGGGTGAGGGCAAAACCCGCCTTGTTGGTGATGTGGATTTTGACAGCGCTTCAGCCGTGGCCGGTGCGATCACGCCTGTTCCGGGTGGTGTGGGGCCAATGACGATTGCAATGTTGATGGCCAACACGCTGGTTGCTGCCTGCCGTGCAGCCAATATGCCTGCACCTAAATTCTAAGTTATAAGTTAAAAAAAGGCGGCTTATGGTTTTTCATAAGCCGCCTTTTTATTTGTCAGAAGACGCTGGCACCCAGATCCGCACGTCCGGCAATATTGCGGAAGGCGGTGAACAATTCGCGTCCCATGCCAAATTGATTGGCGGATAAATCCGGCGTATTGATGCTGCGAAGATTAAGCTGATCACCTGCCACCAACACATCCAATGTGCCGGTTTGTGCATCAAGACGGATGATATCACCATTTTCAATCTTGCCGATGATGCCACCATCAAGCGCTTCCGGCGTGACATGAATGGCGGAAGGCACTTTGCCTGATGCGCCCGACAACCGGCCATCAGTGACAAGCGCCACGCGTTGGCCGCGATCTTGCAAAATGCCCAGCACCGTCATCAAGCGGTGTAATTCCGGCATACCATTGGCTTTGGGGCCTTGATAACGCACCACGGCAATAAAATCGCCGGTCAATTCACCCGCTTTGAAAGCTTCCTGCATATCTTCCTGATCGTGGAAAACCTTTGCTGGCGCTTCGATAATATGACGATCAGCTTTTACGGCCGAGATTTTGATAATCGCATGGCCGAGATTGCCGCTCAGCACTTTGAGGCCGCCATTAGGCTGAAAACCCTGATCGGCTTTGGCCAGAATTTTAGCATCACCACTTAATATTGGCGCTGCATCGCGCACCACTTGGCCATGATCGCCAAGCTTTGGCTCGATGGTATAATCACGCAAACCTTCGCCCCAGACGGTGCGAACATCTTCATGAAGCAGGCCTGCATCCAGCAATTCGCGGATCATGAAACCCATGCCGCCAGCAGCATGGAAGTGGTTCACATCGGCCAAACCATTTGGATAGACACGCGCCAGCAATGGCACGAGATCGGAAATGTCGGAAATATCCTGCCATGTCAGCTTGATGCCCGCCGCAGCCGCCATCGCAATCAGATGGATGGTGTGGTTGGTGGAGCCGCCGGTGGCGTTCAAGCCGACAACACCATTGACGAAAGCGCGTTCATCCAGCATTTCGCCAACTGGCGTGTAATTATTACCGCAAGCGGTGATTGCCAATGCCCGTTTGGTGGCTTCTTTCGTCAAAGCATCGCGCAGGGGCGTACCCGGATTGATGAAGCTAGCACCTGGAATATGCAGCCCCATGATTTCCATCAGCATCTGGTTGGAATTGGCTGTGCCGTAAAAAGTGCAGGTACCGGGGCCATGATAGGATTTTGATTCGGATTCGAGAAGTTCTGCGCGTCCCACTTTACCTTCAGCATAAAGCTGGCGGGTTTTGGCTTTTTCATCATTGGAAAGGCCGGAAGTCATTGGCCCTGCTGGCACAAAAACCGCAGGCAAATGGCCAAATGACAAAGCACCGATCACCAGACCCGGCACGATCTTGTCGCAAACGCCCAAATAAATGGCCGCATCAAACATATCATGCGAGAGGCCAACGGCGGTTGCCATCGCAATCACATCGCGTGAAAAGAGCGATAATTCCATACCGGCAAAACCTTGGGTGACGCCGTCACACATGGCAGGCACGCCGCCTGCCACCTGCGCCACACCACCAGCTTCCCGTGCTGCCTGTTTAATCAGCGCCGGATAGGTTTCAAAAGGTTGATGCGCCGAAAGCATATCATTATAGGCGGTGATGATGCCTAAGTTTGGCACGATATCAGCAGCAAGTGCTGCCTTGTCGGAAGGGCCACAGGCGGCAAAACCGTGGGCAAGATTGGCGCAGCCCAATGCGCCGCGTTTAGGAGATTTTGAGGCTGCAGCCCGCATATGATCAAGATAAGTTTCGCGGGTCGGCTTGGAGCGCTCCACAATGCGGCTGGTGATCTCTAACAGTGTTTTATGGGCGTTCATCAATACCTCCTCGTCCGTCGCCCGTGTTGGCTAACGGGGACAGTTAAAAATGCCGGCCATAACTGTTAGAGACTGGAGGGCGCTATGGCGCCCAGTACAGCTGAACCGGTGTTTTGGCGTGTTGGAAAACAGCGCGAACCGGCTTTTTCATTGAATCTTCGCAGGCCAGCGCTTCGTCCAGTACGGTTAGTTTGTCTTTGCCTTCAATGTGCATCACCAACATTCCGGCTTCGACCAGCAATGGCAGTGTCAATGTCAGGCGGCGCTCTCCCGCACCTTCTGCCTGCATCGGAACCACCAATGCTTTTTCATTCGGATCAAGTGCCTGATCCAACCGGTCACCACCGGGGAAGAATGAAGCCGTATGCGCATCAAGCCCCATACCTAAAACCACCACGTCAAACGGACGCGGCAATGCACTGATACGGTTTGCCGCAGCAATGCCTGCCGTTTCGGCAGTGGCAGCAGGGTTATAAAGGCCGATGAACTTGGCAACACCTGCCTGATTGTTGAGCAGATTGTCCCGCACCAGCTTCTCGTTTGAGCGCTCGTGATCCGGGCTGATAAACCGCTCGTCAACCAGTGTGATGGTGACCAGATTCCAGTCAATATTCTTGCGGGAAAGAATTTCAAACAGACGCTTTGGCGTGGTGCCGCCTGAAACGGCAAGCACAGAATGGCCGCGTGCCTGAATAGCCTCGTCAAGCTTTTCAGCTATAGCAGTTGCCAGCGCCTCCGCCAGATCAGAACTATTGCTGAAATCGTGCCGTTCGATGCTCATTTCTTTCCCTTTACATTAACGTTACAAACTGTCGTGCCATGTGCGGCCGTCACGTTCGATCAAAGCGATCGAAGCACTCGGGCCCCACGTTCCTGCGGTATAACCTTGTACCTGCTGGCCGCTATTGTTCCATCCTTGAAGGATAGGATCAACCCACCGCCATGCCGCTTCTACCTCATCACGGCGCATAAACAAAGTTTGATTACCACGTACGACGTCAGTTAGCAGACGTTCATATGCATCGGGGTTACGTTCGTTGAAAGATGCTGCAAAACTCATATCCAATGGCACATGGCGCAAACGCATGCCGCCCGGGCCCGGATCCTTGATCATCAGCCATTGTTTGACACCTTCATCCGGCTGCAAACGAATAACCAACTGGTTGGCCACGACGCGTCCGGCCTCGTCACCAAAAATTGAATGCGGGATCTGTTTGAAGGTCACCACTATTTCCGAAACACGTGCTGCCAGCCTTTTGCCCGTGCGCATATAGAAAGGCACACCTGCCCACCGCCAGTTTTTAATCTCTGCTTTAATGGCGACAAAAGTTTCAGCATTACTGCTTTGCGCACCCAGATCATCGAGATAGCCTTTAACAGGGCCACCAGCCGATGCACCGGCGCGATATTGACCACGCACGGTCATTTCTTCGCAATTGGCCTCGGTAATCGGGGCAAGCGAGCGCAAAACCTTGACCTTTTCATCATGAACGGCGGTTGCATCCATCGATGATGGCGGCTCCATCGCCACAAGGCACAACAGCTGCAACATGTGGTTTTGTACCATGTCGCGCAAAGCGCCAGCGGTGTCATAATAGCCCGCACGTCCCTCAAGGCCGACAGTTTCAGCGACCGTGATCTGGACGTGATCAATATGGGCGGAATTCCACAATGGCTCATAAAGCGCATTGGCAAAACGCAGCGCCATCAAGTTCTGGACGGTTTCTTTGCCCAAATAATGGTCGATACGGAAAATCTGATCTTCGCGAAACACGCTGCCAATGGTGTCATTGAGCACTTGGGCAGAAGCCAGATCACGACCGATCGGCTTTTCAACAATGATACGGGTTTCATCGGTGATCAGGCCGGTTGTTTTGATACGGTTGGCAATATCACCAAAAAGACTTGGGCTCACAGCTAGATAAAAGGCACGCAACGTGGCTGGTGCTTCATCAATAAATGCTTTCAGCTCCTGCCAGCCATTATCCGATTTGGCATCAACGGTGACATAGCTGAGGCGTGCAATGAAGCTGTCCAGAATTTGTGGCTCGACTTCCTCGGGCTTCACATGTTCTTCAATTGCTTTGCGGGCAAACGCGCGATATTCCTCATCATTCATTTCAGAGCGGGAAGCGCCGATAATACGTGTCGGGTCGCTTAATTGTCCGGCGCGTTCGCGCTGATACAAGGCGGGAAGCAATTTGCGTTCCGCCAGATCGCCGGAACCGCCAAAGACGACACAGTCAAACGGGTCCACCGGAATTATCTGGCTAGTCATGGTCGCTCTCTTCCATCATTTGTTCTGACAGTGATTATCACGATTTAACACCTGCATGCATAATATTAAATCGATTTAAATTCAACTGTCCAATTGTCAGGTTGCATGAATTTATAGTGCGCTTTGATGTCAGTCTTGTCAAAACTACCACTGAGACTCTCATTAAAAATGACAGGCATTTGCTTCTTGTTCATCGCTGTGGTTCATCTTTAAGCCATAGAGACGAATATAGATGTTGTTAAGTGATTTGCCCGCATAATCGGGCAGAATTTTTATATCAGGCATCAAGGAGAAAATTTATGCAACGGTTAGCTGGAAAAGTCGCAATCATTACCGGCGCAGGTTCAGGCTTTGGTGCTGCAATGGCCAAGCGTTTTTCACAAGAAGGTGCTCGGATTGTTTTGGTGGATTTGAACGCCAAACATATTGAAGATCAGTTGGATGATTTATCTGACGAGGCAATCGCGGTGCGTGGAGATGTCTCGCGCAAAGACAGTGTCGCAGATATTATGCAGACCGCTTATGACCGCTTTGGCCATATTGATATTATGGTCAATAATGCCGGTTTTACCCATCGCAATCAGCCATTGACGGAAGTCAGCGAAGACAATTTTGATCTGATCAGCGCCGTCAATATGAAGTCGGTTTATTATTCGACCCTTGCACTTGCACCTTTGATGGAGCAGCAAGGGGGAGGTGTGATCATCAATATGGCATCTGCCACAGGGCGTCACCCGCGCAAAGGCTTGGCATGGTATAGTGCCTCTAAGGGTTGGGTTATCAGCGCCACCAAAGCATTGGCATTGGAATTGGCGGAAAAGAAAATCCGTGTGAACTGCATTTGTCCGGTGGAAAGCGATAGTGGTGCATTGCCATTATTCTTGTCTGAAGACACGGCAGAAGCACGTGAACAACTGGTCGACACAATTCCGATGGGACGTTTGTCGACGCCAACAGATGTGGCCAATGCCGCTTTGTGGCTGGCATCCGATGAAGCAGCTTTCATCACCGGTGCTGCCATTGATGTGGATGGCGGCTACAGTATTTAAGCCTGATTTTGTTTGTTTCGGGCAAAAATATGCCAGTTATAAAAAGCACCTGCCGCCATCATCAGGCAGGTGCCTAAAAACACCGCCCGCATGCCGAAATGGCCGCCAATGAAGCCGCCGGATAAGGGGCCGATCACCTGTCCGGCATATTGTGCTGAAGTGGAAAGCCCCAGAATGCCGCCGGAAACCGCATGGGGTACATTATGCCGGATCACACTGGTGATGCAGGGCAGCAAACCGCCAAGCGAAAGCCCCATCAGAAAACGTAAACTGATCAGCTGCCAACTTTGTGTGACAAAAGCCTGCGGGATAAGCAGCAGTGCAGAAACTGCAAGCGCTGCAATAATCACTCTTGTGTGACCGATACGGTCGGCAATTTTACCTAGTTTTGATGCTGATAAAATACTGCCCAAAGCGGCCGCTGCCATGACAACACCTGAAACCATTGTCAGCGATTTCTGGTCGTCCAGCAATTGGGCTACATAAACCGTGATAATCGGTTCCACCGACATATTGGCAACCATCAGCAAAGTGCCGGTAATCAACATGGCGATGATCGGTCGTTTGTCGGGAATTTGTTTCCATGCACTTTGTGATGCTTGAGTTGCATTACTTGCTTTTGGGTTTTGCGGCTTTTTTTCTTCACGAATGAAAAAGCTTGTCGCCAGAAATGTGAAGAAAATAACCCCGCCAGCCAACCAGAATGTGGCGCGGATGCCGATAATTGGTGGCAAAGCACCGCCGATCAACGGGCCAACCAAGTTGCCCGCCATAATGCCGGAGGACAAAACACCAAGTGCCCAAGCGGTGCGGTCTTTCGGGGTTTGGGTGGCAACTAAAATGGTGGAGCCCGAGGCATAACCACCTGCAAGCCCTGCAAATAAACGAAGCGCCACTAATTGCCAGACATTGGTGGCCATGCCGATCAGCGACATCGCAACGGCCATGCCAAGCGAGGCGCGTACCAACATGAGCTTGCGGCCATAGCGGTCGGCCATACGTCCCCAAAGAGGGGCAACGAGTGCGGCGGCAAAGAAAGTTGCCCCATAGGCAATGCCCGACCATTGCACGATTTGCGCGTGATCTTCGATCCCCAATTGCTCGACATAAAGCGGCAAGAAAGGCAAAAGCAGCGTCATCGCCACAATCGTTGTAAATGAGCCAAAGAAGCTCACCAGCAGATTTTGTCGCCAATATTGGTCTGTTTCACGATTCAAATCTGAACCTGCATTTTGATCTGACGGGCTATTTGTCATGATGCCATGTAGCGTGACAGGCTGGCTGTATCCGCAATCGTACAAAATTCATCATGGAGATTGGCAAGTGACATAGCCTGAATGGCATCAGCTTTATGCACTGTGCCGTCCGGTCCTGTCCGGTCGAAAGTCCACGTCGCATCATGGACGAGATATGTGTCGAAGCCTAAATTTCCGGCCATGCGCGTCGTGGTTTCGACGCAATGATTGGTGGTGGCGCCACAGATAATGACACTTTCAATGCCTGCTTGCCGTAAACGATCCTCCAGATCGGTGCCGATAAAAGAACTGTTCACCTGTTTGACAATCACCGGTTCACCGGCTTGCTCCAAAGCACATTCTATGGGTTGAAAACCGCTATTTTTACGGTTGAAGCGTGAGTTTTCCGCATCATTGCGATGTCGGATATGAAAAATAGCTGCATTTTTTGCTCTGAAAACACTGAGCAATCGGGAAATATTATCTTCCGCTGAATGATTATTGCGTTGACTGCCGGAGGCCGCCATTTCACTGAAGGCTTGCTGCACATCAATAATAATCAAAGCGGATTTATCTTTGTTGAAATTCAATGCTGACATTTTTATTTTCTTTAAATTTAGATACGATCCATCAATGCAAACCACGACAGCGCTAGAAATAAAAGTGGCGCGCGGAAGCGACGGCCACCCGGGAATGCCGGAATATGCAAGTCTTGTAGCAATTGCAGTCTTTCGCCTTTGCCGGCAAGTTTTTCAGCGTAAAGCTGCCCCATCAAATTGGCAAGCATCACACCATGACCGGAATAACCACCGGCTGAAATGACATTGGGCATCACTTCGCGCACAAACGGCTGGCGCGGCATGGTAATGCCAACCGAGCCGCCCCACGAATGGGTGATTTCAATATCGGCCAATTGCGGATAAATTTCTGCAATCTGGCGGCGAATATGCTTGCTGATTTCGCGCGGATTATCTGCCGTATAGGCTTCACGCCCACCAAATAACAGACGGCCATCTTGGGTGAGACGGAAATAACGCACCACAAAGCGCGAATCATCTACTGCTTCACCGCCCTGCAAAACGCAGTATTTTTTGTCCAGCGGCACAGTTGCGCCCATGAAAGAGCGGATCGGCATCACATGCGCAGCACTGACAGGTTCAAGCAAACCGCCATGCGCATTGACCGCCAGTAAACAATGATTAGCGGTGATGGTGCCGTTGTCAGTGGTAACGGTTACACGTCCGTTCTGACTTTCCAGTTTGGTGGCTTTGGTATTTTCAAAAAGCGAAGCACCCGCCTGAGATGCTGCTTTGGCCATGCCGACCAATAATTTCAGCGGGTGGATATGACCGGTTCCGCTATCATAGGTGCCGCCATAATAACGTGTTGAACCAAGCTTGTCGGCGGCTTCCTGCGCATCTATCATCCGTATATGTGGATAATTGTAGCGTGTCTGCATCAGCTCCACATGGCGTTGATATTGCTTCAGATAACGTTTTTTATGCGCTACCGACATCTGGCCGGACGCATACTCGATGTCGATATTATGTTGATCGCAGATGCTTTTAATCAGCGGCTTGCTGTCTTCAGCCAGATCAAACAGGGCTTTGGCACGGGTGAAGCCGTATTCTTTTTCAAGTTCTTCTGCCCATGATCGCTGTCCGGTGCCAAATTGGCCGCCATTGCGCCCCGATGCGCCGTCACCAAAACGGGCGGCATCAATGAGCACAACATCGACACCGCTTTGAGCCAAATGATAGGCTGCAGAAAGTCCCGTATAACCGCCGCCGATAATAACGACATCTGCTTGTCTTGAACCATCAAGAGCAGGGTAGCTCGGCCTCGTTGAAACACTCGCCTCATACCATGATACACCAGGCGAAATCGGGCTTTGATAGATTGGGTTTTGCTGCAACATACGGGTTGTCCCGTTAGAGTGTTATCGTATCAAATATAAATCTGACGTGTGAAGCAGAGCGGAAGAAGGCCAGAGAGGGTAATCAAAATCGGATATTTATCCATGAAAACCTCTCTGACTTTATATTTTTTATATATGGGGTAGTGGTGGCCTTTTAAACGTTGAGAAGCAGATATTCACGCTCCCACGGACTGATGACTTCCATGAAAGTTTCAAATTCTGCACGTTTAATGGCGGCATAAGTGGTGACGAAAGATTCACCTAAGAACTTTTGCAGTTCTTTGTCATTTTCAAACAATTCCACCGCTTCAATCAAGCCGCGTGGCAGTTCAATTTCATTGCGGTTCACCGATGTTGCAACCGGTTCATCCGGCTTGATCCCATTAATGATACCGATCAGGCCGCAAGCCAGTGAGGCTGCCAACGCCAGATAAGGATTGGCATCAGAGGACGGAATGCGATTTTCCACACGGCGGCTGCCAGGCTCCGAGCGCGGAACACGGAAAGCGGTGGTGCGGTTGTCATAACCCCATTTGACGTTGACGGGCGCAGAAGCATCCGGTGTCAGACGGCGATAAGAGTTCACATAAGGCGCAAACATCACCAGTGCATTGGGCACATGTTTTTGCATACCGCCGATGAAATGCAGGAAGTGATCGCTTTCGCTGCCATCTTCATTGCTGAAAATATTGCGGCCGGTTTTCTTATCGACAATCGACTGATGGATATGCATGGCCGAACCCGGCTGGCCTTGTATCGGCTTGGCCATAAAGGTTGCATACATATCATGTTTGAGCGCGGCTTCACGGATTGTGCGCTTGAACATGAACACCTGATCGGCAAGCTCAACCGGATCACCGTGACGCAGGTTGATCTCCAGCTGTGCTGCTCCTTCTTCGTGGATCAGCGTGTCAATTTCCAAGCCTTGGGCTTCGGAGAAATGGTAAATATCATCGATCAACTCGTCAAACTCGTTGACGCCGGCGATTGAATAACCTTGTCCGCCACCAATGGCACGGCCTGAGCGCCCGACAGGCGGGGTCAGCGGATAATCAGGATCAGGGTTTTTCTTGACCAGATAAAATTCAATTTCCGGCGCAACGACTGGTTTGAGGCCGCGCTTGTGATAGGCGGCAACCACACTGCGCAGCACATTGCGCGGCGTATATTCAACATTCTTGCCGTTTTGATTAACCAGATCGCAGATGACTTGTGCAGTCGGATCGGATTCCCAAGGGACAACGCAAAGCGTCGATAAATCCGGCACTAATTTTAAATCGCCGTCATTCTCCGGATAGGCAAAGCCGTGACCGTCTTCAGGATAATCGCCTGAAATTGTCGTCATGAAAACTGCGGAAGGCAGCGCCAAAGATGTATTGGATGTAAATTTTTTCGACGGCATCATTTTGCCACGCGCAACACCGGCCTGATCCGGAGTGATACATTCAATATCTTCAATATCGCGCCATTCCAGCCATTCGGAAACTTGCTTCCAGTTTTTAACGCCGCGCAAGGATTTGACATGTGGCGGAGTGCGGCGTCTGGTTGTGGGCTTAGTAATTTTTTTCTCAGGTGTATCGGCAGACATTAATCACCAAAATATGAACTATAGAGCCGCATGATAGCCCTATCGCTTGAGATTTACAAATAGGGAAATGGCGATACAAATATGAATATTTTTTGACGCTAAAAAACAAAAAGTAAAAGAAAAACTCCGGCAACCGCAGCCGCCGGAGCAATAATTGTATGACCGAAACATTCAAAACAGTATCAAAGTGTATTCAATACGTTTCAGGCTTTGATCAGGCAGATTTGGAAACGATAACAGGGATGAGGAGATCGCCCCAGTTGCCGTCTCCGCCGTGATGGCGGGCTGAGCGGATCAGCTCCACCGAAACACCGGCATCAACCGCTTTCATCACCGCATAATTGAGGCGATGTAAGTCATTGGCCAGCATGCGGATAACTGTTTGCTGGTCACTATTCATCGAAGAGGATTGTTCCTCGGCTCTTTCTTTAACGCGGGCAGGTGAAGCGGTTGACATTTTTATTCCCCTTTTAAAAAATTATTCAGCTGCGGGCAGAAATTGTGCATGTTCGGTGGATTCACCCATGGCGGTGGTCGAAGACTGGCCGCCAGTGATTGCCATGGATACGGCATCGAAATATCCGGTGCCGACTTCGCGCTGGTGCTTGGTCGCTGTATATCCGCGTGTTTCGGCTGCAAATTCAGCTTCCTGCAATTCGGAATAAGCGGCCATCTGGCGCTCTTTATAGCCTTTGGCCAGTTCAAACATGCCGTAATTGAGCTGGTGGAAACCGGCGAGCGTGATGAACTGGAATTTATAACCCATTGCACCCAATTCACGCTGGAATTTGGCAATTGTCGCATCGTCCAGATTGGCTTTCCAGTTGAACGACGGCGAGCAGTTATAAGCCAAAAGCTTGCCCGGATGCGCTTTATGAACGCCTTCGGCAAATTTGCGTGCTTGCTCCAGATCAGGTTTTGATGTTTCACACCAGATCAGATCACAATGCGGAGCATAGGCGACCGCACGGGCAATACATGGTTCCAAGCCGTTTTTGACATGATAGAAGCCTTCAACGGTGCGGCCCTTGTCATAATCAACAAATGGCTGGTCGCGCTCGTCAATATCCGAGGTCAAAAGCTTGGCGGCTTCTGCATCCGTTCGTGCAATCACCAAAGTTGGTGTGCCCATCACATCAGCTGCAAGACGTGCTGCATTAAGATTGCGGATATGTGCCGCTGTTGGAATGAGAACCTTGCCGCCCAAATGGCCGCATTTTTTCTCGGATGCCAGCTGGTCTTCAAAGTGAACACCGGCCGCACCCGCCTCAATGAAAGCCTTCATGATTTCAAACGCATTAAGCGGGCCACCAAAACCTGCTTCTGCATCGGCAACAATCGGCGCAAACCATGTATCGACTGAAAGGCCGTTGCCTTCGGCCGTTTCAATCTGGTCGGCGCGCTGCAAGGTTTTGTTGATGCGCTTGGCTAGCTCCGGTGCGGCATTGGCCGGATAGAGCGACTGATCCGGATACATGGCGGAAGCCGTATTGGCATCGGCGGCAACCTGCCAGCCGGAAAGATAAATGGCCTGCAAGCCAGCGCGAACCATCTGCATGGCCTGATTGCCGGAAAGCGCACCCAGTGCATTGACGAAATTTTCTTCGTGGATGAGTTTCCAGAGACGATTGGCACCATTTTCGGCCAGCGAATATTTGATTTCTACAGAGCCGCGAAGACGCTTTATGTCTTCGGCACTATGTGCGCGCTGGATCCCTTCAAAACGACCTTTTGGGGCGGATGGGATAAGGTTGTAAAAATCAGTCATTTCTTGTCTCCTCACATGAATGAACTTTTGTAAGACCAAAACAAAATTACTTGGCCGTCTGTTACTTTTTTTACAATTCGCTGACTTGAACAGCTAGAAAAATCATGTTTTTAGCCAAATAATTGAAGTAACTCTGTCAAAACCTTGACTGGGAGTAGATGTAAATTTGTAAAAATTGTCATGAGTTTTTTTGTTTCACAATTTTGTAAAAACGTGTCAATCTCGAGTTTCAATCGATGGGGGAGTTGATGAGCGAGCGTAAGATTTTTGCCGGACCAAGGATCCGCCGCATCCGCAACGAGCGTGAACTGACGCAGACCGCAATGGCGGAAGCGCTCGGTATTTCGCCGTCTTATCTCAATTTGATCGAGCGCAATCAGCGCCCTTTGACGGTGCAGCTTTTACTTAAACTTACATCGGTTTATCAACTCGATATCAATCAGTTGCAGGGCGAAAGCGGCACTGCGGTTTCGGCATTAAAGGAAGTGTTTTCCGATCCGTTGTTAAGCGGCGAATTACCCGGCGATCAGGAATTGATTGAAATCGGCGAAGCGGCACCCAATGCCGCACTTGGGGTGATCAAACTTTATCGCGCTTATAAAGAGCAGCGCCAGCGTTTGTCGGATTTGTCGGATATGCTGGTCAAAGATGGCCGCCCGACAGCATTGACGGCAACGCGTCTGCCTTTTGATGAAGTGCAGGATGTGTTGGCGCGCCATCCTTATTATTATGCATCGTTGGAAGAAGAGGCGGATGCTTTTTTGAAATTATTGAATGCGGGTGACGATCTGCAAGCCAGTTTAAAAAACTGGCTGCGGACGGAGCATGGCATTACGGTACGCACGCTACCTGTTGCAACCATGCCGGATTGGCGCCGCCGTTATGATCGTCATTCGCAGCGTTTGTTTATTTCCGAGCGTTTGCCGCTGACAGATCAGTTGCAGGAAATTGCTTGCGCCGCAGTGATGTTGCGCATGCAGGTGGCAATTACTGCGGCTACAGAAGCACTGAAACTGACATCGCGTGAGGCACGGCGTATTGTCACCCAAGAGCTGGCGCTTTATGCAGCGCGTGCGCTGATGATGCCTTATCGCAATTTTCGTGAAGCTGCACAACGCGTGCATTATGATATTGATGTGTTGGCTGCACGTTTTCGGGTGTCATTTCAGCAAGCCGCTAACCGGCTGGTAAGTCTGCAAAAAACAGGCGCATCGGTGCAGCCGTTTTTCCTGATGGAAATCGATCATGCCGGCAATATTTTTCGCGCAGTCGGGGCGCAGGGTTTTCCGCATTCAGCCTTTGGCGGGCAATGTCCCAAACTAGGGCTTTATGCAAGCTTTGCCCATCATGGGCAGGTGCTGGTGGATGTGGCGGAAATGTCCGATCAAAGCCGATATCTGACCATCAGTCGCACGGTTGAAGGCATGCAGGCGGGCTATGAGGAAAGACCGCGTCGCACTGCCCTAATGTTGGGTGTTTCTATGCCTGAGGGAGAGGGAGTGATCTATCGCCGCGGCGTGCCGTCAGACAGGGTTTTACAAGTCGGAAAAGCCTGTCGTTTATGTGAGCGGCAGGGCTGTATTGCACGTGCCGAACCCCCACTGACAAGGCCCTTGGCGCTGGATGAATCTGTCTCCGGATTGTCGGCTTTCGACTTCCAGTAAAGAAACAAAAAATGCTGCGATGGATATTCTTGCGGCAAAAATATCAATCAGCGGATTATTTTGCTTTTCTGCCCCCAATTTCTTGTGGCGAAAGGGCGTATTTTGCCCTTTGTGCGGAAGCTTCCTGTTGACGAAAGCTTCGTTATCTAAAAAGGTAGCCGAGAGAAATAATCTCGTTGTCTTTAACCTGCATAGTACAACAATATGCAGACTGGAGTGCCTTATGAGACTGAAGCCTTTTCTTCTGACAGTTGGTGCGTTATCCGGGCTTGTAATGGCAGCTGCTCTGCCGGCTATGGCGCAGGAAAAAGTCGTCAATATCTACAATTGGTCGGATTATATTGACGATTCAATCCTGAGAGATTTTACCAAGGAAACAGGAATTAAAGTCGTTTACGACGTTTACGATTCCAACGAAATTCTGGAAACAAAACTGCTGGCGGGTGGGAGCGGATATGATCTCGTGGTGCCGTCTGGCGAGTTTCTTGGGCGTCAGATTCCAGCCGGTGTTTTCCTGAAACTGAATAAGGAAAAACTGCCGAATTTGAAGAATATGTGGGACGATATTTCCGAGCGCGCGTTGGTTTACGATCCGGGCAACGAATATTCGGTCAACTATATGTGGGGCACCACCGGCATTGGCTATAATAAGGCCAAGGTTAAAGAAATTTTAGGCACCGACACGATCGACTCGTGGGATGTGCTGTTTGATCCGGAAAAATCGGCAAAATTTAAAGATTGCGGTATTTATTTGCTGGATTCCGCCAGTGAAATGCTGCGTCCGGCACTGAATTATCTGGGTCTTGATCCAAATTCACCCAATCAGGCCGATTTGGAAAAAGCGCAGGAACTCTATTTGAGCATTCGCCCGAATATCCGCAAATTCCATTCCTCTGAATATATCAATGCGCTCGCTAATGGCGATATCTGCATGGCTGTCGGTTATTCGGGTGATGTGTTCCAAGCGCGTGACCGTGCAGCAGAAGCAGGCCAAGGCGTAGAAATCGGCTATTCGATCCCGAAAGAAGGCGCTTTGATCTGGTTTGACCAGATGGCCATTCCGGCCGATGCCAAACATGTCGATGAAGCTTTTGCCTTTATGGATTACATGATGCGTCCGGAAGTTATCGCCAAGGCATCGGATTATGTTTTCTATGCCAATGGCAATAAAGCATCACAGGAATTTTTGGATAAGGAACTTTTGGAGGATCCGGAAGTTTACCCCAATGAAGATGTGATGAAAAAGCTGTTTGTGCCCACACCCTATGACGCAAAAACGCAGCGTTTTGTGACACGCGCCTGGACAAAAATCGTCACCGGCCAGTAACGAAATCAAAGAGAAAGCGCCCCGTCAAAAACGGGGCGGTTTTTTTAAATCCTGTGTTCAGCTTCAACTGTCACATTTATTTAAAAGATCAGTACCTTAACGGATGCTTGCAGCCATCAGGCAAACCTATGGCAGTTTAAACCTTCCAAACCGTTGAACCGGATATATGGTGAAGAATATGGAATCTTTTGGCAGCTTTCGCCGTAAATTTGCGCCGTGGAGTGATCCGGCAGCAAAGCCGTTTATTTCGTTTGAAAATGTGACGAAGAAATTTGCAGATACCACTGTGGTGGACGATCTGTCGTTGAATATTTTTCACCGCGAATTTTTTGCACTTTTGGGCGCTTCCGGTTCGGGTAAGTCCACTTTGCTGCGCATGCTGGCGGGCTTTGAAGAACCAACTTCCGGCCGCATCAAGCTGGATGGGCAGGATCTGACCGGCATTCCGCCTTATAAGCGCCCCGTCAATATGATGTTCCAGTCCTATGCTTTGTTTCCGCATATGAGCGTTGAGGCCAATATTGCTTTTGGCCTGAAACAAGACGGTATGGCGAAATCAGAGATTGATGACCGTGTGGCAGAAATGCTGAAACTGGTGAAGCTGGAAAAATTTGCCAAGCGCAAACCGCATCAATTATCGGGTGGCCAGCGCCAGCGTGTTGCCTTGGCGCGTGCTGTTGCCAAACGTCCGAAAGTGCTGCTGTTGGATGAGCCATTGGGCGCATTGGACAAAAAACTGCGCGAGCAGACCCAGTTCGAGCTGATGGATTTGCAGTATAAATTGGGGCTGACATTTATCATTGTCACCCACGATCAGGAAGAAGCCATGACGATGGCTGACCGGATTGCGATTATGGATTCAGGCCAGATCATGCAGGTGGCAACACCGGCGGAAGTCTATGAAGCGCCGAAATCGAAATTCATCGCCGACTTTATCGGCAATGTGAACCTGATTGAAGGGGAAGTGGTAAAATCTGCCAATGGTATGGCAGAGATTGCAGCCATTAATTTGAATACGACCATTGCAACGGAAACCCGCGAGACCCTGACTGCCGGTCAAAAAGTGTGGTATGCAGTGCGACCGGAAAAAACCCGTATTGAGCGTGAGAAACCACAGGATGCATCCATCAATGCGGTTGAAGGCGAATTATGGGACATTGCTTATTTCGGCGATATGACTGTTTTCCATGTGCGGTTGGATAATGGCTTTACGATGAAGGCTTCCAGTCTCAATGCGGTGCGTAAAACCGATGATCCGTTTGCTTTTGATGATCGTGTATGGGTATCTTTTGACACCGATGCCGGTCTGGTGTTGACCGCCTGAGGAGGGTGATCCGATGCAAAAACTGATCACAGGTCTCACCAGCCGTCTGGTTATTGCAGTGCCCTATTTATGGCTGCTGGTGCTGTTTCTGGTGCCGTTCTTTATTGTTTTTAAAATTTCGCTCTCGCAGGTAGCGATGGCCATTCCCGCCTATGCGCCCGCTTTTAATTTCACCGACAGTCTGGCTGAAATCTGGGCAAAGGTGAAAGAACTTTCCTTCGATAATTACTTCTGGCTGATAGAAGATGCGCTTTATTATAAAGCCTATCTTTCGAGCCTTAAGATTGCGCTGATTTCCACAGCGCTGACATTGCTGATCGGTTACCCGATGGCTTATGGCATTGCGCGGGCACCGCTCAATTATCGGCCAGTCTTGCTGATGCTGGTGATCCTGCCGTTCTGGACATCTTTTTTGATCCGCGTTTATGCATGGATTGCGATTTTGAAACCGGAAGGTCTGCTCAATCAGTTTTTGATGTGGTTAAATATCATTGATACACCATTGACCATTCTGAACACGGATACCGCGATCTATATCGGTATTGTCTATTCCTATCTGCCTTTCATGGTATTGCCGCTTTATGCCGCTTTGGAAAGGCTGGACTATTCCTTGATTGAGGCCGCACAAGATTTGGGTTGTCCGCCATTGGCGGCTTTCTGGAAGATTACTTTTCCATTGTCTTTATCAGGCGTGGCTGCCGGTTGTTTCCTCGTCTTTATTCCTGCAATGGGCGAGTTTGTTATTCCCGATCTCTTGGGCGGTTCGCAAACGCTGATGATTGGTAAAACCATCTGGAGCGAGTTTTTCTCTAACCGTGACTGGCCGGTTGCGTCGGCGGTTGCCGTGGTCTTGCTGCTTATTCTGATTGTACCAATTGTGGTATTCCAGAAAGTGCAGGCACGGGCGCAGGAAAAGGGCTGATAAGATGAATGCTAAATGGTCACGTTTTAATATTGTTTCGGTCGTTCTCGGTTTTGCGTTTCTCTATCTGCCGATTGTGCTTCTGGTGGTTTATTCTTTCAATGAATCGCGATTAGTCACCGTCTGGTCTGGCTTTTCAACCAAATGGTATGTGGAGCTCTTCAATAACCGCGCTTTAATGGATGCCGCATGGGTTACTATTCGCGTGGGGCTGTTATCAGCAACCATTGCGACTGTACTTGGCACATTGGCGGCATTGGCATTGACCCGTTACACGCGCTTTCGTGGGCGGATGCTGTTTTCCGGCATGGTTTATGCACCGCTGGTGATGCCGGAAGTGATTACCGGCCTGTCGATGTTGCTGTTATTCGTGGCAATTAATTTTGATCGTGGTTTTTGGACATTGCTGCTGGCGCATATCACATTTTCCATGTGTTTTGTGGCTGTGGTGGTGCAATCACGCCTGATGGGTTTTGATCGCTCACTGGAAGAGGCGGCTCAAGATTTGGGCGCTACACCGGTTGTAACTTTTATGAAAATTACATTGCCGTTGATCTTGCCTGCGGTTTTGTCGGGTTGGGTCTTGGCACTGACTTTGTCGCTGGATGATCTGGTGATTTCCAGTTTCACCTCCGGCCCGGGTGCAACAACTTTGCCGATGAAAATTTATTCGCAGGTGCGCCTGGGCGTAACGCCTGAGATCAACGCGATCTGCACTATTTTGATCGCATTGGTCACCACAGCTGTGATCATTGTCTCACTTGTCAACAAGCGCCGCGAAGTGCAGCGCCGGCGTGATGAGCGTGCCATGTATCAGACGGGTTAAGGTGTATTCATCGGTGAGATAAACGGGCGATCCCATGAGCCGCCGACAAAAAACTGAATGGCAGGCGCTGGTTTTTCCGGCGCCTGTTCTGTTTCAGCTGTCTCGGTGTTTTCCGTGTCTTTTGCCGGTAAGGTCAGTGTACCGGAAAGAGCAAGACTGCGATCCAGAAATGGCACAATACCTGCAAGCGAGAGGGTGCCGCTTTCTGTTTCAAGCTTTGCGGTGTTAAGTGTGGCAACACCATCGGCAAGTCCTGCCTGCACATCCAATCGTTTGAAATTCAGCGCCATATTTTCTTTGCGTTCGAGTGCGAAGAAACGCTCGGAACTGGCATTCTTGATGAAGCTATCAATGTCGAAACCTTGCAATTTGCCATTACTGAAATTGATACTGATTTCGCCATCGGCATTGGTTGGCAATTTTGACCACTTTGTCAGTGGTGCTTTCATGATAAGTGCGATATTGCCGCGCGCAGAAATAAAGCCGCTGCTGAGGCCGAATACTTTGGTAAAATCGGTGCTGTCGATGTCGCTGCCATTGAAGCGCAATTCGGCATTGGTGCCTTGCAGATCACGCTGAATTTGCACACTGGCCGAGACATTGCCTTTAAAGGCTTTGGCATCACCAATGTCAAAAAGTGCCCGGCCATTGCGCACCTGTACCGCTGCCGCTACATTATTCATGCTCAAAGGGCCTGCACTGGCGGTTTGGGCGGAAAGGCGCAGATCGACCTCTGCCAATTGCATGAAATCGGTGTTGATCACGTCACGCTTGTCATCAATGCCGCGTTCAAAATCATAAAAAACATTGGTGCTAGGCTTTTCCGGAAGCGGAATGAAAGCACTGATAAGGCCGCGAAAATTGAGATGCTGGAATGCCAATGTACCGCTGATCGAAGGCCGCGGGCTTAGACGTATGAATTCAATCGCACCTTTGGCTGGATTATTCTCATTGTCCAACACCAGATCATTGAGGTTGATATGCTGATGATTGGCGGACAAAGTGGTTGCAACCGTCAATGCGCCGACACGGGCAGAGCCGGGTGGAGGAGGTGCCCCAAGCCAATAGATGGTGCGGCTAAGATCAGGCGATTTGACATTGAGCGCCCCCTCAAACATATAATCATTGGAAATATTGGCCTTGCCGTTAAAGCTCAATTCCAGTGGTTTGGCGGTGATTGATGCGTTAATCGCAGAGGTTGCGCCGGCAAAAAGCTGTAAAGGTTGAGGCGCGGAGAGATCAAATTCTGCCACTTCATCTTTCCAGCGCAGATTGCCTTTGAGTGATGCGGCTTGTGTGGTTTGCGGCCAGTTCAGGGTGGCGTTGATATTGTTGACCACCTCATCGACATCCGAGCCAAATTTGCGGAAAGTGAGGGTGCCGTCACGAACAACAATGCGGCCAAAAGGCTGTGATGTTTGCTGACGGGTCGCAACATCGCTTTTTTGTTCAGAAATCAGCTCTTTGGCAGCACGAATGGCAACACCCAGCCGCCCGTCGGACTTGCCCAAACCTTCCAGCACTTGCTGTGGATCAATCACTGGTTCGCCCATATCAAAAACAGGGCGCACCAATTGGGTTTCATAAAATGAAATATGGCCGAGCAGCGCATCAAACGGTGAAAGCTCGACATCGATACGCTCGACGCTCATGACTTTTTTGGTGGCGGTATCGCTGTAATCGCTTAAAATTACATCGTTGAGTGAAGCGCGCAATGTCGGGAAAAATTTCAGTTGCGGTGCCTGACGCAGTTCAACGGTATAACCCGTCCAGCTGCTTAATTCTTGTGCTACGCGTATGCGAATGGCATCAGTTGATACGATATAAGGCAATGCGGTTAAAGCTGCGATTGCAGCCGCACTGGTCATAACGATGATTGCCAAAATAAGGCGCAGCGTTTTGGGCATGAATGTCCTGAAAGTTTTGTCGATAGTGGATCAATGTTTAAAAGCGAAAACCTCTTATAGCCGATTTTTTAAACTTTAGTCTTAAAATCGAAGAAATATAGCAAAACACGATAAAAAAACGCCTTTGAGAGTGAATTTCTCTCAAAGGCGGTGCGGAGGTAAATCAAGCAACATCTTTTGTTGCGGATATTTAAAATCAATCAGCCAGCACACGGGTCGGCGGGAAGGTAATCTCCACCACGGTTCCCTGGCCCGGATTGGAGTTGATGGTCAATTGGGCGCGGTTGGCTTCAACCATGGCTTTTGTCAGCGGCAAGCCCAAACCGGTGCCCTCATCGCGCCAGTCTTTTGCCGTCTCGCTTGTCCGGCGCATACGGCGATGAACCTGACGGAATGGTTTGAGCGCTTGTTCAATTTCGCTTTTATCCATGCCAACACCGGTATCACGCACCCGCATGATAACGTCACCATTCATCTCATAACTGGTTGAGACAATCACTTGTCCGCCTGCTTGTGTAAAACGCACGGCATTGGAAAGCAGATTAAGTGCAATTTGTTTGATCGAACGGGTGTCGGCAACAATTTCCGGCAGGTTGGAGGCAAAGCTTGAGCGAATAATGACGCGTTCGCGATTGGCCTGCGGCTGCATCAGGGCAACGGCTTCCGAAATCGCATCATTGAGGGAGACGGCCTCAAAATCCATTTCCTGCGCACCGGCTTCAATCTTGGAAATATCAAGCAGATCGTTGACGAGTGTCAGCACATGATTGCCTGAGCGGTTGATATCGCGCAGATAATCGCGGTAACGCTGATTGCCTATGGGGCCGAATTTTTCATCAGCCATCAGTTCGGAAAAGCCGATAATGGCATTGAGCGGTGTGCGGATTTCATGACTGATACGTGCCAGAAACTCGGTTTTTTGGCTTGATGCCCGTTCAGCTTCACGACGTGCGGATGTCAATTCTTCTTCAGCGCGTTTCCATTGGGTAATATCACGCAAAACGGCACAAAAACTATTGGAGCGCGGAAGTTTTCCCAATGTCATGAACATCGGAATGAAACCACCTTGTGCTTCGCGGCCAATCACTTCGCGCCCGTCATTCAACACACTCATTACGCCATTGTCGGAAAGGCTGTTGAGGTAATCCATCGCTGAACGCTGGCTTTCGATGGCAAAAAGCATTGAAAAACTTTTACCGCGAATTTCGGATTCTTCATAACCGAATAAAGCGGCTGCTGAATGGTTGAGTGAACGGATAAGGCCATCATTATCTATTAAAACAACGCCGTCGGTGGCGGTGTCCAAAATGGAGGTTAATTCCTCAACCTGTGTTTGTAGCTGACGGCGGGCATTTTCACCGTCTTTACGCTCTGCATCATTGCCTGCTTCATCGGTTTTTTCTTCCGCTTGCACAGTCGTGACCATAACCGGCTTTGGCATAATGCTCAGCATTAAAGCTTTTTGTCCGTTCCACGGCACAGACTGAAGATGGACATCGACAGGATGTTCGCTGCCATCTTGATGGCGCAGCACCATAGAAGCGTCCTGGCTGTCATCGTCGCGTTCGGTGTTGAACAATGCGTCGATACCGCCGATAGAATTGATGGCATCCATTGATGGATAATCGGTTAGTTCAAGAAAAGCCGGATTGGCATAGACCACATTGCCGTGGGTGTGCAGGATCAGCGGAAACGGCACATGCGCCAGCAAGTTTGCTTCATCAGCGTCTTGGCTGGTGATAGGCGCAGGCTTATCTGCAACTGGTTCATTCGGTACTTCAAATAGAGACTTATGCTCTGTGGCCGCAGCTGTTACAGGCTTGGTTTCAATCTCATCAACTGCTTCCGTTGCCTGTGGTTTCTTGTTGAACTCCGGCAAGTTCAACAGCGGACGTTCAATTCTGGAAGCTGTATCATTGCGCAAAGGCAATGAAGGCTGCTGTGGCACAGCCTCTTCATGCAATACTGCATCAGCGGGTGCCGGTGTGTTGGCAAAAGGCGAATCATCGCGCTGGCTGGCCAAACCCTGACGACGCAGGCGGTCGGCAATTTCACGAAAAGCATTGCGCTCAGTGTCGCTTAAACCGCTCTCTGAGCGTACAGGGATTTCTGTGTTTTTTGGCTCTTCGTTTTGCTTGGCAGTTTGCTGAGCTTTTTGTCTGGCAAGTTCAGCAATCAGTTCTTCACTGCGCTTTGGCAAAATAGCTTGTACCTGTGCCGCGACAACCGCGGGTGAGGGAGCCTCATGCTCGATCAATTCGATTGTTTTTTTAACTTCGCGCGGCGGCAAATCACCCGAAAGACAGAGGCCTATTTTCTCAGGATCTGGCACTGCATCGGCTATATGCACGACCCCAAAGCCATTAAAACCCGCAAACTTGCGGTCACGCGTGAAAACCGGCAGGGCGGCAAGCTCTACCGGCACATGCAAGGGAGTGCCTTCTGCCGGCCACATGACACGTCGCCCCGACCAAGTTGTGCGGTTTTCCAGCAATTGTGCAATTTCATTGTGCGGATCAAGACCGAAAACATTGGCGACATCTTGAAAACACCGGCCGATAATGTCGGATGCTTTTGGCCCCAGCGTTTCGGCAAAATTGTCGGACAATTCGGTGAAGACGTGATCTGCGTCCACCTTCCATACAAAGCGCGTAATCGGCGCTTCAGGATTGAAGGTAAAGGGTAGCTGCTGTGGCGTTTGCACATGTGCTACCAACGGAGCAGCCGCCGCCGACATTGGCTCGGCGGTGAAATCGGCCTCGTCTGCTACAATATAAAGCAGGTGCAACGCCGGTTCATGTTCAAGGCGAATGATGGCACCGGGAATGGAACGGTTGCGGGCACGGATACGACGTTTGAGCATATGATCGGCTGCATCTGCCACCTCAACGGTCATATCCGCTAATGTGCTTTGAGCAATACCTGCTTTGACAAAATTTTTGGTGCTGGCGATGATCTGGCCTTCAGCATCGAGTAGAGCTGCATGACTATGTGCGCTGTCAAGTCCGCGTAAAGCCGGATGATCGTTTGGTGATGAGGCGCGCATCGCCAAATCATTTGCCTCAAGCAAAACTGCCTTTTTACCATCCGGCAAGATGAGCTGAGAAATTTGAAACTGCTGCAAATGACTGCCAAGCCGCAGTGAAATGTTACGTTTTTCATCCGGCGACAATGAATTGAGCTGACTGCTTATTTGTCTTTGGCTTGTCGCATTGAGAATATCTTTGGCCTCATCAGGGCTATAAATATCTGCAACACCAAAAAGCGTGGCACCCGCAGCATTGATCCAGATCAGAGCATCGAGGTCAGCACTAAAAACTGCCTGAGCATTTGCTTTGGCAAAACCGGCACGGATTTTATCCAGTGCTACAATGTCGATAAAGGGATACTGTCCCTGCATGCTCAACTCTCGCCGTTACTCAGATCAAAACCTTAATATTCTCTTAATAAAGCTTATCCCCTTGCTGGTCTATAATTACAGCTCTTTTGAGGCGGTGTTTCTCGAAGCTTAGTTAACGCGCGTGTTTGGCAAAGGAATTTGTGAGCGATTTTGCCAGCGATCATGATTTTTGCTGTGAATTTTAGGTGCTTCTTTGAAATTCTTACAATATTTCACAGGAAAGAGCACGATAATGGCTTGCAATATGGAGCGATTCTCCGTATGTGACCCCTATCAACAGTGCAGCACATGCTCCTGATGATGAAGAAAAGGTACGCGGTCGTAGCTCAGTTGGTTAGAGCGCAGGATTGTGGCTCCTGAGGTCAGTGGTTCAAATCCACTCGACCGTACCATTTCGAAATAATTCATCCTTTAAGAATGAAGCTTTTATCTGACAGCATTGTGCGGTGCTCGTATTGTGTGGTGCCTGTAAAAAAATATGCCGCTTCGCTTTTGTAGCGCCGCGGCATTGTGTTGGCTTTCAACAAGCCCGCATGGGTTTAAAAGATCAATTGTCCCATTTTTCCATTTCTAAACGCAAAGCACGCAACCGTTCAGTTTTGCTTTGTACTTTGTTGCGTTCTGCATCAATAAGTTCACGCGCTATTCTGTCGGCACGATCATGCTTGTTTTCTGGTCTTTCAGTTGTATTGTTTGACATAAAAACACTCCATATAACGTTTAATATATAGTATTTTTATTTTAAAATTCAATAGTTTGAATTTAACCGCACTTTTCTTGCGTGATAATTGTGCAATAAAGTGCGGTTATTGTGTTTAATTAAAGGTATATTTGTAAATTAATATGGAAGTCCGACATAATTCTCTGCCAGTGCGGTAGAGGCGGCAGTTGAATGAACCAGATATTCAAGATCGGCTTCCTGTATTTTCTGATCAAACGCTCCCATATCCGGAAAGCGATGCAGCATTGTGGTCATTGACCATGAAAAGCGCTCGGCTTTCCACACCCTTGCCAAGGCACGGGCTGAATAGGCATCCACACCTGCCTTGGATTTTTCTGCATAAAATTCACGCAAGCCCTCAAACAGATAATGCACATCGCTGGCGGCAAGATTGAGCCCTTTAGCACCAGTTGGCGGGACAATATGCGCCGCATCGCCCACCAGAAACATGCGGCCAAAGCGCATCGGTTCAGCCACGAACGACCGCAAAGGCGCAATGGATTTTTCAAAGGAAGCGCCGGTTTTTAAATTATCGGCGTGAATTTCAGGCAAGCGGCGACGCAACTCGTCAAAGAAACGTTCATCGCTCCATTCTTCGATTTTTTCGTCCAGAGCACATTGTATGTAATAGCGGCTGCGGGTTTCCGAGCGCATGGAGCAAAGCGCAAAGCCACGCGGATGATTGGCATAGATCAACTCATGATCGACAGGTGGCTGATCGATCAAAATGCCGAGCCAGCCGAACGGATAAATTTTTTCAAAATTCCGGATGGATTGTTCCGGCACCGATTTGCGGCAAACACCGTGATAGCCATCGCAACCCGCAATATAATCGCAATCAATACGATGGGTGACACCGCCTTTTTCAAAAGTGACGTAAGGCTGATCGCTGTCGAAATCATGTGGCGTTACGTTTTGTGCTTCACAAAAGCCTTGGGCGCCACTTTTTGTGCGCTCGTCCATCAAGTCTTGGGTCACTTCTGTCTGACCATAAACCACGACGCGTTTGCCAGTCAGCTTGGTCAGATCAATGCGGTGGTCTTGCCCGTCAAAGGCCAGCGAGATACCTTCATGCGGCAGGCCTTCATTATGTAATCTTTGCGATGCTCCGGCCTGATCCATAAGGTCAACCATGCCTTCTTCTAAAACACCTGCACGCACACGCCCGAGTATATAATCCGGGCTGACACGGTCGAGAATAATATTATCAATGCCGGCGTTGGTGAGTAACTGCCCCAGCAAGAGCCCTGATGGTCCCGACCCGATAATAACCACTTGTGTGCGCATTTAATCCTCCCACGCAAACTGAAGTACTTATTTTGATTGAAGCTGGTTTTCTTACAATGCATTTTCCACGCATAAAGTTGTACTTTTTTATCATTATGCTAGGCTAACGTATGCTTGAAATTGTGCCCACATATGAGCTTTATGGTGAAAAATCGGACGAAAAGCCGGATTTTTGGCTGCATTGTGAGACTATTTTCTCCCGAAGCAGCCTGCATCAGTTTGAAATTAAATTGCACCGGCATGATAATTTCTATCAGTTTCTTTACATTGAAAGCGGACATGGCAGTGTGTTTCTGGAGAATGAAGCACTGGAATTCACCGGCCCATGCGCCATTTTGATGCCGCCGGATTTTAGCCACGGCTTTGCTTTTTCACGTGATATTGTTGGGCATATCACCACGATTTTACAGTCGGAAATGCCGGTTTTACAAGATGGTCGATCATCAGCGGATTGGCTGAACAAGCCGCAATTGGTGCCGATGCATAATGCGTCAAGCCATATACAGGATTACCTGGCTGCAACTATCCGGCTGATTTATGAAGAGTTTTCCGCCCGCAATCATCTGCGCAATCACATGTTGGAAATACATCTCACCAGTGCTTTGCTCATGGTTGGTCGTCATGCCGTGAAGGTTCATTCCGAACGGACAGGCTTTGTCATATCACAAGATGGCAGGCGCATGGAGCAGCTTTTGGAGTTGATCCGCCGTCATTTTCGTGAGCATCTGCCGGTTGGTTTTTATGCTGAGGCTCTGCACCTGTCGCCTATTCATCTCAACCGTGTCACGCGTGAAATAACGGGGCAGACTGTGCAGGAACTGCTGAGCGTACAGTTGATTGAGGCGGCAAAGCGCGAACTGGTGGCGATGCCGCATTCGGTGCAGACAATCAGTTATAATCTTGGGTTTAGCGATCCCGCATATTTTTCCAGATTTTTCCAACGCGAAACCGGCCAAACACCAAGGCAATATCGTTTAAGCGAACATAAGCGCTTGAGTGAGCAGGCAGCGGAAGTTTGATCTCTTTTAGCCAAGCAAAGTGCGCAAGTCTTTTTGCGCTTTCAGCATGGCGGGTAAAAAGCGGCTGCGTAATTCCTCCACAGAAACATGAGCGACGGGCGCGCCGATATTGATGGCGGCAACCACTTGATTGCGATGATTGAAAACCGGCACGGCAATGGAACGCAACCCAAGTTCCAGCTCCTGATCGTTAATCGCATAACCAAGGCTTCGCACGTGATGAAGCTCCGCCGTTAAGTCGGCAATGGATGTGCGGGTAAATTCGGTTTTGGCTGTTCTGTCGCTGCTTTCAAGAATATTGAGTGCTTCTTCTTCCGGCAGGGCGCTGAGCAATACTCGTCCCATTGAAGCGCAATAGGCCGGCAGGCGGCTGCCGGATGTTAGATTGATCGAAATCACCCGCATTTGTGCGGCGCGTGCGATATAAACAATTTCATTGCCGTCCAGCACGGATGCAGAGGCGCTTTCACCAATTTCTTCGGAGAGTTGATCGAGTATGGGCTGGAGAATCGTTGGTAATGGCGTTGCCGATAAATAGGCATGGCCGAGACGGAGGATCTTTGGCTGTAGCATGAAGAATTTGCCGTCATATTCAGCATAACCCAGATGGGCAAGCGTTAGCAGGCAGCGTCTGGCGGTGGCGCGATCAAGGCCGGTTGCATTGGCAATATCAGTGATCGACATCCTTGGTTTATCGGCTGCAAAAGCCTCAATCACCTGTAAACCCTTGGCAAGACCACCGATAAAATCTGTTTTTTGCATTTTTCTCTCCGTAATCCGTGGTCTGTTTATTTGATTTGGTTGCGTTTAATTTGTGCGATTATTGAACAAATGTCAATTATCGCACAAATTATTTGACCCACAAGAGCGATAATGCCTAACCTTGGGCTCAAGAGGCAGTGCTGACCTTCGATAAGGGAAGGTATTGCGGGCGGATTTGAAATCGGGAGTTAATCAGTTATGGCGCGTATAATGACGCTCGCCCAAGCGATTGCAGAGAATGTCAAAGACGGTGATACGGTTGCAATGGAAGGGTTTACCCACCTTATTCCCTATGCAGCAGGTCATGAAGTGATACGTCAGGGGCGCAAAGACCTGACCATTATTCGTATGACTCCGGACATTCTTTATGATCAGCTGATTGGTGTTGGCGCTGTCAAAAAGATGAAATTTTCTTGGGGCGGCAATCCGGGCGTTGGCTCGTTGCATCGTTTCCGTGATGCGGTGGAAAAACACTGGCCCAATAAGTTGGAAGTGGAAGAACACTCCCATGCAGCAATGGCCAATGCTTATGAAGCAGGGGCAGCGAATTTACCATTTGCGATGTTGCGGGGGTTTATCGGCGCTGATCTGCCCAAAGTTAATCCAGCGATTAAATCTGTCACTTGCCCGTTTACCGGTGAAATACTGGCAGCCGTTCCCTCTATTCGCCCTGATGTAACACTTATCCATGCGCAGCGTGCTGACCGCAAGGGCAATGTGTTGATTGAAGGCATTGTCGGTGTGCAAAAGGAAGCGGTTTTGGCAGCGAAACGCTCGGTTATAACAGTTGAAGAAATCGTTGACGAGTTGCAACCGGCTTCTCCCAACTCGCTGGTTTTGCCTTCATGGGCGGTCACAGCTGTCGTTGCTGTTCCGGGCGGTGCTTTCCCATCTTATGCGCAAGGTTATTACAAACGCAACAATGCTTTTTATCTGGCATGGGATGAAATCGCGCGTGATCGCGATAGTTTCCAGCAATGGGTGAAGAAAAATATTCTGGAAAAAACACCGGAAGATTTTGCCCAATATGCCAAAGCGGCCAAGAATTAAGCGGGAGAGCGTAATGTCTGATTTTACTGCAAATGAGATGATGACCATTGCTGCTGCACGGTCGTTGACCAATGAAGACGTGTGTTTTGTCGGTATCGGTGCGCCGTCTGCCGCCTGCAATGTGGCGCGGTTGACCCATGCGCCCGACATTACCTTGATTTATGAAAGCGGTACTGTTGGCACCAAGCCGGATGTGTTGCCGCTTTCTATCGGTGACGGCGAATTATGCGATACAGCTTTGTTTACGGTCTCGGTGCCGGAAATGTTCCGCTACTGGTTGCAGGGTGGCCATGTCACGACCGGCTTTTTGGGTGGCGCGCAGATCGACCGTTTTGCCAATTTGAACACGACTGTGGTTGGCGATTACGATCAGCCAAAAGTGCGTTTGCCGGGTGGTGGTGGCGCGCCGGAAATTGCCTCAAATTGCGGCCAGATTTTTATCACTATGGCGCTCAGCAAACGCGGTTTTGTTGAAAAACTTCCCTTTATTACCTCGATGGGGCATGGCGAAGGCGGCAATTACCGCGAGCGTTTGGGGCTAAAAACAAAAGGCCCGACCCGTGTGATTACGGACTTGTGTATTCTGGAACCGGATGAGACAACAAAAGAGCTGACGGTGACATCCATCCATCATGGTGTCAGCCGTGAAGAGATCGTTGAGAATTGCGGTTGGGATATTCGTTTTGCCGATCATATGGTGGAAACACCGGTGCCAACGGAAAATGAATTGAGCGTGTTGCGTGATATCCATGCCCGTACCAAACGTGCGCACCAAGGGGAGGCGTAAAGCTATCATGAGTGAAGCTTATATTTGCGATTATATCCGCACACCAATTGGCCGTTATGGTGGTGCTTTGTCTTCTGTACGCGCGGATGATTTAGGGGCTGTTCCACTGCGTGCGCTGATGGCACGCAATCCCAATGTGGATTGGGAAGCTATTGATGATGTGATTTACGGTTCTGCCAATCAGGCGGGTGAAGATAATCGTAATGTGGCGCGCATGTCTTTGTTGCTAGCCGGTTTGCCGGTTAATATTTCCGGAACCACCATCAATCGTCTTTGCGGATCCGGCATGGATGCGGTGATTTATGCAGCCCGTGCTATCCGTGCCGGAGAAGCGGAATTGATGATTGCAGGTGGCGTGGAAAGCATGAGCCGAGCGCCTTTTGTGATGCCGAAGGCCGAGAGTGCTTTTTCGCGTAAAGCCGAGATTTATGACACCACCATTGGCTGGCGCTTCATCAACCCATTGATGAAAAAGCAATATGGCGTCGATTCTATGCCGGAAACCGGTGAGAATGTTGCGGCTGATTACAGTATTTCGCGTACCGATCAGGATGTTTTTGCACTGCGCAGCCAGCAAAAGGCCAAGGCAGCACAAGATAATGGCCGCTTGGCACAAGAAATCACGCCAGTTTCTATTCCGCAGCGTAAAGGTGATCCGGTTGTGGTGGAGGTGGATGAGCATCCGCGCCAAACGACCATGGAAGCACTGGCCAAACTTGGCACACCTTTCCGCGAGGGGGGCAGTGTAACCGCCGGCAATGCATCCGGCGTCAATGATGGCGCCGCCGCGCTGATTATCGCTTCTGAAGAAGCGGTCAATAAATATGGGCTGACACCTATTGCCCGCATTATGGGTGGCGCTTCTGCCGGTGTTAGCCCTCGCATTATGGGCGTGGGGCCTGTGCCTGCCAGCCAAAAACTTTGTGCACGTCTTGGCCTCAAACCGCACCAGTTTGACGTGGTGGAGCTCAATGAAGCATTCGCGTCACAAGGTTTGGCCGTCTTGCGCGAGCTGGGCTTGGCGGATGATGCGGCTGAAGTAAATCCGAATGGTGGCGCGATTGCACTTGGTCATCCGCTTGGTATGTCGGGTGCGCGTATCACCGGTACGGCTGCATTGGAACTGCATTTGACTGGCAAAAAATATGCACTTGCTACTATGTGTGTGGGTGTTGGGCAGGGTATCGCGGTTGCATTGGAACGCGAATAAGTTGCGCTAAAATTAAACGTACAAAAGCGCAAGGTTTCATCAAAACCTTGCGCTTTTTTGTTTGTGTCTGCGTGTCAGGCGATGGCCTGACGCACTTTCTTTTTGTTGTGAGCCTGAATCATCAAAGGAATGATGATGACGGTGACAATCGGGAACACCATCCAGTTAATCGCTTCCCAGCCGGATGCTGAAAGTAATGTGCCGGAGGAGAAAGAAGCAACGGCGACAGTGCCGAAAATTAGGAAGTCATTGGCACCCTGCACACGGCCGCGTTCTTCTGGCGTATGGCATTCGGTAACAAGTGCGGTGGCACCAATAAAGCTTAAATTCCAGCCGACACCAAGCAGCACGAGCGATGACCAGAAATTGCCAAGTTCAAGACCGGCCAGTGCGACAGCACTGGAAGCGGCAATCAGCAACAAGCCAACAGCGGTGACGGTTTCTTTGCCGAAGCGGGCAATCAGGCTGCCGGTGAAAAAGCTTGGGCCAAACATCGCAAGCACGTGCCATTGGATGCCCATGGCAGCTTCACCAACGGTAAAGCCGCAGCCGACCATCGCAATAGGCGAGGCGGTCATGACAAAGCTCATCAGAGCATAGGAAACCATGCCGGCGGCAACCGCAAGAACGAAGCGCGGGCTTTTGATGATTTCGCTTAATGGGCGTCCTTGTCTTACATCCGTTTTGGCAGGTTTTTTCTCGCGCGGCACTTTGAGCATCATGATGACAGGAATCGCAAGCGCTGCCAAAGCGGCCTGGCTTAAGAAGCTTCCGGCAAATGGTGCGGTAATAAAGGCATCACGCGTCCATATCACAAGTTGCGGCCCGATCACCGCCGCCGCAAGCCCGCCGATCATCACATAAGAGATGGCCTTTGCTTTAAATTCGCCGGTGGCAGCATCAGCCGCAGCAAAGCGATAACTCTGAACATAAGAGCCGTAAAAACCGGCCACAAATGTACCGAGACAAAAAATCAGGAAGCTTTGGCTGACAATACCAAAAGTGGCAATCAGACCGGAAATCAATCCGATAGTTGCACCAAATAAATAGCCGGTACGGCGGCCATAATAGCGCATAGAAATGGCGGCTGGAATTGTACCGGCAGCAAGGCCTAAATTGAACAGGCTGACCGGAAGTGTCACAAGGGTTGGATCAGGGGTAAGCATTTGTCCGACAATGCCGCCCAGTGAAATGATAATTGGCGGAGCGGCTGCACCTAAAGCCTGAGCGGCGGTGAGCACCATAACATTGCGGCGCGCGAGCGCTTGATCGGACATTGTAGAACCCTGTTTCTCATCCTCACTGAAATATCCTTTGGACATTCAGATCAGGATTAGCTTACTAAATACTGTGCATAGAATGGAAAAATATTCCTTTATGAGTATTTTTTAAATAGCAGGATTTCAGGAAGATTTATATCCTTATTATAAATTTTAACTCTTTTTGCATGAGCAGAATTGAGGGAGACGGGTTTAATGCAGCCCGCCGACACCCAATAAATGTTCAACTGTTTCTTTATCCGCTGATAATTGCGCAGAACTGCCTGACCATGCAATTTGGCCACGTTCCAGAATAACGACCCGATCAGCAAAATCGAGAGCACTTTGAATGCGCTGCTCTACCAGCAGTAAAGTCATTTTTCCTGATTGCGCCAGTGAGGAAAAGGCGGCCATCAGCTCTTCGCAGATAACCGGTGCCAAACCTTCCAATGGCTCATCAAGCAACAACAAAGTCGGGTTGCCTAAAATAGAGCGCGCAGTGGAGAGCATTTGCTGCTCGCCACCAGATAATTGTGAGCCCAAATTCTTGCGCCGTTCTTTAAGGCGCGGAAACATATCATAGGCTTCTTCAATTGCTATTTGCGGGCGCTTTTTTAAACCCACAAACAGGTTTTCTTCAACGGTTAGTGTCGGGAAAATATCACGTGTCTGCGGTACATAGCCAAGCCCTGCCAGTGCGCGGGCGGCAGGTGCCAATGTGGTGATGTTTTTATCACCTAATAAAATCTCGCCACTATAGCGTTTGGTTTGTCCGGCAATGGAAGCGAAAAGACTGGTTTTACCCACACCATTGCGTCCTAAAATGGCCAACCGCGCACCCGGTTCGACTTTGAGAGAGATATTTTCAATGACGCGGGTCGGGCCATAGCCGCTGCTTAAATTACGGATTTCCAGTGATGCAGCACTCATTGCGCATAACTCCCTAAATAAGCGGCACGCACTTGCGCATCCTGCACGACATCTTCCGGCAGGCCGTCAAAAATAACAGCACCTGCGGCCAGCACGATCACCCGTTTGGCAAAGCGGAAAACCAGCTCCATGTCATGTTCAATCATGATCACGGCAAGGTCGGACGGCAGTTCATCCAGTGCCTGTTCGATGCGGGCGGTTTCACTTTGCGGCACACCGGCAGCAGGTTCATCCAGCAGGAGAACTTTTGGGCGCAGCGCCAATGCCAGTGCAATTTCCAGCAATCTCTGCTGACCATAGGCAATTTCACTGACCCTCAATTGTGCCAGTTCCGAGAGGCCAAGAATATGGAGGATTTCGTGCGTTTCATCCATGACAGCAGCCATGTGACGGTAATTGCCGAAAATGCGCGATGTTTTGCCATCGCGCTGCAAGATTGCCAGTGCGACATGTTCCTCCGGTGTCATTTCATAGAAAAGCCGTGTCACCTGAAAAGATCGCACCAAACCACGCTTCACTCGCTGCATCGCACTTAAATGAGTGATGTCTTTGTCATTCAACGAGACATAACCGGAGGAGGGTACCAGATTACCGGTGACAAGATTAACAAAGGTGGTTTTACCGGCACCATTAGGCCCGATCAGTGCTACGCGCTCACCTTTGGCAATCGAGATGGATACATCATTGGTGACAGCCAATCCGCCAAAGTTTTTACGTAAATTGCTGACTTCAAAGATCGTGCTCATCAGCTTCGACCTTTCCTGTTGGAAATAAACTGCACGGCTGTGCCGTAAAGGCCGCGGGGTGCAAAGAGAACAACAGCGATGAGCAATGCGCCAACCATGGTGAGCCAATGGAATGGATTGGCGGCAGAGACCACATCTTCAAACCACATGAAGGAGATGGTGCCGATCAATGCGCCATAAAGCGAACCGGTGCCGCCCAAAACCAGCATGACCAGACTTTCGGCCGACATGGTGAATGAGAGGCTGTCGAGACCGACCACTTGCGTGGAAATCGCGTTTAACGAGCCGCCGATACCAGCGACAAAACCGGAGATCACATACATCTGCAACTGGGCTTGTTGGACTGAAGCCCCCATGGAAGATATGCGAATTTCATCTTCTTTTATGCCACGGCACAACATGCCAAATGGCGAACGCACGATTAATTTCAGCAGTGCAAAGACAATGACCAAAAGCACGATGGCATAAACATAAACCGTGCGCCCCCAGAGATCGAATTCGAATATGCCAAGCAATGGTGACGGCATGATACCACTCAAACCATCACTGCCACCTGTCCAGCTGGAGAGTTTATTAGCCGCTTCATGGAAGAGGTGTACCACTGCAATGGACAAGACCAATTGTGCAAGCCCATGGGCACGCAGGATGATGAAACCGGAAAAAAATCCTGCAATCGCGCCGCCAGTCGCACCTATCAGTGTCATCAAGATCGGGTCATGGATGCCGAAATGGGCAGAGGCAATGCCAGCACTATAGGCACCGGCACCAAAAAGCGCGGCATGGCCAAGCGTGGCAATGCCGCAATAGCCGGTGACAAGATCAAGTGACAGTACCAAAAGGGCAATCGCTACAATGCGGGTGAGCAATGCCAGATTGTCGGGAAACAGAAAGTAAGCGACAATGCTGCATAAAATGATGATGCCAAGGCCGATCAAGCCGACGAGCCGTGGTCGACGTGGTATTGAGGTCGCAGAGAATGTGTTCATTTGTTTTTCAATCTCCCTGCCAGCCCGCGCGGGAATAATGTGACGATGATAATAACCGCCAGATAGAAGAAGAATTCACCATATTCAGGGGCGAGATAGCGCGCTGTGGTGTCGATGCCGCCAAGTAGCAGACAGGCAATCAATGCACCCGGAATGGAGCCTGGGCCACCCACAGAAACAACTACCAGAAATGTCACCATATAACGCAGGGCATAATATGGTTCCAATGGCAGCATTTCTGCTCCCACGACGCCGCCAAAAGCGGCCAATGCGATGGCGAGTGCAAAGCTGACTGCATAGATAATCTCTGTACGCACGCCCAAAGCTGCAGCCATATTGGCATTGTCGACGGCTGCACGTAATTTGATACCGAAGCTGGTGCGCTCAATCAAATACCAGAGACCGCCGGCAACAATCAGCCCGCAAAGGATCGCAAAAAGCCGGTGCTTGGCGATTGAACGAAAACCCAGATCAACCGAGCCGCGCAAGGTTTCGGCAATCGGTACGGTTTTAAGAGTGGGGCCAAAAATATAATTGGTAAGCCCGATGATGCAAAAAGTGATGCCGATGGTCATCAGCACTTGGGTGAGTTCCGGTGCGCCATAAATACGCCGATAAAGCAATTTTTCCAATGGAATTGCAATAATGACAGTGCAGACAACAGCCAGTAAAATCGCAAGGCTGTAATGAAGGCCGAGTGCTTGGGTGGCATAAGAAGCGAAATAACCACCGATCATCGCAAAGGCACCATGGGCAAGATTGACAACGCGCATCAGACCCATTGTTACAGACAGGCCGATGGAGATGACAAAAAGCACCATGCCGTATGCGAGGGCATCGACAGCTATGCTGAGCACGGTTTGCATCAGTATTTTCCTGAAGAGTTCACTAAAATTATTTCACTATTGTGCATACGCGGCAACCGGAAACAAGCTTGTGCAACATCTCTAAACGGGGGCAAAGGAAGCCTGCGGCCTGAAATCTTTAAAGGCCGCATGCCAGCTCATTTACGGTTAAAATTACTGGGGATCCAGCCCCGGATCTCCCTGAGCTTCGAAGGTCTGGATTTCCTTATTATAGAAACTGCCGTCATCGGCTTTTGCCACTTCGCGTAAATATATATTTTGCGTCATATGGCGGGTTTCAGGATCGATGGAAACAGGCCCGCGTGGACTTATCCATTCCATGCCTTTGACAGCTTCAACTGCCTTTGCTGCATCCTGTTTGCCGCCGGTAGCTTCAATCATTTTGTAGATGACGTGCATGCCGTCATAAGCGCCGACTGAAGGGAAGGAGAGTTCTTCAGGATTACCGATGGCTTTCTTGGCGTCTTCAACAAATTTCTTGTTTTCGGCTGAATCATGCGACAGCGCATAATGGAAGGTGGTCAGCACGCCCAGTGCGGTTTCACCAAGTGCCGGGAGATCGGATTCCTGCGTTAGGTCACCGGGTGCAAAAAGCTGGACACCAGAGGATTTCAAACCATTGTCAACATAGGCTTTCATGAAGCCAAGTGTGGTTGGTCCGGCAGGCAGAAAAGCAAATACGCCTTCAGCGCCGGAATCTTTCACACGCTGCATGATCGGGCTGAAATCATTGGTGTTGAGCGGCATGCGGATGGTTTCAACCACATCGCCGCCGATTTTGGTAAAGCCAGCTTTGAAAGCGTTTTCAGCATCAATGCCTGGGCCATAATCGCTGACAACGGTGATGACTTTTTTCACATCTTTATCGAGTGCCACCTGCGCGATCGGCAGAGATGTCTGCCATGTGGTGAAGGATGTGCGCACCACATAAGGGCTCTTGGTAACGATGGATGACGTGGCCGCATTCATAACCACCATCGGTACATTTGCCTGTTGCAAAATCGGGGTGACTGCCATCGCATCAGGGGTAAAAAAGAAACCGCCAAGATACTGTACTTTTTCTTTAACGATGAGTTCTTGTGCCAGTGATTTCGACTGTGCCGGATCAGCCTGTGGTACGTCACGATAGATTACTTCAATCGTATCGTCGCCGATTTTATTACCGTGTTCGGCAATATAAGCATCAATACCAGCCTTAAAATTTTTACCTTGTAAGGCAAAGGGCCCCGACATCGGGCCGATGATACCGACCTTAATAACGTCGGCATAAGCGGCACTTGCGGTGAGCGCAAAAACAGCCAGAGCGGTAAGTGTCAGTTTTTTCATGTTTTCCTCCCGAGAAAACCGATGCATATAATCCGGAAAATGTTGGAACAAGTGAACGGATACAGCAACGTCATAAATGAATTCTCCAGCCTAGTTTGACTGTGAAACTGGTAATGTAAAATGAATTAATCGCGGGAAACGATAACCTTTAGGTTATGTATACCGCGATCAGAGATCCTTTCCAAGCGATTGAATCTGATCTGTGAGGCGGATACCGATATTAAGAGCTGCCGCAAGGCTCGCGCAGATTTGCGGTAGTACCATCCATTCAAGGCTCCAAGCTGCGCCGGAGCGTTCCTGTTCATGCACCATCGATTGCTGGATGGCTGAAATTTGCACCGCATTAAAGCGCGCCAGCGACACCAGAATTTCTGCATTCACCGGATTTTGTTTATGCGGCATGGCGGATGATGCCCCGCCACCCGACAAAGCAATCTCTTCAACACTTTGTGCCATCATGGCAATATCTTGCCCAAATTTACCCAGACTACCACTTAAAGTAACAAAGGCATGAGCTATATCGGCGATGATATCACGAGTGCTTTGCCATTGCGGCAGGTCAACAAGCTCCAAAAGAAGACTTAGTCTTTCCCGCAAAGCTGCTGCCTGATCGCCAAAGCCCTGCAATGTGCCAACCGCTCCGCCCAGTTGCAGCGGAAAACGTAAATGATCGAGACGGTATTGAGCGCGTTTTAAGGGTTCTATCCAGCTTACCATCCGGTCATGGACAGTGACAGGCAGCGCTGCCTGCATTCGCGTATAGGCACTAAGCCCCCGTTTACCATGGGCTTTATCCAGCGCATCAAATTGTTGCAGCAATTGTGCCAGTTTTTGTTGTGCAATTTGTGTGAAGGTTTTAAGCCGCAGCATCAGGCTTGTATCAATCACATCCTGACTGGTGGCACCAAAATGCACATAATGGGCATATGTTTCACCAACATGGGCGCGCAATTGTTTGACCAGCTCCGGTATCACCACGCCGTCACGCGCTGTTGCTTGGTTGAGCTTTGCCATATCAGCCCGAAAGCTTGATGCAGTTTCAGCAATTGCCAAAGCGGCCGCTTCAGGGATCAAGCCCAATTCAGCTTGTGCTTTTGCCAGCGCTACCTCAAACCGGATCATCTCCTGCACATCAAAGGCAGCTGAAAACAGCTTGTCCACAGCCTCATCTTTGAAAAGGCCGGAGAGAAACGGATGCTCAAAAACACAGATGCTCATGCGTTAAATATCGAAAAAGACGGTCTCTTTTTCGCCCTGAATATGAATGTCGAAGTGATAATTGTTACCGTCACGCTTACCGATCAATGTATCAACGCGTGATCTATGTTCAATGCGGGCAAGCACCGGATCCTGTGCATTGGCTTCTTCTTCATCAGAGAAATACATACGGGTGTGCAGCCCCATATTAATACCGCGTGCCACAATCCATAAAGTGACATGAGGTGCCATCATACGCCCGTCTTTAAACGCCACTTTGCCGGGCTTGATGGTTTCAAAAGTAAATTCGCCTGTGTCCATATCGGCGGGGCAACGCCCCCAGCCTTTGAAGTTTTCATCCGTTTTGCCGGCAGTTTCCATCGGGCTATTATAAAGCCCTTGCTCATCGGCTTGCCAGATTTCGATCAAAGCGTCTTTCATGACAGCGCCCATACCGTCAAAAACACGGCCTGTGATGGTAATGCGTTCGCCGCGGGTCTTGTCATTCACAAGTGATCCGGAACCGAGATCATCTTTGAAAATCCCGTGAATGCCGACAAAATTCGGTGTCAGACCGATATGTACGTAAGGCCCAGCTGTTTGCGAGGCTGTTTCTTTTAAATAACCGAGTGGCTGAACCATGTTAGTTTCCTTCCATGCGGTTTTCAAACATGGTCGACCGGCGACCACGCAAGGTAATATCAAACTTATAGGCACGCATATCCATCGGTATGGTCGCATTCATATCGAGTGCGGCAATCAGCTGTTCGATGGCTTTTTTATCAGGAATCGTGGTGACGATCGGGCAGCGCCAGATCATCGGATCGCCTTCAAAATACATCTGCGTAATCAGACGCTGCGAGAAGCCGGAACCAAAGATCGAAAAATGGATATGTGCTGGTCGCCAGTCATTCACGCCATTTGGCCACGGATAGGCACCGGGTTGAATGGTTTTGAACCAGTAATAACCGTTTTCATCGGTGATGGTGCGGCCAACGCCACCAAAATTCGGGTCAATCGCTGCCAGATAGCTGTCTTTTTTGTGGCGGTAGCGTCCGCCCGCATTGGCTTGCCAAAATTCGACCAAAGCACCGGCAACGGGATGGTTGTTTTCGTCCAGCACACGGCCATGCACTAAAATACGCGGACCGATCGCCATTTCACCTGGGCGGGCATAATTGAGGATCAGGTCATTATCCAGTTCATTGAGCATATTATGGCCAAAGACTGGGCCGGTAATTTCACTCTTTGTGCCTTCTAAGGACAGGAGTGCGCGGGTTGGCGAACGCAAGACTGATGTTTTATATTGGGGCGTATAGGCTGGCGCATGAATTGAATGATCGCGCCCGTAAAAAGCCCCGTTGTCCGGTTTCATATTTTTCACGATTGTTCCCCTCCCGCTTCTTCCATTCCCCGATAGGTTGTTTTCGCAATTTTAAAAGCGTGGTTTGATGCCGGAACGCCTGCATAGATAGCGACATGCATCAAGGCTTCACAAACATCTTGTTTTGTGGCGCCCGTATTGACGGTTGCACGAATATGCATGGCCAGTTCTTCATCCTGACCGAGCGCTGCCAGCAAAGCAATTGTGACAATCGAGCGCTCACGTTTGGTCAAGCCTTCGCTTGCCCAGACTGTGCCCCATGCCGATTCCGTAATCAGTTGCTGAAACTGACGATCCATATCGTTGATTAATGCCGAAGCACGATCAACATGGTCATCACCAAGCACTGATCTGCGCACTTGCATCCCAAGCTCATAGCGCGAAGACGACGCGGAATTCTCGGCCATGGGTTATTCTCCGTTTCAGATATTTTTTATGAATTTCGAGATGGTGTCGGCAAAAACCTGCGGCTGTTGCACACAAGGAATGTGTCCGCATTGGTCAAGCATGATGAATTCAGCTGCCGGAATGAGATCAGCCATTTCCTGCACAAGTGTGGGTGGGGTGGCGCCATCCTGATCACCGGCAATGCATAAGGTCGGCACTGAAATCAACTGAGCTTCTGCGGTGTAATCTGCATGTGCCAAGGCTTCACAGGTGGCGGTGTATCCATCAACCGGCTGGCGGGTGAACATATTGCAATAGGTGGCAAAGGCAGCATTATCGTCGGTTCGGAAAGTCGGGGTGAACCAGCGTTCCATTGTCGGCGCCAATACGCTGCTCAAACCGTTTTGGCGAATAGCATCAATGCGTGTGCGCCACATATCGGCAGTGCCGATTTTATGGGCTGTGTTGGAAAGAATGAGTGCCTCTACAAGCTCCGGCTTTTTGGCAAATACCGCTTGAGCAATCAAACCGCCAACCGAAAGACCGCATAAGATGACACGATCAAGGTTCAATGCAGTGAGCAATGCGATCAGATCGTCAGCGAGCTGGTCAATTGTATAAGGTGTGGCACCAGTATCAGAAAGACCGTGCCCACGCTTGTCGTAAGTCAGCAGCAAATATTCGCCAGCCAATGTTGTCTTCACATCATCCCAAATCCGCATATCTGTGCCGAGCGAATTGATGAATACAATTGTCGCATCGGATGCGTGATTACGCTCGGGCTTTGCGAGCGCGTAATGGGTGGTCTGATTGTTTAGACGAATAAATTGCACTGATTGTCTCCTCACGATTTTAATCTGGCGCTTTCATCTGGTTAAGTAAAATGATATTAACGCGTATATTCATAACTGGGAGGTTATGTGAATATGGTCAGCAACCGTATCAAGTTCCGTCATTTGCACACATTTGTGGAAGTCGCACGTCAGAAAAGTGTGATGAAAGCGTCGCAAATCCTGCATGTCAGTCAGCCTGCTGTCACGAAAACAATGCGTGAGCTTGAGGAAATTTTAGGTGTTCCTTTGTTGGAGCGTGACGGGCGCGGCATTAAAATTACCCGTTTTGGTGATGTCTTTTTGCGCCATGCCGGAACAGCCCTAACGGCGCTGCGGCAGGGTTTTGATTCTGTGTCGCAGGAGGTGGACGGTTCGGGCCCGCCAATTCGCATTGGCGCTTTACCGACCGTTTCCACCCGCATCATGCCGCGCGCGATGAGCTTGTTTTTGTCGGAGAAAACTGGCAGCCGCATTAAAATCGTCACCGGTGAAAATTCGGTTCTGTTGGAGCAATTGCGCGTTGGTGACTTGGATTTGGTCGTCGGACGTTTGGCGGCACCGGAAAAAATGACAGGATTTTTCTTTGAGCATTTATATTCGGAAAAAGTCTTGTTTCTGGTGCGTGCCGGACATCCACTGGCACATGAAAACACGCTGATTTTTGATCATATCGCTCAGTTTCCGGTGCTGATGCCAACGCGAAAATCAATCATTCGCCCCTTTGTTGACCGTTTGTTGATCGCCAATGGCATCGGTGCTTTGCCGATCCAGATTGAGACGGTGTCGGATGCTTTCGGTCGCGCTTTCGTACGCGAAAGTGATGCGGTCTGGATTATTTCTGAAGGGGTTGCTGCCGCGGATGTGGCGGAAGGTAAACTGGTGCCGCTTGATATTGATACGGATGAAACCAAGGGGCCGGTGGGGCTGACTATGCGCACCGATATGACGCAATCAGCCGCCTTGCAAATTCTGATCCAGACAATTCGCGAAGCGGCTGAAAATGTTTAAAAAGCTTAAAGTTTCGCCGCTAAGATAGCAGCGCCGCTTTGTTTGATTCTGGCTTTGCCGCTAAAATAGCGGCGCCGCCGGCAGCTTGCACAGCGAGGCTACCGCAGATAATGCCTTCACTGAGTGCAGCTTCAAGCCCGACACCTTGCATCCAGCTATCGATAAAGCCTGCATTAAACGCATCACCGGCACCGGTTGTATCCACAACGGTGACCGCTTCTGCTGATTTATGCAATTGCAGATCGCCAGCCTTCAGCCATGCACCATCCGCTCCGCCTTTGAGCACCACACAGGGGAAATGTTCGGCTAGCGCATTTAAGGCTGCAAACGGATCTTTATGGCCGGTGATCGCCAGTGCTTCTTCCTGGTTGGGCAAGAAAATATCTGCCCCCTTACAAGCATTCAGCAATGCCGGATCATAGATCAGCGTTTCATCCCAGCTTGGATCAAGCGAAACCGTCAGCCCTTTAGCCTTGGCGCGCGTAATCAGGTCTGGGATTTCATGCAAAGTGGCATATTCTGCAATATGCAGATGGCCAGCATCACTCCAGTTTAATGCGTCTTCAAGCGTAGCTGGCAGCGCAGTACCGGCGCGGCGTGAAAGAAAGGCTCGGTCATTATCAACGACACTTGCGACAGTGACCTGTGGGCCGGCAGTCACGCAGCGTTCCAGAAAGCGCAGATCAGCACCGGCGGCTTCCAGTTCCGGCAGAATACCGACGGATAGCGGATCAAGCCCGAGACGTGCCAGCAATGCGCAAGCTCGTCCTTTGTGGGCAAGGTGAGCGGCGGTGATAAACGCGCCGCCCCCTGCAGCAATATTCATATCTTGTGCAAATGTTTCCTTGCCGAGTTCAGGAAGTGCATCCAGACCGGTGAAAATCAAATCACAATATATGCGTCCGATGCTTAAGACAGCCGACCTTACACCTGATGAACAGGGTGATGATGCAGAACTCATAGTCGGCCTAAGCTTTTCTCGGTTTTTGCATCAAACAGATAAAGGCTGCCGCTTGGTGCATGAACAGTCACGGTGCTGTCTGCTGCCGGAATGAACTTGGCTGGTGCGGTGGCGATCACTTCTGTGCCGTGAACACTCAAATGGATGAGTGTTTCAGGGCCCAAAGGTTCAACAGCCAGCACGGTACCGGTGAGGCTGATGCCGTTAGCCGGAGCAGTTTCACCATCAGCCAGTGCAATCAGATCATGCGGACGCACACCGATGAGAATGTCACCGCTTTCAGTGAATTCAACTGCATCGCCGGAACGACGGCCTTTGATGAGGTTCATCGAAGGGCTGCCGATAAAGCGGGCGGTAAACACATCAACCGGATTTTCATAAAGCTCGGTCGGTGTGCCTGTCTGCAGGATGTTGCCGTCTTTCATCACCACAATTCGGTCAGCCATGGTCATGGCTTCCACCTGATCGTGGGTCACGTAAACGGTGGTGGTTTTCAGGCGCTGATGCAGGCGTTTGATTTCAATGCGCATTTGGGCACGCAACTGTGCGTCCAGATTGGACAAAGGTTCGTCAAACAAGAATGCCGACGGATTACGCACCATCGCACGGCCAATGGCAACACGCTGACGCTGGCCACCTGAAAGGGCAGCAGGGCGGCGATCGAGATAAGGCTCCAGACCTAAAATCTTGCCGGCTTCTTCGATGCGCTTGTTCTTTTCTTCCTTCGAGAGTTTCGAAGTATAAAGACCAAAACCGATATTCTGGCGCACAGTCATATGCGGGTAAATCGCATAGTTCTGGAAAACCATCGCAATATTACGCTGCTTCGGATCACGTTCATTGACGACTTCATCACCGATTTTCAATGTGCCGCCGGAAATGTCTTCCAGACCTGCAATCATGCGCAAGGTGGTGGACTTACCGCAGCCGGAAGGGCCGACAAAAACCACAAATTCACCATCGGCAATTTGAAGATCAATGCCGCGGACAGCTTCAACATTGCCGTAGCGCTTTACCAGTTTTTCGAGTTCGATTGTGGCCATCAGCGTGTCTCCACCAATGTTTGGAATTTTTCATTGAGCGCGCGCGCGGCATTGGCCTCGTCGGCAGATTGTTTGGCAGTTTGAGCCGCAAATGCTTGGGCTGTTGCTTTATAATGGGCAAGAGCTTCCATCATTGGCTTGTCGGCCGGGCCGCCGGTACGATCACGGATGCGCACAAAATATTCAGGCGAAACCAGCTCTTCAAACTTGGAACGGTCAAAAGAAGGCTCCTTGCCGGTTGCATGCTTGAATGCTTCCAGAAACGGTTCATAACCGTCTTGGGCCAGTCCGCCGCCTTTCGCAACAACAGCTTTTGCAACTGTTGCCGCAATTTCATGCGCCTGACGGAAGGAGAGGTCTTCGATACGCACCAGTGAATCTGCAAGCTCTGTAATGGTGATGCAGGAGCGGCGGATATTGTCTTGAACACGAGCTGGATCAATGCGCACAGCTTCGATGAAAGCTGCCAGCAAATCCAACACGCGGCTGGCGGTTGCAAAGGCTTCATAACCCATTTGTTGGGTTTCGCCTTCACTGTCATTCATATCGGTAAATGGTGTGTTGTGAATGACATCCAGTACGGTGCGGGCACGACCCATCGTCTGGCTGGACAAATGGCGCATATGTTCAATCGGTACCGGATTACGCTTCTGCGGCATGATGGAAGAAATTTGCACGAAAGCGTTTGGCACATACATTTGGCCAACTTCAAAACTTGTCCAGAACTGGAAGTCCTGAATAAGGCGGCCAAGATGGATGAACATCAACTCGATGGAAGAATAGGTTGAGGTGATGTAGTCGGAAGCTGCAATGCAGCTGTAGGAATTGCGCAAAGGCGCCGCAAAGCCCAAGAGTTCCGCAACACGCTCACGGTTGATCGGAAAGCCGGATGTGGTGATCGCCGCTGCGCCCATTGGCGACAGATTGACGATTTTGCGTGCCTCTGCAAAGCGCTCGATATCACGGATGAGCACTTCAATAGCGGCAGAGAGATAATGACCGAAAGTGGAAGGCTGTGCCGGCTGACCGTGGGTATAAGCCACAATCAGAGTTGCTTTTTCACGGGTCGCTGCACGGATCATCGCTTCCAGCAGGTTCTGTGCTTTGGCCATCAGGGCGTCAATACGCTCTTTCAGGCCAAGTTTGAACAGAGTGTGGTCGATATCGTTGCGCGAACGTGCCGTATGTAGACGACCGGCAATATCGGCACCAAGACGGCTTTTTAGCTCTTTCTCAATCAGGAAGAAGAAATCTTCCACTTCACCGGTGTAAACAAGCTGAGACGGATCAACATCACGGTCGATAGCTTCCAATGCACCGGCAATGGCCGAAGCCTGAGTGCGATCCAGAATGCCGGTTTCCACCAGCATCACCAGATGGGCGCGGTCGATACGGCGGAAACCGTCGACATGGTGGGTTTTAGCGCCATCAAAGAGCGGTTTCAGAACCGTTTCTTTATAGGTCGGATCAGGAAAGACGCTTTTGTCGTTCAAGCGTGGATCTAGGTCTGACATGATTTATCCTTTCAGTCCGGCAAGCATCACACCGCGCACGATGTAGCGTTGCAGCACGAGGAAGACCAACAGGGTCGGCAGCGTCGCAATCGCAGCACCTGTCATGATCATTTCCCATTGGATGGATTGTTCAACCGCAAAGCTCGAAAGACCAACCGGCAAGGTGTAAAGTTCTTTGCTGGTGGTGACGATCAGCGGCCAGAAGAAGGCTGTCCAGTTACCGAGGAAGGTAAAGATGGCGAGTGCCGAGAGCGCAGGGGTGACAAGCGGCATGGCCACTTTCCACCAGATCTGGAACTCGTTGAGACCATCGACGCGTGCAGCCTCCAGGAAGTCATCCGGCACACCTTCAAAGAACTGTTTCATCAGGAAGGTTCCGAAAGCAGTCATCAGGCCCGGGAACATAATGCCCCAATAACTATCGAGCCAGCCGAGCTTTGATGACATGACATACCAAGGAATAACCAACATTTCTGTCGGGATCATCAGTGTCGACAGAATGGCGATGAAGATGAAGTTACGGCCGCGGAACTTGAACTTCGCCAATGTGTAACCGACGAGACTGTCAAAAAACACGTTGGAAAGCGTGACGACGACTGCGACAAACATCGAGTTGAAAAACCAGCGCAGGAAACGACCGTCCGCCAGAATGGTGACATAGTTCTGGAACGATGGTGCGGCAGGGATCAGACGCAAATCATAAACCTGACTGGCTGTTTTCAGCGATGTTGAAAACATGAAGGCCAGCGGAATAACCATGATTACGCCGCCGATGAACAATAATGTCCATGTCAGCACACGGCCTGGCTTGACGTTTTTGTAATTGATTGAGGGGGATTGAACAGTGGTACTCATTTCTTTTCCCTCAAAATCCAGAGCTGTAAGAGCGATACGAAAAGCAGGATGGTGAACAGGACAACTGTCTGTGCTGCGGCATAACCCATCGCATAAGATGAGAAGGCCGTTTGATAAATCATCAGCACCAATGGTTTGGTCGAGCCAAGCGGGCCGCCCGGATCATTGGTGGTCATGTTGTAGACCTGATCGAAGATACGTAAGAATCCGATTGAGGAGAAAACAACCAGAAATACGGTTGTCGGCTTCAGGAGCGGAATGGTGATTTTGCGTAAAATGGCCCATTCACCCAGACCGTCAATGCGGGCTGCTTCGTAGAATGTGTTCGGAATAGCGCGCAGACCGGCCATGAAGATGATGATCTGGAAGCCGAGGCCAGCCCAGATCGATGTCACCATGATGGATGGCAATGCCTGTTCAACCGAACGGATGAAACCTTGCTGCGGAATACCAACCAGCGCCAGCGCATTATTGATGACGCCGATGGGGGCAGGCTGGTAGAACCAGCGCCAAACCCATGCCATTGCGGCAGCGGTGGTCAGATATGGCAGGAAATAAAGGCCACGGATCAGGCCATGCATAAAGCGGACGCGATCTAAGTAAAACGCAATCGTAAAGGCCAGAATGAGGCTGATAGGGGTACCGATCAGCAAATAGCTGAATGTGTTTTTAAACACTTTCCAGAATTGCGGATCAGAAAAAAGCTTGGTGTAGTTGGCGAAACCGATGAATTTTGGCGGCTTCATCAAATTCCAGTCCGTCAATGAAAGCCAGAAAGCCTCAATTGTCGGATAAAACCGGATAACCGAATAAAACAGGATGGGGAGGGCAAGGAAGCTCCAAACCCAGATCAACCGTCTTACGCGCATGGGGAAGCGGTTCCAAAAAGTGTCATCCGGTCGGGCTGTTGTCACAGTCATGGCTCACAATACCTTTTGGTATGGTTCGGGATAAGCGTAATATTTTACTAGAGCGTTTTGCATTTAATCTGATCCATTGCACTCGCTCTGCCTCATTGTTTTTAACGCATGTCACTATCCCAAAACCGGTGTCCACTTTTGGGAGACATGCTTTAAAAGCAGACGCAAATTTATGAATTAAAATGTAGCGTGGACTTCAATATTGAAGTCCACGCTTTCTATTTTGCAGTCTTATTGTGCGTCGTCGATTACAGTCTGCTCAGCTTTTGCAGCCTGAGCGAGTGAATCTTTGGTCGGCTGCTTTTCAAGTGCCACGCGGTTGACCATGTCAATTGCGGTCTGGCGCTGGGCTGCTTCATCCACAAACATGGTGGTGTGAGCATAGTCCAGACCTTTGAGGAACGGACCATAGATCGGGTCTGCCAGATTTTTCTCGGTCTGAGCCGCAGAACGGCGTGCAGGCAATTCGCCGACTTCCTCCAGCCAGATTTCCATCGCTTCCGGTGAGGAAATATAGTTGAGGAATTTTTCAGCGGCGACCAGCTTTTCACCCGTCACACCGGAACCGATACCATTGGCAAAATAGCTGGCATAGTTTGAACGAACACCTTCAGCATTAGCCGGAAGTTCGGTTACACCCCATTCAAAGCCTTCGATGGTGCGAAATGAACCCAGACGGAAAGTACCGTCAATCGTCATTGCAGCCATACCGGCACGGAATGCAGCTTGACCTTCATCCATGAATTTCTGTTCACTGACCTTATGTTCAAGCTGCAGGTCAGTGTAGAATTTCAGAGCCTTGTCACCGGCTTCGGTGTCATAAGCCACTTTGCGGTCATTGTCGGTGTAAGGCACGCCGCCAAATTGACGAACCAGCACTTCACGCCACCAATGGTGATCCTGACCAGCCATATCCATGGTCACGCCAACAGTGGTGAGGTTGCCCGCACCATCACGCTTGGTGGTTTTCTTTGCCGCTTCAACAAATTCTTCCAGCGTCTGTGGTGGATTGTTTGGATCAAGACCGGCTTCTTCAAACAATTTCTTGTTGTAGAATACGGCCAATGAACGAACCGCAGTCGGCAGACCATAATATTCATCGCCGCGCTTCATAGCATCGGTGATGGAGAAGAAATCTGCTTCGATTTTATCGTGCGGAAATGTTTCTTTTGACAGCGGTTGCAGAATGTCGCCAGCTACGAATTTGTCGAGCCAGCCATAGAAAAGCTGCATGACATCAGGGGTCTTGCCGGCCATTTTGGCAGCGATAACTCGCGTCTGATAATCATCATAAGGGAATGTGGTCTGTTTGACTTTGATATCTGGATTGGCTTTTTCAAAATTTGCGATCAGCTTGTCCATAGCTTTAACGCGGGTTTCGAAAATATACTGCCAATATTCAATTTCAACAGCCTGAGCTGCATTAAAAGCCATCGTGCTGAAACCAGCAACCAAGCTCGCAAACATAAGTTTACGCATATTAGAACCTCCCTAAGCGCCGCCTCGCTTTTTTTTGATTGCGAAGAGGATGCTGAACCAATTGCCCGGAACCTTCATTCCAGTGTTGTAAATGAACGGACTTCAACTGTCGCAACTTGAACAATATACTATTCCGTCACTTATTTCTTCCGCAGAACATTTGTTCGCATGCTTGCGTTAATGTGCTACAGAAAACACCAAAGTGTTAGTCCTTACGGTTCCCTATAAAACATGGTTTTGTCAATAAGATAATTTACTTGAATTAATCTATTGCTGTGTTTGAGGTATTTGCGCTATCACTTTTTCAGGGGATAGCAGGGTGAATAGAATGGTTTTCCAGCTCGATAATGATCAACAAACAACCCATCAGATCACTCTGGGTAAAAATCCGGAGAGGATTCGCGATCATAATCGTCGCGTGGTTTTAGATGTCGTCCGCCAGCATGGCTCATTGGGGCGTATGCATATTGCGCGCCTTACCCATCTGACCGCACAAGCTATCGCCAATATTGTTGACGAACTGGTCAGTGAAAACCTGTTGATGCAGACGGGGCGTTTGCGCGCCGGACGTGGACAGCCACCCAAGCAATTTGCGGTTAATCCTGATGGTGCGATGACGATCGGGATTGAAATGGCTTCCGATCATATGGTGACAACAGTGCTTGATCTTGCCGGTCAGCCACGCTTGCGCCGTATCATCCCGGTGAAAGACACCAGCCCCGCAGAGCTTTCCAAGCAGTTTGCAAGTGAAATTGCTGAAATAAAACAAAGTTTTACTGCGCCTTTGCTGGGCGTTGGTGCTGTGATGCCGGGGCCTTTTGATGTGGAAGGCATGACTTCCGTGGGGCCCACAACTTTGCCCGGTTGGGCAGAAATTGATGCGTCCGCTTTTTTAAGTGAAGCCTGTGGCGAGACAGTTATCATTGAAAATGATGCGTCCGCTGCGGCCGTGGGCGAGCGTTTATTTGGTGCCGGACATGGTATTTCAAGCTTTGCGATGATTTATTTCGGTGCCGGTATCGGCCTTGGCATGATTGTGGACGGCATGCCGTTTCGCGGTGCTTTCGGCAATGCGGGCGAAATCGGTCATGTGGTTGTTTCGCCTTTGGGGCGCTCATGTGCCTGCGGGCAGCAGGGCTGTCTTGAGCGCTATGCGTCGCATTATTCGCTCTGTGAAGCGCTGCATCAGGCAGGCATTGAAAACACTGAATTTGATGATCTGGTCGAGCTCTATGAAAAGAAAAATCCGGTTCTTATGCACTGGATTCATGAGGCCGCCGCCCATTTGGCACCGATGATTGCAATGATCGAAAATATTCTGGATCCGCAGACCGTCATTTTAAGCGGTATGCTGCCGGATTCGATTTTGCAGGAACTGGTGACGCAAATGGGAGTGCTGCCGATTTCGGTGGCAAGCCGTCAGAAACGGGTGATGCCGCGGGTGATTCTCGGGGCAACTGGTCAGTACACAGCAGCTTTGGGCGCTGCTGCTTTGCCGCTATTCGAGGTTATGACGCCGAAGCTTGATACGGCGACTGATCTTTAAAAACTAAATATCTGGAGGACTACTATGCTTGACGCGCGTCAGAAAATTGAAAAGCAGATGGCTGCACCAGCATTAGTGCGTCTGCATCGCAGCCTAAGCCGTTTGCAATCAACCGTTACCATGATGAATACCGGCGCGCATCCCGATGATGAGCAAAGCGGAATGCTGGCATATTTGCGTTTTGCATTGGGCATGCGGGTAATTATCGGTTGTTCCACCCGCGGCGAGGGCGGACAGAATGTGCTGGGGCCTGAGCGCAGCGGTGCTTTGGGTGCGGTGCGCAGCCGTGAACTGGAAGAAGCCGCACGTGCCATTGACAGTGACGTGACATGGCTTGGTCATGGCCCGCAAGACAGGATCCATGATTTCGGCTTTTCCAAAGATGGCGACGGCACTTTTATGCATTGGGGCGAAGACCGCACCATTGAGCGCCTTGTCCGTGCTTATCGCACCGATCGTCCGGATATTGTGATCCCGACCTTTCTTGATGTTCCGGGGCAGCATGGCCATCACCGCGCGATGACACGCGCGGCTGAAAAAGCGATTCATTTGGCTGCCGACCCTAAAGCCTATCCGGAGCATTTTGATGAAGGTCTGAGCGTTTGGCAGGTAGGCAAATATTATCTGCCTGCATGGACTGGTGGCAGCAATGGCTATTATGATGATGAAGTGCCGCCGCCAACAGCTACTGTCACGATACGCGCTGAGGGGCGCGATGTTGCAACCGGCGCCGATTATGATCGTATCGGTGAATGGTCACGTTATTACCATGCCAGCCAAGGCATGGGCTATTGGCCGGAAAATCCAAAGCAAGAATGGCCGCTGTACCTGTTGCTGAATAGCGTTAAAACACGCAGCGAAACATCGGTGCTGGATGGTTTACCTGCCAATTTGGAACAATTGGCGTCATTCTCCGGACTGTCAGCAAAAACTGTCAGCAGTTTGCGTGATGCGCAGGATGCACTTGATCATGCGATTTCGGCCTTTCCTGATCGCGGTGCGATTATGGCGTGTTTGGTTGAAGCAGCAAAAGCCATTGAAACCGCGCGCGAACATGCTTCAGCTGAATTTTTAAAACTGCATGGTCATCGCTTGACCAGAAAACTGACGCAAATTCATCATGCGCTTTTTGAAGCCGCAGATCTGTTTGAAAATGCGGCTTTAACTTCACGTACCTTAACGCCGGGGCAGGCAACCGAGTTGAAGGTCAGCCTCAGTGATGAGCATCGCCGCTATAAAGTGCGCGTTGATGCGGTTTTCCCTGATCGTGTTGAAGTTATTGCGACCGGACAAAATGGCAGATATTTCAATTTTGATGTGATTGCCGAAACTGAAGCTGCATTTTCACCTGTTTTTGAGCCGAATTGGACATCGCTGCAAGGCAATGGTCAGGCGCATATTGTATTGAGTGCGGATTTCTCTGGTTATCAGGCTAATGCGCAATTTGATCTCGAAGAGCCTTTTGCTGTCCTTCCTGCAAGTTCGCTGACCCTTGATCCGCCAGCCTTTATTTTGGCCATACAAGATAAGACAACTGAAAATTTGACGACGCGTATGACCATCAATGGTGCACAAGCACCAGTGCGGTTCAGTGCGCCGGCAGGTTGGAACGTGAGCCAAGAAGGCGAACAAGTGACACTGGCGCGGCCTGAAAAGACCGAGCAAGGCTTGTTGCGTTTTACGCCGCAAATTGATGGACGTGATGCTTTTAAAGTGGATCGTATCAGTTATCCGCATATTGGTGCGGTGAGCTATCGCGAGCCGGAATTGTTGCAGGTGTTGGCGCTTGATCTGACGCTGCCGAAGAGGGCCAAAATCGGCTATGTCGGTGGCGGTGCGGATCGTGTGGGTCTGTGGCTTTCACGCATGGGACTTGATGTCACCATGCTGAATGAGAAGCATTTTGCAGGTGATCTGTCGCAATTCACCACGATTGTCGTTGGTATTTTTACCTTTGGTTTGCGCAAAGACTTGGCGGCAGCCACTGCTAAACTCCATGATTTTGTGCATAAAGGCGGCCATTTGGTTACTTTGTATCATCGTCCATCAGATGGCTGGGTGCCGGAAACAACGCCGCCGCTGCGTCTGAATATCGGCACACCTTCTTTACGCTGGCGTGTGACCGATCCGGCCTCAGATGTGACGATCTTGCAGCCGGAGCATAAATTGCTCAAAGGTCCAAACCATATTGACATGAATGATTTTGACGGTTGGGACAAAGAGCGCGGACTTTATTTCATCTCCGGATGGGATGATGCCTATGTACCGCTTTTATCCATGCACGATGCCAATGAGCAGCCATTGTTTGGCGCATTGCTGAGTGCGGAAATTGGTCAGGGGCGCCATACGCATACAAGTCTTGTTTTGCATCATCAGCTCGACAAACTGGTGCCGGGCGCTTTCCGATTGGTGGCCAATCTTGTTCAACCGGCCTGAGACGGCAACCGATAACTCACGCGTGAAAAACGCAACATCGGGCAAAAACTCGACCGGAGAGGCCATTATTTGGTCTCTGGCGGATATGCTGCTGGTTGCCGGTGCTATGTCGGCACTGGTGAAGGCGCAAGGTGTCGCTTATCCGGCCTTTCAGCTGGTTTTCATCCGTGCGCTGATCGGGTTGATCTTCATTCTGCCGCTCATTTGGCGTGAGCGGCAACAGATGCTGCATATTCGCCATCCGTGGCGTAATCTCACCCGCATTGTTTGCAATGCGATTGCATTAACGAGCCAGTTTTTTGCCTATGCGCTGATGCCGCTGGTGGTGGTCAATGCTTTAAGTTTTTCCAGACCGCTCGTCACTATGCTGATGGCTGTGGTGATGTTGTCAGAAAAAGTGAGCCGTATTCAATGGATCGGCGCCGGTATCGCCTTTGGCGGTGTGCTGATCATGCTCAATCCAAGCGGAGGTTTCGTCTGGAGCGTCGGCTTGGCGGCGATTGCCATCAATGTGGTGTTTGGATCGCTGGCTACCATTCAGACGCGTCAGCTTCGTGAAGAAAGTACTACGGTGATGATGGTGTTTTATACGGTTGGCTTGGTGGTACTGACCGCCATTCCGGCGATCATGACTTGGCAGCCGGTGAAGGCAATGGATTGGATACCGCTGATTGGCATCGGATTGCTGGCGCAAGCCGGGCAATATTGTTTCTTGCGCGCTTATCGTTTGGCAGATGCCAGTGTGTTGGCACCGATCAGTTATCTTTCAATCGTGGTGATGGCGATTACCGGTTATGTATTTTTTGGTGATGTGCCGGAACTGAAAATAATTATTGGTTCTGCCATTGTGCTCTGCTCATTACAATTGACCTCAGTTTTGGAGCGTCGAGCTAAGAAAAAAAATTAAGATCATATTACAAGCAGTCACGATTTTGTTATAAGAATATAATCCTTTTGCTGCAAAGCCGGGCTTTTTTAGATCAAAAATACTTCAATTTTTATGTATATTGATCAAGTTTTTGCAGAATTTATTGACTTTCTTAAACTATTTACCTACTTGACCAAGAGATGGGCCATGCATCGAACCTCCCCCGGATTGCATGGTTGAAACCATTTTTGTCAAATGAAGCTAAGTAAGTTTCTTACTAGTTCCGAGTTTGGAGCAGAAAATTGAAAATTTCTACATTGTTCGCTACAGCTGCGATTGCTTTCGCAGCAACCACCGCATCTGCACTGGCTGCAGATTTTGAAGTTAAGATGCTCAATAAAGGTGAAGGCGGCGATATGGTTTTTGAACCAGCGCTCACCAAAATTGCTGTTGGCGACACAGTTACTTTTGTGCCTTCTGACCCTTCACACAATGCTGAAAGCATGAAGGACATGATGCCAGAAGGTGGCACCACCTTTAAGGGCAAGATCAACAAGGAAGTAAAAGTTACTTTTGATAAAGAAGGTGTTTACGGCGTTAAGTGCCTGCCACACTTTGCAATGGGCATGGTCGCTCTCGTTGTTGTTGGCGATGACCTGAGCAATCTTGATACAGCTCCAAATGCGAAAATGCCTCCTAAGGCAAAAGAGCGTATGCTGCCATTGCTTGAACAGGCTGCAGCCAAGTAATTTTCACAGTGTTGTAGTGAAAATGCCGGAAGATGATAGTCTTCCGGCATTTTTTTTGAAGCAAATTTCAATTTTTATTATAAATTTCTGATCTATTTTGTTTTTCATAGTGCTTATACGACGCTATAGTTCTATAGCTGGTTCAGGGGTATTTCAAAAATCGATTGAGGGCAGTCTATCAAAATGGTTGCTGCCGGGTGAGGCTCATTGAGTGATAGAATAACTGATGCGTCGCAACAATCTGCGCCGGATATAAATGCGGGCAGATTATTATTGTCACTTGCGGCAGTGATTGCGACTGCGGCGGTCTTCGGTCTGACATATAGTCTCACGGCACCTCTGGTAGCCATGTCCTTGACAGAGCAGGGCGTGACTGAAACTCTTATCGGCATTAATGCAGCAATGCACGCGCTTGGTGTGCTTTGTGTCGCTCCTATATTGCCGCGATGGGCAAGTCGCTATGGAGCGCGCAGGCTCATTATTGTCGCTCTCGTCATGACGGCCGTTCTCTTGGCATTGTTTCCGGCCATGCCGAGTTTTTGGCTATGGTTTCCGCTGCGTTTTGGTCTAGGCATAGCTGCCGAAATCCTGTTTGTGCTTACTGAAACATGGGTGAGCGAGTTGAGTACCGATGCCACGCGCGGTCGCATTATGGCTACCTACACCGCCTTTCTGTCATTGGGATTTGCGGGCGGGCCGCTGATTTTGTCTTTCACCGGTCTTGATGGTGTTTTGCCGTTTTTCATTGGCAGCTGTGTTGCTTTGTTGGCACTTATTTTTATCAGTTATCGCCATATTCAAATACCGGTTATGCAAAAGACCCATAATCTGAATTTGCTGCGTTATATGCGTGCAGCACCTATTGCGATGGGCACAACAGGTTTAAATGCCGGTATTGAAACGGCGGGCTTGTCATTTTTATCGCTTTACGCGGTGCACCTTGGCTGGAGCGAACAGGGCGGCACCCATTTGATTACGATTTTGATGGTCGGCGCTATTTTACTGCAGCTGCCGATTGGTTGGATTTGTGACAAGATGGATCGTTTCCGCTTGATGGTGATTTTAAGCGTCTTGTCGATTGCAGGCGCTCTTTTCTGGCCATTGATCTTGCAGGCAGGTTGGGTTGCTTATCCCGCCTTGTTTATCTGGGGTGGTGTTTTTGTAGGGATCTACACCACCATGCTGGCAATTATCGGCAGCAAGTTCCGCGGCACCGATCTGGTCGGCATTTATGCCGCAATGGGTCTGTTCTGGGGTGCAGGCGCCTTGTTCGGCCCGACGTTGGCAGGCATCTCAATGGACATCACAACACATGGTTTGCCGCTTTTTGTCGGCGCGGCTTGTGTCGTATTTCTCGGGTTTATTTTATTTATTGGCCGATTTGCAAAGAATACGGATGAGGCGACAACGTGGTAAGGATTATGCTGCTTTTGCTGGGGCGCGATATTATCCAGCATCATTGGAGAAAATTGTGTGTTGTCGGCATCCTCTGGTTCATTGCCGGATTGGCGATTTTTATTGATGCGATTGATGGTAAAACGCTCATTCCCTCATATGCATTTGGTTACTTCCTGTTGCCGGAAGCCATTGTCAGTGTGATCGCTGCCTTTGGCAGTCAAGGTACCGCCAAACAGATGCGCCTCTTTCAGGGGATTTTGCTCTTTGTTTTAGCCATTTTAATACTGATGTCGTCCTTTGCCGCCAATTTCATATTGGCGATGATTTTTGGCTTTTGCTTTTTGGTTGATGGCGGCATGCGTATCGGCAGCGCATATGTGGTGCGCTATTCTCGCTGGAAGGCGGGCGTAGTTGCCGGTGTTATAGAAATTATTCTGGCGATTTTTGTGCTTCAACCTTGGCCGACCTGGTATGAGGGGACAATTGGTTGCAATGTAGGCGCAGTGATGATGATGGCGAGTGTGGGTGTTATCAGCATTGCAGTTCGTATCCGCCGTTTGCATCCTGGCGCATCAATCACCTCTTTGTTCAGAGGGGAACTGACGCTCTTTAACGGCGAATATGTTGAAGAAACAGGTGAGACAACACGCGGTGATCTGATCGTACATGTCTGGACGCCAACTGGTAATGCCACCACCCCGCTGCGCCAGCGCGCGATCAACCGTTATATTGCGGCTGTCGATGCAGAAGGAGTGATCTCCACTGGACACGCAGCATTGGAAGTGCAGCCTGATATTTATATCAGCCATTATCCGGCTGTTGAAATTGATCGCTCACCGGATGAGTTTGGTCGGATTTTACGTGCAACCGTTGATAATGATGTGCCGGGTCGCTTTTTGACGTCTTATCGTGAGGAGGCTGATGGCTGGTGTGAATCAACTGTCAAAGTGCATCTGGTTGGTGCTGATATACAAAAATTGCGTAGCTACTGGAAGCGCTATAGTCAGGATACTACCTATAATCTGACCAACCGTAATTGTTCTTCATCGGTGGCGAATGCACTGGATGCGGCTTTTGAAGGTGGTTTTCGAGAGCGTCGCTGGCCGCTTTTGTCGGCACTTGGTGCCATTTCCTATCCGGAATTATGGGCTGCCGGACTGATGCGCCAACGTGCCGAAACCATGGCATGGACACCGGGTTTGGTGCTCGATTATGCGCGCGCTTTAAGTGCTTTGGTCAATCCGCCGGTCAGTACATGGCGACGGTTGTTTCGCCTTAAAAGTGCAAGTCATTAGGATATAAAAAGCGGGCTTTAAAGCCCGCTTTTTATTTAGCTTTATTTTATGCCGAGATAGCAAGGCTTCCCTTTGGATCGGGTATAACCACAATCTTGCTGCCGTCGCGCACATTGTCATAAAGATGGATGACATCCTGATTGAGCATGCGGATACAGCCGGAAGATACCGCCTTGCCGATGGTCCATGCTTCAGGCGAACCGTGAATACGGTAGATGGTGTCGCGCCCGTCTTTATGGATATAGAGTGCGCGCGATCCGAGCGGGTTTTTCAAGCCCGGCCCCATACCACCGTTCTTGATACTGTATGGTTCCAAAGCTGGCTGGCGGGCAACCATTTCATCCGGTGGCGTCCAGCGTGGCCATTTGCGCTTATAGGCAATGATTGCATGGCCTGACCATGCATAGCCGTCACGGCCAACGCCGATTCCGTAGCGCATGGCGCGGCCGTTATTCAGCACATGGTAGAGATATTTATTCGGGGTATCGACAATCACTGTGCCGGGTTTTTCATCAGTGAAATAATCAATTTCTGTGCGCCAGTATTTTTGCGGCACTTTCGAGACATCAACCGCAGGGATCGGGAAGTCTTCATAAGGGAGTGCCTCATACATCGGCGGAACTTCAGCCTTGGCGGTTTTGGCTGGTGTTAAATCTGCTGCGGGGCGCATATCGGGATTGGTTGAAACGCAACCTGAAAGCGTAATGGCACTGGCACCAATCAGAAAATTTCTGCGGGTCAAAAGCTGTGTCATGTTTTGTTTTTTATTCTTCATCGGGCTTTCACTTTAAATTCAAAACGCAAGTCTGTGCTTGGGATTGCGGCTAACAAGCCGGAGCAAGCTTAAGTGAGCCTTAAGATAAGGACAGCTTATGGCCGAAAAAACCGACAGCAGATGATAGTGACTTTTATGTCACGAATAGCGTTGCGTTAATGACACAGTATTGGTGTGATTATGGTTAAGGAAAGATGAATGATGCCTGCAAAGCGCTCGCTGCTTAAAATAAAGAACCTTGATTGCCATTGTCTTTAGCAGCTGCTGTAGGTCGCTTTGGCCTTGATGGCGTAACAGATTTAGGCGGTTGAGAAACCACCGGCATACCGTCTTTATGTGCAGTTGCGCCCACTTCCCCATCAGCAAAACGCAAGTTCAACAAGGCGCCATCATCGATACTGGCAGCACGTTTGAGGGGGTGACCTTCTTTATCGAAAACAATTGCAAAGCCACGTTCCAGCACACTCTCATGCGACAGTGTCCGCATCAAACGTTCCAGCTCCTGACAGCGTCGTTTGATACGCTCAACTCGCAATCCGATGGCTTGATCGCGGCGGCGATCCAATTGGCCAAGCGCTACTTTATATTGGCTTATTTCGCGCAAGATAGGCTCGGCATTTAAACGTTCGACGCGATAGGCATAAGATGTGCGGCGTTCGCGCAAATAACTTGCCAAAGCGCGCGGCAGGCGTTCGTTCAGTTGCGTGGTCGTACGTTTGTGTTCCGCAATTTTACGGCGCAGCAGAAGTGGTGAAAACTGACGTGCCAATCCATCCAGCTGCATCTTTTTATGCTGGGTCAGTGTTTGTAGGCTGCGCTCAAGACGGCTGCTGATCTCATCAAAATGGCGACGCGGCATTGCCAGTAATTGATCGGCATTGGGCATGGCACGACCAAGCGCACGTTGCATTTGACGACGTTGTTCCAGATAACGCGATATAGCAGATGAAAGGCGTGCCGAATGGGAGGCAAGGGCGGCTTGCAGATCGGCGCGCACGGGTACCGCCATTTCGGCCGCTCCCGTTGGCGTTGGCGCACGTATATCGGCAGCCAGATCAATCAGTGTCCAGTCGGTTTCGTGACCAACCGCAGAAATCACCGGAATATGGGAGGCCGCAACGGCACGCACTACCACCTCATCATTAAAACCCCAAAGGTCTTCCAGACTGCCGCCACCACGCGCCACAATCAAAAGATCAGGCTGCGCAATGGTGCTTCCGGCGGGAAGATTGTTAAAGCCCTGAACCGCGGCAGCCACTTCTTCGCCGCTGGTTTCACCCTGTACACGCACCGGCCAAACCAGTACATGAAGCGGAAAACGATCAGTGATACGATGGATGATGTCGCGTATCACTGCACCGGTTGGCGAGGTGATCACGCCGATCACTTTCGGCATGAATGGCAAGAGTTGTTTGTTGGCAGGATCAAACAACCCTTCAGCGCCGAGCTTGCGTTTGCGTTCCTCCAGAAGCGCCATCAATGCACCGGCTCCTGCCGGTTCCATTTGCTCGATGACAATCTGATATTTGGATGAGCCGGGATAGGTGGTAAGCTTGCCGGTGGCAATCACTTCCATGCCTTCTTCGGGGCGGAAACGCAATTTGCTCATTGATCCGCGCCAGATAACCGCCTCCATGCGGGCTTTATCGTCTTTCAGCGCGAAATAAGCATGCCCCGATGAATGGGGCCCGCGATAACCGGAGATTTCACCACGCACCCGCACATGGCCGAATTGCTCTTCAATCGAGCGTTTGAGCGCGCCCGATATTTCAGAGACAGAATATTCGGCAACATTGGAGCTGGCATTTTGGGCAGCATCCGTTACGGGCTTTGGCGAATCGAATAAATTATTCATAGCTCTATTGGTCAGTTTTCAGGGCTGGAGGTCAAGCCACGATGCTGTTTCACTTACCAATCTATAGCAAGATATTGTGCATGGCTTTTCTTTTGCTTTTGATGATTGGCCAACTGACGTTCTGTATTCAAAGGCGTAATCGGCGGAGCGGTAATGCTTTCAAGGCTTGCCACAATATGTTGCACCAGCGCATCCATAATGGCGGCTTGCTTGCTGGCACCGCGTAAAATGCCGATGCCGAATTTTGGCAAACCGTTGAAACCTTCCGATTCAGTCAGCACACGCATGCCTGGGCGCAGTGCACATTCCGGCAAGACTGCCACGGCAAGCCCTGCCAAAACCGCGGCACTAAGCACACTGGCAGACCAGCTGGTAAACAAGATGCGGTAATCACGTTGCGCTTCCACCAAAGCATGAATGGCCGAGCGGCGCCAAACGCAAGTTGTGCGTCCGACGGCTAATGGTAATATTTCGGCTTCATGAATATTATGGCTGGCGGAAGAAACCCATAATAAAGGTTCGGTGCGTAAAATTTCTGATGGATGTACCTGATCGCATTGTGTAACCAGCGCAATATCGAGTTCACCCTTTTTGATCAGTTCATTAAGATTGATGGATGGTTCACATACAACAGAGAGTTCTATGCGCGGGTTCGAACGTGAAAAACGTGCCATAATTTCAGGCAAAAAACGGTCGGCATAATCATCCGGCATGCCGATGCGGATATGGCCTTCCAATTGTTGGTCATCAAATGAAGCGATGGCTTCTTGACTGAGACGGAGCATGCGGCGTGCATAGATCAACAGTTTCTGGCCGTCTTCAGTAAGACGGTTGTTGCGGCCATCGCGCTCAAAAAGCGGCTTGTCGATCCGCTCTTCGAGACGGCGCATTTGCATGGAAACGGCCGACTGCGTCTTGAAAATCGTTTCTGCGGCACGGGTAAAACTGCCGCTGTCAGCAATAGCAATGAAGGTTTGCAGCTGATCCAGATCGAGCGGAGTATTCATCGATGATTATTCCGTTTTTTATTATTATGAATGACGGATAATCCATCTATTTTTTTGATAAATCAATGAGCCGAAATGTAGCATGACAAAGGCCAAGCAACGGGGCATCAGTTGCTTGGCCTTGCTGAAGATAGAACCGATTTATTAAATCAGTATCCTAATAGGCATATTCGAGAAAAACCGGTTCGATACAGCCGCCCCAAACAGAGTTATAAGCCTCCAACATTTTTTCAGCTTCGGTGCTGCCGCGTGCAATAACTTCTTCCAATGGTGCGATGAAAAAGGTTTCATCAAAGCCATCACTGTTGAGTTTATTGCGGTTTTTCAGGCCGAGCTTGGCGATTTGCAGCGTTTCCCGAGCGATTTCTTGCAGCTTGTGACCACGGAACGGGCTGTGCATACCCTTTGCCGGAACAATATTGCGAAGTGCCAGCACTTCTTCATATGTCCAGTCTTTGGTCAGTTGCTCGGCTGCATCCAGTGCTTCATCGTCATAAAGTAACCCGACCCAATAGGCTGGAAGCGCACAAATACGACGCCAAGGCCCGCCATCGGCACCGCGCATTTCGAGGAAGCGCTTCAGGCGGACTTCAGGAAAAAGCGTGGAAATATGGTTTGCCCAATCTCCCTGATTAGGCACCGGATCACTGACTTCACCTTTCAAGGCACCATTCATGAATTGGCGGAATGTGACATGGGTGCAATCATGATAATGGCCATCACGCAGGATGAAATACATCGGCACATCAAGCGCCCATTCGACATAATCGGCAAAACCGAAATTTTCCGAGAAGACGAAAGGCAAAACGCCGGAGCGCTGATTATCGGTATCGCGCCAGATGTCTGAGCGCCACGATTGCAGGCCGTTCGGCTTGCCTTCTGTAAACGGCGAGGCAGCAAAAAGAGCCGTTGCGACTGATTGCAGTTTCATCGAAACTTGCATCTTGCGGCGCATATCTGTTTCGGAGGAGAAGTCGAGATTTACCTGAATGGTTGAGGTGCGGTACATCATGTCCAGCCCTTGTGTTCCCACTTTAGGCATATAATTGGTCATGATTTTATAGCGCGATTTCGGCATGACTGGGGTTTCTGCCAAGGTCCATTTCGGACTGCCACCCATTCCTAAAAAGCGTATGCCGAGCGGTTCGGCAATTTCACGAACCTGTGCCAGATGCGCGTTTACTTCGCGGCAAGTCTGGTGAATCGTCGAAACCGGTGCGCCGGAGAGCTCGAACTGGCCACCTGGTTCCAGCGAAATAGCACCCTGACCGGTTGGCTCGACGAGGCCGATAATATTACCTTCGTCAATGATCGGCTCCCAGCCGAGCTTGGCTTGCATGCCGTCAAGAATCGCTTTGATGCCTTTATCGCCCTCATAAGGAACGGGGCTGTTTTCTTGAGCATAGAACGGAAATTTTTCGTGCTCTGTACCAATGCGCCATTTGTCTTTCGGCTTGCAGCCGTCAGCCAGATAAAGGGCTAAATCTTCAACGCCCGAGATAGCTGTCTCGTCAGTTGTATCGCGCGCCATGCTGTCCGATCCTTAAATTAATATATGCGATTAGTTGAGTGATAAGACGCATTTGCCTGATCAAGCAAGTCTATTTCGGATAAACACTGTGTTGCGGGAAAATGTGACCTTGTAAAATAAGCATAGCTTACCAATCACCTAAAACGGCCTGAACAAGAGTGAGAGCTGCAACTGCTGCGGTATCTGCTCGCAAAATTCTGGGTCCTAGCGGGATTGAGGTCACAAAGGGTTGGTTATGCAGATATTGGCGTTCGCTTTCCGAAAAACCACCCTCAGGTCCAATAATAATTCCGCAAGTTCCGTGCGGCAGTGTTTTCAGCTGGGGCAAGGGGTTGTTTGATTCGTGCCCTTCATCGCAAAAAATCAGCGGAATTGATGTGTCCCATTGTTCTAAAAACGCATCAAACCGCAAAGCTTCGCGGCATTCGGCCAAGCTTAAATTGCCGCATTGTTCGGCCGCTTCCGTGGCATTGGCTTTGATGCGATCAAGCCCAAGCTTTGGCACTTGCGTATGCTGGGTAATGACAGGCTGCAAAACACCCGCACCCATTTCGACCGCCTTTTGCACCATATAATCAAGGCGTCCTTGCTTGAGCGGTGCAAAGCAATAAATGAGCTTTGAGGCTTCCGGCTGCGTCCTCGTTTGCTCGGTAATGTGTAAATTCAAGCGCTTTTTACCCTCAGGCTTAAGAGTCGCTTTCCATTCACCATCACGGCCATTGAAAACCAGCACCTGCGCATCGGCTTTCAAGCGCAGCACATGGGTTAGATAATGGGCGGCTTCGGCTGGCGCTTCAATAACCACATCGGCTATAAGATCGGCATCCAGATATAGTCGTTGCATTTTGTAATTTGCTCTCATGAAAGCATCGATGGCAGAAAGCATGAGGGCAGGTCAAGAGTGACTGTTTATGTGGATGAAAAGGAATCAATAATGCTACAGGCGCGGTGCTGACGTGGTACCGGTTTTAAAAAATGTTGAGTATGGGCACGATGGCGAGAGGACTGATGACAATGGATAGATTAAATTAACCACAACAGCGCTGTTTTCGTTGCAAGCTTGCCACAGCTGTCTGCTATTTGTGACAAGCTGGCTCAAACAACGGTATAAGTGTGGGGCGTTTAGTTGCCGGTAATCTTTTTGCGATGTAACTGGCTCATAGGTTTTTCAAACATGATGGCGAAACGTCATGAAAACAGTTGTCGGGATCGTGTTTGATAAGCCCAAATCCCCAAATATGACTTGATGCCCGAGAGTTTGAAGATATGACCGTTAAACATGCTACTTTAGTAACCGTATTGATGCTTTCCGGTATTCTAATCATGGCAGCAGGCATTTTTTCCGTTGATGCCGGCGATCAGGTTTCCAGCGACGGTTACGGCGTTTCGGTTTCACACCGCCATTAATTAAAGATTTAAAAGCCCTGTTTACTCAATCAGTGACAGGGCTTTCTGTTGCGACACCTCTTTGCAGGGCGCGCAGTTGGGCAGTTCTTTCGCGCATCATGGCGCGCTGCTTTTTATCCATTTGCACTTCCAGAAAACTGATATGTGAAGCAGCGGCTTTTGCGGCGGCTTCTTTGTCTCCGGCCATAATGGCTAAATAAATCGCTTTGTGCTGATTAAGCAGACGGGTGGATGATTCGGCACTGTCGTAAACGATGCTGCGATTATAAAACACACCATCATTCAAAAGCTGGTAGCACGAGCGCAATGTGTGCAAGAGCACAATATTATGGGCGCATTCACCCACAGCATTGTGAAACTCCACATCCAGTTTTGCTTCCCAAACATAGTCTTTTGCCAGATGCGCCTTTTTCATGCCCTCCATCAAATCGGTGAGCAAAGCTTTGTCGGCGCTGGTGGCACGTTCCGCCGCATATTGTGCGGCGATACTTTCAATCTCGCGGCGATATTCCAGATAGTCTACGGCTGCCTTGTGGTGAGCGGTAAAAAGTTTGACCACCGGTTCGCTGAACACTTGCCCGATAACATTGGCAACGGAAGTGCCGTCACCATGACGGGTCACAACCAGACCCGAAAGCTCCAGCTGTTTTAAAGCATCGCGCAAAATCGGGCGCGAGACATCAAATTGCAGCGCCAATTCGCGTTCAGAGGGCAGCCGATCACCACCGCGCAGCACGCCCTCCAAAATCAACGCCTCGATCTGGCGCACCACCTCATCCGAGGTTTTGCTCGATTTGATCGTGGTAAAGATCGTGGGACTGCTGGTCTCTGTCATGGATTAAGCTTTACTTTGAAAATCATATGGACGGCGTTTGTTTTTGGTGGTGTTCGGGGTAAATGCCGCTGTCCCAATAAGGCACCGTGCCATAAAGTTCTGCCAGATAATCAATAAACAAACGTACTTTGGCCGGCAAAAATTGCCGTGAAGGATAAACCGCATGGATCGCCACATTGCGCGAGGCAGTATAAGCGGGCAGCACTTGCACCAGTTTGCCGGCCGCCAATTCGGGGCCGATATCCCATGTGGAGCGCTGGGCAATGCCGATGCCAGCTAATACCGCTTCGCGCACTACTTCACTTGAATTGGTTTGCAACGGGCCGGACGGGCGCAACACGACAGGGCCGTTGGGGCCTTCCAGCCGCCAAGCTTCATTATTGTGTGGTGCCAAACAAGAATGCTGACCAAGATCATCAAACGTTTGCGGCATTCCGTGGGTCGCAATATAATGCGGTGAGGCCACAAGAATGCGGGTGACGGGGGCGAGCCTTCGTGCCACAAGGGTCGAATCGGAGAGTTCACCAATGCGGATGGCTAGATCATAGCCGTCGCCTACAATGTCCACCAACTCATCCGACAGCATCATATTGATGGTGAGGTCGGAATTTCCCCGCATGAAGGGTTCGAGATGCGGGGCAATATGCATACGGCCAAAAGAGGTGGGAACCGAGATTTTCAATGTGCCGCGCGCATCTTGTGAGCGCCGCGCCACAAAATCTTCTGCCTCTTCAATGCCAGCAAGAATACCTAAAATCCGCTCATAATAACCCTGTCCTGCCTCGGTCAGGGCAATCTGGCGTGTGGTGCGCTGCAACAGACGTGTGCCCAGTCTTTCTTCCAAACGGCTGAGGCGTTTGGAAACAACGGCGGGCGAAAGGCTCAACTCGCGCGCCGCCGCCGACATGCTGCCGCTGGAAACAACACGCGCAAAAATTTCCATATCAGCCAGATTGCTCATTTTGCTCCGTCAGGATTTTAAAGGTTACGCTCGTTGGTGCAGCTCAAGATAACTCATTTTCAATATAACATTGGGTCAGATGTAAACTTAATCCTCCTTTGAGTGCAAGTCATCCGGTTTTCATGTGACGTGCAACAGGCTAAACTGCTTTTTCTATAGGGGAGTGAGGCAGTTTGTCCGCTGGTAAAATTAATTTACCACTTGACGGCGAGCGTGCCAAATGCACTTTGGCGTGAGGAGGCTCTCATGAGTGGATTGGTAATGCCTGCGCTTGATGAAAAGGTCATGGCGCGACGCGATGAAATTATTGCAGCTTTGCGTGCGATTGTACCGGGAGAAGGTGTAGTTGACAGCACCAATGCGATGCGCGTTTTTGAAAGCGACGCACTGACCGCCTATCGGCAACTGCCTTTAGTGGTGGTCTTGCCGGAAACGGTTGAGCAAGTGTCGCAAATCTTGCGCTATTGCTATGAAAATACGATCCGTGTTGTACCGCGTGGCGCTGGCACCTCGCTTTCCGGCGGCTCATTGCCATTGGGTGATGCGGTGCTGTTGGTGATGTCGCGTTTCAATCGCATTTTGCAGGTCGATTACCCTAACCGCGTCGCTGTTGTGCAGCCCGGTGTCACCAATTTAGGGATTACCAAAGCGGTGGAGCATGAGGGCTTTTATTATGCGCCTGATCCATCCTCCCAGATTGCCTGTTCTATCGGCGGCAATATTGCTGAAAATTCCGGTGGTGTGCATTGTCTCAAATATGGACTGACCGCCAATAATGTGCTCGGCCTTGAAGTGGTGCTGATCAGTGGTGAAGTGCTTCGTATCGGTGGTAAGCATTTGGATAGCGAAGCCTATGATATGATGGGGCTGATGACCGGATCGGAAGGTTTGCTGGGTGTAGTGACAGAAGTCACGGTGCGGATTTTGCAAAAACCGGAAGTGGCACGCGCGGTATTGATCGGCTTTCCATCCAGCGAGCAGGCGGGTGTCTGTGTCGCAGAAATTATCGGTGCCGGTATTATTCCGGGCGGCATGGAAATGATGGATCGTCCGGCGATTAAAGCCGCAGAAGATTTCGTTAAAGTCGGCTATCCGCTCGATGTCGAGGCGCTGCTGATTGTGGAACTCGACGGGCCACCGGTTGAGGTCGATTATCTGATTGAAATGGTGGAAGCGATTGCACAGCGTAATGGCTCTACCACCTGTCAGCTGTCACGCTCCGAAGAAGAACGCAATGCGTTCTGGGCAGGGCGCAAGGCGGCTTTTCCGGCGGTCGGACGTATTTCGCCGGATTATTTATGCATGGATGGCACGATTCCACGCAAAGCTTTGCCGGAAGTGCTGGCTGGTATGCGTGAAATGTCAGAACGTCACGGGCTTCGTGTCGCCAATGTGTTCCATGCCGGTGACGGCAATCTGCATCCGCTGATTTTATATGATGCGAATATTCCGGGTGAATTGCAGGCAGCCGAAGAATTCGGTGCTGATATTTTGCGCCTTTGCGTCAAGGTTGGCGGTGTGTTGACCGGTGAGCACGGCGTGGGTGTTGAAAAACGTGACCTGATGCCGGAAATGTTCAACGAGATTGATCTGGATCACCAGATGCGGGTGAAATGCGCATTTGACGAAAAGCATTTGCTCAATCCGGGCAAGGTTTTTCCGCAATTGCGCCGCTGCGCCGAGCTTGGCCGCATGCATGTGCATCGTGGTGAACTGGCATTTCCTGATTTGCCGCGTTTTTGAACCGAGATAATTATGACGATTTTTCATCCTCAAGACGAAGCCGCGGTTTTTGAAGCAGTGAGCCATGCTGTCGGCACGGGCGAAACACTGGAAATTATCGGCCAAGGCTCTAAACGGGCGCAAGGCCGCGTGATCAGCACCGAGCATGTGCTGGATATGTCCGGCCTTACCGGCATCACTTTATATGAGCCGGATGAGCTGGTGATCAGCGCCAAGGCTGGCACACCACTGGCAGAGATTGAAGCCCTGCTTGCGCAAAACAATCAATCATTTCAATTCGAGCCGATGGATTATGGCCCTTTGCTGGGGCAGCCTTCGGGAAAAGGCACCATTGGCGGCATGCTGGCCACCAATCTGACCGGCCCGCGCCGTATCAAATCAGGCTCGGCACGCGATCATATTTTGGGTGTGCGGGTGGTATCGGGCCGTGCTGAATTGTTTAAATCCGGTGGTCGTGTGGTCAAAAACGTAACCGGTTATGACCTTTCCAAAGGCATGGCCAATTCTTGGGGCACTTTGGGGGCATTGACTGAAGTGACATTTAAGGTGCTTCCGGTGCCGGAAACATTTGCCACATTGGCGGTACGTGGGCTGGATGATGAGCAAGCCGCAAAAATCATGGCGATGGCGATGGGCTCACGCGAGGAAGTCGCATCTGCCGCGCATTTGCCGGTCAGTGTTGTCTGGCGGTTTTTAGATGGGGCTTTGGGCGCGGAATCCGCCACCGTCTTGCGGCTTGAAGGCTTTGCACCATCGGTCAAGCATCGTTGCAAGCATCTGCAAGATCTGCTTGGTGGTGAAATAGAAGTGCTGGATGAAGCACAATCCGTCACGCTTTGGCGTGAAATCAGGGATGTTTTGCCCTTCGTAGATAAAGGGTCGCGCGCGGTTTGGCGGGTTTCGATGACGCCGATGATGGCGCATCAAATGGTGGCGGAACTGCGCCTTCACACTGGCGTTGATGCTTTTTATGACTGGCAGGGCGGCTTGGCCTGGCTTCGTATGGAAGCTGATCCGGAAGCCGTATTATTGCGTAAACTGATTGCCAAATATGGTGGCGGTCACGCCACTTTGGTGCGTGGCACTGAAGAGATGCGCAAGAGTGTTGACGTTTTTGAGCCGCAGCCAAAAGCTATGGCACTGCTGAGTGAGCGGTTGCGGGCGCAATTTGACCCCGAGCGTATTCTCAATCCGGGTCGTATCTATCCGTTTGAAAATCAGGCTGGAGCTTAAAATATGCAGACGAATTTCAGCCCTGAACAATTGCTTGATCCGGCAGTGAATGAAGCAGAAAAAATCTTGCGTAAATGCGTGCATTGCGGCTTTTGTACTGCCACTTGCCCGACCTATGTGACGCTTGGTAATGAGTTGGACAGTCCGCGCGGTCGTATTTATTTGATCAAAGACATGCTGGAAAACGGTCGTGACGCGGACGAGCAAATCGTGCGTCATGTTGATCGCTGCTTGTCTTGCCTTTCCTGCATGAGCACATGTCCATCCGGTGTTAATTATATGCATCTGGTTGATCATGCGCGCGCCCATATTGAAAAGACCTATCAACGCCCGTTGATGAACCGCATCACACGCGGTATTTTGGCGAAAATTCTACCCTATCCGGCGCGTTTCCGTTTGGCACTACGCATGGCAAAGCTTGGCCGCCCTTTGGCGCCTGTGTTTGATAAATTCGATGCACTGAAACCTTATGCGGCGATGCTGCGCTTGGCACCCTCTGAAATCGCGCCAAAATCTACGCTTGAGCCTGTAAAGCCGCAACAGAGCCGTGGACGTGTGGCGATTTTAAATGGTTGCGCGCAGCCGGTACTCAAACCCGGCATTAATGAAGCGACTTTGCGCCTTCTTGCCCGTTTTAATATTGAAGTCGTGATGCCGAAGGGCGAGGGCTGCTGCGGTTCGCTGGTGCATCATATGGGGCGCGAAGAAGAAGCGCTGCAACAGGCGCGCCATAATGTAGATGTGTGGACACGCGAGATTGAAGCAGGCGGCTTGGACGCCATCATCATCACCGCTTCTGGCTGCGGTACCACTATTAAAGATTACGGTTATATGCTGCGTCTGGATGAAAAATATGCGCAAAAAGCTGCACGCGTTTCGGCACTCGCCAAAGATATTACCGAATATTTGGTGACGCTCGAACTGCCGAAGCCGGAAAGCCCGAAAGCTTTAAGCGTTGCTTATCATTCGGCCTGTTCGATGCAGCACGGGCAGAAAATTACCCGTCAGCCAAAAGATTTGCTGGTGCAGGCAGGCTTTGAAGTGCGCGAACCATTGGAAGGGCATCTGTGCTGTGGTTCCGCCGGAACCTACAATATTATGCAGCCGGAAATTGCCGCGAAATTACGGACACGAAAAGTGGGAAATATTGAAGCAACCGGTGCAGCTTTGATTGCCACAGGTAATATTGGTTGCATGACGCAGATTGCGGGCGGCACTGGTTTGCCGATTGTGCACACTGTCGAGCTACTCGACTGGGCATATGGGGGGCCAAAGCCGGTGGAACTGAGCGCTTTGGCGGCTTAATTCAGGCGATAAAAGTTAAAATATTAATGCTGAGCGGCATGGGTTGTGATTTTCACGACCTGTGCCGTTTGTGTTGTGGCACTGGCCAGAACAGCTGTTGCCGAAACCGCAGAAACGCTGACTGCAAAGACTGAAGCGATTAATAAAAGATGTCTTGGCTGCATGAGGGTAAATCCTGAAAGCACTGATGTAATCACATGATCATCGCTGATAAACCCAACCGAATAGTAAACGTCTTTGTGCGATCTGATGTGAAATTTTAAATAATCAGCAAGTTTGCGAATTGTAGTTAGCCTGATCTTATGATTTGTGGTTAAAAAGATTTTAAAATGGTGATTTTTGAAGGTGTAGTCCGTGAGTGATAGTGTGCAGACCTGCGGGAACGGCTTAGCAGCCGGACTTATTAAAGGTGAAGACCAGAAAATTCGTTGTTTCTGGCCGGCAACACTGCCTGATTATCTCCATTATCATGATCATGAATGGGGGCATCCCGTCGATAGCGATCAGCGCCTGTTTGAAAAGATTTGTTTGGAAGGTTTTCAGTCCGGCTTGTCATGGCTGACGATTTTGCGCAAACGTGAAAATTTCCGCGCTGCCTTTGATGGTTTCGATTTTGAAAAGATTGCGCTTTATGGTGAAGATGATGTGACGCGGTTGCTGGGCAATGCAGGTATTGTCCGCCATCAGGGCAAAATCCGCTCTACCATCAACAATGCCAAACGCGCGATTGAACTGGTTGCGGAAAAAGGCTCGTTGGCTGCTTATTTCTGGAGCTTTGAGCCGGATGAAAAAGACCGTCCTGAGGTGATGGATTACCCGACGCTCATTGCCAATCCGACCTCGGCGACTTCGACGAAAATCTCCAAAGATTTGAAGAAACGTGGCTGGTCATTTGTGGGGCCGACAACGGTTTATGCTTTCATGCAAGCGATGGGGATGATCAATGATCATATTGATGGTTGCCATTGCCGCGACAAGATTGATGCTATGCGAGCGGCGTTCAAGCGTCCTGTCGCTTGATTGATGCCAGCTTTGTATAGTTAATTGACGATAAGTACCCTTGCCGCACCGGTTTTGATCGGTTAGGAAACGGACAGGGAAAACCGGCACTGCGCCGCGATAATTAAGTAATAACCAGTGATTGGGCATGAGATATGACGGATAAAACCGCTAAAATGAAAGCGCGTTTGCCACGTGGATTTGTTGACCGGGTGCCGGAGGATTTGCGCGCTGCCGAAAAAATGCTGGCGACTATCCGTTCTGTCTATGAATTATATGGCTTTGAGCCGATCGAAACACCGCTGGTGGAATATACCGATGCGCTGGGCAAGTTCCTGCCTGATCAGGATCGCCCGAATGAAGGCGTGTTTTCGCTCCAAGATGATGATGAACAATGGCTGTCGCTGCGTTATGATCTGACCGCGCCGCTTGCCCGTCATGTCGCCGAAAATTTCAATGAAATTCAACTGCCTTTCCGTACCTATCGCAACGGTTGGGTGTTCCGCAACGAAAAGCCGGGGCCTGGCCGTTTTCGTCAATTCATGCAGTTTGATGCCGATACAGTTGGCGCGCCGGGTGTCGCGGCTGACGCGGAAATGTGCATGATGGCTGCCGATACGCTGGAGCGTTTGGGCATTCAACGTGGTGATTATGTTATCCGCGTTAACAACCGCAAAGTGCTCGACGGTGTGTTGGAAGCCATTGGCTTGGCCGGTGATGAAAATGCAAGTCGCCGCCTTAACGTGCTGCGCGCTGTCGATAAGCTCGATAAATTCGGCGAAGTAGGCGTGAAGCTGCTGCTCGGCGAGGGCCGCCGTGATGAATCGGGCGACTTTACCAAAGGTGCCGGACTGGATGCGACAGCGATTGCCAAAGTGCTCGAATTTACCGCAGCAGGCAGTGAAGACGGCCAAGAAACCATCGCTAATTTGCGCAAAGTGGTTGAAGGCAATGCCCGCGGTGTTGAAGGCGTTGAAGAGCTTGCTCAAATGCAGGCACTTTTTGATGCTGGCAACTATCAGGGGCGCGTGAAAATCGATCCGTCGGTTGTGCGCGGTCTCGAATATTATACCGGCCCTGTGTATGAAGCCGAACTGCAATTTGATGTCACTAATGAAAAAGGTGAAAAAGTTGTATTCGGTTCCGTTGGCGGCGGTGGCCGTTATGACGGTCTGGTGTCGCGCTTCCGTGGTCAGCCTGTTCCGGCAACCGGTTTTTCCATTGGTGTGTCACGTTTGATGACCGCTTTGAAGAATCTTGGGCAGCTTGGACAGGAAGAGACCATTGCACCCGTGCTGGTCACCGTCATGGATGGTGATGCGCAAAGCTTGGGCCATTATCAGAAATTTACCCAGAGCCTTCGTGATGCGGGTATCCGCGCCGAGATGTATCAGGGCAATTGGAAGAAATTCGGCAATCAGTTGAAATATGCAGACCGGCGCAATTCGCCGCTTGCCATCATTCAAGGTGGTGATGAGCGCGCACTTGGCGAAGTGCAGATTAAAGATCTGATCGAAGGCAAGCGCCTTTCCGGTGAGATTGAAAGCAATGAAGAGTGGCGCGCCAGCCGTCCGGCTCAGGTCACTGTCAAAGAGCAGGATTTGGTAGCCGAGGTTCAAAAAATCTTGGCCGCTCAAGCAGAAGACCGCGCGAAAGGTTTGAGTTAATCGCATGACGGGTAATTCTTCTCTTATTCGTGGTCTTTCTTCCGCGCTGACAAGCATGGAAGCGGATCTGGTATCCATTCCGCTGATCCAGCCTGCCGATCCGTTTTTGGATATGGCGGGTGAAGATTTGCGCAGACGTATTTTTCTCACTGAAAATGAGAATGGTGACAGTCTGTGCTTGCGACCGGAGTTTACGATACCCGTCTGCCGTAATCATATTGCTTTGAATGCCGCCACACCAAAGCGTTACGCTTATCTGGGCGAAGTGTTCCGCCAGCGCCGTGATGGTGCGAGCGAATTTTTGCAAGCTGGCATTGAAGATTTGGGCGCCGCTGATGAAGCGGCCTCCGATGCGCGCTCTATTGCCGATGCGCTGGCTTGCGTTAAAGCAGCTGCTCCTGATGTAAAATTCGACATTGTGCTTGGTGATCAGGCGGTTTTTGCAGCGCTTGTGAAGGCACTCGGCCTGCCGCAAGGCTGGCGTAAAAAGCTGTTACGTGCTTTTGGTGATGAAAAAGGTCTGGCGGCAACTTTGGCGGATTTATCAGCACCCCAACCGCAGGATCAGTTGCCTGACAATATCATGGCTCTTATCGCAGAGGGTGATGAAGCAGGATTGGCGCAAGTGCTGGAACTGGAAATGCAGGAGGCCGGAATTTCGCCCTCGGGCGGACGCACCCCTGCCGAAATTGCTCGTCGCCTGATTGAAAAAGAAGATTTGGCTGCCATTAAATTTCCAGCGGCTGCCTTGGCTGCTTTGCAAGGTTTCTTGGATATTCGTGCCTCGCTCAATGTGGCAACGGTTACATTACGCGCTTTTGCGGCTGATCATAATCTGGATTTGATATCGGCAATCCAGAAATTTGAAGCGCGTGCGCGTTCCATTGCCTCCAGCGGCATTGATACTGACAAGCTTATTTATGATGCCTCCTTTGGTCGTCCGCTTGATTATTACACCGGCCTTGTTTACGAAATCCGCCATACGGCAGATGGCGAAGAGCAGGTGATTGTCGGTGGCGGTCGTTATGACCGTTTGCTGACCATGCTGGGTGCCAGTGAACCAATTCCGGGTGTTGGGTTTTCTATCTGGCTTGACCGGTTGCGCAAACTTGCCGGAGAGCCGTTATGAGTGTGGTTTTAGCATTGCCGTCCAAGGGGCGGTTAAAAGAAAAATCATTGGAAATTCTCGGTGCCGCCGGTTTCAAGGTCATTTTGCCGACCGATGACCGCAGCTATCGTGCGCGCGTTGAAGGTGTGGATGATCTCGACATTTTGTTTTTGTCGGCTTCCGAAATCGCACGTGAACTTGGCTATGGTGCGGTTGATCTTGGTGTGACCGGTGAAGACCTGATCCGCGAAACTTTGGCACATGCTGATGAACGGGTGAGCATTGAAGTACCGCTGGGCTTTGGTCATGCGGATGTGGTGGTGGCGCTGCCGGAAGTGTGGCGCGATGTGACCACCATGGCTGACCTTGATGATGTGGCTGCGGATTTTCGCCAGCGTCATGGACGTCGTCTGCGTATTGCCACCAAATATTGGCGTTTGACCCAGCAGTTTTTTTCGCAAAAACACGGCATTCAGGTTTATCGTATTGTGGAAAGCTTGGGTGCCACCGAAGGTGCGCCTGCGGCAGGTTCGGCTGATATGATTGTCGATATTACCTCGACCGGCTCCACTTTGCGTGCGAATAAGCTCAAAGTGCTGGAAGATGGCGTTATTTTGCGATCACAAGCCTGTCTGGTGGCTGCGCGTCGCAATATTGATCATCCACGTGTTCAGGATGTGATTGCGCGTATTCGCCTGAGCTTGGCCAATATTGGCTGATTTATTCATATAAAACAAAAAGCCGGTCAGTTATGACCGGCTTTTTGTTTATGCAGGCCTGCTGCCGATCAAGCCGTAATAAGCAATATAAAGATAGCAGACAATAGGCATGATAAAGGCGAGATGCACACCGAGATAATCGGCTAGTACGCCTTGCATGAGGGGTACAATTGCGCCGCCCACAATAGCAATACATAAAACGCCGGATGCTTGGCTGGTATGTTTACCCAAACCATAAACGGCAAGGCTGAAAATGGTCGGGAACATGATTGAGTTGAATAATCCAATCGATAAAACCGCCCACATGGCAACTGAGCCATTGGTCAGCACGGTGACCAGTAGAAGTGTAATCGCCATGAAAGCATTGAAGGCAAGCACTTTGCGGCTATCGGCATAGCGCATGACAGCTGAACCGATAAAACGGCCAAGCATCGCGCCGCCCCAATAAAATGAGACATAATGGGCAGCATTTGTTTCAGGCAGATTTGCAATATCCGGCAGTGCCAGAAAATTGACCAAAAAGCTGCCAATGCTGACTTCGGCACCGACATAAAGAAAAATACCGATTGTGCCCAAGAGCAGATGAGGATAATGCCATGCCGACCCTTCATCGACATGTTGCACTTCAATTTTGCGGCGTACGTCAGGCAGTTTCAGCACCGCAAAAACGATGGCGAGAAGCATTAATGCAAGGCTGAGCAATAGATACGGAAAGCGCACACTATCGGCGGATGCGGCAGTTTCTGCATCCGATACGGCAGCAGACAAAATCAGATAAGAGCCGAAAAATGGTGCGATGGTCGTACCGAGCGAGTTGAAGGCTTGTGTTAAAGTTAAGCGGCTGGCAGCCGTCTCTGCTGTTCCCAAAATGGTAATATAAGGGTTGGCTGCAACCTGTAAAATAGTGACACCGGAAGCCAGCACAAAGAGTGCGCCTAAAAAGAGCTCATAGACATGGTAGGAGGCTGCGGGAATGAACAAGACACAACCGATGGCAGCCATCAGCAAGCCAACTACAATGCCCCATTTGTAAGAAATACGGCTTATTAAGGTGCTGGCGGGTACGGATACGATGAAATAAGCGCCGAAATAACAAAATTGGATCAGCATTGTCTGCGTATAATTGAGCTGAAAAACGCCTTTTAAATGCGGTATCAGAATATCATTCAGACAGGTGATGAATCCGAATAAAAAGAACAACGCCGCTAAACTGGAAAGCGCCGAAGTGTAATTTTCATGAGTTGGGGAACCAGCATTGAACTGACCCTGTGAAGCCGGTGAAAGAGCCATAATAATCTCTTATTAAATAAATTAAAAACTGTGCCCTGAAGGCGGTATGGGTATTTAAAAAAATAAAAACAGGCATAAGCCGATGGGTGAAAAGCTGAGTATGAAATAAAATTAATCGGCCCAATGCGCTATTAATAATCTTTAAAATAATTCTATTTTTTATATAAGTAAATGCTAAAAAGCCGTGCTGTTAAGGCACGGCTTTTTAGAATGAAATAATATTTTTAGTTTAGCGCAGTTTGGCATCAACGGAATAGCTGCCTGCTCCATAGGCTGCAAGTGCGAGAAGACCGCCAGCGATTGCCAGATTTTTTTGTGCCATCATGACATTGAGGCCATTGGAAAAATCCATATGAGCCACCAGAATTGTTCCGATGGTAAAGAGTGCAACGATGATGGCAGCGATGCGGGTCTGGAAGCCAACCAGAATGGCAAGTCCGCCAAGAAACTCAATCAAGCCAACCAGAACTGCAGTGACAGTTGGCATTGGCAAACCTAAAGAACCGAAATAACCTGCTGTACCGGTGATTGCGGTGAGTTTGCCCCAACCGGCAAGAATAAACAGGATGGAAATAAAAATACGGCCGATAAGAACAGCTAGGCTGTTGAGATTGGAATTTGCAGTTTCACTTTGGAATGACATAGGTATCTCCGTTTGTAATTACAGATTCAATACACCTTGTATGCTGTCCATAAAAGTCAGTGCTTGGTCGACTGATTGTATCCATTTGGTGAACGACACAGCGCGGTTTAAAGTTGAAATCCGCGCTGCATATGCAAATTATCTCATTTTTTTGATGTTGGCGACAGCATATCTTCAGGACGCACTAAACGATTATAATCGCTTTCAGAAACATGGCCGCTTTTCAATGCTTCTTGTCGCAGCGTTGTGCCGTTGACATGGGCAGTTTTAGCAATTTTGGCTGCATTGTCATAACCGATTGCCGGAGCAAGCGCTGTGACCAGCATTAATGATTGTTCAAGCAGTGCCTGAATGCGAGCTTCATCGGCTTCAATACCTGCTACACAATTGTCGGCAAACGAGCGCATGGCATCGGTGAGCAGGCGAATTGATTGCAAGACATTGAAAACAATCACAGGCTTATAAACATTGAGCTCGAAATGCCCCTGACTGGCGGCAATGGTGACGGTGGTATTATTGCCGAAAATTTGGGTGGCAACCATGGTCAGGGCTTCCGCTTGTGTCGGGTTGACTTTGCCCGGCATGATGGACGAACCCGGCTCATTTTCCGGCAATTTTAATTCGCCAAGACCGGAGCGGGGGCCGGAACCAAGAAAACGGATATCATTGGCAATTTTGAACAGATCAGCCGCCAATGCATTGAGCGCACCGTGAAATTGCACAATAGCGCCGTGGCTGGCGAGCGCTTCGAATTTATTAGGTGCGGTTTTGAAGCTCAATCCGGTAATAGTTGAGACAGCATCGGCAAAACCGGTGTCAAAACCTTCCGGCGCATTGAGACCGGTACCAACCGCAGTGCCGCCTTGTGCCAACAACATCACATCTTCAAGGCTCTGTTTGATGCGGTGTTCGGCATATTCAAGTGCTGCACGATAGCCGGAAAATTCCTGACCCAGAGTAACGGGTGTTGCATCCTGCGTATGGGTACGCCCGATCTTGATGATCTCTGCAAAGGCGTTTTCTTTGTCTTTGATATGCTTGGTCAGATAGGCAAGCGAAGGCAGCAGCTTGTTGACCGTTTCCATCGCTGTTGCAATGTGAATGGCAGTCGGGAATGTATCATTCGAAGACTGGCTCATATTGACGTGATCGTTAGGGTGCACCGGTTTTTTGCTACCCATCTCGCCGCCCATCAGTTCGATGGCACGGTTGGAAATCACTTCATTGGCATTCATATTGGATTGGGTGCCGGAACCAGTTTGCCAGACAACGAGCGGAAAATGGTCATCAAAATCACCATTGACGACTTCGGCAGCGGCGATGGTGATGACACGACCTAACACCGGATCAAGTTTGCCAAGCTCCATATTGGTTTCGGCGGCAGCCTGTTTGACAATGCCGAGCGCGTGGATGAGGGGAAAGGGCAGGCGCTCGCCGCCAATTTTGAAATTATGCAATGAGCGTTCGGTTTGTGCGCCCCAATATCGATCCCGAGCAACTTCAATCGGACCAAAACTATCGGTTTCAACGCGGGTAGCAGTCATTCCGGAACTCCGTTTTTCATCAAAGATCAGATGGGAAAGATCAGATGGGATTGTCTACATGCGCCGGTTTCATCGCATGAGAATTTAAAACCAAGATGGACAGGCGGAGAAAGAGTATCAGAAAGCCGCTTGGGATCAGGCCTCTTGTTCATCCTCATCCTCGATAATCCATAAAACCGGTTCGATTTTTTTCTGGGTTTTGCTGTCGGTGAAAATCCACCAGCCGGTGTCATTTTCATCCCAGTCTCCGCCGCTCAGTTTAAGCTTATCCAAAGCGCGAAATTGTGCGACCGACTCGTTGATCTGGTCGTCTTCATCCATCCACTGCACCAAAATCTTGGTACCGTCTTGCGGGGCTGTGCTGATAGGGTGTTCTTTGCGCATGCATTCTCTCCTTCAGACTCATATCATGAACATAAGGTAGAAAATGTGAAGAGCAAGCCGGTTCACTGCAAATTGAAGTACTTTATCCGGCTTGCTTTATTATATTTTATTTAGATATTACTTTTGGCGGGCGTCTTTAAGAGCTGAACCCCACCATTCCAGCTGATCCAGCATGGTGTTTGCTGCATCATTGAGGTGGGCAAATTCGTTGAGTGTTTTTTCGCCTTTTACAACGGCGAGATATTCCGGAAACAAGATATGAACGCCGGTTTTTACAGACATGGAGGTCATTTCAACCGCGATCTGACGCAAATGTTCAACAGCGCGCGCGCCACCGACACCGCCGTAACCGACAAAGCCCATTGGCTTTTTGATCCAGTCGCCGTGATCGATGGCGTTTTTCAAAACACCGGTTGGTGCGTGGTTGTATTCGGCAACAGTGAGCACATAGGCATCAAATGAACGCAGTTTGGTCTTCCAGTTTTCTGCTGCCTGATTCTGCGCTTCTGTGGTTGCCGGATCGCCATAAAAACCCATTGGATAATCTGCAACGTCAATGACTTCGACTTCGAGATCAGGACGTTTTTCAGCAATTTCTGCAATCCATTTTGCAGGTGTTGGTGCAAAACGTTCGGTTCGGGTACTGCCAATAATAACGGCGACTTTAAGCTTGCTCATTTAAAACCTCTTTGTCGATGCCTTGCATTGCGGAAGGAGTTTGATTGTGACTTCAATCTTCAATGCGTTAAATGGGAAATTGGTATCAGTCTGACGGTTTGAGACAGCAGATTACTACTGGTAACTATCAGATACTTACTCTATATAAGTAACCTATATATCACGGCAAGGAGGCACTTTTTTGAAACCTGAATTATTTAAAGCCACGCCTGCCTGTCACGCCGTAACGGAGATTTTATCACGCGTTGGCGACAAATGGACAGTGCTCGTCGTGAGCTATCTCGGCAATGGACCAATGCGCTTTAATGAGCTTAAACGCACGGTAACGGGCATATCCCAAAAAATGCTGACCACGACGCTTCGCTCATTAGAGCGTGATGGTTTTGTGCTGCGCACCGTTTATCCGGGTGTACCTGCGAAGGTGGAATATCAGCTGACTGATTTGGGGCGTGATTTGCTCGTACCGGTGCGGGCATTGAGCGCATGGGCGATTGCCAATGAGCAGCGGGTTAAAAACGCTCGTTTGCAATATGATTCAGTGCATAATCCTGAATTAGCACAAGCGGCTGAATAAGGTTTTGATGCGTTAGATTTATTGAAAAAAAAGGAAAGACAGGCACTTAAGGCCCGTCTTTCCAATGTGAGACTGAACTTCCCATAAAAGTGGGGGGGTGGGAAATTCATATATGTACATATCTCACTCAAAAGATTGAGCATGTTTTATAAATCTGTGCAATTGCAACTCTTTGGGAATGCGTAAAGTTTCTGATTTTCTTTGAGGAAGCTATTATTCATAGTAACGTGAGAGTTAACAACTGATCATGAAACGCGTATTGAAATCTTTTTAGCAACTTTGCGTGGTGGTTTATCAGCAAGTTCAAAAATTCATTTTAGAATCATAGACATAAAAAAAGCCCCTGATTCCTCAGAGGCTTTTCTATTTATTGGCCGCATTATCATTACCGCACAGGCGCGAGCGCCTGTGCTATGAAATGCTCGGGAAGACTTCTTAGAAGTCCATGCCGCCACCCGCACCGCCAAGCGGTGCAGGATTTTTAGTTCATGGGCGTGCTTTATGGACTTCTTAGAAGTCCATGCCGCCCATGCCACCCATGCCGCCACCTGGCATTGCTGGCATGCCGCTGTCTTTCTTCGGCAGTTCAGCAATCATAGCTTCGGTGGTGATCATCAGGCCAGCGATAGAAGCTGCGTTCTGAAGAGCGGTACGAACAACCTTAACCGGATCAACAACACCAGCTTTGATCAGATCACCATATTCGTTGGTTGCAGTGTTGTAACCAAAGGTTTCAGAAGCATTTTCGAGGATTTTACCAACGATAACGGATGCTTCTTCACCGGCGTTTGTGGTGATCTGACGAGCAGGAGCCTGCAAAGCGCGACGAACGATGTTGATACCAGCTTCCTGATCAGAATTGATGCCTTTTACAGTGATGTTTGCAGAAGCGCGCAGAAGTGCAGTACCACCACCAGCAACGATACCTTCTTCAACAGCCGCACGGGTTGCGTTCAGAGCATCGTCAACGCGGTCTTTGCGTTCTTTCACTTCAACTTCTGTGGCACCGCCAACACGGATAACTGCAACGCCGCCAGCAAGCTTAGCAAGACGTTCCTGCAGTTTTTCACGGTCGTAGTCGGAAGTGGTTTCTTCGATCTGCTGCTTGATCTGGCCAACGCGGGCTTCGATTTCAGCTTTTGCACCTGCACCGTCAACGACTGTGGTGGTTTCTTTGCTGATTGCAACTTTCTTCGCACGGCCGAGCATGTCGAGCGTGACAGATTCCAGCTTGATGCCGAGGTCTTCGGAGATAACCTGACCACCGGTGAGGATAGCGATATCTTCAAGCATTGCCTTACGACGATCACCAAAGCCTGGAGCCTTAACAGCAGCAATTTTCAGGCCGCCGCGCAGTTTGTTAACAACCAAAGTTGCCAGTGCTTCGCCTTCTACGTCTTCAGCGATGATGACGAGTGGCTTGGAGGTCTGAACAACAGCTTCGAGAACCGGCAGAAGTGCCTGCAGGTTGGAAAGCTTCTTTTCATGCAAAAGGATGTAGGCATCTTCCAGATCAGCAACCATCTTTTCAGGGTTGGTTACGAAATATGGTGACAGGTAACCGCGGTCGAACTGCATACCTTCAACGACTTCGAGCTCTGTTTCAGCAGTCTTGGCTTCTTCAACAGTGATAACGCCTTCGTTGCCGACTTTCTGCATCGCATCAGCAATCATCTGGCCGATTGAAACTTCACCATTGGCTGAGATGGTGCCAACCTGAGCAACTTCTTCAGACGTGTTGATCTTCTTGGCTTTGCCGATAAGGTTGGCAACAACTTCGGTAACTGCCAGATCAATACCGCGCTTCAGATCCATCGGGTTCATACCGGCAGCAACAGCTTTTGCGCCTTCCTGAACGATGGCCTGACCCAGAACGGTAGCGGTTGTTGTACCGTCACCAGCTGTGTCATTGGTTTTCGAAGCTACTTCGCGCAGCATCTGTGCGCCCATATTTTCAAACTTGTCTTCAAGTTCTATTTCTTTAGCAACCGATACACCGTCTTTAGTGATGCGTGGAGCACCGAAAGACTTGTCGATAACAACGTTACGACCTTTAGGGCCGAGCGTTACTTTTACAGCATCTGCAAGGATGTCGACGCCGCGCAGCATTTTTTCGCGCGCTGAACGACCGAATTTTACTTCTTTAGCAGCCATTTTATATCTCCTGGGAATTGTCCCGGTCAGATTGGTGGTTAAATCGAATATCTTAGCTGCCGGATATATTTCCGGCCTTCATCGGGTGCATAAACAATGCACCGCATGAATGAATTAGCCGAGGATACCCAGAATGTCGGATTCTTTCATAATCAGCAGGTCTTCGCCGCCGATCTTGACTTCTGTGCCGGACCACTTGCCGAACAGAACTTTGTCACCAGCTTTAACGTCCAGTGCAACCAGCTTGCCGGCTTCATCACGTGTGCCGGAGCCTACAGAGACAACAACGCCTTCTGATGGCTTTTCTTTTGCGGAATCAGGAATGATGATGCCGCCAGCGGTTTTTGCTTCCGACTCAACACGACGGACAACGACGCGATCGTGAAGTGGGCGGAAATTGGTCTCAGCCATGATCTAAACCCTTAAAAAAATAATGTTGAACCCCTCCATGGATCTCGTGATCCACGGTTATTAGCACTCTATGGTCATGAGTGCTAACCTGCTAATTAGATAGAAATGACCTGTTTTAATGTCAAGGCCTCGAAGCATTTATGATTAAGAAAGAAATGCAATTTTTTGTCTTTTTGCAAAATCCGCCATGCGTGCAGATTAATGCAATTTTCTCTATCCTTTAGTTGAGGCATATTAAATCAGACTCCATTATCAAGCCCTGCAAACATGTCAGCTTTATGAAAAGTGATGTTTGAAAAAAATGCTATTTTATCAGAACCTGCATTTTTTTGTCATTTATCGGCATAGATAAGCCTTGTCTTTGTATGCAGGCGTGACATGAGCGTGAGCATGGGTTAGAGGAGCAAGTATAAAAATATTTGCTTATTGTTGGTGCAGGTTTGCGGAAAAATAAACTCCGGCATATTTTCAATCAACAATGATGGCTCATCAATCTTGGATCTTTTTATGATCCCTGCGTCTTGTTAAATGAGGATTGGCATGAAATTCCCTGAGCGTCTGGATGATCTCACCAATGATTATGATGTGCTGTTTTGCGATGTGTGGGGCGTGGTGCATAATGGTGAGCAAGCTTTTCCGCTGGCCTGCAAAGCTTTGCAGCGCGCGCGCGCCAAAGGCGTAAAGGTTGTTTTGGTCACCAATTCTCCGCGTCCTTTTCCGGGCGTCGTGGCGCAGCTCGGCACATTGGGTGTGCCTGATGATGCTTATGATGCGGTTGTGACTTCGGGTGATGTGACCCGTGATCTGATCGCAGAAGGTCCGCGCAAAGTTTTCTATATCGGCGCCGATCATGAATATGCGATCTTTGATGGTCTGGATGTGGAATTGGTGGAAGAGTTTGAAGCCGCTGGCGTTGTCTGCACCGGCTTGTTTGATGACGAGGTGGAGACACCTGAAGATTACACCGAAATGCTGGAGCGTTTCCGCGCCCGTAATCTTCCGTTTATTTGTGCCAACCCTGATTTGATCGTGGAACGCGGCAACCGCATGATTTGGTGTGCAGGTGCTTTGGCACGTGATTATGGTTTGATGGGCGGGCGTACACAAGTTGCCGGCAAGCCGCATCATCCGATTTATGCGGCCGCATTAAAGGCTGCGGAGAAATTGCTTGGCCGGAGCGTCGAAAAATCGCGCATCTTGGCTATTGGCGATGGTATCTTGACTGATGTAAAGGGTGCGGCACAATTTGGTGTTGATGTACTTTATATTTCCGGCGGTATTCATGCGGCTGATTATATTGATGCGGAAACCATGAATGTTGAAAAACTGAAAGTGTTTTTGAACAAGCATGGCCATCAGCCGGTTGCGACGATTAAGCATCTCGTTTAATCGCACTGAAATAAAACGCACAGAGCAATTTTATGTCCAAACAGCCATTTCAGCGTCTTAATACCACCGATAATCTGCCCATACATTTGCGCCATGCTGTAGTGGCGATCGGTAATTTCGATGGTGTGCATCGTGGACATCAGGCTGTGCTGCAACAGGCACTGGAACAGGCAGCAAATGAAGGGCGGCCATGCATCGCCCTGACATTCGAGCCGCATCCGCGCTCTTTCTTCAAACCGGATGAGCCTGTTGATCGCCTGACGCCGTCACGCGAAAAATCATATCTCTTGGAAATACTTGGCTTTGATGCAGTGATCGAGCAACCTTTCACGGCTGAATTTTCAGCGTTGAGTGCTGAAGAATTTGTCGAGACAATCTTGGTTGAAAACTTTGCCGCCAGTGGTGTGGTGATCGGCTACGATTTCCACTTCGGTAAAGCACGCCGTGGCACACCGGAATTTTTGGTGCGGGCCGGTCAGCAAGCCGGTTTCAGTGTTACATTAGTCGATGCTTTTTGTGATGAAGGTTCGACGCAGATATCCTCAAGCCGTATCCGGGATTTCTTGTGCGACGGTGATGTAGTTCAGGCTGCAGGGCTGCTTGGTCACCGTTATCAGGTGCGCGCCGAAGTGGTGCATGGCCGCAAACTTGGCCGCGAGCTTGGTTTCCCCACCGCCAATATGCATTTGCCGGAACAGACTCATCTGAAACATGGCATTTATGCTGTGCGTTTCCGTCGTGCGGATGGCTCACTCTATAATGGTGTGGCCAGCTATGGTCGCCGTCCGACTGTCACCGACAATGGTGTACCATTGTTGGAGACCTTCCTGTTCGACTTCTCCGGCGATCTTTATGGCGAATTGGCCACTGTTTCTTTCTTCGGTTTTTTACGAGGTGAAGTGAAATTTGACGGTTTGGAACCGCTGATGGCGCAAATGCGTCAGGATGAAGCCGAGGCACGCGCACTTCTCGCGGCAGTCAAACCATTATCTGCGCTTGATCAAAAGCTTTCATTTGATGGTAGTGTTGACTGTTTAACCGCTACACCGGCGTAAAACTGACAGTTTAAAGTTAAATTTACTGCTTTATTGCAATATGCTATAGAGAGCTGCACTGTACTGTTGGTGTGGTTGAGGGGAAGTGTGTTGCGTAAGCCATATTTAACTGCAGTAGCTATTCTGGTTTTATTGGCAGCTGTATCTGCACAAGCCGCCGATGATGTGAATGTGCTTGAGAAAAAACCTTTCTGGGCAGGTGACTGGTCTTTGACCATTGGCGGTTTAGGTGAACTTGCACCGCGCTATGAGGGTGCAAGCAGCCGGATGCTTTTTGGCGAACCGTTGATCTCACTAACGCGGGCTGGCGATGTGCCACGTTTCGATTCCCAAAATGACAATTTCGAATTTGCGCTCATTGACACTTATAGTTTTTCGGCCGGACTTGCCGGAAAACTGTTGTTCAAACGTGATTCTGGCACCTCCGATGATCTGGAAGGTCTTGATCCGGTTAAATTTGGTGGTGAGATCGGTGGCTTTGCCGAATTTTATCCGGTTGACTGGATGCGTGTGCGTGGCGAACTGCGACAAGGTATTCGTGCCCATAAAGGCATTGTCGGTGAAGTGGCGGCAGATGCCTTTTATGATGTGACGCCGGTTATACGTGTTTCCGGCGGGCCGCGTATTGATTTTGCCAGTAAAGACTATTTCAAATCCTATTACGGTGTTGATGCCAAAGAGGCTCGATTAAGCGGGTTATCGCAATATCATCCCGGTGGTGGTTTGAAGTCTTTAGGGGCAGGCGCTGCTGTTACCTGGAAAGCAACCGACAAGATCACCACCAGTCTTTATGGCGAATATGAGCACTTGCAGGGGCCTGCAAAAAAATCAAGTCTGGTGGAAGAGCGTGGCAAGCGCAACCAGTTCAGCTTTGGCTTAACCGCATCTTATCGCTTTGATTTTACGCTGGATTGATCGCAAACGATAAAAAATCAGCACGTGGGTTAAAGATTCTTGTCCTGAGGTCTTTATTCCTTGGCATGGCATTGCTAAAAGCATTGCCATGATGACATGTTATCGGACACTTATTATAACCAATATACGAATTATTGGCCCGGCTTTCCCCGGCGCCTGAAGGCGCAAATGTGGGAAGGTCCGGGTATGAACGGCTGTGTGACGCGGCCCCCTGTTTTTTGATTTTCCTTTTGCCCGCATAAAAATGAACGGGCGCAACAGGCTAGAAGTATATAATATGACCGATACAACGGCAAAAATCGATTATTCGAAGACCCTCAATCTGCCACAAACCGACTTTCCCATGCGCGCAAGTCTGCCGCAGCGCGAGCCGCTGTTGGTTGCGCGTTGGGAGGAGATGAATCTTTATAAAAAACTGCGTGAAGATGCCAAAGATCGCCCGCTCTGGGTGCTGCATGATGGCCCTCCCTATGCTAACGGCAATATCCATATCGGTCATGCGCTGAACAAGACGCTGAAAGATGTGATCACCCGCTCGTTCCAGATGCGTGGTTTCAACTCCAACTATGTGCCGGGTTGGGATTGTCACGGTCTGCCGATCGAATGGAAGATTGAAGAAAAATACCGCGCTAAGGGTCAGAATAAAGACGAAGTGCCGATCAATGAATTCCGCAAAGAATGCCGCGAATTTGCTGAGGGCTGGATCAAGGCGCAAACAGAAGAATTCAAGCGTCTGGCGATCACCGGTGACTTTGAAAACCCATACACCACAATGAACTTCCATGCGGAAGCGCGCATTGCCGGTGAATTGCTGAAATTTGCCCGTACCGGTCAGTTGTACCGCGGCTCCAAGCCGGTGATGTGGTCGGTTGTTGAGCGTACCGCTTTGGCTGAGGCTGAAGTTGAATATCATGATGTTGAATCGGATATGATCTGGGTTAAGTTCCCTGTCACCAATGTGGCAGAACTTGACGGCGCTTATGTCGTGATCTGGACAACCACCCCTTGGACAATTCCAGGTAACCGCGCCATCGCTTATTCGCCGAAAGTTTCTTACGGCCTTTATGAGGTCACAGGTGCTGAGAACGATTTTGGTCCTAAAGTTGGTGAAAAACTGATTTTTGCTGATACTCTGGCTGAAGACTGCTTCAAAAAAGCCAAACTGACATTCAATCGTTTGGCCGATGTGTCGGTTGAGCAGCTCGATGGCATGACTGCATCCCACCCGCTGAAAGGCTTCGGCGGCGGTTATGAATTTACCGTGCCACTGGTAGCCGGTGATCACGTCACCGATGATGCCGGTACAGGTTTCGTTCATACCGCACCAAGCCATGGTCGTGAAGACTTTGAAGCTTGGATGGATGCGGCACGTGAACTCGAAGCACGCGGCATCAACCCGGCCATTCCTTTCCCTGTTGATGATGCTGGTTTTTACACATCTGATGCACCGGGCTTTGGCCCTGACCGCGAAGGCGGTGCTGCACGCGTTATTGATGATAATGGCAAGAAGGGCGATGCCAACGAAGCTGTTATCAAAGAACTGATCGCACGCGATCTTCTCTTTGCCCGTGGACGTATGAAGCATTCATATCCGCATTCATGGCGCTCTAAAAAGCCGATCATCTTCCGCAATACGCCGCAGTGGTTTGTCTATATGGACAAAGAACTGGGTGATGGTACGACGCTGCGTTCACGCGCTTTGGGTGCGATTGATGATACACGTTTTGTGCCAAATGCCGGTCAGAACCGTCTGCGTTCGATGATTGAAAACCGTCCGGATTGGGTTCTCTCGCGTCAGCGCGCTTGGGGTGTGCCGATCTGCGTTTTCGCCAGTGAAGATGGCACCGTTCTGGTGGATGAAGCGGTCAATGAGCGCATTTTGGCCGCCTTTGAAGCGGAAGGTGCCGATGCATGGTTTGCAGAAGGTGCACGTGAGCGTTTCTTGGGTAATCGCTCTAATGAGCCTTGGGAGCAGGTCACCGACATTCTCGATGTTTGGTTTGATAGTGGTTGCACCCATGTTTTCACTCTGGAAGACCGTCCGGACATGAAATGGCCGGCCGACCTTTATCTGGAAGGTTCCGATCAGCATCGTGGCTGGTTCCATTCCTCATTGCTGGAAAGCTGCGGAACCCGTGGCCGCGCACCTTATAATGCAGTTTTGACTCATGGTTTCACCATGGATGAGCACGGCAAGAAAATGTCGAAGTCGCTCGGCAATACCGTAACACCGCAGGACATCATCAAGGATTCAGGCGCTGATATTCTGCGTCTTTGGGTGATGACTTCGGATTATTGGGAAGATCAGCGTCTGGGCAAAAGCATCATCCAGACCAATATCGATGCTTATCGTAAATTGCGTAACACTGTCCGTTGGATGCTTGGCACACTTTCGCATGATGAAGGCGAAGAGGTTGCTTATGCCGATCTGCCGGAACTTGAAAAGCTGATGCTGCATCGCTTGAGTGAGCTGGATGAGCTGGTTCGCAACGGGTATGACAGCTTTGAATTCAAGCGTATCACACGTGCCCTGATCGACTTTACCAATATCGAATTGTCGGCTTTCTATTTCGATATACGTAAAGATGCGCTTTATTGCGATGCACCTTCAAGTGTGCGCCGTAAAGCAGCGCTTCAGACCGTGCGTCATCTCTTCGATAATATCGTGACATGGCTGGCGCCAATGCTGCCATTTACCACCGAAGAAGCATGGCTTGACCGCTACAAAGATGCGGTTTCTGTCCATCTGGAGCAATTCCGCACCATTCCGTCAGAATGGAATAATCCGGTTCTGGCCGCGAAATGGGACAAAGTGCGCGATGTGCGCCGCGTTGTGACAGGCGCGTTGGAACTGGAACGTGCGGATAAGCGCATTGGTTCGTCATTGGAAGCAGCGCCCGTTGTCCATATCACAGATGCTTCTTTGATGTCGGCGCTTGAAGGTCTGGATATGTCCGAAATCTGCATCACCAGTGGTTTGACCATTACGGATCAGCCGGCCATTGGCGAAGCTTTTTATTTAAGCGATGTGAAGGGTGTGGCTGTTGTTCCTGAAAAAGCAAGTGGCACCAAATGCGCGCGTTCATGGCGTTACACCGATGATGTTGGCAGTGATTCTGAATTCCCTGACGTTTCAGCGCGTGATGCAGAAGCCTTGCACGAATTAAAAGCGTTGGGTAAGCTGGCCTAAATATCAAGATTGGCGGCAGTCATGTATAAAAGATTAATTGCATGATTGCCGCTTTTGCTTCTCTCCTGTAGAAGCTTTTTTTAAAGAACGGATCGGCTTCGTCATAGAGTTGCCGGTTTTATGCGACAATACCGCTGGAGATGCGGATAAAGAAGTGGCGCTTATGACGATTGATAGAAGAATTCTGGTGCTTGCAACGGCTGTCGCCGGTCTCTCCCTGTCGGGGTGCGTTTCTTCACCAACCTATGGCACCGACAAAAGCGCAGGCGCGCAGTTGTTTGATGATGTGTCCAACATTGTTCCGTTGGGAACCGCAACCAAAAAAGATCCGATTGATTATAAGCCGCGCCCTGAATTGGTGCGCCCGGCTTCCGGTCAGGTTGCTCATTTGCCGGCTCCTCAGGAAAAGGTAACCCAATCAGGCGCAGCATGGCCGGAATCGCCTGAGCAACGCCGCAAGCGTTTGCGTGATGAGGCTACCGCCAATCAGGATAATCCATTTTATCGTCCGGCGGTGAAGCCCAATGTGCCTGCCAACTCAACAGCTTCTTATGATTATGATCTGACCAAGCCGCCGACAAAACGCGTGGCCGAGGCCAAGAAAGAACTGCATTTGCAGAAGGTTGGCGCGCCGGATCAACGTCGTTATTTGAGTGAGCCACCTTTGGCTTATCGCCAGCCTGCAGCCACAGCCCCAATCGGTGAGCAGGGTGATGATGAGGCTAAAAAAGAACGCGCACGTAAGAAAGCTGCCAGCAAGAGCAAAAGCTGGAGCGATTATATGCCTTGGAACTAACAATTCGCGCAATCAATTTGCGTGAGTTTGTCGATGATAGAAAAAGCCGGTTTTGTCCGGCTTTATCTGTTTTTAGCGTCTTTGCTTAAAAAACGCTCTCAGTAAATTTTGAGATTCTGTTTCGCCAAAGCCTGAATAAGTTTCTGGAGCATGATGGCATGTTGGTTGGGTGAAAAAACGGCCGCCATATTCAACACCGCCACCTTTTTCGTCGGCAGCGCCATAATAAAGCCGCCTGATGCGCGCAAAAGAAATGGCAGCTGCACACATGGCGCAGGGCTCAAGCGTTACATATAGATCGCAGTCAGGTAGTCTTTCTGATTTCAGCAGGTCACACGCCTGCCGGATCGCAAGCACTTCAGCATGAGCGGTCGGATCATTGAGCAGACGGGTACGATTACCGGCACGAGCAATAATGTTGCCATCAAGTACGATCACGGCTCCAATTGGCACTTCGCCTAAGGCTTGCGCTTCAAGTGCTTGCTCAAAAGCCTGTGCCATAAATCTGTTTTTGGGCGGATCTTCTTGTTCAAGGTGTTTTTTCATCATTGTTGATCGCCTATAGTAGAAATTTTACTCGCATGCTTCCATTTGATTTGTTACTGCATAAACTTAAAAACCGGAACCATTTACCAACGGAATTATCCAGCGTTGATGAACGTCGTTGATGATTGTCCATAAATCAATGCAAGGCGCGGCTGCGACCGCTGCTGAAAGGCCATTATTAAAATGAGCAGAGATCATAATGAAGAAGGCGAAAAGCGTCCCTTCGATAAACGCGGAGAAAACCGCGATCAAGATAAAAGAACAGGCCGCGGTGAAGGTTTCAAACCCCGCGAGCGCGATGGCGAGCGTCGCCCACGCGAATTTGGTGCCCGTGATGGTGAAGGACGTGATGGCCGTGAACGCCGCGATCGTGACGACAAACCACGTTTTGAAAAGAAATTCGGTGACAAGCCGCGTTTCGACAAGGGGGATGCCCCGCGCAGCCGTGATGTAGGTGACAGAGATGCGTCCGTTGAAGAAGCCGAGCGTATTGCCAAGCGCTTAGCGCGCGCCGGTATTGCTTCACGCCGTGAAGCTGAAACCATGATCGCTGCCGGCCGCATCAGCGTGAACGGCAAAGTGCTGACCACACCTGCATTCAACGTCAATCGTACAGATATTATCAAAGTTGATGGTAAATTGCTGCCGCAGACCGAACGCACCCGTTTGTGGCTTTACCACAAGCCTGCGGGTCTTGTGACCACCAACCGTGATCCTGAAGGCCGCCCGACCGTATTTGAAGCGCTGCCGGAAGATATGCCGCGTGTGTTGTCAGTAGGTCGTTTGGATATCAACACCGAAGGCTTGTTGTTGCTGACCAATGATGGTGGTTTGTCGCGTATTCTGGAATTGCCGACCACTGGTTGGTTGCGCCGTTACCGCGTTCGCGCGCATGGCAGCGTGACACAGGAACAACTGGATGAGTTGAAAAACGGTATTGCCGTTGACGGTATTTTCTATGGCAGCATTGATGCACAACTGGAACGTCAGCAGGGCAGCAATGTCTGGCTGAATATCGGTCTGCGCGAAGGCAAAAACCGAGAAGTCAAAAATATTCTTGGCGCTCTCGGCCTGACTGTTGGTCGCTTAATCCGTGTGTCTTTCGGGCCTTTCCAGTTGAGCGATCTGGAAGTGGGCGCCGTGCGTGAAATCCGTGGCCGTACATTGCGTGACCAGCTGGGCGAACGTTTGGTGCAAGAATCGGGTGCCGATTTCGATGCACCGATCATCAATGAATTTTCAAATTCTGATGTCCGTGGCGCCGGTATTCGTGCCCCGCGTGGTGATGAGGCACAGCAGGATGAACGTCCTCGCCGTCCGCGTGAGTGGATTTCATCTAGTCCGTCGCAAGGTAAACCAAAACGTACCGAGCGTGTTGAAGAAAGCCGCCGTCCGCGTGGCGTGAATGTGTGGATGGCACCAGGTGCGCGTCCGCAATCCGCCAAAGCAGAAGCCGCGGCTGAAGAACGTAGCGAATATCAAAAACGTGAGCGCAAACCGTTTGGCGAAGCTCGTGGTGGTGCACCCCGTGGTGAGCGTTCGGATCGCCCATTCCGCTCCAATGATCGTGACCGCCAAGGTGGTTTTGAGCGTAAACCGCGCGACGGTGATTATGCCCCGCGTCCACGCCGTTCAGATGATGAAGGCTCATTCCAGAAGCGTTCTTATGGCGAAGGCCGTGGTGAACGTTCAGAGCGTTTTGACCGCGCACCAAGACCAGAGGGCGACCGCCGTCCACGCGCCGAGGGTGCTAGCCGTCCGCGTTTTGACGATGAGCAGAAGCGTCCGGGTCGCCGTGAACGTGAACGTGAGAACGCCCGCGAAGCCCGCCGCACCGAAGATTTCGCCGGCGGTTATTCCCGCGGTGAAAAATCACGTGATGCCCGTCCATTTGGCGATAAGCCACGCAGTGATAAGCCTTGGGGCGATAAGCCACGCGGTGACAGGCCACGCGGCGACAAGCCATTTGGTGATAAGCCACGTAGTGATAAACCTTGGGGTGACAAGCCACGCAGTGACAAACCGCGCAGCGAGCGTCCGCAAAATGATCGTCCGAGAGGCGACAAGCCTTTCCGCGATGGACCATCCGGCAGTGGCAATCGTTCAGGTGGAAAACCGGGAGGACGTGGTGCGGATCGTCGGCGGTAAGTTTCGCGGACGGCCATTAGCTACGCCACAAACAAATGCGATCCGTCCAACGACGGATCGCACCCGTGAAAGCTTGTTTAATATTTTGATGCATAAATATGCCGACAAGATCGAGAATGGACGTATTCTCGATCTTTTTGCCGGTACAGGCGCATTGGGTCTTGAGGCTTTGTCGCGCGGCGGCCGCTACGGCGTTTTCATTGAGGAATCTGCTGAAGGTCGTGGTTTGCTGCGTCAAAATATTGAAAATTTTGGTTTGCAGGGGCAGACGAAAGTTTTCCGCCGCAATGCTTGTCAATTAGGGCTAGCGGGAACGCTGGAGCCATTTGATGTGGTTTTTGCCGATCCGCCTTACGGAAAGGGCTTGGGTGAAAAAGCCTTGACTGCAGCTCTGGAAGGCAACTGGCTTAATTCTGACGCAATTATCATTCTTGAAGAAGAAGCAGATGCTTTGCTTAATCTCGATGAGCGTTTTGTCATTGAGGATGAGCGGGATTACGGACTGACCACCATTCGCCTGATAAGGCTTGCTCATTAGTCATATAAGTATCTTGCACAGAACATGATTGTGTTTAAGCTGGCAAACACAATGAATGAATTTGAAAGCCGGTCGGGGCATGGAAATATGTCCTGATGATAGAGTGCGGACGGAAGATTTGTGTCATATATCCAATATCTTCTGTCCGGCTTGAAGGCTTGTATTAATCAGGAGATGACGCTCGGTGTTAATTCGATCACTTAGTCGCTTACTCATATCCACTACAGTTTCAACATTTTTAATTGTTCCTGTTTTAGCAACACATACATTTGCCGAAGCACCCGTTGCTCCCGTACAAACGCAGGCTACCGCTTCTCAGGAAAAGCCTGAGATTAAAACCTCTGACGGCGTTGCAAGTTTTACCCTCCAGAACGGCTTGAAAGTGGTGGTAATCCCCGATCACCGCGCACCGGTTGTCACCCAGATGATCTGGTATCATGTCGGCTCTGCCGATGAAGAAGAAGGCACTTCCGGCATCGCGCATTTTCTTGAGCATTTGATGTTCAAGGGCACCAAAACATTTCAGGCAGGTGAGTTTTCCAATTATGTGACCGAAAATGGCGGTCAGGAAAATGCTTTTACCTCTTATGATTATACCGCTTACTATCAGCAGGTTTCGCCGCAGGCTCTTCCGAAAGTCATGGAATTTGAAGCTGACCGCATGCAAAACCTGATTTTGAATGAAGAGGCGGTCACCACCGAGCGCGAAGTAATTATCGAAGAACGCCGCATGCGGGTGGATTCCAATCCGGGTGCGATGCTTTCTGAAAACACCAATGCGACGATTTTCTATAATCATCCTTATCGCCGTCCGATTATCGGCTGGCGTCAGGAAATGGAAAAACTGAGCCTTGATGATGCAATCAGTTTCTACAAGAAATATTATACGCCCAACAATGCCACATTGATTATTACCGGTGATGTAACACCGGAAAAAGTGCTGGAACTGACCGAAAACAGCTGGGCAAAAGTGCAACGCAGTGCAGAGCCTGGCGATCGGGAGCGGGTGCAGGAGCCTGCCAAGCAAGCTGATCGCATCGTGACGCTGCATGATGAGCGCGTCACCATACCGTCTTTTACAACCACATGGCTGGTGCCTTCTTATGCCAATGAAGCACAGTTTGAAGGCGCTAAGCAAGGCGATGCGGCAGCTCTTAGTCTGCTCAGTGAAATTTTGAGCGGCTCAACCCGTTCAAGATTGTATCAGAATTTCATGGTCAAGCAGTCGATTGCCAGCGGTGTGGATGCAAGTTATCGCGGCGATGCGCTGGATGATGGCACATTCTCGCTGTTTGGTGCGCCACGTGGTGACACAACACTTGGTGAATTGGAACTCCAAGTGAAAGATCAGTTGGCTGCGATCATCAAGGATGGCGTGAGCGAAGCAGAGCTTGATCAGGCACGTAACCGCTTGATGAAATCAGTGATTTTTGCCCGTGATAGTCAGGCCGGAATGGCGCGCATTTATGGTGCAGGTCTTTCTGTTGGTCAGAGCATTGAAGATATTCAGGGCTGGCCGGAAAAAATCAAAAAGGTAACAGCTGACCAGGTCAAAGATGTGGCAAACCGTTATCTCTCAAAACAGAAAACCGTGACCAGCTATTTATTGCCTCCTGATATGGAGCCGAAATCTGCGGTAGCCGTATCGCAGGCAGAAGCGGACAGTGCCGCGCCTGAAAAGGGTGAGCAGCCAAGCGGAGGCGTACAATAATGTTCAAACATCTTCAAAAACAGTTGTCTTCGTTCAAAACATTGGTGCTTGCTGCATCGGCTGTCTTATTGTTGAGCCTGCCGGCATATGCAATTGATATTCAGACAGTTACATCGGAAAAAGGTGTCAAAGCGTGGCTGGTTTCCGATGCGTCTGTGCCGCTGATTTCCATCCGCTTTTCACTCAAAGGCGGTTCTGCACAAGATCCTGACGGCAAAGAAGGATTGGCAAATCTCATGACCGGCCTTTTTGATGAAGGTGCGGGCGACCAGAATGCCGATCGTTTTCAGGAAAATATGGATAATCTTGGCGCGGAAATGAGTTTCTATGCCTCGCAAGACAAGATTATCGGCGGCATGAAAATGCTGAGCGAAAACAAAGACGCAGCCTTTGATTTGTTGAAACTGGCGGTCAATGAACCCCGTTTTGATCAGGATGCAGTGGATCGTATCCGTTATCAGCTGATTGCAGGTATTGAAGCATCACAACGTGATCCGGATTCTATTGCATCACGTAAATTTGCTGAAGCATTTTACGGCAAACATCCTTATGCACGTCCAAGTGAAGGTACTGTTGCATCGCTTAACAGCATCAAACCGGATGATCTGAAAGCATTTCATCGCAAGAATTTTGCCCGTGATAATCTGAATATCAGTGTGGTTGGTGATATTAAAGCAGATGAACTTGCCCCGATTTTGGATAAGATTTTTGGTGACCTTCCGGCAAGTTCGGAACTGGTACCGGTGCCTGATGCCAAACTTGGTTTTGGTGTGACCACATCGGTCACTTATGATTTGCCGCAAACCTCGCTGACATTTGCCTATCCGGGTGTCGATCTGGATGATCCTGATTTCTTTGCAGCCTATCTGATGAACCAGATTATGGGTGGTGGTTTCTCTTCACGTCTTTATGAAGAAGTGCGTGAAAAGCGCGGCCTTGCTTATTCGGTTTCTTCCGGGTTGCAGGTACGTGATCACGCCAACGCTTTGATGATTGGCACCGCGACACGGCCTGAGAAAGCACAAGAATCGCTGAAAATCATCCGCGAACAAGTGGCGAAAATGGCGGCTGAAGGCCCGACAGAGGCAGAGTTACAAACGGCTAAAAACTATGTCATTGGTTCTTATGCGGTGAATAATCTCAATTCTTCATCGGCTGTGGCTAATACATTGGTTGGCTTGCAGGACGCAAAACGCTCAATAGACTTCTTCGATGAGCGTATTGATTTGATTAATGCTGTAACGGCTGATCAGGTCAAAGCAGTGGCTGCCAAACTTTTCAATACAGATCCGGCAATTTTGATTGTCGGGCCTGCCCAGTAATAATGAAGTAAGCGGGATAGAATATGACGACGTCATCACCGACTTTTGCCGTAGCATTTGGCGGTGGTGGCGCCCGCGGTATTGCCCATATTCACATTATTGAAGTCTTGGACGAACTGGGTATCAAACCGGTGGCTATTGCCGGGTCATCTATTGGTTCAATCATGGGGGCGGGGCTTGCCTGCGGCATGAAAGGCAGCGAAATTCGTGCCTATATGACCGAGATTTTCACCCATAATACGGAAATAGCCAAACGTATCTGGCAGACAAAGCCGCAAAGCCTGTCTGATCTGTTTCATGGCGGTTTAAAATTCAGCCAATTCAATATTGAAAAAATTATTGCAGCTTTTCTGCCCGATCAGGTGCCGGTTGATTTTGCCGGGTTAAATATTCCCCTCCAAATCACCGCATGTGATTATTATGCGGCCAGAGAAACTGTTTTTGATACTGGTGATTTACGCTCTGCCATTGCTGCTTCCTGTGCCATCCCGCCATTGTTTTCGCCGGTTCGTCGCGAAGGCCGTATTTATCTCGATGGCGGTTTGTTCAATCCTGTGCCCTATGACCTTTTGAGCGATAAAGCTGACATTATCATTGCGGTCGACGTTATTGGTGTTCCTCCATCTGATAGTGAACGAATGCCGACAACAATTGAAGCGATGATGGCATCCAATATGCTCACCATGCGCTCCATCGTCACCAATAAATTTTTGAATTGCAAACCGGATATATTTTTAAGTCCGGATGTATCGCATATAAGTCTGATTGATTTTTGGAAAATCGAGCAAATTCTCACACAAAGTGAGAAAGTGCGCGATCATCTCAAATATGCGATTGATGATGTTCTTAAAACTCATTCCGCCGCTGGCGTTTGAATGTTTTCATCATCATTGGCATCAATTTGCTCTTTAGTGGCTTGATCCAGTGCTTTACCCTGACGTGAAGGTTTAAGTAGCGGTTCAGGTGTCACCGGCTTGTTAAAGAGCAGGTGACGGCCAGCCAGAATACCTTCTGCCATTTGCACATGCAGGCGGTCTTCATCGCGCTGGCGAACATCCTCGGCAATCGAATAGGCTGTTGCTTCACTGGAACCCAAGGCTTCAAGCGCTTTGCGACCAAACATCAGACCCGATTCCAGCGTTTCACGCAGTTCATATTCGACGCCATGAGCACGTAGCTCAAGACTATGTTCGCGGTCATAGGCGCGCACAAATAGTTTTGCGTCCGGGTAGCTTGCCTGCACCAGCTCGACAATGCGGCTGGTGGTTTCTTTGTTTTGGGTGCAGACGGCAACGATTTTTGCCTGCCGGATACCGGCAGCTTCCAGCACATCCTTGCGGGTGCCATCACCATAATAAATGCGGAAACCAAAACGTCCAGCTGCGCGGATACGATCAGCAGATGTATCAATCACGGTTACACTGACACCACCTGCCAGCAAAATCTGCGCAGTGATCTGGCCAAAGCGGGAAAAGCCGATCATCAAAATATCGGCGCCAGCTCCGTTGAAATCTTCTTCCGGTGCGGCTTGTTCTTTATCTTTGAAAAGTAGCTTATTGCCGATTGCAACCGAGAGAGGGGTGAGCGCCATCGAAACAGTAACAGCCGCCACCAGTTCGGATGCCAAAGCACTGGTGATGATCGCAGCAGCAGAGGCGGCTGAAAACAGCACAAAGGCAAACTCACCACCTTGCGGCAGCAGAAACGCTACGCGGACAGCATCATTGTGGTTGGAGCGGAAAATCCGGCACAATAAATAGGTGATCACTACTTTGATGAACATAAAAATAGGCACAGCAATCAATACGGCTTGCCAATGGGTTACAATTACGGACAAGTTGAGCGACAGACCGACGGCCACAAAAAACAGCCCTAAAAAGATACCGCGGAACGGTTCAATATCGGCTTCCAGCTCATGGCGATAGGATGATTCTGCCAGCAGCACACCTGCAATAAACGCTCCCATCGCCATGGAAAGACCGGCATATTGCAGAAGCATTGCGGAGCCGAGCACGATAAAAAGCGCGGCAGCAACCATCACTTCACGCGCACCGGTATTACCGATGATACGGAACATCGGATTAATCAGATAACGGCCGGCGACAACCAAGGCTGTGATTGCGGCAATGGCGGTGGCAATATGGAAGCTGGCGCTTGCCTGTTCTTCAAGTGGTGAAAGAGCCGGAATAATTGCCAGAATTGGCACAATCGCCAAATCTTGAAACAACAGAATGGAAAAACTGCGCTGACCATATTTTTGGTTGGTGCCGCCGCGATCCTGCAAAACCTGCATCGCAAAAGCGGTGGAAGATAATGCCAAACCATAACCGATTATAATCGCCGCATTGACGCTTAAACCCGCCAGATGAAAACCGGCAAAAGCCAAGGCTGCACCGGTAAGGAGAACTTGTGAACTTCCAAGGCCAAAAATCGAATGGCGCAGCGCCCAGAGACGGGATGGTTTGAGTTCCAACCCGATGACGAAAAGCAGAAACACGACGCCCAGTTCGGCAAAATGCAAAAGCTCTTCGCCGTCACTGATCAGACGCGCTACAGGGCCGATGGTGATACCGGCCGCGAGATAGCCAAGCACGGTACCAAGCCCCAGTTTTTTGAACAAGGGCGCTGCGAGAATAGCACCGCCAAGAATCAGAAGCGCTTGTATGTAAAGATGTCCGCCGTCTTCCAGCATAATTCGGCCTTGAATGTGATCTGTTTGTTAGCAATTAGGCGAGCTTGCCTTGAAGGGGCAAGAATTGCACCCTATACAAGAAAGATATGGCCGGATTCAGTTTCAGGTCTAGCAAATATTGAATAATCATCAACTTGTTTGATGCAAATAATATTCTGGGTAAGCGTGAAAAAGATGACTGATGCCGCCTCTAAATTGATCGATCAGGCTGCTCGCCTCGTAGAGGCTGCAAAACAGGCAGGCGCTGATGCGTCAGATGCGGTTGTGGTGCGGGCGCGCTCCACCAGCGTGAGTGTGCGCCTTGGTAAAGTTGAAGGCACCGAATCATCTGAGAGCGACGAGTTTTCCCTAAGAGTTTTCGTGGGAAAACGTGTGGCCAGTGTTGCGGCCAATAGTGGTGCTGATCCGAAGCAACTGGCAGAACGCGCCGTTGCAATGGCCAAGGTTTCACCTGAAGACCCATATGAGGCTTTGGCCGATCCAAGCCTTCACGTTAAAAATCCGCGTGATCTTGATCTGTTTGATGCGACGGAACTGAACTCACAGCGCCTGACCGAAGACGCATTGGCGATGGAAGCCGCAGCGCTTGAAATATCAGGCATCACCAATTCCGGTGGAGCTGGTGCTTCCTTTGGCCTGGGAGGTTTGGTGCTGGTTACCTCAAACGGTTTTTCGGGCGCCTATCAGGCTTCGCGTTTCGGCCGTTCGGTCAGCGCTATTGCCGGTGAGGGCACCAGCATGGAGCGCGACTATGATTTTAGTTCGCGTCTGCATTTTGCTGATCTGGAAGTGCCGGAGGTGATTGGACGTAATGCCGGTGAGCGCGCTGTACGTCGTCTCAATGCGCGGCAAGTGGCGACAGGGCCGGTGAATGTCATTTTTGATCCGCGTATTGCGCGCGGCATGGCTTCCCATTTGGCTAGTGCAATAAATGGTGCCTCTGTTGCGCGTAAAACCAGCTTTTTACGCGATAAAATGGGGCAGCAGATTTTAAAATCCGGCATTAATGTCACCGATAATCCGCTGCGTGTGCGCGGCTCCTCTTCACGTCCCTTTGATGGTGAAGGTATTGAAGGTCAGCCATTGGTGATGGTAGAAGATGGTGTCTTGCAGCATTGGACATTATCGGGTTCAACGGCGCGAGAATTGGGCCTTCGAGGCAATGGCCGCGGTGTGCGTTCCGGTTCGGTTGTCTCTCCGGCTTCCACCAATTTTGCCATTGAACCGGGTGAACAAACACCAGAAGATCTGATCAAACAGATCGTCACTGGTTTTTATGTGACGGAAGTTTTCGGTCAAGGTGTTAATATGGTTACCGGTGAATATAGCCGTGGTGCTTCGGGTTTCTGGATTGAAAATGGCGAATTGGCCTTTCCGGTTTCGGAAGTCACCATCGCCGGCCGTTTGCAGGATATGTTTTTGAATATGACACCAGCCTCGGATATTGATCGTAACTTTGGTATGACCTCTCCGACTTTGGCAATTGAAGGAATGACGCTTGCCGGAAACTAATGGGCCGGAAATTAACGAGATGATGCAAAACCTGCCGCTTCCGCAAGATGAACTGGCGCTGCTGAAGCAAGCTGCGGCAGAAGCGGGTAGCATTGCTTTGCACTATTTCAAAAAAGATCCGGATGTCTGGTATAAAGAGGGTAACTCGCCTGTCACAGAAGCAGATTTTGCCGTCGATAATTATTTGCGCAAAACATTGCTGCAAGCGCGCCCCGATTACGGCTGGATATCAGAGGAAACGGTCGATGAGCGCGATGTGGTGCCACGTCAGCGGTTCTTTGTGGTTGATCCGATCGACGGCACCCGTTCATTTATTCGTGGTGATGATCAATGGTGCGTGAGCATTGCGATTATCGAAAATGGCCGCCCACTTGCCGGTGTTTTGGAGTGTTCCGTGCGCGGTGAAGTGCTGGAAGCTCATTGCAATGGTGTTGCTTTGCAAAATAATTTGCCGATCCGTGTGGGCAGTCAAAATGCAGGTGAACCATTGAGCATTGCTTTATCGCGCTCCGCTTTTGACAGCCTGCCGGATAATTTACGTGATCGTGTGCATCTACACCCTTATGTGTCGTCATTGGCTTATCGTATTGGTATGGTGGCGCGTGGTGAAATTGCGGGTACATTTGTGCGGCCTCATTCCAATGATTGGGATTTGGCGGCTGCTGATCTGATCTTAAGCCGGGCCGGAGGCCGTCTGGTGGATGTGGCAGGTGTGCCGCTTCATTATGGCGGGGCATCATCGGGGCAGGGCGCATTGGTTGCTTCCAGCGGTAAATTGCTGGAAGAGATGTTGAGTGTTGTCGCCGCTTAAGCATTGCGCTAAGCAGGCGGTTAAATCGAACTGTTTCAGGAATGGATCATTATGAGCAACGACGGCGATAAAAAACAATTGCTTCATTTGGTTTTCGGCGGTGAGCTGAAAAACCTCAACTCGATGGAGTTTCGTGATTTAGACCAAATTGATATGGTTGGTATTTATCCGAACTATGAAACCGCTTTGCACGCATGGCGTTCAAAAGCACAACAGACTGTTGATAACGCGCATATGCGTTATTTCATCGTGCATATGCATCGCCTGCTGGATCCTGCGACTGCCGCAGCTTCTATCAGCTCGCAGAGCTAATATTTTTCTTAAGATTTATCAGCGCAAGCCGGTCTGTTAAATCCCGTCAGACCATAGTTTGCGCTGATATTGTTTTAATAACTTCAAGAGTACGCTATTCGTGAATAATCAAGACGCAGATCGCGCTGTACTACCTGAACCTTCCGGTGAAGAAAAACCGGAACAAAAGCGTTCGGGCTTTTTAAAGCCGTTTTGGCGTAAAATTCGCGGGCCGCTGGCACGCTCAGCATTTGTCAAATCATTGTTGGTTAGCTTGATTACCAATTATCTGCGTCTGGTCAATCTCACCAACCCAATGCCGAAAGCGGCAAAGGAAACGATACGTATCGCGGGCGAAATTGCACCTTTTATTGTCACCTTCTGGCATGGTCAGCATTTAATGGGGCCTTTTGTGCGCCCGAAATCCGCACCAACTGTTGCGATGTTTTCGCGCTCTAATGATGCGGAATTAAATGCGAAAGTGGCCGAACGTTTGGGCTTGGAAATTGTGCGTGGTTCTGGCGGTCGCGCAGAAACAACCCGTGTTGAAAAGGGCGGCGCACGCGCATTGCTGACTTTAAAAAATGCATTGAAAAATGGCAAATCCGCAGCCATGATTGCTGATATTGCTCATGGAACGGCGCGTGAGGCGGGAGAGGGAATTATTTTGCTCGCAAAATTATCAGGCCGCCCCATAATTGCGACAGCCTATGCGTCTACTCGTAAAATAGTTCTTGAAAAAACTTGGGACAAGACCACTATTCCATTACCCTTCGGACGGGCAATGGTGATTGCAGCCGAACCGGTTTGGGTACCTGCTGATGCTGATGCGGAAATTTTGGAAGCCAAGCGTCAGGAACTGACACAAAAATTAAACGAGGCTACAGCGCAAGCTGCTGCCGCTTTGGAGAAAGCATCATGAGCGAACGCTGGGCGCGCAATGTGCTGACCGCTTATCGGGTCATTGGAACTTGTCTCTACCCGTTTGTTGGTACCTATGTGCGCTATCGTACGCTAAAGGGCAAAGAAGACCGTCAGCGCCGCAATGAGCGCTATGGCAAAACCAACATTGCCCGCCCAAACGGTCCGTTGATTTGGGTTCATGCCGCAAGTGTTGGCGAAACCACTGCCATTATGCCATTGGTTGAGCGGTTGGCTTGCCGTGATATCACTGTTTTATTCACCACCGGTACGATGACATCGGCAAAATTGGTCGCCGATCATATGAGTAATCATATTATCCACCAATTTGTGCCTCTGGATTTGAAACCGGCGGTCGAGCGTTTTTTGAACCATTGGAAGCCGGATTTGGCAATTACGTGTGAATCGGAAATTTGGCCGACCACGATCCAGATGCTGGGGACGCGCCGCATTCCGCAAGTGCTGGTCAATGGCCGTTTGTCTGACCGTTCCTTTGCTGCTTGGAAAAAACGCTCCTCTATTGCCGAGGCTTTATTTGCGAATTTCTCACATGTTGTTGCGCAATCCGAACTGGATGCGGAGCGATTCCGTGCTCTTGGGGCGCGTCCTGTCACTGTATCCGGTAATTTGAAAGTTGATAGCGCCCCGCCGCCGATCGACAAACAGACGCTGGCACGTATGTTGGACGAAATTGGTACGCGCAAGCGTTGGGCGGCGGTTTCAACGCATGAAGGCGAAGAAGAAATTTGTGCGCAGGTGCATAAAATGCTGACCGTACGCCATCCTGATTTGCTTACCATCGTGGTGCCGCGCCATCCGGTGCGCGCGGATGAGCTGGAAACCATGTTTATGACCCATGGTTTGAAAGTGGCAAGGCAAAGCCGCGGTGACGTGATCGAGCCGGATACGGCCATTTTCATGGGCGATACAATCGGTGATATGGGGCTTTATCTGCGTTTGACTGATATTGCCTTTGTCGGCAAATCTCTGGTGGGTGAGGGCGGTCACAATCCGCTGGAACCGGCGATGCTCAATACGGCGGTTTTATCGGGCAGCAATGTGCAGAGCTTCCGTGATTCCTATCAGCGACTGATTAAAAACGGTGGCGCGCGACTGGTTAAAGACCGTGAAATGCTCGCGGGTGCGGTTAATTTCCTTTTCAATAATCCAAAGCATCTGAAAGTGATGATTGCGGCTGGTTTGCGTACAGTGCTTGACATGCGTGGTTCACTGGAACGCACCGTTTTGTCACTGGAGCCGTTTATTCAGCCGTTGCTGGTACAAGCACAATTGACCAGTGCGGCGCATGATGATGCCAAAAATCCAAAACGGACTAAACGAGGCGCTTGATGGCGGGGCAGGCTCCATCCTTTTGGTGGCAAGCTCCAAGCTGGCGCTCCGCTCTGCTGGCTCCATTGGCCTGTATTTATGGCATGGTTGCTGCCCGTAATCTTACTAAACGTGTGGGTGCCCGCATTGATGTGCCGGTTTTATGCATCGGCAATTACACGGTTGGCGGAGCCGGAAAAACACCAACTGCTATTTACTTTGCCGAACTTGCCCGTGATGAAGGTTTTATTCCCGGTATCGTTTCACGTGGCTTTGGCGGCAATTATAACGGTGTGCATCTGGTTGATCCTGAAACCGATAGTGCCAAGCTGGTGGGTGACGAGCCATTATTATTGGCGCGACATGCCAGCGTTGCTGTTTGCTCCGATCGCTCCCATGCCGCAGAATTTTTAAAAACACGCGGTTGCGATTTCATCATTATGGATGATGGCTTTCAAAGTGCGCGACTTTATGCCGATTACGCGCTTTTGGTGGTGGATGCCTCACGCGGCATCGGCAATGGCAAGATTATTCCGGCAGGGCCATTACGCGCGCCGCTCAATGTGCAGATGGCAAAAACCGATGGCATTTTGCGCATTGGCACTCAAAATGTGGCTGACAATTTAATAAAACAAGCGCATGCGGCTGGTAAACCAATTTTTGATGCGGTTTTGCAAGCTTCATCAAAGAGTGATTTAGCAAATGGTCAATTTTTGGCTTTTGCAGGTATCGGCAATCCGGAGAAGTTTTTTGTAAGCCTTCGCGCAACTGGCGCCGTTATTGGCGCGACGCGCGAATTTGCCGATCATCACCCGTTTACGCCACAAGATATTGCACAATTGCACGATGAAGCGGCAGCTAATAACCTTCGTTTGATTACGACTGCCAAGGATTATGTGCGCTTGGCTTCACAGCCGGATATAGACCGAAGCTTTGTTGAGAAACTGTCAGTGTTGGATGTGGAATTGAGCTTTACAGACAAAAGTGCTGCAAAAACCATTTTCTCAACGGTTTTGCAGCGCTTTGAAGCTCGACAATAATTAATTATTTGTCGCGTTTGCGTAATTCCGGATGCATGTCCAACTCACGCTGGAAAGAAATCTCGCCGGTGGCATAGGCTTCCTGACGCTCGACGCTCCAATATTTCAGCTCGTCGAGCGGAATTTTAGCACCGCTGACCGCACAAAGTACATATTCGCCCATGGTCAGAATATCAAAATCACCATCGAGATAACGGATACGGGCTTCTGTTGAGTGCGAGCCGCCAAAATTGTTCATGTTCTTATCCAGTTCGTTCTTTTTTAGAGCGTGTCGCGCTTTTTTGTATCTATTGCGCGCGCTCTAACATTTTAGTTTACGCATGTCTTTATCCCAAAACAGGTAGTCACTTTTTGGAGACATGCTCTTGTTTAACGACGTCCGAACAATCGTTCGATGTCGCTGAGTTTCAGTTCAATATAGGTTGGACGACCGTGATTGCAGGTGCCGGAGCCGGGCGTTGCCTCCATCTGGCGCAACAAAGCATCCATTTCCTGCTGTTTCAAGCGGCGGCCGGAGCGCACGGAGCCGTGACAAGCCATTGTCGCTGCCACATGATCAAGCATTTCCTGCAAGCCATTGGCGGTATCATGCTCGGCAATTTCATCGGCTAAATCACGAATGAGCTGCGGTACATTCATTTCGCCAAGCATGGCAGGTGTTTCACGCACTGCCACAGCACCCGGCCCAAAGGGTTCAACGCCTAAACCGAAACGCTCCAATGTTTCGCTATGGGCGGTCAAACGGTCGGCATCTTCTTCCGGCAGATCGACAATTTCCGGAATAAGCAGCATTTGTGATGCCATTGGTTTGGAATGAAGCGCTGTTTTCAATGCTTCATAAACGAGACGCTCATGGGCTGCATGCTGATCGACAATCACCAGACTGTCTTCCGTCTGTGCGACAATATAATTGGCGTGTACTTGTGCGCGTGCAGCACCCAGCGGCATCGCCATAATTTCGGTTTCAGGTTCGGCCATACCGGCACGCGCATCAGCGGTCGGAATGCTGATATCGGCAAAAACCGATTGCCCTGCTTCATTCATACCAGTTGGCGTTGTGTGTTGTGGTGAGGTGCTGCCATCCAGATCAAGCGGGCGATGAGCCGGATGAGCCGTTGCCGGCGACCATTCCTGGCGCGGTTGATATGCTTGCCAGTCTCGGCTCGCAAATTGCGGGCGATAGCTTGAAGCTTGCTGAGGCGGCATGTTGGATGAGGGTTGCAAACCCTGCGCTCTGAAGGCTTCCATCATGTTGGTGGCAGCATTGGTTGACGCACGGATGCCGGATTGCGCATGCGCCTGTTTGATAGAACCGACAATCAGCCCGCGCACGAGCCCCGGATCACGAAAGCGCACATCGGCCTTGGCCGGATGCACATTGACATCCACCAATGCCGGATCAAGATTTAAAAACAGCACCGCAACCGGATGGCGGTCGCGCGCAATCACATCCATAAAGGCACCGCGCAGCGCACCAAAGATTTGCTTGTCGCGCACAGGGCGACCATTGACATAGGCGAACTGATGCTGGGCATTGCCGCGGTTAAATGATGGAATGCCGACAAAACCGGAAAGACGCACCCCATCACGCTCCGCATCAATAGCCAAAGCATTTTCGGCAAATTCCTTGCCCAATATTTGCGAGATACGCTCAAGCATGGCTTGGCTGCCGGTGCCGGTGGCGGGCAATTCCAGATTGGTGCGATCTGTTCCGGCCAGAGAAAAACGAATATGCGGAAAGGCAATGGCAATGCGCTTGATCACTTCTGTGATAGCGGTTGCCTCGGCGCGATTCGTCTTCATGAATTTTAAACGGGCAGGCGTTGCGAAGAAAAGATCGCGTACTTCTGCAATCGTGCCGACATTCAAAGCAGCAGGGCGGGGCTCGGCCACATGGCCACCTTCAACACTCACTTCAAAACCGCTATCGGCGGTTCTAACGCGTGATTTCAAACTCAGTCGCGCCACCGAGCCAATGGAAGGCAAAGCCTCGCCACGAAAGCCCAGTGCGCGAATGTCATGCACATCATTATCGAGTTTTGATGTGCAGTGACGCGAGATCGCCAAGCTCAACTCAGCTTGCGGAATACCGGAACCGTTATCGATGACGCGCAACAACGTCTTGCCGCCACCGGCGGTGACAATTTCAATCCGGTCAGCCCCTGCATCAATCGCATTTTCCACCAGCTCTTTGATAACGCTGGCCGGACGCTCGATCACTTCACCCGCAGCGATCTGATTGATGATGGTTTCGTTGAGATGTTTGATAGACATTGCTGATCTTAATTATTTTGCCTAATTATTTTGTAAGCCGCGGGTGATGCTGTAAATTTGCGCGGAACGGGCACCGGAACGGCAGAAACCAAGCACAGGGCCTTCAGCTTTGGCGAGAGCCTCTGCCATAACGTCCACATCTTCCTGTGTCAGCATACCTCCGGAAAAAGGCACATGCACTGCGGTAATACCAACTTTTTCAGCCACTTTGGCGATTTCGGCAAAATTGGGTTGGTCTGCGCCACCTTCACCATCAGGGCGATGGCAGATCACCATCTGGAAGCCTTGAGCGGCAAGATCACGTATATCATCAGGCGAAATCTGGCCGGTGACTGAATAAATATCGTCGATTTGGCGAATGTCCATTGTGCTACCCTGCGGTTATTGCTCATTGTCCGTATGGGACGGAATATCGTTGGAGCTTCAGAATCTTGAAGCCATACATATAAGTCTAATATGGGATAAATTAACGGGAGAAGCCATGTCTAATGAAAAATCTTCACGGCTTGTTCAGCGACAAATTTATCGGGAAGGCGTTTTTTCAAGTTCGACACGCATGGTGCCGGAAGAAGTAGCTGTTGCGATGAGTTTTGGTGGCACAACCCATGCGGTGATGATGGCAACACCCGATGATTTGGAAGATTTTGCCATTGGTTTTGCTTTGACCGAAGGTGTTATTGGAAAAATGACCGATATTGAGACCATCAATATCGTGTCGGTTGATGGTGGTTTTGATGCACAAGTGACACTGAAAGAGCAGTCACGCGCGCATTTCAATGCGCGTCGCCGCCATATGGCAGGGCCGGTCGGCTGTGGTTTATGCGGGATTGAATCGATCGAACAAGCGCTGCGTCCGGTGCCGCAAGTGGATATAGCCAATGCAAAATTCTCAGCCGCAGACATTACAGGCGCAATGGCAGATTTAGCGGCCAAGCAAAAACTCAATAGGACAACGCATGCCGTGCATGGCGCAGGGTTTTATTTGAAAGGGCAGGGCGCCGTCATCGTGCGGGAAGATGTCGGGCGGCATAATGCACTGGACAAATTGGCTGGCGCTTTATTGCGCAACACATATGTCTCAAACCAAGGATTAGTGGCCGTAACCAGCCGGTTATCAGTGGAGATGGTGCAAAAGTCTGCCATTATTGGCGTACCCTTATTGGCAGCTATTTCTGCACCCACAATGCTTGCGATTGAAACGGCTGAAAAAGCAGGGCTTACATTGGTGGCGCTAGTCCGCGGCAAAGAATTTGATATTTACACACATCCAGAGCGGGTGCTGCCCACATAAAAACGGCGGGAAATCCCCGCCATTTTCGTTGATAGAGTGATTACGCCGTCAGTGCTTTGATGCGTTCACGCTCGGTCACAATCTGCATGGCAGCATGGGCAGCCTCCACGCCTTTGATTTTGAAATGCGCATGGAAGAACTGATGATGTTCATCGCTATTGTGATAATGATGCGGGGTGAGCGACACGCTCAATACCGGCACATTGGTTTCCAGCTGCACCTGCATCATGCCGTTAATCACAGCAGTTGCGACAAAATCATGGCGATAAATGCCGCCGTCAATCACGAAAGCACAACCGGCAATCGTCTCATAACGACCTGTTTCAGCCAGCATTTTGGCCATCAGCGGGATTTCATAAGCGCCGGGCACATCGAAGATTTCAACTTCAACTTTATTGCCGGAAATTTTGGCGATCTCATCAATAAAGCTTTTACGCGCTTCATCAACAATATCGGCATGCCAGCGTGCCTGAATAAATGCAACTTTGAAAGCTTTTGTGTTCGGATAGCTCTGTGTCATAGGTTCCTCACGAAACTAGATACAGGGCGTACAAAAAAATACCCATAAAAATCCGCACGTCACCTTTGGCTACGCTCAGATCCTGAGTCTTCTTTCGCTCTCTTCCATCCGGACTATACCGTCGGCTCCGGCATCGCACCGGATCTGCTGACCTTAAACTTGCCATGCAAGTATAAGCGCTCGCGGGCTCAAAGCTTGAATGTTCAAACTTCATACCGCCGGTGGGGAATTGCACCCCGCCCCGAGAACAAGACCGCACGGGATTGCGCGGCTATGACAAATGTAGGTTTTGTTATGGTGTTTGTCCAGAGGCTTTAGTTGCGTTGCAAAGATGCCGCTGGAATCAGAAATGAGATCGGGCAAGGAAAAAGAGCGCTTCATTATTGCCAATGAAACGCTCTTTCTCAAATGTGCCTGGAGGGCAAGAAAACTGTTCTGCTTTGACGTGATCGCCAAGGCTGCTGATAGTATTAATCTATCAGCCGATTCTTATAAGAGGCTTAGTCTTGTTAGACTTGACCTCTTAGATAGCAGTTTCACGTGCAGGGGATTAAAATCTTCTTAACAAAATAGGAATTCTTGGTTGTTTTGTCTGATCTTTGTTCTGGTCACCATTTTTCATAGTCACCCGAAAACCGATTGCAAACCAACGGTTATATCTCAATTTTACACTTTAATCAGTGCAGAAGATCAAAACCCATCACTGCGATAGCCAGTGCAGTATTCAGGCTGATAATCATCATAGAATAGAGAACTGCGGTTCTTGTCAGATCGCTCATGCTATATCCCTTTCCGTCACCCTGAAAATGTCCCCAGTCTCATTCAGGAAATTCGTTAAAAACACTGTCTTCACACAATGTAACAGCGTGTAACCTGTGGCGCAACCCTCGAAATGACATTTGTGAACGCGTGTAACACTTGGTGAGTTTCGAGGCGTCGGAAAGTGCAATGTTTTCAATAATAGGAGCGCTTTTTTGTCACTAATTTTTTATCAACTTTAAGCTGTTATTTGGTGTTTTCTTGATTAAACTAAGCCAAGCCATCAAGACAGAAAGCCCGTAAATACGGAAATTTCCTGTAACTGATAATCGAAGTTGAATGCCTCAAATGTTGAGGAAACAGGGATTTATTGCCGTGAACCGGTCAGTGCCTCTTGTTCTTGCCATTGCTCTTTTCATGGAGAATATGGATTCGAACGTCATCTCCACGTCATTGCCGGCTATTGCAGAGGATTTGGGCACCAGTCCTATTGCGCTGAAACTGGCATTAACCGGCTATCTGGTATCATTAGCGATCTTCATTCCGATCAGCGGCTGGATGGCTGATCGCTTTGGTGCCAAGCGGGTTTTTCGCGCGGCAATCGGTGTGTTTGTGCTGGGCTCGCTTGCCTGTGCCGCGTCCAATTCCTTGACCGCTTTTGTTTTGGCGCGGTCGCTTCAAGGTATGGGTGGCGCAATGATGACACCTGTCGGGCGCTTGCTGATCATCCGTTCAACACCGCGTAATGAACTTGTTTCTGCAATGGCATGGCTTTCCATTCCGGCGATGGTCGGGCCATTGGCGGGGCCGCCGATTGGTGGCTTTATTACGACCTATTTCACATGGCACTGGATTTTCATCATCAATGTGCCGATTGGTATTATGGGCATCTGGTTTTCAACCAAATATCTGCCCGATGCGGAAGAACTGATGAACCGCAAACTCGACTGGACAGGATTTGTACTTTCAGGGCTTGGCATGTCGGGCGTGGTGTTCGGGCTTTCGGTGGTCAGCCTTCCGGCTTTGCCACCATTTGTCGGTGTCGGCACGCTGATAGTTGGTATTGTCGCCAGTATTCTTTATGTCTGGCATGCCAGACGTGTGGCCGAACCCTTGCTGGATTTGTCACTGTTTAAAAATAAGGTTTTCAGAATTTCTGTCGTGGGCGGCAGTATCTTCCGTCTCGGTGTTGGTGCGGTGCCATTTTTGCTGCCGCTGATGTTTCAGGTCGGTTTCGGCCTCACACCTTTTCAGTCGGGTATGCTGACATTTACCTCTGCTATTGGTGCCTTCACCATGAAATTTGGCGCGCGCTCAATGTTCGCGCGTTTTGGTTTTCGTAATTCATTGGCGCTTTGTTCACTGATTTCGGCAAGTTTCATTGCCATCAACGGTTTCTTTACACCGGAAACGCCTTATTGGATTATCTTCATGGCACTGCTGATTGGTGGTGTTGGCCGCTCGCTTTTGTTTACGGGCGTCAACACCTTAGCCTATGCAGAAATTCCCAACGAGAAAACCAGCCAGGCAACACCGATCACCACTGTGGCGCAGCAAGTGTCGCTGGCTATTGGCGTGGCCATCGCTGGTGGTATTTTGGAAATCAGCACGCTGTTTCACGGTAAAGAATTGCTACTCAGTGATTTCCATATTGGTTTCTTCATTATTGCAGCTATTTCTGGAATAGCCTTTTTCAGCTTTATCAAGCTTGATCCGGATGCCGGCCATCAGCTTTCGGGAAGAAAAATCCGTAAAAACTAAACATAAAAAATGCCTGACAGGATGCTCCGGTCAGGCATTTTAATTTTAAACGAATTGATTGTGCTTAGCCTTTGAAGTCACGTGCGAGCAGATAAAGCTCGACCGATTCAGCACGCGATGCCGGTGGTTTGACGTGATGCACAGAGCGAAATTTCTGCTTCAACAATGCTAGAAGCTCGTTTTCGGTGCCGCCCTGAAACGTCTTGGTCAGGAAGTGTCCGCCCGGTTTCAGCACTGAAATAGCAAAATCTGCCGCCACTTCACAAAGATGCGCGGTGCGTAAATGGTCAGTGCGGCGATGGCCTGTCGTCGGTGCCGCCATATCGGAAATAACGAGATCAGGCTTGTCGCCCAAAGCTTCTATCAACTTTGCTGGCGCTTCATCTTCCAGAAAGTCCATCTGCAGCAAAATCACGCCGGAAAGCGGATCGACTTCCAAAAAGTCGATGCCAACCACTTGCGGATTTTCATCTGTCGAGCCGACAATTTTAGCGGCAATCTGCGACCAACCACCAGGGGCTGCGCCCAGATCGATGATCTTCTGGCCTTTTTTCAGGATATTGTAGCGCTCATCAATCTCGATCAGCTTATAGGCTGCGCGCGAGCGATAGCCGTCTGCTTTGGATTTATGCACATAAGGGTCATTGAGGTGACGCTCAAGCCAGCGGCGTGACGATTCTTTAATTGTGCCTGCTTTTTTCTTGACGCGTGTATGCATGACACGTGTGCCTGCACCGCCGCGCCCTCCGGTATTTGCACCTCCCGGTTTACCGCCACCTTTAGTACTCATGAATATTGCCTGTTCTTATGCCCGTTCGGCTTAAAATGACGCCAGGCTCCATCGCGTGACATCAGTTCCGTCAAAATACCTTCGCGCAATCCGCGATCCGCGACCAGCAGTTTTTCGCTTGGCCATACATTGCGTATCGCATCCAGAATTGCACATCCTGCCAATACCAGATCGGCGCGATCTGCGCCAATACAAGGATTGGCAACCCGTTTGTCGAAGCCCCATGACAAGAGTGTGTCTGTCATATGGGTTACTTCATCTGCTCCCATCCACATACCATCAACGCGGCGCCGATCATAGCGCTCTAGGCCTAAATGAATGCCTGCAAGTGTCGTGACCGTGCCGGAGGTGCCGAGCAGATGGAAACGCGTGCTTTGTGCCAGCTGGCCCAAATGGTGGCGTTCTTGAAAATTGCTCAGCAATTCGCTGACATGCCCAACCATTGCCGAAAAACTTTCCGGCGTTACATCCCGTCCGCCAAAGCGCTCGGCCAAAGTGACCACGCCAACGGGTAGTGATGTCCATGCGATAATATGTTCGGCCAAACGCGGTGAACGGCGTTTGGAAACATCAATCAGCGCAATTTCCGAGGAGCCGCCGCCAATGTCGAACAGCACAATAGCGTCAGTTTCACGCGCGACCAGTGTGCCGCAACCGGAAACCGCAAGGCGGGCTTCGGTCTGGCGGTCAACGATTTCCAGTTCCAGCTCTACTTCATTGCGCACACGTTGCAAGAAAATATCGCCGTTTTCGGCTGCACGGCAGGCTTCTGTGGCAATGAGGCGGGAACGCTTCACATTGCGTACCGTGAGCTTGTCCCGGCATATTTTCAGCGCTTCAACTGCACGATCCATCGCTTGTTCATTGAGGCGGCCGGTCGTGCTCAAGCCTTCGCCCAAGCGCACAATGCGCGAGAAGGCATCCACTACGCGAAATTGGCCCGGTCTTGTGGGAGAGGCTACAAGCAGACGGCAATTATTGGTTCCTAGATCAAGCGCTGCATACAGCGGCGCTTCATATGAGTTGTTGCGCAGATAATTGCTGCGTGCCGCCTGCGGCTGTGGCATAGATTTTGACTGTGCTGTTTTAGCTGTATGTGCCTTAGCCGCATGGGATGAACGCTGGATACTACGCGGTGATCTGGAAACATCACCAGTACGATGAGCAGCGGACGATCCGTTTTCATTCATGCTGCTTGCTTGTAGTTGTGCGGAATTCTGCGGTTGGCCTGCTTGCAAAGCACTGGTTTGAGTGGCTGATTTTTTGCGCCGTGAACGTCTCTTGCGCTTTGTTAATTTGGTTTTGTTGACATCAGTCACTTTTTGTTCGGAAAGCGAAGGCTGATTAACCGCATTCTCTGAAAGATGAGTATTCTTCTGGGCTGCACTTTTACCGCGTTTACGACGACGCGCGCGCTTTCTCTGTTCCGCCATAGCAGGCTGATCAGCGTTGATCCGCAGCGGTAAAGGAGTTTGTCTCTCCCTTTCGGAGCGCCCCGAATCATTTTTCTCCTGCGGTGGAGTTGATCCGGTTGTGGCTGCGCGGTTTTCAGACCGGTTGCCGTTTATAGCGACAATGCGAACGTTGTTTTCGCTCGTATTATTGCCGGACGCCCCACTCTTTGCCGGTTTTGCACCGTGCTGGTTGGGCTTTTTCAAGGTCTTAGTCCTTTTGGCGCCGCGCGAACCGGTAAAGGACGCAAGCAGGGCGCTTTTTATACATGTGTTACCCTTAATGTAGCAGTGCTTTGCCAAATTACCAAGGGCAGGTTTTTCGTTTTCTTGGATATTAATCATGTATAAGTGCTGGAAAGCCTTTAAATGCTGGGTGCAGGCATATGCAAATATATTGGGCTTTGTCCATGACTGTGTATAAAATGTAGAATGCCTGAACAGCAGGTTATTATGCAATATCGGTTAGCGGAGCGCTGGCATATGAAAAAATTTGCATGGGGAGTCGTTGGCACCGGAGCCATTGCGCATAATTTTTGCGCCGACATCACGGCAACGGGAACAATGCAGGTGATTGCTGTATGCTCACGCAGTAAAGCGAATGCTGAGCAATTTGCAAAAAAAATAAAGGCAGATCAGCATTACGTTGATTTTGCTGTCATGTTGGAAAATCCGGACATTGATGCCGTTTATATTGCCACGCCTAACAATACCCATGTGGCCTATACAATACAGGCCATTGCCGCTAATAAGCCTGTGCTGACGGAAAAGCCGTTGGGATTGAGTGTTGCTGATATCGAGAAAATTATCGCAGCCAATACAAAAACATCCGGCTTTGCGATGGAGGCGATGTGGAGCCGTTTTTTGCCGGCAATCACCGCTTTAAAGAATCATATTCATAATGGAGAAATCGGTGAAATTCGCGAAGTTCAGGCTGATCTTTCTTATGAACGTCAAATAAGCGCCGAAAGCCGTTTCTTTAACTGTAAATTGGGAGGAGGTGCAGCTTTTGACTTGGGCGTTTATCCTTTGTCGCTGACGCTTTATCTGCTTGGGCTACCCGATCAAACACGCGGTTACTGGCTTGCGGCACCAACCGGTTGCGATATGCGCAGCCATTTCACACTGATTTATCCAAGAACAAAGGCACAGCTGAGTTGTGGCTTTGATCGGGATGGCGCCAATCGTTATCTTATTACGGGCAGCAAAGGTGCGATTGAAATTGATGCGCCATTTTTAAAGGCACAAAGGCTGATAATTTATTCCGGCCGATGGCAACAATTCTGGCTCAAGAGCTCAATCAATAAATCTTCTTTCTTCCGAAAAATCCTGAATCGTTTCAACTTGCCCGGTCGACGGATCGAAACCTATGCTTTTCAGGGGCATGGGCTTCGGTTTCAAGCCGAAGCGGTAATGCAGGCAGTGAGTTTACATCAAAGCCAAACGCAGGTGATGCCATTGGAAGATTCCTACGCTGTTGCGGCGATTATTCAGTCTGTGTTGTCGCAGTCCGCACATAAAGCCGGTTAAAACCGGCTTTGCACCTGATAAGGTTGGCTATGCTTATCGGCATTGTTGAGCGCCAGCGCCACTTCAGTGATATGCAGGGCAATATCGGCTGAAAAAAACGGTTTTGTTCCGATAGATATAGCGCGTTCCATGTCGGCAATCCCGCGGGCAAAATCAATTTGTGACGGAAATGCCGGAAGCATTACCTCTTTGGCGGGTTTTGGATAGGTCAAACGTTTGCCGGGTGCCGGACGGAAATTGATGAATTTGCCAAATCGGGGTTCGATCTGGTTGAATAAGCGCTGTAAAAACGGGCGCTTTTCTCCGACTTTCTCAAGCCGCACATGCGAATATTCATCCCATAAATCATCAACGGTGAGCGAGCCTTTGTCGCCGACGACGGTGAAGGAACGGTCACGAGGCATGGCAAGACCGCAAGTGACGCGTGCTATTGTGCCGGAATGGAATTGCAGGCAACCAACGGTAAAATCCGGTGCCATTTGAATATGTTGCGTGCCTTCGCCTTTATCGGGAAAACTGATGGCAGAAAAACCATTGACCGTTTTGACAGGGCCAAAGAGGGAAACAAGCCATGAAAGTGCATAACCTGCATGTTCCAACGTGCAGCCAATTTCAAACTCGTGCAGACCCGGCCATGGTGCACCAGACTTGGATTTCCATGTCGCCCATTTGTCGCGAAAGACTGGCCCGTCTTCCATCTCGGCATAGACCAGTCGTGGCTGGCCGATTGCATGAATGTTTTCTTTAACAAGCTTTTGCGCAGCACTGAGCGCATTGGCAGGAGCAGCGGCAAGGATCAGTCCTTTTTTCTGTGCTAATCCAACAAGTTTTTGAGCATCATTAAAATCCATCGCCAGTGGCTTTTCACTATAAACATGTTTGCCTGCATGGAGTGCTGCCGATGTTATATGAAAATGGTTTTCCGGCGTTGTCAGGTTGATAACGATATCAATGGACGGATCAGTTAAAACTTCTTCATAGGAAGAAAAAGACTTAACTTTGTAATATTTGCAAAACTCATGCAGACGTTGTTCATTATGATCATAAGCGCCAACGAGCACCAGCTGAGAATAATTGGCCAGACTGGTCATGTAATAATCGGCAACAAAACCGGTGCCTATAAATGCAATATTCACGCGTCATCTCCAAACTTGCGCTGGTTCTGCTCTGGTTAGAGAGGGAACGATTTAACGCTTGGCATAAAAACTTTCTATCGTGTTATGATAGGCTTGCATATAGGCTTTGCCCATGTTTTCCGCTGTAAAAAACTCTTCATAACGCTGGCGTGCATTTTGTCCCATCAATAAGGCATTGTGTTTATTGGTGCTTAATTTGAGCATGGCTGTCACCAAAACATCAGAATTGGCGGGTGCAACTGTGTAGCCGGTTAACCCGTTCAGATTAACAAAACTAGTGCCGGTGCCCATTTCGCACGAAATCATGGGCTTGCCTGCGCGCGCAGCTTCCAACAGAGCAATGCCGAAGGCTTCCGAGCGCAAATGCGAGGGCAAAATAAATGCACGACAGAGGCTTAAAAGAGCTTCTTTGTTTTCTTCATCGACGATGCCTAATAATTTAACATTATTTGGAACATTGTTTATATTGATGTCTGATTTCTTGGGACAACCTGCAATAACAACTTTAAGGCCTGATTTTTCTGCTGCTTCAAGTAAATATTGAATGCCCTTATAATAACGCAGTGAACCAACAAAGAGAAAGAAATTGTCACCAAGTTCTTCCCGCCATTTATGGATTAAAGCATCTGAAACTTTGCTGCGATCGGCAATGCCTAGAGGGATGACTGATGTCTTGTTCTCATAATGACGGAGAACCGGACTTGAATGCAGATAATTGGGCGAGGTGGCTATTATCTGATCAACGCGCGATAAAAACGAGCGCATGAGCGGCTGGTAAAGAGTAAAGAGATTTTTTTGTTTAACAATATCAGAATGGTAGGTAACGATAGAAGGTTTTCTGAAACCAGCATAGTGAAACATAATATCAGACATAGGCCATGGGAAATGATAATTGATGATATCATAATCTGGTATGATGTTTTTGAATAATTTAAGAATTTGCAGTGAAAATTTTGAAGAACTCACTTCAATATTGTTTTTTGCATTGAATATATAATGATTTTCGTGAACTTGTATTTTAGTTATTTTCTCTTTTAATATTGTAATAATATCGCTCTTATTGTCATTTTTTACAATTTCTTTGGTTATATTGTATATAACTCTGGGTACACCAGTGAAATCTTCCGGTAAATATGTTTTGTAAACATGTAAGACTTTCATTTGAAGCCCTCTTTGAAATACAATAAATTTAAAATAATTCTTTATGATTTATGTGACGGCATGATATGTATTTGTAATAATGTACTGTTGGCGCCAGTTATTGCTTGAAAAATGTTGTTGGATCAGATCTTCAAAATCCTGTGCACTTTGCGCCCATTGAAATTTTAAGGCATTTTTTTGCGTTTCAGCCTTAAGATTTTGATACAGCTCATTATTTTCAATAAGTAGCTGGAGCCCGTTCGTCATGGATTTGACGGATAAGGGATCAATATAAAAAGCGGCTTTGCCACCAACTTCTGGCATGGAAGAGGTGTTGGAGGTCAATACCGGAATGCCATGATTTTGCGCCTCGATAATGGGCAGACCAAAACCTTCATATAGTGATGGCATAGCCAAAAAATAAGCATTTTTGTAAACAACAGTAAGGGCTTCATCGCTGATGAAGCCTGTCTGGATGACATCAGGACGCAAATTTAACGCTGTGATGAGCTGATCGAGTTTGTTTAATCGCCAGCCTTGACCGCCGGCAATGACAAGCGGAAATTTTTTGCGGTTTTGGGGTGATAAGGCAGCATAAGCTTCCAGCAATCGATAAAGATTTTTACGGGGCTCCAATGTTCCGACAAATAAAATATATTTGGTATTCAGACCGTGTTTTTTAAAAATATCTTGTCTGTCTGCTTGGCTCAATTGAGAAGAATTATGCGTAAATCCAGAATGGATGACGGTGATTCTATGGGCATATTGCGGATAATGTTTCTGTAATTGCTCGGCCGTCGAATGCGATACGCTGATAATGGCGCGGGCTTTATCGAGCGCATTCTCCATCCATAATATTTCTCCAGCCCGTGTTCGCCAATGCATGGTGTGCGGCACATATTTCCAAGTCAGATCATGAATGGTCAGGACGGTCGGAATGGCCAGATCAAGTTTTTTGGGCAACCGATGTGCTGGCCCCCAGAAGAGATCGATTTGATCATTCTTGGCGCATTGAGGTAAAATTGAATGAGACCAATAGAGGCGTTTTAAGAGCCCATGGCATTTGGCAATCCGATAAGTGATATTTTCTATTTCAGGCAATGCAATTTGCGGGTCATGCGGCAGATAAAGAAAAAGCTGATGTCCGTTTCGAGCGAGTTGACGACACATCTCGATGATGTAGCGTGAAATTCCGGTTCTGGGGCCAATCAGATTTTTGGCATCAACGCCTATTTTCATAAAGGCCGACTTCTTAAAATACGTAGCCAGTCTTCATATAAATGCGACAAGGTCTCGCTTAAATTTATTTCTGCCTGCCAATTCAATGTCTTTTTCACTTTTTGCGGATTGCCGCTAACAATGTGAATGTCGGCTTCGCGCCATCGGGTTTTATCAACGCTGATCTCAACCCTTTCAGGACAAAAATGGATCAGTTCTTGTAAGATTGTTTGAATTTGAATTGGTCTGCCGGTGCTTAAATTATAGGCCTCTCCATTGAGAGAATTATCGTCTGATATTGCGGCATCGGCATAAGCACGAACAATATCTCTGACATCGAGAAAATCACGTTTGGGTTCCAAATTTCCCACTTTGATGACAGGCTGTTGCTGTTTGAGTGTGATGGCGGCAATCTGTTTTGCAAAAGCAGAGGCAACATAAAGATCAGCCTGGCCAGCACCGGTATGGTTGAAAGGGCGAAAACGCACAGCCCTCAACCCTTGGTGATGTAATTGTTGCAATAAAATATCGGCAGCCATTTTGGTGGTGCTATAGATATTTTGCGGTTGTAAGGGCGCGCTTTCTTCAATACCTGTGGCAGACATATCCATAAAAGAACGGCCATAACATTCGCTGCTGCCGGCATGGATAAGTTTTGTTTCCGGTGACAGGTTCAAAATTGCCTGAGCAATATTAATCGTACCTGCGACATTAACATCAAATGCAAGCCGGTAATTAGCCTGCGCGATTTGTGGTGCAGCAATAGCGGCCAGATGAATGATAGCTGTTGGTTGGCAATGATGAATAAGGCTTAAAACCTGCGCATAATCAGTGATATCAGCACTGAGCTCATTCGAATTCATATGGCTGGAAGGGAAAAGGGCGATATCATCTTCAAGCGCGCGAGTTTGCAGCTCTTTCTGTAGATATTGCCCAACAAATCCGCTGGCGCCAGTTATCAGAATCCGATGTTTGCTCATATAGTCAATCCATTATTGTTTTAGTCTTTTTAAATCTGCATCAACCATTTCCGCCATCATATCTTCCAGCGGGGTTTCTGGCTGCCACCCAAGCACTGTTTTTGCTTTATTGGCATTGCCCAGCAGAATATCCACTTCGGCAGGGCGAAAGAGATCAGGGTCAATAATAAGATGATCATCCATCGTGAGACCGACATGCGCAAAAGCAAACTTGCACATGTCGCGCACAGTGGTGGTGCGACCGGTGGCAATTACATAATCATCGGCTTGATCTTGTTGCAGCATCATCCACATGGCGCGGACATAATCACGCGCATGCCCCCAGTCACGTTTGGCATCAATGTTGCCCAGACGTAACTCTCGTGCCATGCCGAGTTTAATACGCGCAACACAATCGGTCACTTTACGGGTGACAAACTCGATGCCGCGTAGAGGAGATTCGTGGTTGAAAAGAATGCCGCTTGAGGCATGAAGGTTAAAACTTTCTCGATAATTGACCGTGATCCAATGGCCGTAGAGCTTGGCCACCGCGTATGGCGAGCGCGGATAAAACGGCGTTGTTTCACTTTGCATGTCTTCCTGGATAAGACCATACATTTCAGAAGATGAGGCTTGATAGAAACGTGTTTCAGGTTTAGTTGTTCTGATGGCTTCTAAAATATTGGTGACGCCCAGTGCTGTAACTTGTCCGGTTAAAAAAGGTTGCTGCCACGATGATTTGACAAAAGACTGTGCCGCTAAATTATAAATTTCATCTGGCTTGGTTTCGCGCACTGTCCTGATCAAGCCGGACAGATCAAGCAAATCACCATCAATAATATGCACATCCCCTTTAATGCCGAGCCATTCCAGCCGACTTAAATTGACGTCAGATGTACTGGATCGTCGTGCCAGTCCAAAAACCTGATAGTTTTTTTGTAATAATAATTGCGCTAAATATGCACCATCCTGACCGGTGATGCCGGTAATTAAAGCTTTTTTGGACAAGAGAAAAATCTCCAACAAAATTAAAATAAGATTTAAAGTATCTACGCACAGCAATATGAAGGCTGGTTGACAGAAATATTATGAAAATAAAAAATAATAAGTTCAGTAAAAACAATGGATTATAAAGCTATAAAAAACTGTATTTATAGCTCTCACCGCCGATAGCAATATAAAGGCGATGAGAATTATTGTCGTTCAAGCGCAGTTAAAGCGCGTTTTAACTGCGGCCATACATATCATCAAAGCGGACAATATCATCTTCTCCGAGATATTCGCCACTTTGTACTTCAATCAAAACCAGCGGCAGAATGCCGGGATTTTCCAAGCGGTGTTTATGGCCGCATGGAATATAGGTTGATTGATTGGTGGTGAGCAAAATCACATCATCGCCATTGGTCACTTTGGCGGTACCGGAAACGACAATCCAATGTTCTGAACGGTGATGGTGTGATTGCAGACTGAGGCGGCGGCCGGGTTTAACCACAATCCGCTTGATTTTAAAATTATCGCCTTCTTCCAAAATCGTATAGCTGCCCCATGGGCGATGCGCAGTACGGTGCAATTGGGCTGCTTCGTGATTTTGTTTTTTCAGGCGATTATAGACATTGCGAACCTGTTGGGCATTGTCTTTATGGGTTACCAATAAAGCATCAGCCGTATCAACCACCAATAAATCATCAACGCCGATCAGGCTGACGAGGCGGTCTTCGGAATATACAAAGCTGCCATGGGTATTTTCAAGTAAAGCTTCACCATTGACGCGGTTGCCGTCCTCATCAGGTTCAACCAGTTCCGCCATGGCCGACCATGAGCCGATATCCGACCAGCCGCAATCAAGCTGAATGCATGCAATATTGGCTTGTTTTTCCATGACCGCATAGTCGATGGAAATAGCAGGTGTGGCGGCAAACAGATTTTTGTCGATTTCAAAAGTTTCTGCATTGCCTTGCTGTCCGCTACGCGCCTTTTCAAGGGCTGCTTCAGCACCTTGCAAAACTTCCGGGCAATGTTCACGCATGGCGGCAATCATTGCATCAGCCTGAAAGCAGAACATGCCCGAATTCCAGAAATAGCGGCCGCTTTCGACATAAGATCGGGCGGTGTCTTCATCCGGCTTTTCGACAAAGCGCAGCACGTCCTCGTGCTCGGCTTCCAAATAGCCGAAACCAGTTTCAGGGCTTTCCGGCACAATCCCGAAGGTGACAATACGGCCCGTACTTGCCAGTTCTTTGGCACGTTCAACGCCTTTGCTGAAAGCGTCCTGATCTTGGACAAGATGATCGGATGGAAGGATAAGCAAAATTGTATCGCCGCCAAAAGTAGCGTGGGCGTGAAGGGCTGCAAGCGCTACAGCCGCGGCTGTGTCACGTCCTTGTGGCTCCAGCAGGAAAATGTCGCAATTATCATTCGTTTGAAAATCGGCATAAGCATCCAATGTTAAAAACAAAAAATCACGATTGGTAACCGTGATGATATCTTTGACATCTTTTAAAGCGGCAGCGCGTTCATAGGTGCGGCCAATCAGTGTTCCGCCTTGTGGCAGATCAATAAAAGGTTTTGGATGTGCATCGCGCGATAATGGCCATAAACGCGAGCCGACGCCACCACTGATGATAACTGGAACGAAATTCATTCTATCAAACGCCTTTTGTTTCATGTTCTGCAAGGCTCAAGCCTTGATACAGAATCTTTTGTGCATGCTGTGCATCACTGGCTTCGGCATAGCATCTAAGCTCCGGTGCATTGCCTGAAGCGCGGTAATGCAACGTGCTGCCATCATTGAATATAAGCCGGATGCCGTCGGTTTTATCAATCTTCTCGATTATGCCAAAAGGCTCGAGCCCTTTCATAAGGGATGCATCCTGTGTGGACAAGCGGGCGATAAAGGCACCGCTTTGATCATGCGTCACATTCTGCAGCCGGTCGCTGTAAGCATGCCGAAACTGAAATTGTGCTGCAATGGTAGATAATGTCTGCTGCAAGTCTTTGATCTGGTTCATACATGCCAGCATAGGTAAAAGCGCATCACGGGTGGGCAGGGCAGTGAGCACGGCTTGGCCAAGTGTCACATCGCTGCCTAACAACACGCCGCCATTGGCTTCAAAGCCAAGTACCGATTTTCCACCCTCACGAATGGCTTCTTCCATGCCTTGAATGACATAAGGTGAACCGACTTTGGTGCGTTTTATATTAAACTGAGCATCCAATGCCGAATTGGCTGTAACAGGTACAACAACTTTGTCACTCTTGAGCCAGCAAGCGGTGATTGCACCCAACAAATCGCCACGGATAAAATCACCGTTTTCATCAGCTATTAAAGGGCGGTCAGCATCGCCGTCGGTCGAGACAATCAGGTCAAACCGGTTTTCATTGGCCCATTGTTTGAGGAGCTGAATGTCTTCCGGCCGCAAGGCTTCGGTATCGACCGGCACAAATTTATCGGCACGTCCAAGAGGGGTGACCTTGGCGCCTAAACTTTGCAAAATATCGATGATAAGATCACGGGCAACCGATGTATGTTGGTAAACACCGACGGAAAGATTTTTAAAATGATCGGTTTTAAAAATCCTCAAATATCGGTCACGATAAGCGGTAATTGCCTGATTGTCTTTTTGAGCGCCATTCAGTTGGTGCGCATGATCGCTCTCAGCGATGAGCTGATAATAGCGGGCAATGGCTTGTTCGTCATTTTTATCAATTTCACCATCCGTGCGGTAAAATTTCAAACCATTGCGATCATCCGGGATATGGCTGCCGGTTATCATAATGCAGGGTGCATTATGATAACCGGCATAATAACTGAGCGCTGGTGTAGGTAGTAAGCCGCAATCAATCGGCGTGAGACCTGCATCTTGAATAGCGGCCCAGCAATATTGTGCGATTTCAGGGCTTGATGGACGAAGATCCTGCCCGACATAGATTTTTGAATTTGCGGGCAAAGGCCGACGATCATTCATCGCTTTCAGGAATGCGAGTGTATAATCATAGGCGGGTTTTGCGCAAAGTTCACTTGCCAAACCCCGTAGCCCGCTGGTGCCGAATTTTAATGAATGCGTACTCATGCCTGTACCTGATAATTTTAACAAGAGGCTAGATTATTTGCCTCTGCTTGGAAAGCGGATGCAGACTATATCAGGTGATAATTTTATGAACATTATGTGTATAGGTAAACTTTATGATAACGGAGCGATATTTTCTATATCATTTCCGTAAGGTTTTATATTTTCAATATATCGCGCAGACTAAACCAGTGTCTTTCTTATCTTTGGTCACCACTTCAAACTGTTCGTTTGAATGCTTTTCTTATTTATTTGAAAAATCGATTCCCGCTATTGGCAACGTCTTTCAATTTTGCATAAGGGCAAGCTTTCAGCGGAATGAACATGGCTGGACATCAGCATTATTTTGAATTTTGAACATCAACCAGTCCGGCCAATATTATTTTAATTCTTTGACCCAGCATTTGACCTGATCAATTGATTTTGCTTTGTCCGCTTCTGCTTTTTGTAGTGTGCTGGTGCAAACCGGTACTTCTTTTTTTTGGTAGCCTTTAGCAGCAAGGCATCGATCACGTACTCGCTCGCGTAAGGCCTGATTTTTATCATAACTGCTGATACTGCCCGGAATGTTGACTTCTCCCACACGATAGCACGAAACATCGTTGCCAACACGGCTGCATTGCGTTGTACCGGGATCGTAGAAACCGGGCGTATAATTGGTGACTTGATTGATTGGTACCTGACGGAATGCGGCAATGGTGCATTCATCATAATCATACTGTTTTTGATTGACAGAAACGCCGGGTTTCCAAAGTAATGTTACGGTATTGCAACCTGTAAGCAACATGCTTGCAGTAAGACCTGTTATTGCCAGTACAATCCGGTTCATCATCACGGCCTTTATAGAAAATAGCGCCTGAAGATATTTATATCAAAATGAGCCATTGCTCTATAGGTTATAGAACTAATTTCAAGAAATTGTAGTTCATGCTTATGGTGCAAATCTTTTTTGGCATTTTCTTTGCCGGTTTTAAACCACGACAATTACGAAAACTTATTACACACATTCATGTGTGTCTTCGTCTTTAATCATTAAAAATTGAAAAATAAAATGGCTGGGGAACCTGGATTCGAACCAAGACTAACGGAGTCAGAGTATTTATATGTGTTAATAAAAACAATGACTTATTAGAAAATGTTGCAACCATGTCGCATTTAGTTGAAAAAAGCTGCGGCGGCATTGTCCATTGCGGACCCATCATCACCCCGTTCGAACAGGTGCGAATAGGTGTCCATGGTCATCGTGATTGACGAATGACCCAGCCGCTCTTGTACGTTTTTAATAGGAAGACCAAGGCCACCATCTTCAGGCCGGTTAATGCACCATGATGCATAGAAATGGCGCAGCGCATGAAGGCCAGTATACTTTGCCGTACCTTCTGCATCTACAACACCAGCCTCAATCTGGGGAGGATGATACCAACGCTTGATGATATTACCATGATATTCAATTGCACCTGTTCCTGTTGGGAATACAAGGTTGAGTTTCCCGACTGGGCATTCAACCCTCCATGCCTCAAGTGCTTTAACAAGATCACTTGGAATAGGAATGACCCGTCTGCCTTTTGCAGATTTTGGCGATCCAATTTCCAAATAAGCATCGGCGCGTTGCCTAACGATGACTTCAGCTTTTTTGAAGTCAATGTCAGGCCATCGCAGACCGCGCAGCTCACTGGCCCGCATGCCTGTCATAATTGCCGTCATAATAAAGATGCGCGACTTACCTGTTGCGGATTTTAGGATGGCCTTAATCTCAGCAGTCGTGGGAATATCAACGCCAACCTCAATTTGCGCTTTATGGCGTGCTGCGGATCGTGTGCGACCCTTGGACCGCCCGATGTCTTTAACGGCATTCCTGACCACCAATCCGCGTTCTTGCGCGTCGGAAAGAATCGACCCGAAACTAACCCGAACTGCACGAACCATAGAATCGGAGCGACCTTCTTTTTTGAGTCGATCAATAAAGTGGCGAATTGTTGGGACGGTTATTTCATTCAGCCGCTTTTTTCCGACGAATGGAATGATGTGCAAGTTGAGATGTTGCGCGTATTGCGCGACGGTGGATTTTTCAAGGGCTGCCGAGCAGTCATCCAGCCAAAGCTGGCCTGCTTCTGCGACTGTTACTGTGTCAGCATCAGCTACGTGAATGCGACCAAGAACCTCGACGTGTGTCTTGCTGTCAAAAGCTTCCGCGTCTTTTTTAAATTTAAACGTCTTGATGTGGCGCTTGCCATGCTGATCGACATAATCCGAAATCCATGCGGATTTTTCGATGCCTTTAACCGACCATTTTCTTTCGCGTACTGTCATGCGCGGAACATATGTGACTAACGGAAAACATGCAACACAAATGAACGATGGGATAATAGATGTTGACAAATTACACCGCTGGTGTAGTGTATATAGTAGCAGTCACCACCTGCCAAACACTATATGAGGAAAAATGATGATTCCCGCTAATGATAATATTCTTGCTGCTGATCTTTTGACCGGCGCCGACGCAATTGCTACTTTTCTCGGCTGGAACCGCCGTCAAGTTTATCATGCCGTATCTAAACGTACTCTGCCAGCATTTAAGCTTGGGGATATGGTTTGCGCACGTAAATCCAAAATCATTGCGTTTATTGAAGCGCAAGAAGCCGCCTAAATAATCCCACATAAAATAAGAACGCGCACGACGGCGCCACGGCGCTGGCCGTATAAACCAGATCACCACCACAAACACTTTTGCGCAACCGGCGCCATGATGGCGCTCGCGCTTTTTTATGAGGAGAATACAGAATGGCTGATACAGACCGGGCCTTGGATTTAGCACAATACATTTTTGAATCTGAAGATATGCCGGACGACGAAGTGGAATTTTTTAAAGTGATTTTTGAAAAATTCGGCGACCTCTCCCGAGAACAGGCCGAACGTGGTATTGCGATAGGTGCAGAACTTTTGACGGCACGTGCCGCAGAATGCCAGTCAGTTATTGATGCCTGCCGTGCTGAGCTTACACGGCGAGATGCGCTTGGCATCGAGTAAACACTAATCCACCCAAACACCGAATCTACCCCGCGCGTACGGCGCAACGAAACCGTGCGCGTTTTTTTTCACCACAAAATTTGAGGAGAAATCCATGACTTTTACTAATGCAGAAAAATCCGCAGAATTTGCAAAATTCCTAATTGAAGAATACCGTGACATGAGTCGCGAAGAGCAGATCTCTGCCATCCGTGAACGATTTCCAGATATTCAAGAAAATGAGTTTATGCGTGCCTTTGCGATAGCGGAAGAAATTGCTGTTGCTGATGCCGTGTCTTCTGTTGAGTTGCTAAAGACCGATAAGCCGCTTCCGTCATTTCACTCTGATTTCCAGTGCTATGTTCGTGGCATTACATATGACTTCGAAAGTCATGTGGGGCAGGTTCATATGACTGATGGGAGCTGTACGGATATGTCTGGCACCATCAAATTTTTCACGCAAATAGATGCCGATGTAGTGACCATTCGGACTTTTGCAGGCAAGCAGCCGGATACGATCTATTTTGTGCGAGACGGGATTTGGTTTGCAGATTGTGGTCGGGCGGCTTAATCATCATGAAAATTTTGCAGATACGACCGGCGCCATTCGGCGTCGGTGAGAAAACGCTTGCCCTTTTCGATGTGGAGCTATCGCCAGAATGTCGGATTTTCAATCTGGCACTGCGCAAGAATTCCAGCGGTCAGTACAGAATTGTGTCTCCTAATTCACAAGGGCGTCACGTCGTTACCTTTTCTAAAAACATTTCCGCACAACTTACAGAGGCAGCAGTCGCTGCATTGCATGGAGGCCAAGTTGCCAATGTCCGCAATCGCTTTACAGCTTGATCATAATGCCGAAATCCGCCAACACGTGGCATTGCTACACGATGCTGCCGCTGGCGTTGACGGTGTTTTAGTCGTTTCGGTTTTTCACGCGTCTACCGCATCAGAAACCGACAAACCAGGCACGATTACACATCATCGTGTTGGTGATGTGGACGGTATGGTTGAGGCCATATCAGCCCATCTCGAAACAGCTGGGGCTAACATCTACGTTGGCTTGCAAGTGATGCGCAAAGGGCTTGCTCGCGGTCATCGCGGGACTGAATCCGACATTGTGGCTGTGCTTGGCCTGGTAGCCGACATGGACGCAGACATTGGCAAGACCGGCGATTATCCTTACACGCCGAGCTTCGTTCTGGAAACGTCACCCGGAAATCGCCAGCCGTTCTGGATTTTTGATAAGCCGGTCGCACCTGCAACGGCCAAGCGTATTGCTGCATCATTGCGGCAAGCGACAGGGGCAGATTTTGGAACTGCTGATGTTTCGCATGTCTGGCGCATACCCGGAACTCTAAACTGGCCGAATGGGAAGAAAATGAGCCGCGGACGGTCTGAAACACCGGCGCTGGTCAGCCTGCTAGAGCCTTGGTCTGGTCATTTGATTGACGCGACGGATTTTGCGGTAACGGTTGGTGCTGTTGCTGGATCTGCGCCGGTTGAGAATAAACCTGTTGCAGTCGGTGACTTGCCGGATGTAGCGGGTATCACTGTTTCGGGAGCTGCTGAGGACTTGCTACAGGCGGATGGCCAGCCGGATCGTTCTGCGCACGCTGCTCGTGTGATCGAAAAGCTCGCTTTCGATGGTCATACACCGGAAGAGGGGCTAGCACTCATTCACGCGTGCACGGGTGAATGGAAAGAGCGTTATTCTTCCGGTGCGCGGCTCGAAGCTGATTTTGCTCGGATGTGGGCAAAGTTTGATAAACAGTACGGCACATCGCCGGTTGATACATCCCGACTTGTGGCTGGGGCGAAAGCGAGGTTGGAGCCGGCGAATGATAATCAGCCCGAAGTAAAGCGCCAAGGGTCCAATAATAAGCCGGAGGAAAAACCATATCAGGGAATCGTCTCAAGCTCTGAGTTGGTGAATGGGTTTATCCCGCCAGATTACCATATCGACGGTATAATCCAGTCACGTTACTTCTATTCTCTTACTGGTATGACAGGGACAGGGAAAACGGCGGTTCTATTGCTGATGGCCGCCTCAACCGCCCTGAATCTTGCGATTGGCGGGCGTGAGGTCAGACACGGCCGCGTTTTGTATTTCGCCGGTGAAAACCCCGATGATGTTACGATGCGCTGGATAGCGATGGCACATCAGATTGGCTTTAATCCTCATGACATTGATGTTCATTTCATCAAAGGAACATTGAACGTGGGCCAGATGTTTGAGCGTATCAAAGCAGACGTTCAAAGGCTGGGTGGCGTTGATATGATCGTCGTTGACACATCTGCTGCGTATTTTATGGGAACCGATGAAAATAGCAATGTTGAGGCTGGAAACCATGCGCGTGGGCTGCGGAAACTCTGTGAACTGCCTGGCGGCCCAGTTGTCTTAGTTGCTTGCCATCCTATCAAAAATGCCAGCGCAGATAATCTACTGCCCCGCGGCGGTGGTGCTTTCATTGCAGAAGTCGACGGAAACTTGACGTTAGCCAAGGCTGGCGGATTGGTAAAAATGCATTGGCAAGGCAAGCATCGCGGGCCCGATTTTGAACCTATCAACTTTCAACTTGATACGGTTAGTGCGCCTTCTTTGGTGGATAGCAAAGGCCGGTCTGTGCCAAGCGTTATTGCTAAAGCACTAGATGAGCGTGAAACGGGTGCCATTAAACGTCAGGAGTTTTCGGATATAGATGCGGTGCTATTGGAAATTGAACATGATGGAACGCAGTCTATTCGGGACATTGCTGAATCCCTTGACTGGTACAAAGATGAAGCCCCAGACCGGCGACGCGTTCAATCCGCAACCGAGCGCATGAAGCGTGACAAATGGATTAAATATGAAGCCAATAAGTGGAAAATCACCGAAGTAGGCAGGGAGGTAGTTGTTGAAGCAAAAGCACGTCGACATACAGCGCAATCTGCGGCTGACTTCGCTATGAGAATGAGCAAAAAATTCGGTTGATTATGCTGTACGGCGGCTTGGTACAGTTAATTATATAAAGCCCGTTTCATGGCTGTACTGTACCTGAATCTGTACCAACTGTACGGGTGCAGCAGAAAACAATAAAAAATATAACAAAATCAATGTGTACCGCCGGTACAGTATTTTTATAAAAACACCCTTTGCGCGAGGGGGATTTAATCCCTCTCGCAGCTGTACGTACCGATCATATTCCTTAGTACGGTACAGCGGTACACCACCCCCAAATTACACGAGGAGACGAAATGAAGATACCTGCTAACGGAAACACAAAAGTCAAGATTTTCCATGCTTTTGGAAAAGACGACATAACCAAGATGGAAGGTGAGTTGAACGATTTCCTATCTGAACCAATCGATACCATTTCAGTCACCCCTCAAATGTGCTCAATTGGTGATTGGGGCAGCGAGATATACCAAGCGATGACTGTTACCGTTCTGTATCAAGACGCACCGTCGCTTCTTTGATCTAGTCGTTGCTACCACCACACCACCACACTGAGGAGAAACCAATGCCCTTTATCACAGACGCCAGTTGGCAGCCTTCAACATACAGGGCCGCACACCGTGCATGGTTGCTGAACAGCACTGAAACCGACGGCGCACTAATGCCAAAGCAGCGTCCGTCGAAACGCAAGCTTACAGCAGATCAGGTAAAGCGCTTTGCTCCGTTGCGAATGTTTCTGAGCGGCGTGCCTGCATCAGCGCTGACGTCGAATTGGAATATCATCCCTGATAATGACAATCGCACTGAAACTGATAGCGACGACGAAGATCAAAAAACTGTATCGGAGTGGAAGCCGGAACGAACTCATGAGATTGTACCATCAATAAAGGCCATAGAGAGCGCTATTGCTGGTATTGAGGTTCGCTACAGGAATGAACCTTCAATGCTTTCTGGTGGCCGCCTTGAGGCAATGCGCGCATATCGCAAGGAAGAAGCCATTATCACCGGTGGTGACTTTGAACGCAACCAACATGGCCAGATCATTAGGATTGGCAATTTGCACTTTGCAGGTGCTGACGAATACGGCATCAACCCAACAGAATGGGTCGAGTGTGTCGGAGATGCCGGTGCCGTTATGGTCAAGCGTTTGCGTGTGCGAACAGGGGCCATGATGCATTCCAAAGAGCGACGTGATGATATCAAGGAAACGACCGACGTCGAAGCGTTGAAGGCGAGCAACGACTATTTCTATAATTTTGTTATGTCGTCTCCGAAGCGCGGCAAGTTAAAACCTAAGGCCGCCAAGCGTCCCCGCTGCGATATGCCTAATCCTCCATTGCCACCGACATCGTTGAGCTTTGAAGAAGCTCGCGCATGGGCTGGGTTGCCATTTGTGGAGAAGGATAAGCAAGCGGCTTTACCCGCTGCACCCAAGCGCTTGGCTGATTTGTTTATTGGATGCAAAAAAGCAGATTGTTACGGAGGCGGCAGTCAGGCTTGGTCGGATATATCAACTGCGCTTGTCGGCAAAGAACAATGGAGTGCAGCTATGGCACAATTATCGAAATCCGACGCTGTGTCGCTTTCTGCCGTCCATGCCGCCAAGACGTATGCAGATATCGGTAAGGCACATGGTCATAGTGGATCTTATGCCGAGAAGGCTGGGAAACGGCTTTTGATGGCTGCAAACGATAATCTTGGGACAATTATAAATAAAATCGCAGCCTGAATGTCGGGAAATGCGGGTTGAAGCCGATATGAGTATGAGGGGTTGAAAACACTGCCTCGTCTTTAGCAGGGTGGAGAAGTAGTATCTCATTTGGTTCATACCCAAAAGATCGCAGGTGCAATTCCTGCCTCTGCAACCAGTTTTTAGAGCCGTCCCATCGTGGACGGCTTTTATATTCCTGCGCGCATTGATTTGCTTGCCGGATATGTGCAGCTCTGGCGTGTTTGGGTGTCTCCTCCACTGTGGTCGCGCCGGAGCTGCTTACATTTTTTATCCTGAAATTAATCGCGTTTTCATACGGCGAGAAAGGAACTGATATGAAATTGTCATTTGTCGTCGATGTGATCGCGAATGAACTGAAGCAGCCTCGTGGACGGGTAGCGATGCTAAGCCGGCGATTGCAGGCAATTGATGCTATTCCTGTTGGCGCTGGTGGTCGTTTGGCACCAGACCTAAATTATAATGATGTTGCACTTATGCTCGTTACGCTGCTGATTGATCAAGCATCACATCAAGCAGCTCGATTGGCCGTCGATATGTGCGCATACACGCATGCCGACGAAACCGGACACGCAACGGCTGGCCATTACATTGCACAATTGTTGAAGGGTGCTGATCTTTCACACAGTGCCAACAGCCAACTTGCTTTTAAGTCCAGTGTTACAGTTCACGGTGGCGCAGAGGATGCGATTGTTGTGCGGCACACATGTACTGATAAACCATTGGAACTGGCATTTACCAGCGATGGAAAGCCCTACCAACCCGAACTGGTAGAAACGATTGTGTCAGCCTTTACGCTGTCGGGTGTTTTGTTGCACCGAATTGGTAGAGCTTTGAAGGTGTCTGCTATTTAAAGCGCTGAGTCTGCTAAAAGATACTTGGATCAAAATTTTGTGAAAAACTAATTAGTTTTAATTTTTTTCCATCATAAAGTTCGGATCTGTGAATTTTATCAAATCCAGTTAGCTTTTTGATAAAACGTTCACGTTCTTTGGACTCCTCCTTTGTAAGGCCAGGGGGTAAACGTATGCAGTCTATTAGTTGATGCATATCACAATTATAAGAACTTAATGGCTCGCGTTTATCCTCGTTAAACATTAACTGGATTAGCCTCACTTCGTTTTCTCCCGAGAACGCGACCGATTTCATGAGTGTTAATTGAGATAGGGTTTTCCAACTAGGCGGTGAATTTGCTAGCTCATTAAGTTGTTTCTGCATATCTCTGTAATTTAGATAGTTTACTTTACCTATGTATGCAGCAAAATCACCATAAGTTTGATCCAATGCTGACTGAAGGCTTTCTTTTAATTTACCGACAGTGGTTTGAATTCGAACATAATCAAATTTATTCTTAGCATAAGCTGCCCACATAAGAGCTGAAGAATACTCTAGGGTCCAACACTGTGCATAAATGCGGTCTTTACAATCTAATTTCGAACCATCTTTTTGGAATGAAAGACCTGCTTTAATTAGCTGCCCCTCAAACTTATCATCCCATGAGCTAGGGCGAACTAGTACATTTTTCTTGTAATGAAACATGCGCTCTAAATGATCTAGTCTGACTATTCTATAAATTGCTTTTTTTTCGTCCAAGTCGTCTAAAATAATAATTCTCATATTAATCTCATAATCATCTGAAGCTAATATTGATTTTGATTCTGTATTAACATGTTTAATATAGATTTGATAAAGATGTAGTCGTAAGAAAATTTTCCCTCATCGCAGGGCTTGGAACTGCATAGCCGACAACGAGTCGGATTTGAAATTGAGAGGTTTCTTAGGCTCTGCCGCGGGGACAGGCTTCACGCCGTCCGGCCTCTCAATACTAATCAGAGCAGCGGCGCTGAAGCAGAAGCGCCTATCGATATGTGTACCAATCATAGAAGTCGCATTATCATAGGGTGATGTTTGTAGTTGGGGTCGCTCCCCAGCCTTCACCGAGCAGGGGTAGCGACCTGCCTGTTCTGTACCATTTCACCACAATAAAACCTGCAACGCCTCTCATGTATGCGCACCCACGCGGGTTACTTATCCGAGGAGATTAGTATGCACTGCAAACGCTTAGGTGATCTTCATCAGCGTATTGATGAGCTGATAGAACGAACCGGATCCTATAACCGTATCGCAGAGATAAGACGTGAATATGCAAGAGCCAGCGCGTTTTGGGAGCGGGCAAGATTAAGACGCAAGGTTGAGCAAGATCAAGGGCTTAGCAAGGATCAGCGGTTGGCCCACTGTATTGCCGATGAGTTTGAGCGACGTGGCTTAGTAATTTATCCGCGTGAGCCAGGCAGACTTGATAGTCCTGAAGCGCCTATGTGGACGAGGCATGGCCAAGCCTAACCACCGCAGCGCAGAAGCAGCTGCCTATCGTAAGCATTATAAAACTGCCCGATGGCGTCGTATTCGTGATGGTCAGTTATCAAAGCAACCGTTGTGTGAATGGTGCCTAATCTCCGAAATCATTGAACCTGCCACAGTCGTTCACCACGGCGATGGTGGTCACAAAGGAGATGATCACAAGTTCTGGAACGGCCCATTCATCTCACTCTGCAAGTCATGCCACGATAGTCATGGCAAGCGCGAAGACCTAGGACAGATGGTCATCAGATTCGACGCTCAAGGCTGGCCGCTCTGACCAGACCCCTGGGGGGGGGTATCATCGAACCGTCGAAGGTGGTCGGTCGTGGGACCGTAAGTGGGCGAACGGGCAGGTATCCGCACTTCAAAAGTTGAGGCAAAATAATTTTACATCATAAAGGATTTCAAAATGGCTGCGCCAAGAAATCCCCTCGGTAAAGCTAAGCTAGAGGGGCGAGATACAAAAGACCCTCAGCGATTTAAAAGTCGGAAAGAACCCAAAATAAGCGCTGACATTGGCATGCCACCGAAATGGATGAATGCTGATCAAGCGAAAGTATGGCGACTGTTTTGGAAAGAGTTACCATGGCTGAATGGTTCACATAGGGCTCTCTTAGAAATTGCCACTACGATCCGAACACGCATTATTGCGAATGAAGAGGTCGGCGTGCAAGCACTTAACCTTTTGCGCCAGTGCCTCGGGCAAATGGGCGCCACGCCGGCGGATGCCACTAAGGTTTCGTTCCCCGATGGTGAAGAAGAGAAGGACGATCTCGTTGATTAAAACTCCGGCACTTGACCGTGTGAGTGCATATGCGCGTGCGGTTCTTGATGGTGTTGAAGTTGCGGGACCACATGTGCGTAATGCATGTCAGCGGCATTTTGATGATTTAGCCCAAGCCGCTGATCGCGGTTACTTTTGGGATGATGCAAAGGCTCATCGCGTTATGCGCTTCTTTGAGGAGCGCCTAAAGCTTAATGATGGCCAGTTTGACGGTAAGCCCTTTAGACTGCATGCATCCCAAGCATTTAAACTTGGTTCGTTATTCGGCTGGGTTAATGCTGATGGTAAGCGCCGTTTTCGTCGTGCTTACATAGAAGAAGGCAAGGGCAACGGTAAATCGCCATTTGCTGGTGGACTTGGTCTTTATGGCCTGATGGCTGATGGTGAGGCTGGTGCGCAAATTTATGCTGCAGCAGCCAAGAAAGAGCAGGCACAAATCCTGTTTCAGGATGCAGTTAAGATGGCCCGTGCAGCTCCTAAGTTATCAGGGCGCCTGTCATTCAGCGGCGGTATAGGGCGAGAGTTCAATGTCGCTTTTTTGGAAAAGAAGGCATTCTTTCGTCCCATTTCCAAAGATGCTGGCAAGACTGGCTCGGGTCCACGTCCACACTTCGCACTTCTAGATGAGGTGCATGAGCATCCAGACCGTTCAGTTGGTGAAATGCTCGAGCGTGGCTTTAAGTTTCGTCAGCAGCCGTTGTTGTTTATGATCACTAATAGCGGCAGCGATAGGAACTCTTTCTGCTGGGAAGAGCATGAACATGCTGTTCGTGTCGCTGCGGGCACACAAACACCTGACGATGATTTCACTTATATCGGCGAGGTGCTGGATGATACTACTTTTAGCTATGTGTGTGCCTTGGATAAGACAGACGATCCGCTCGAAGATCCGACGTGCTGGAAAAAAGCCAATCCGCTTTTAGGTGTTATTTTAACTAATGACTATCTTGCGGGTGTTGTCTCGCAGGCCAAACAAATACCAGGCAAGTTGAACGGAATTTTGCGGCTTCATTTCTGCGTCTGGACATCGGCGGATAAGGCGTGGATGCCGCGCGAGACCGTGGACAGCGTAATGGATGATTTCAATCCGCTGGAAGAGCACGCTGGCAAAAAGCTTTTCTTGTCAGTGGATTTATCTGCATCACGTGACATGACAGCATTGGCATGCGCGGTGCAGACCGGCTCCAAAGCTATGGAGCGGGAGGACGGCACGACTGTTGAGTTGCCGACCTTTGACGCGTGGATTGAAGCGTGGACGCCTGCTGACACTCTTAAAGCGCGAGCATTGGCAGATAAAATGCCTTACGATGTTTGGGTGGATCAGGGTTTCTTGAATGCGTCGCCAGGCAGCCGCATTCGTTACGATTTCGTAGCAGCTCGTGTTGCTCAGCTCGCGCAAGATTTTGAGATCGCCGGCATAGCATATGACCGCTATGCTTATGATAAATTCCGCGAGGAACTTGATGCGATTGGCGTTGAAGTGGAGCACATACCGCATCCGCAGGGCGGGAAGCGGCGGTCAAAAGCCAGTGATCAGAAAATAGAAGCTGCAAAAGCGGCAGGGTTGCCAGAGCCTCAAGGTTTATGGATGCCTGGATCTGTTACTGAGTTGGAAAATGCCATCATTGATGGTCGAGTTCGCATCAGACGTAATCCGGTGCTGATGACCGCTTTGATGGGCGCTACATTCGACCGTGATCCACTCGATAACAGGTGGTTTGTTAAGACAAAAGCATCCGTTCGCATTGATACGGCTGTGGCACTTGCAATGGTCACGGGCTTTGCCACTGACACGCCGATAGAAGCGCCGAAGCGCGAGTATCAAATGCTGATAATCGGTTAATCCAATCAAGGAAAATCAATGAATAGAGCTTATTCGGTCCTGAATATCAGGGCCGTTAATGAGGACGAGCGCGTCATTGAGGGTATTGCCTCAACGCCTACGGCTGACAGAATGGGTGATGTTGTTGAGCCTTTAGGGGCTAAATTTGCACTGCCTATGCCTCTTTTATGGCAACACAATGCTAATCAGCCTGTTGGTCATGTCGAATTCGCAGAGCCTACAGAGAAGGGCATCCCCTTTAAGGCTCGTGTTGTCAAAGTCGATGAGCCGGGCACGCTGAAAGACCGAACAGACGAAGCATGGCAAAGCGTCAAGCTCGGTCTTGTGAGAGCTGTTTCTATTGGTTTCAGGTCGCTCAGCTACGAAATAATGAAGGCAGGCGGCTTACGGTTCAAAGAGTGGGAATGGCTAGAGCTTTCCCTAGTGACTGTTCCGGCCAATGCCGACGCGACCATTACCACAATTAAATCGATCGATGCACAACAGCGGGCCGCGTCAGGCCATTCTGCTGTTGGTGTCGTGCGACCTTCCAAGACCGGCGCTGCGGTCAAATCCATCCCTATTACTCCGGCAAGGAATTATACAATGAATATTCAAGAACAAATCAAAGCTTTTGAAGCTACCCGTGCACAGAAATCTACTGCAATGACTGCTCTGATGCAGAAAGCGGCAGACGAAAGTGTTACGCTCGACGCTGATCAGTCGGCGGAATACGATGGCCTTGTGGCTGAAGTTAAGTCTATTGACGATCATCTTGTTCGTCTGCGGGAATTAGAGAAAAACCACGTTGCAACTGCCACTGACGTGACTGGCATTAAGACGGTGGAAAGTGCAAGCATTGCCCGTGGTGCGGTTTCGGCAAGCGTTAAGAAAGAACTGCCTAAAGGCACAGCTTTTACACGCTATGCAATTGCGTTGGCGCGCTCTAAAGGCAACGTAATGCAGGCCGCAGAGATTGCTAAGGATTGGGGTGATACTCCAGAAGTTGAGACTGTACTTCGCTCCGCAGTTTCAGCAGGAAGCACTACAGATGCCGCATGGGCAAAGCCGCTTGTTGAATATCAGAATATGTCCAGCGAGTTTGTTGACCTATTGCGTCCGCAAACAATCATTGGTCGTATTCCTGGCCTTCGTAATGTGCCGTTCAATATTAACATTCCGCGTCAGACAGCAGGCTCGTCCGCTCAGTGGGTGGGTGAAGGCAAACCGAAACCTGTAAGCTCTCTTGCATTCGACAACATCAAGCTGGGTCATGCTAAGCTTGCTGGCATTGTTGTTTTGACTGATGAGCTGGTGAAGTTCTCAAACCCTTCAGCCGAAGCTCTTGTGCGTCAGGATTTGATCAATACAATCGTCCAGACCATGGACAAGGATTTTGTTGATCCTGCTAAAGCCGCAGGCGCGGGTGGTGTTTCGCCTGCATCCATCACAAATGGCGTAACGCCGGTGATTGCAAGTGGTAAAACTGCGGATGATGTCCGTGCTGATGTTAAGGCACTCTTCAGCAAGTTCCTGTCAGCCAATATGTCGCTATCAGGTGCTGTATGGATCATGACAGAAACGCAGGCTCTTGGTTTGGCTCTACTGTTAAATCCTCTTGGTCAGCCTGAATTCAATGGTCTGTCAATTAACGGTAACAGTGGTGGTACGTTCTTTGGTCTGCCTGTTGTGCTGTCTGAGAATATTCCGGCGAATGCTGGTTCTGGTGACCCTGTTGAGGGTGCTGGTTCACGTATTATTCTTGCTAAGGCAACCGAAATTCTTTTGGCAGATGATGGTCAGGTGATGCTTGATGCATCCCGTGAAGCGTCGCTTGAAATGGATAGCGCGCCGACTGGTTCTGGCTCTTCTTTGATCAGTTTGTGGCAACACAACATGGTTGGTATTCGTGCTGAGCGCTTCATTAACTGGGCTAAGCGTCGTGATGGCGTTGTGCAGTTTATCGATAGTGCAAACTACGGCGGTTAATGGATTGGGGAGCTTCGGCTCCCCTCTCTTTTACGGGAGATATATGTGAATACAGAATTATATTTAAAAGCTTATTTTGACGGCTTCACAACAGCATTTCAGATCGCAAATGAGATTGTCAACGAAGAGCTTAAGGCTGTTGACGTTGAATCTAAGGTGGATTCAGGCAAGCGTTCTGACATTGAGCTGGTTGCGCAGATTCAGCGCCTTCGTAGTAGAGGCTTAATTTAGTGGCGGCACATTCTATTCGTAGGAGCAAGGAATGAAACTCATTGCAATTAAGCCACTCCGATATGCCGGAATGTCATTGCTACCAGACGAAGAATTTGAAGCATCAGCAAAAGATGCGCGCTTGTTAAAAGCTATTGGTAAGGCTGCCGATGCACCCGAACCAGCCGCGACAGTTGAGCCAAAGAAACAAACTGTTCGCAAACAACGGGCAAAAACTGGAGAATAGAATGAACTTTTTCGGTTTGTCGATTACGCGGCAGAAATCAGCCGGCCTCTCGCCCGTCGATAACCGAGGCGGTTTATGGGGCGTGATCCGTGAGCCTTTTACTGGTGCCTGGCAGCGTAATATGGAAGTCACTACTGATACAGCAGTGACAAATCCTACCTTGTTTAGATGCTTGTCGTTGATTGCTTCTGATATTGCGAAAATGCGTATTCGTTATGTCGTTGAAGATAATGACAAGATATGGACAGAAGTCGAACACACTGAGATTACCAAAGTGTTGCGCAGCCCTAATCGGTATCAAAACAGGATTCAGTTTTTCGAAAGCTGGATGATGTCCAAACTTGCTCATGGCAATACCTATGTCTTGAAGCAACGTTCTTCCGACGGCAAAATTGCTGCTCTTTATATCCTTGACCCTAATCGTGTGAAGGTTCTTATTTCCACTGATGGATCCGTCTATTATCAGCTGCAACGCGATGATTTAGCCTCACAGCACGCTGACAGTGTGACCGTTCCAGCATCTGAAATTATACACGATCGATGGAATACAATTTTCCATCCTATGGTCGGATTATCGCCTATTATGGCGGGTGGATTAGCGGCTGCTCAAGGTTTGAGCATTCAGCGAAATTCAGCAAGATTTTTCAATAACGGGTCAATGCCTGGTGGTATTTTATCCGCACCTGGTGCAATCGACCCAGAGAACGCCAAGCGTCTCAAAGATTTTTGGGATCAGAATTATACAGGTGACAATGCCGGAAAAATTGCCGTTCTTGGCGATGGCCTGAGTTATTCACCATTAGCTATGAACGCGATGGATTCTCAATTGATTGAGCAGTTGAAATGGTCTGCTGAAACGATCTGTTCGGTTATGGGCGTACCACCGCATAAGGTCGGAGTTGGACAAGCGCCATCACTCAATAACGTCGAAGCACTTGATCAGCAGTATTATTCACAGTGCGTGCAGATCCATATTGAGAGCATCGAAACGTGCCTTGATGACGGGTTTGCATGTGAGGTTGGCACGGGTACTGAATTTGATCTTTCTGATCTTTTTCGCATGGATAGTGCGACGCTCGTTAAAACCGAAGCCGATGCGGTCAAAGCAGGTATGAAAACAATTAACGAGAGTAGGCAAGTTTTGAACCTAGCACCGGTCGCAGGTGGAGATACTCCGTACTTGCAGCAACAGTATTACAGCTTAGCCGCACTTGATAAGCGCGACCAGCAGGACGATCCATTCTCAACGGGTAAATCCGACAAACCGGCGGAAGGGCTGCCACCACCACAAGAAGACCAGACAGAAAAGCTCATTGCGGCTTTCACAACAAAAGCCGCCGAGGTGCTGAAATGATTGATGCAACAAAACTAGCTGAAGCTGTTCTTGGCACTTTGAAAGGCTACGTTGATGCAGCTTGTGGTAAGCTTAACGAGCGCCTAGTCGCTGTCGAAGCCCGTGAAATGCGCGATGGTCGTGACGGCTTGCCAGGTGTACCAGGGCGTGACGGTAAAGATGGTCGTGACGGCGATAAAGGTCATGACGGTGCCGATGGCCTTGGCTTTGATGATCTGTCAATTGATTACGACGGTGAGAGGTCAATCACTTTGCGATTTGTTCAAGGTGAACGCATCAAAGAATTTCCTTTAATGCTGCCCATCCCGCTCGACCGAGGGCAATATAAGTCCGGCGCTGATTATGTTCGCGGCGATGCTGCCACATATGGCGGTTCTCTTTGGATTGCTCAAAAAGCGACTGGCGATAAGCCTGGTACGTCTGATGCATGGCGTTTAGCCGTTAAGTGCGGTCGTGATGGTAAAAATGGCAAAGACGGAGAGCGTGGCGAACGAGGCTTTGAAGGTCGGCCAGGTAAAGACCTGACACAACTTGGTCTGGATGGTGAGAAATGGTAAAACTCGTCACATTGGAAGCAGCCAAACGCCGTCAACGGATTTTCCACAATGATGATGACGCTGACTTGGAAACAATGATCGAACAGGCTTCTGATATAATCCTTAATTATATCAACCGACCTGAAACTGAATGGACAGATCAAACCGCGCCGTCTCTTATACAGGCGGCGGTTTTGTATCAGGTTGGTTTAATGTGGGCCGACCGCGGTGACACTGAGCCGATTTATTCGGCTGCTGATGGCTATCTTGACCGGCGCATTACTTCCATTCTCCACCGATATCGCAAACCAATAATGGCATGAGGTAAGATATGGCTTGGGTTAAATTCAAAACCGATTTTGAATATAGGCAACCGTCACACTCGATTGATTACAAAGCAGGGTGGTCTGGATCTGTCCGTGAGCAATGCGCAGTAGCCGCAGTCGCAGCTGGTGCAGCGGATCGTATCAAGACCCCCAATAAAGGCGAGGCGGTGGCTGCTGATGAAACGCTCACGTAGCATCACGGGCACACTTAATCATCGTATCATTTTTTTAAAGCGTGAAGAAATAGACGATGGTTTTGGCGGAACACGTGGCGATTGGGTTGACCAGTTCACGGTGCCGGCACGATTAAAACCGCGCATGGGGTCAGAAACGGTCATCGCATCGCGCCTTCAAGGCGTGCAGCCCTACACGATTACTGTGCATTCTTCCAATCAAACGCGTCAGATTACACCAGCATGGCAAGCAAAAAATGCGCAAACTGGTGAAGCCTATGACATTAAGTCAATCATCAATCCTGATGAGCGAAATCAATATCTTGAAATGTTGGCCGTCTATGATGGAAAAAACTGATGGTTCTTAAGACGAAAATCATGGGGCGCGAGGCTTTAACCAAGCGGCTTCGTGAGTTGGCGCCGAAGGCTATTGAGGCGATGGACAAAACGAAAATGGAAGTCGCCCAAGAAGCTGCGGCAGCTATTGCGGCTCGCGCTCCAAAGTCGCCAGATGGTGGTGATTATGCCGCCAGCATTAAGGCTGAATTTCAAAGTGATAATGCAGACAAGGTAGTCTTTGGCGGTCGAAAATCAAAAGATCCAACAGCTGTCGGGATTTATGGCAGTTATATTTGGCGGTTCTTGGAATTTGGTACCAAGGCATCACTTGGAACAGCACCGCGTCGAGATCGACGCTACAAGACGCGTGAGGTCATGACGCAGGGTAAAGGTCCCCATGCTGCTACACCTGCACAACCACATGTGTTTCCCGTCTGGCGTGGAATGCGTAAAAAGGCTCTCAGCCAGATCAGGCGCGCCCTGAATAAGGGTGTCCGCGAAGCCATGGGTAAAAAGTAAATGGCATCAGCAAGTTTAGAGTTGCAGGGTGCTATTGTAATGGCACTTAAATCCAGCCCCGTTGTGACTGCCTTGGTAGATCAAAAGATTTATGACATGGCACCGGCAGATGCACAAACGCCATATGTTGTCATGGGTGATTTTGACGAACACCGAACTGATGCCACATGTTTAAATGCTCGTAAAATTTACGCGACGCTGCATGCGTGGTCATCGGCAGCTGGTTTTATGGAAGTTCGGCAAGTTGCTGAGGCTGTTGCTGAAACATTGCATCATGCTCCACTCGTCTTGACCTCAAATCGTCTGGTCAGTCTCGACCATTCTAAAACACGCGTGATGCGTGACCTTGATGGCATCCATTCCCATGCCGTCATTGAATTAGTGGCTTACACCGAAAAAGCCTGACCACCTTTCACAATCAGCAATCAACTGCCTGCCATTCGGTGGGCTTTTTTATTATAGGATTATCAAATGTCAGATCAACAGACAGGTCGCCTGCTGCTTATGCAAATTGGCAACGGTGAAACACCAGAAGAATTCGACAATCTTTGCGGGTTGAATACACGTTCATTTAATATGTCGGCCAATGAAGTCGATACAACTATGGTCGACTGTAAGAACCCTGATGCGACCCCGCAGAAGACTTCGATGCCAGGCATTAAGAACCGTACATTTACGGGTTCGGGCAAATTCGTTGCGGGTGCCGACACAGCAAAGTTCCGCGGTTACGTGAATGATGCGGTGCCATTTAATGCGAAGGTCATCGTGCCAGGCTGGGGTAGCTTCACCGGTTCGTGGTTTGTATCGGATTTTGAACTGTCCGGTGAAATGGAAGGCAATATGGATTTCTCAGCTACCTTTATGGCAGCCGGCCCTCTTGCTTTCGTGGCGGAGTAATCCTCATGAAGCTGCCAGTTAATGGTGAGCGTGGTGAGGTTGGTATTGCCATAGGTGATACCGAAATTGTTATAGCTGCCACAATGGAAGGCTTGGCCAATGTGTCCACTGAGCTGAAATGCAAATCTCTTTTGGATTTGTATGAGCGCTTAGGGCAGGTGGAGGTCGCAGCCACGATTGCCGGTATTCGTCACCTGACGGTACGCGGCAATAAAGAAGCTGCGATTGCCAAGCTTAAGATCCGGCATTTCAAAGTTCTTTCGGAAGCTTTCAACGCGGCTCTTGCACATCATCATGATGGTGAATCGGGAAACGAGGAGCCAAGGGAAGCTCAAATGTAGCTGACGGCTCCCCTTGGCGAGACTGGCAAAAGTCAGCCTATGGTGTTCTGCGTTGGACGCCTGAAACATTTTGGCGCTCCACATTAAGTGAGTTCATTGCTGCCATTGAAGGCTTCACAGAAGCCCGTGGTGGAAAGAAATCTACAGAACATCCAACCGATGATCAGATGGATGCTTTGCTCTCGCAATATGGATAACGCATTTTCAGGCCGCCTTGTGCGGCCTTTTTTATTGTATTTTTTGGAGGTTCACGTTGGCCGAAGATTCCGATGATATTATTTTATCCATTTCCGCTGACGTGGCAGCCTTGCGCCGTAGTCAGAAGAAAATGGAAGAAGCTGTAAGCGGCTTCAGTAAATCAGCTGATAAGCGCTTTCAGGCGGTATCAAAATCTGCAGACAACAATTTTAAAGCCATTGAGCGGAATGCTCAGAAATTACGCCGCGAATTAGACGGTATCTTCCAGAAGCCGATGGCAGGCATTGGCGGGATAGCAGGTGGAATTGGTGCAGTATTAGGCACTAATGAACTGCGCAAAATGACTGATACGTGGACGGACTTAACGTCTCGCGTCAATCTAGCTGTCGGTAGCCAAGAAAAAGGCGTTGAGGTTATGGGGCGCATTGGCGAAATGGCCAGACGCACTTATTCCGATCTTGAACAGACAACTGAAAGCTATCTAGCAAATAGCACCGCGCTTAAAGACTTAGGATATAGCACCAACCAGTCGCTTGATTATACCGAAGCGCTCAATAATGCTTTGGTGGTTTCCGGTGCTAAAGGCGATAAAGCCAAACGTGTGATAGATGCCCTGTCTAAAGCAATGGCTGTTGGCAAGCTATCCGGCGACAATCTTAACACCGTTATTGAATCTGGTGGCCGTGTTGCAGAAGCTTTGGCTGAAAGCCTTGGAACGACCGTCAGTGGATTGCGTGGGCTTGGTGCACAAGGCAAGATCACTGGCAACGATATTGTTAAAGGCTTATCTGGCCAGCTGGAAAAACTGCGTAAAGAAGCCGCGTCTATGCCTGCTACTATCGGCGATGGCTTCACGATGTTGAACAATGCTTTGTTGGAATATGTCGGTAATGCGGATAGCGCCACTGGTGTATCTGCCAGAGTTGCTGACGCGCTAATTATCATTGCTGATAACTTTGATAAAGTTGCAGATGCAGGGTTGCAGGTTGCAGCCGTATTTGCCGGAGCCTTTGTCGGTCGCTCACTGATGAGCATGATCCGTACTTTGGGCATGACAACCACGGAAGTTTTAAAGCTCACACGCGCACTCAATGCAGCTAAAGGTGCAGGCGGTGTAGTTACTGCCCTCGGTGGTATGGGTGCAGCTGCTGGCCCACTTGGCGCCATTGTGGGTGGGGCTTTGGTCTTTGCAATGACCAAATACACATTGAGCACGATGGAGGCTCGGGAAAATTCTGATGCTCTTCGCAGTGAGATGGAGAAGCTTGGTCTTATTGCGCCAAAGGTCGCCGATGCTGTCGATGGCGTTGCTGAATCGCTGGACAAACTAAGTGCTGCGGAGAAGGCACGTAAGCTCAAGAAAATTGCCGATGAATTAGATCGCCTGCGTAATGGTGGACCGCTCAGCGGATTGTTCGGCCAAGGCGATGAGCTTGATGCTCTGGCTGGCTATACAAAACAGCCGTTGGAAAATCTCTATCAAAATTTCTCTATGTCTGACGTCGATAAGTCAGCAAGGAGAGAAATTCTTAAAGTCATTGCCGAGTTTCAAAGCTTCGAAATAAATGCTGACAAGGTCAAGCAAAGGCTTGAAGCCATAAATAACACGCCGATCAGCGATGCTGTGGTTGAGTTGACCAAGCGTGTGCAAGAGACTGTTGATCATATGTCCGGCCTGCAAGCCATGTCCACACGTGTTGGGGATATGCCAGAACTTACGATTGCTACGCAAAAGGTGCAGGATCTGGCAGATCATCTTGATATGCTTGCAACAAAAGGCGAGATAAAGCCGCAGTTAAAAGCTGATACGCAAGAGATCATCGATAAGTTTGTGAAGGCTGGCGGCAGTGCTGAAGATGCGTTGAGGGCTATAAATAACCTCTCGCAAGCCAACCCGAACATGAATCAGTTCTTTGAGAAAATGGCTACTGCCATCAAGGTTCTTGCCAATGTTCGTGATGCGGCTCGTGAAGCAGGGCAGGCTATGGCTGGTGCTTATCCGCTTGGGCCTGATGAGAACAAGCAAGCTAGGGCATCTTTAGACCCATACATTCAACAGCGCAAAGCTGAGAATGGGGCGGCCAAAGCTTTTGAACAAAACGCCATACGACGCACCAAGCTGACCAAAGATCAGCTTGCCCTTGAAAACAAGATTGCTGAAGTTCGTAAGCGACTTGAAACAGAGGGTATCAAGAACCCTGAAAAAGGATTAGCTGAGCGCATTGCACAGGCTGAGCTTGCAGCTGACAAAGCGCGGTCGGGTGAGGGCAAAAAACCCAAGTCGGAAGCGTCACACAAAAAGACAACTGACCAACAGATTGATACGGACATTCAAGCGGTTCGTGATCGTACCGCAGCTTTGCAATCCGAAATCGCTGCTGTAGGTCTATCCTATCAGGAAAACGAAAAGCGCAAGATTGCTCTGGATCTGGAACAGGCTGCACTGGCAAAGCTTCGTGATGAAGCCATTAAGAAAGGTCAGACTGATCTTTCCGGCATTAAGTTGTCAGAACAGCAACGCGAAAAAATCGATGAGGTTTCGGGCGCCTATGCTCGACAAGCTGAAGAACTGCGACGCGTCCAGGAAAAGCAACAGGATGTTGAACAGGCATCAGCGGATTTCTATCAAACGTTTAAGAGTGGAACGCTTGACGCAATCACTGGTGCTAAGTCTTTATCCGACGCTCTGTCGGATATCCTGAATAAACTTGCACAGATGCTTTTGAACAGTGCTTTCGATGCTTTGTTTAAGCCGTCCTCAGGTGGTGTTGCTGGTGGTGCATTCGGCAGCGCCTTTGATTTCATCGGCGGGTTGCTTGGGCGCAAAGATGGTGGCTCTGTAACCGAAGTACCAGGCGGCGGTCGCATTAGCGGCGCAGGCGGCCCACGCGATGACAAGGTGCTGCTGCGTGCCTCCAATGGCGAATACATCATGAATGCGGATGCAACGGCCAAATACGGCTGGTTGTTGGAAGCAATGAACAAAGACCAATTACCAGCTTTGCGTAATGGTGGAGCAATAGGCGTTCCAAACATTAGAACTCCATCTATTCCATTGCCTCGGGTGCCGGATATTTCGTCTCCTGCTGAGAGAAAAGAATCGGGCCCTCAAGAGATAACCATTGCAGTTGATGTTTCAGGTGCACGTGGAAACCAAGAAATTGAGCAGATGGTTCAACAGGGTGTTCAGCAAGGCATAAGAGGCTTTTCAGAAAGCAGCCACTTTGTAAACCTAGTAGGGCGTTCAGTGGTTAAGGCACAGTCTCGTGGTGTAATCAGATAATTCTCGGCGTGGGAATCCACGCCTTTTCTATAGGTGGAAACATGAAAATTTATACAGTTATGCCGGCGTTTTTCACGGTGTCAGACGATGATGATGCGATGGTGTTTGCAGGAACGACATTCGATCCAATGACTTTTACAGATGCGGCTGACGCACGGGAATGTGCAAAGGAACAGGCACGCCAACATCGTGGCCGCCATGTTTGGATTGTTGAGGGAACGGCTACGGAGTCCTTCCATTGCGAGCCTGAACCTGTCATTACGGGCGCACCAGTTGTGCAGAGGTTGGCGTGATGGCAGAGCAATTACCTGATGGCCTGATTTATCAGCCAAGTTTCCCAAGGTTGATTAGATCCACTTCTATGTCACGATTTGGCCAGCGTTCCATTGCTTTTATGGAAAGTACAGATCCTGTCTGGCAGTGGACAGCACAGATTAGCCTGCGCAGCAATGCACAACGACAAAAGCTTGAGGCATTCATTGATCGTTGCAGGGGCGGAGTTGTTACCGTGCATTACACACCTAAACACGCTTGTGTGCCTCAAGCGTATTGGGGTGATGCCAATAATTCAGCCATAACAGGTTCGGCCAGTCTGTCGGCTATCAATGGCAATGTGCTAACGTTGGCCGGTGTTAAGGTTGGGCTAAAGCTGACAGATGGTGATCTGATAGGCTTAACGCTTGGTGATTATAATTTCATTGCACGGGTGGTGGCCAATGCAACGGCAACAGGCACAACCATGCAGATAAGGATCGAGCCGTTTCTCCCGTCCTATATCGGAGTGGGGGCTTCGATTCGCTTTAAAAATCCAGTGATGAATATGCGCCTGATACCTGACAGTTTCGAAATAGGTACAGGAATGCACCCAGATGCATCATTTCAGCTTGTGGAAGTGCCGAAGTAGTTTCTGAATCTTAGCGAGACTAAGCTGGTTTTTGTATCTGTATAGATTTTAATATTAATTTGAATGGAACCATGCGCCTTCACTGCCGTTATATAACCACTGAACCAAATAATTACGGTTGCAGAAAAGTTTTTATTTAACGGGAGTTTAATTATGCGTCGTATTCTTATTGCACTGACCGCTACAGCAGCAATGGTATCATTCGCTAGCGCACAGACAGCGACAACCACACCAACTGCAACAACTACACCTACTGCAACAACCACAGAAGTGTTTGTTACGGCTCAGCCAACAGATGTGCTAAGCTACAATTTGGTTGGTTTGAATGTTGTAGATGGTCAGGATAACACATTTGGTGAGATTAAAGATCTTATCATTTCTGACGGTGAGCTTTCAGGATATGTTCTTTCAGTCGGTGGCTTCCTTGGTATCGGTGAAAAGTATGTGATTGTAAGCCCTGAATCTATTGTTGTGACATATTCAGAAGATGACAAAAAGTGGTCTGCAAACATGTCAGCTACAAAGGAAGCCGTTGAAAAGGCTCCTGAGTTTAAATACGAAGGCCGCTGGGCTAAATAATTAAATCAAGGGCGCGGAAAGCGCCCTTTTTTATTCTATAATTCAGGAAATGGTGCGGCTATAACTCTTTTGGCATGTATCTAGAAATATATGATATGTTTTGTATGCATGTTAAATCGTCAGATTTATAATGACATTATGTTGATAGGCTCAATGTCACCTCACACCCTTCCGCCATTCCCAAGGCTCGATGAATGAGCCTTGCCACATGCCTGATTTGTTAGCTTTGGCCTGAGCCTCGGGGCCAGCATATTTACCTTTTGAGTATTGACGGTAATCTAATGCATGCCCTTGGCGTGCAAGCCAGTCTGCTATGTCATTACCTGCAGCTGTAAAGCATTGGCCGACAAAACGATCGTAGCGGTCTGTATCTTTGTAGTCGCAGCGGATTGGCTGTGACCTGTTGATATAATCTGCGAGAGCAATGCTGCCTATCTGGCCGCAACGGTAATTCTTACCAGTTGCATTCTTGCAGGTCTGCTTTCCTTCAGGCGCATCAATTCCCCAAATGCGAACTCTCTGACCATGTATTTCAATCGTATCTGCATCAATGACAGACGCGCGGCCTTGTAGCCTGGCTGACACGTTCTTTGCTGCTGGCGGTGGTGTTGCTAAGAATTGCTGTACAGGCGCTCTGATGCTGCCTGCTAGCTCGTTTGTACAGCGTGTTGGATTTGGAGGATTGCCGCATTGCTTCGCTAAGTTCTTATGGCTAGCACATTTGCCTGATTTATGGATGCGCCAGCCTGGGCCACCTCTGCAGCCACAACCTTCGCAACGGACTAACTGTGCGCTTGTTTCTGCAAGGGATGGTGACGGCCATATGAAAAGCAACGCGGCAGTAAGCAAGAATTTAACCATTTGGCTTAAGCCAGATTATGATTATTGCCACTGTCAGCATGATGCTAATTCCTGCGAATAGATACTCTATGATACTGGTCATGGAGTTACCACGCTAATTTTTAATCATCTTGATACTGAAGCTTAATAGGTACATCTGTCATCGCATAATGTACAAACTGATTACCCAACGCTGTTAATTCATAACCGTCAATGTTATCAAATGCCGACTTATGGGTCGTACTTGCCATTCCTGGTCTGGTTCGTTGAGCTGGCTTTTTAATAAAATTCCCAGCATAGTCAGTGGCTCGATGCTGTCTAATAATGCCGCCGGTGTTCAGGTCTCGGATGAGCAGCTTGAAAAGATCTGCATCAGCAGAATCCTCTCTGACAGGCTCTTTACCAAGTTCACGCCAGATTTCTCCGCGTGTTAAGCCATTGTTATTGTAAAACTTTGCTATAACCGCAAAATGCAATTCTGAGAAGTTTTTAATCCAATCTAAAAACAAACGTATAACATCATCATTGCATAATTTGATTGATGCAGCATTAGCTAAAAGGTTTCGTACAAAGCTACGCTTGTCTTCACTTTCTGCTCCCGACCAATCTCTGAATGACTTACGTAAAAGAGATTGATATTCAGGGCTTTCAACTCTTGATGCAACGTCTTCATCCTTCATATCAACGCGTTGCATAATCTCTAGAATTGTTTGTTCTTTCTCAGCCATCTCGGCCTTAAGCATTTCAATCCAATGTTTGAAAAACGAATTAATACGTTCTTGGTCACGTTCAGACCAATCAGCTGCGGCTGCTGACAATATACCACCCGCAAGGGGGATAAAGCCACTTAAAGCATTCATTGCGCCACGTGTGGCTCTTCCGCCTTTACCACCCTTTGGGTAATCGTCGTTTTCTTTACCTTCTGACATAGAATAGCCTCCCGCTATGCCCCACTACTTAAGTAAAATGATATAAACTGGTTCACCTGCTAGATTATGATTGTTACAATTGCCTGCATGATGCTTTTTGCGAATAAAAGCTCGGCCATTATAGTAGCCTCAGATATGAGGGTACCATGTCAGATCGAAGTGAGAGGAAATTGGCATATATTATGACCCTTTTCTGACTCTTTCAGAGTTAACCAATGCTTCTCCCAATCGGCCAAGGGTTTCTTTCATCGCTTGTTCTGCAGATTGAGTAAGTGATTTTGCGCCACCTTCACAAGCGAATCCGGCATCAGATTGCGAGTTACCATCGCCCGAAACTGTGGTTCCTAATAGCCTGCCGTTTTGCCCATCTACAGTAATTGAAGCAGCAATATCTACGTTGGTTTCAACGCCTGCTGACCATAAGCCTGGTACAAGGCGCAAACGTGCATTGAGATCTTCACCGCGCACTATAATCATGCCTCTGGCATTACGTGCGCGAAGATCATTCCTATCAACTGGATGGTTTACAACCTCAAGTTCGGTGACGAGGTTTTGTAGTGTTTTTCTCACAGAACCTGAAAAGCTATTTGATAAAGCCATAGGGTAGGTGTGGGCAGAGCAATTAAAATCAGAAGGCTTGATTGATTTATCTAATTTAGATCCATCAACGTATAAAAGATACTTGCCTGGTAATTTACCATCGTATGATGAATACACGTTGTAAGTTGCTACGCTTACTGGCTCAGCTTTATATTGGCACGCAGATAACGCTACAACTGCTGATATCGCAGCAAGACTCACTAGCTTCATAATTTCCCCCAAGTAATAGTTTGGTAAGAAATCAAAAACACCACTGAGAGTCCAGTTATTCCAAAGTGTAATATTGGGTTATTTTATTTCCGTGGGGGTCCCCAGATTTGGGGAGAGCGAACCAACGCAAAATTGCGTTCGTTGAATTTGTTGAGTTTTTTCGAACGATTTGCCGTTAGTAACGGCGACTGATCTTTAGGTCTAAACTTCAATGGTTACTGAGGCCACGTTGCGCTTTGCCTCACCTTGGTAAACAGCTTCAATGTTGTTACCATCAGGGTCCAAAACGAAAGCGGCATAATATCCAGGATGGTAAGCTCGGATACCAGGAGCGCCATTGTCGCGACCACCATGCGCTAATGCCGCCCTGTAGAAAGCATCAACCATTTCGCGATCATTCGCCTGAAAGGCCAGATGATGCCGTCCTGTCAATTCGCCCGAAGATGTGGAACTATCAACGGAAGACACTGTAAGCTCATCGGCCAGGAAGTAACCATGATCCGTGCTGAGAACAGGTATCCCCAACACTGACATCACTGCCGAATAAAAACTTTCGCTTGCTTGCAGATCACGCACAACTAGCTGGATATGGTCAATTAGGCGGCCACGGTGCAATTGCATTGGTTTGCATCTCTTTCAGTAAATGAATGTTGCGAAAACCCTAAGTAAAGTTTTGATTTTACGCCAGAGTTTTGCAATGCGACTATTTGCATAGCTATTTACTTAGCGGATTTATCGAAAATCAAATAGCTTTACGCCGAGCAATATGCTCCGATTGATCATATGAAATCCGTCAGACTTGGAAATTCAATTCTGCCGATCCCTCAATCTCACACCAGCACCCGCGCCATTCTGATCAATAAAAAGAACGCCGGCGTTTTCGAGGGCGGTGCGGATGGCGGTTATGGCTTCAGTTGAAAGCTTACGTCTATCTTTTTCAAAGTCTACTACAGTGGATAAGCCTAATCCGGCAGCTTTGGCTAGGGTTGGTTGCGACCAGTCTAATAAGGCTCTCGCAGCTCGTGATTGTGCTGGTGTCATTTTATCAACATTTTCTGTTGACGCGGAAGTGCGTCTTGTGTATCAACATAATATGTTGACGATTTGGGTGCAAGTAAGAACCGGAATCATCATTAACAGATTACTAATTCCTGACGCTGGCCAACGGGTGGGCGTAACCCAATGCAACACTGCCGGTTGCCAGGAAACCCACCTTCGAGGAGACCACTAATGCAGCACGTCGTGTTAGCAAGCAGCGAAGTTATGCCTTTTAGACAGTTAGAAAACGATATCTGCTTGACCAAGAATTCAGTCAGCATTTTGCAGCGTCTTATTGAAGATTCCGGAACCGACTTAAGCCGTGAGGATATCGCGCTGATTAACTATGCCGCAGATAGCGCGCTGCGTGAGGTCGCCAGCCTGTACAGCAAATTCTATGCGGCAATGGACGCAACCAGCGTGAGGGCATCAGCATGAGCAATATCCACGTTTATAACGCCCTTGCAGCATCCATTTCAGCCGAAGCCAAGGACATGCCTGACAATGTCCAAAACGAGCTGCACGCGGCAGCTTGGCACCTGCGTACGGCTATCCATTTGACAAGGGCACAATCACGTACTGACCTTGAAATCAAAATCGGTCTCTGGACTGAATTGATTGAGGATCCGGCTTGTATTCTCGATGAGCACCGCGAATTTTGGAAAACTTTTATGGAAGATTTTTCGCTTTTGATGCAGCCGAAGTCGGAGAGGCAAGCAGTATGACACTTGATGTGATCATAATCGCGGTTTTCATATTTGCAGCCGGAATATCTGTCGGCATTAAAATCGGCTTCTGTATTCCCAAACCATAACAGTTTTGCGCCTGCTGTCTCCTCGGCGGACGCAAGGTCGGTTGCATTTTTGACGGGATGTGACCGGCCACCCTTAAGCCCACGTATCGGTGCGCTCTTCTAAAGCGCCAACCGTAGAGGATTACGCCAGTTCGAATCTGGCCGTGGGCTCCATAATGCTCGCATCTGTGCCGGTTCGGCGGCTAGGGTGCGGTCTTTCCCTATGCAGTCCCTGAGGAGGATGTAAGGGAAGTGGCATCAGCCGTCCGTCCGATCTCTATAGGGCGGCTGGTGTACTCAGACACGTTCGCTGTTGGCTCGTCGCAAGCTGGCAGTGAATACCGGAAATCCGGCGCAGCTATGACGTCGCGGCAATAGGGCGATAGCTGTGGTGCATAATCCACCGACACCACCGGTGAACTAAAAACCACCAGCTAGAGGCCAACCGTTTCCGGGGTCACCACAACATTACGGCATAGCTGGCGGACGTACATCTAGGGGGAGGAGATACAATGTATCAAACCCCTAGGTTCCTTCACGGGCACAACCCCGCGCAAGCGACATATGGCGGTGTGGCCGCCCTATGTCAATCACCACAAAACGCACTGGAGATACTATTATGAAAGGAATATCATGACCAACATTCTGATTGATGAACTACTAAAAGCGGCAGACATGCGATTTAGTATCTTAAAGACGCATAAATTTGATAAGCCAGCACGTTATGGCGCACGCCTGTGCGAAGATCTGGCAGCTGCGAACAATAACGATCCTGAAGCCGTGAATGCATATGTGCGCTTACAGCAAGACAGCCCTGAAAAGCTGTACAGTGCACGTTTAGCTGTAATGTCGAAAATCGGTTATGGATTTGAACCCAATACGCCTGATGATGTTGTGAGGGCGATTGTGGAGAAGGCTGCGGCTTAAAGCTGAAAACGAATATTGTTCTTGATATGTTCTATTTTAATATTGTAGCTTAAGCCGAACATCTCGCTTTGTAATAGTGAGATTCTATCAAAATAAATGCCGCTTTAAAGGCAAATGATACCGACTGACCCAAAGTCAGCGGAATGATGAAACGCGTCTCATAGTGAGGCGACAACGAGGAGTATGGATTATGAATCATATAAAAAGGCTGACGATTAAGGTTGAAGGACTCAAGGCCTTTATAGCTGCGGCAGAGCAGGCATTAACTGTAGGGAGTGGCGATGATTCCTCAAGAGTTGACGCTGTATCTATTGTGATGGGCGAAGCTGAAGCGTCGATGATTGAATTAAATAATATGCTCTCTGAGGCAAGGGAAGCATATGGGCTTAATTGACCCATATCGGCGCATCTTTCGGGGTGCGCCTAATCGGCTAAAACATGTTGCCCCATGTCGCGCCATTGTCGCGTTCCGCTGCCGACGCATGTTGCAACACGTTACAAATCAATACGTTATGTTGCGACAAATTTCAGTGTCTGCGACATGAATTTTAAGGGAAATTGGAGCTAAGTCATTGATTTTATTTGGCTGGGGAACCTGGATTCGAACCAAGACTAACGGAGTCAGAGTCCGTCGTTCTACCATTAAACTATTCCCCAGTATGATATGAGCAAAATCAGTATCTTAGAACTAATTTGCCGGCAGTGTTTGATGAAAATCAACCGCTGCATCATCTGTGGCTTTCATCTAGCGAAGTGAAAGTGAGATGGCAAGTACTAATTTTAAAATAATTGCATTCTCTATTGTTAATAGGCCGAAATTGCTGATTTTATTGGATTTTATGCATAAAAAAATCGCGCAAAACTCAAATTTCAAGTGTTTGCGCGATTTTTCAGTTTTATTGAAAGCTGATCAGTCTTCGTGATCAATCAGAATGCGACTCGCTGCTCCGTCCATATCCTCATATTGGCCGCTCTTGAGTGTCCAAAGAAACATCACCAGCCACAATCCGCCCAAAAACAGCGCAATAGGTATGAGGAATAATAAGATACTCAACGATTTACAGCCTTCCAAGTGGTTGGCGCGGCCTGTAATTTTTCATCGGCCGCTTTGATTTTCTTTGCTTCTGCTCTGCCTGCTTTTAATCGTAACGCATTACTGATCACAACAATAGAAGAAATTGACATAGCCAGTGCTGCCACCAGCGGTGTGACAAAGCCAAGCACTGCAAATGGTACAGCCAAGAAATTATAACCGATCGAAATGATGAAATTTTGACGGATCAGTTTATTGGCTTCATGTGACACAGCATGTGCAACCGGAACGGCTGCGAGGCTTTCACGCAGGAACACGAAATCGGCAGCGTTACGGCCGATATCCGCCGCAGTGGCTGGTGCCATGGAGACATGGGCTGCAACGAGGGCAGGGGCGTCATTGAGACCATCGCCGACCATCAGCACTTTGCCGCCTTCATTGCTGATTTTTTGCACCAGTTTGGCTTTATCTGCGGGCAGTACTTCGCCCTGAAAGCGCTCAATGCCGAGATATTTGGCAAGAGACTGAACAACGCCGATTTTGTCACCTGACATGATGCCAAGCTTCAGGCCGCTTTTCTTCAGCTTGTTGACCGCTTCCAGTGCATCAGCGCGCGGGCGATCTTCAAAGTTGAAGACTTGTACAATCTCGCCATTGATCGCCAGACATGTTTGCGAGCCATCTGCCGGTGTTGTTGAAACTTCATTAGAAATCCATTCGCGACGGCCAAGCTGATAAGTTGTGCCATCCTTAACAGCTTTGATGCCCGATCCCGGAACTTCTTCAATAAGCTCAAAACGTGTCGTTTGGTTTTGGGCAGCAAATTTTGTAAGTGCGCGCGATAGCGGATGCAGCGAATAAAGCGAAAGCTCTGCCGCCATTTCCAGATGTTCGGCTGGAATTTTATCCAGACCGATCAACCAAGGTTGGCCTAAGGTCAACGTTCCGGTCTTGTCGAAAATCACATGATCAATTTCGGTCATTCGCTCCATGGCAGAACCGTCTTTGATCATGATGCCGTTTTCAAACAAGCGACGTGCAGCGATCACTTGTACAATCGGCACGGAAAGGCCAAGCGCACAAGGACAAGTGATGATGAGGGTAGAAATGCCGATATAAATCGACTTGTACCAGTCACCGCTGATGAACATCCAGATCAGGAAAGCCGAGAAGGCGGTGAGATGGACTGCAGGTGCATAAAGTTCTGCGGCGCGGTCGGCAACACGGCGATAACGGGCACGGCCACCTTCTGCCATATCCATCAGACGTACCATTTCGGCCAGAAAGCTGTTGCTGGCTGAAGCGGTTGCCCGGATCACCAACGGGCCGGTTAGATTGAGCGTACCGGCACGGATATCGGAACCAGGACCAACCGGTACGGCCAGACTTTCACCGGTTGCAATCGAACAATCGAGTTCCGAATAGCCGTCTTCAATTTTCGCATCGACCGGTACGCGTTCGCCAGCTGCCAGAATGATCTGCATATCCGGTTTGATTTCATCAGTCGGCAGATAATTGCGCTCACCATTTTCGCTGACAACAATGGCACCGCGCGCAGCAAATTGCGAAAGGCCACGCACGGCAGAACGAGCCCGTTCGCGCATCACATGGTCAAGGGTTCGACCGATCAGCAGGAAGAACAGCAATGATACGGAAGCATCAAAATATGCATGTTGACCACTATGAATGGTTTCATACAAGCTCATAATGAAAGCAAGCGAGATGGCTACTGAAATCGGAAAGTCCATATTCAGGCGACCGGCCTTCAGACCACGCCATGCGGATTCGTAGAAAATACGACCTGAAAAAATCATGGTCGGCAAAGCAATCAGTGCCGAAATCCAATGGAACAGATCGCGCGTTGCAGCTTCTGCACCCGACCAGACCGACACTGAAAGCAGCATGATGTTACTGCTGGCAAAACCTGCAACGGCAAGCGCAATAATAAGACGGGTCAAAACCTCATCTTTTTCTTTGCCCAACTCAAAAATATGCGCGTCATAGCCGGCCTTGTTGATGATGTCGATCAGGGCCGGCGGGGTCGCGTCTTCATTCCAGCGTACGGTTACCCGTTTGGAAGAGAGATTGACACGGGCATATTTAACCTGTGGTTCTGCATTTAGAGCCTTTTCAACGGTCTGAATGCATAATGCGCAATGAATACCCGGCACTGACAGATCAATTTGACGTAAGCCATCGCCGAGCTTGCGGCTTGCAAGAAGCAGCTCATCAGGTGAGTAAATCTGGCCAGCACTCAGGCTTTGAGCATTCGGGGCGCAACAGCTCATTTATATTCACCATTAACAATGATGAAGCGACGGATTTGGCGATAAGGATCATCCAGACCTGCTTCTGCATTGATTTCAACAATCCATGCGCCTTCGCCCAGCTCAACTTTTGATTTAAAATGCCCATCAGCAATTTTTTCGAGTTCGACAGTGGTGTCGTTCGCATCGCCAACAGGGCGCTTGAAATGTGCAGTGGCATGTGTGGCTTCAACCGCTAGTCCCTCATTGTTGGTCAGTTGATAGCTGAATTCACCGTTTTTATAGTCAAGGATGACTTCCCATTGCAGGGCTGCCTGTTCTTTGCCGGTAATCGCCTTTTCGTTAAACTCCTGACTAGCGACATAGGAGTTCTTGACCACCAGACCACTCCAGCTTCCGATGGCAAAATATGCCATCGTCAGGTTGACGGAAATGATCACGCCGAAGAACAGGCACATGATGCCCAACATGTGCCAACCAGTGAATCCACGGCTTGTCATGCTTTTATCAGTCATCAGTTTTTCTCCGGTGCAATAAAGGTCGCTTTGTAGGTGGCAGTTTCTTTGCCTTCAACATCGCTGACCCGAATGGTGTAAGTGGTTCGGGCATCGGTAATTTCACGTGCCGGTATACTGACGAACAGTCTGAGGGTTTTCAGACGGTCCGGATCTACAGGTATAATATAGTTACCTTCTCCGGTCGGCTCAACGTCTTGCAGTGAAACTGTCGCATTGGGCAAGCCTTCAATCGAGACGCTGAATTCGCGCGGCTGCGGGATCATATTGAGTAGTTTGACAGTATAACCATTGCGGATCGAACCGTCAGACAAGAGAACATATTGCGGGTTTCTATCTTGCAGCACATTCACGCCGATGCGGTCGCGCATGTAAAGAGAGCCAAGCAACATCATGCCGACCAAAGCCCAGATCGTGAAGTAAATCATAGTGCGTGGACGCAGGATTTTTTTCAATGAAATCAGATGAACGGCATCTTTGAACTTGTTTGGTGCTTCATAAACGAGTGCAGGTTCAACCGGCTCGGTGCCGTTGTTGGTCGCAAGGTTCATATTGGCATGATAGTCATTAAGGGTCGCATAAGAAATCAATCCGCGCGGTTTGCCGATTTTATCCATAACCGAGTTACAGGCATCGATGCAAAGCGCACAGGTAATACATTCGAGTTGCTGGCCGTCGCGGATATCAATCCCCATCGGACAAACCGCTACACAAGCGTTGCAATCCACGCAATCACCAACAACCGCGCCCGCCGCAATGGCTTTTTTCGAGCCGCGTGTGCGTGGTTCACCACGCCAGTCATTATAGGTGACCGTCAATGAATTTTCATCGAGCATGGCTGCCTGAATACGTGGCCAAGGGCACATATAGGTACAGACCTGTTCACGCAGTAATCCGCCAAAAACATAAGTGGTTGCGGTGAGAATGGCCACGGTAATATAAGCCACGGGTTCGGCGTAGCCGGTGATGACGTCCATGAACAATGTCGGCGCATCGGCAAAATAGAAAATCCATGCGCCGCCAGTCATGACGGCAATCAGCAGCCATATTCCGTGTTTCAGAACGCGTTTGATGATTTTATTGGTAGTGTACGGGCTGTTGTTGAGCTTGATACGTGCATTACGGTCTCCCTCAATGGCGCGTTCAATCACAAGGAAAAGATCAACCCAGACGGTTTGCGGACAAGTATATCCGCACCATGCGCGTCCTGCTGCCGAAGTCAGCAGGAAGAGCCCGAGCCCCGCCATAATCAGCAATCCGGCAATATAGTAAAATTCTTGTGGCCAGATTTCGATAAAGAAGAAATAGAAGCGGCGATTGGCAATGTCGATCAAAACCGCTTGATCAGGTGCAAATTCACCACGATTCCAACGCAGCCATGGGGTCAGATAATAAATGGAGAGTGTGACAAACATCACGATCCATTTAAAGTTGCGGAATTCACCGACAACACGTTTGGGGAAAATTTTTACACGTGCAGCATAGAGTGCCTGACGGGTTTTAGGCGAGTTGACCGCTTTGGCATCGATCTGTTCGACGTCTGAATGATCTGACATCTTCCACTCCTTTTGAGTATCGCACAGGATTGGGGGGGAGGGTGCGACACCCACATTTCAATATATGTTTGCCTAAATCGTGCCGGGCTTGAGCAAACCGTTAATGACTTAGGAAAGCATATAAAGAAGCAGAGAACCGGAAGGCAGATAACTGCCTTCCGGAATAGTTGTGTTTATTCACCGCCACCAAGGGAGTGAACATAGATTGCCAGCTGTTTGACAGTAGCGTCGCCCAGACGTTCACCCCATGCAGGCATAACGCCGTGCTGCGGATGCTCGACCTGACGCATGATTGCATCTTCGCCCGAACCATAGAGCCAAATCGCATCGGTCAGGTTCGGAGCGCCGAAGTCACGTACACCCTTGGCATCGTCACCATGACAAACGGCACAGTTATCGGCAAAAACTTGTTCGCCGGCCGGAACGAGTGAAGCATCGCGTGGTGTGCCGCTTAAGCTTACTACATAAGCTGCAACATCACGGATTTCTTCAGGTTCTAAGACGTCTGCATAAGCAGGCATCTGCGACATGCGGGTATCATCGTCTTCTTCATTGCGAACGCCATGCTGAATGGTTTCGAGGATATCCTCAAGCGAACCACCCCAGAGCCAGTCATCATCATTCAGATTAGGGAAACCTGGCGCGCCTTGCGCACCTGAACCATGGCACTGAACGCAGTTGACTTTGAACGCAGCCGCGCCGCCTGCAATCGCATATTGACGCAGTGTGTCGTCGGCAACAATTTCATTGACATCTTTGGCTTTAATGGCATCGATAATGTCCTGACGGCTTGCTTCAACCGCAGCATTCTCCTGCCAGAAAGCACCACGGCTCGACCATTCCAGCACACCGCCGGTAGACGATGAGATCAGTGGCCATGCCGGATAGGCAATGACATAGGCAAGTGCCCAGGCAATTGTCGCATACCAGGTCCAAAGCCACCAGCGTGGCATTGGGTTGTCAAGTTCGCGGATGCCGTCCCACTCATGGCCGGTCGTCTCAACGCCGGTGACTTCATCAACTTCTCTTTTAGTCATTTTTATCATCCTTGAACGGGATGTCTTTTATTTCATCAGCTTTTTTCTTGCTGCCGGGGCGAAAGGTGAAGGCAACGACAAAGACAAAGAACAATGCCATTGCCAATAAGCCCCAACTGTCGGCAAATTCGCGTAATGTATTATAATCCATGACTAAACTCCTTATCGCGCCTTAGGCGACTGATCGTAAGTTGAGAAGTCAACCAACGTTCCCAGCATCTGAAGATAGGCAACAAGAGCGTCCATTTCGGTAATCTGTGACGGATTGCCGTCAAAGTCACCGGTCTTGGCTTTAGGGTAACGTGCCAGCAAATCATCTGTATCGGCATCAGGGGTTGCCTGTGCGATCAAATCTGCTTCTGCATTATCCAGCATCTCTTGGCTGTAAGGCACACCAACAGCAATATTTGCCTTTAGATCGGCAGACATATTAGTGACTTTGAGCGGTGTGTCTTTCAGGAACGCATAGCTTGGCATCACGGATTCCGGCACGATTTTACGTGGCTCGATCAAATGCTGCACATGCCATTCGTTCGAATAACGCCCGCCTACACGCGCCAGATCAGGACCTGTACGCTTGGAACCCCACTGGAAAGAATGGTCATACATGCTTTCAGCTGCCAGCGAATAGTGACCATAACGCTCCACCTCATCACGGAACGGCCGGATCATCTGACTGTGGCAGAGATAGCAACCTTCCCGGACGTAAATATTACGTCCGGCAAGTTCGAGCGGTGAATAAGGGCGCATGCCCTCCACCTTCTCGATGGTGTTCTGCAACCAGAACAGCGGGGCGATTTCAACGATACCGCCGATTGTCACCACGAACAACGAGCCGATGAGCAAGAGCGTGGCGTTTTTCTCAATCGCTGAGTGCTTTTTAAGAAATGACATAGATCAACGTTCCTTATTCGGCTGGCTGCATGGCAGGTGCAGGTGTCGAGCCAGGAATGGCTTGTTCGTTTCTGAGTTTGCCGCGGATTGTCATGTAGACGTTCCAGGCCATCAGGATACCACCTGTCAGATACATCACGCCGCCAAGAGTACGCATGACATAATATGGGAACATGGCGATCACTGTTTCGGCGAAAGAGTAAACAAGGAAGCCCTGATCATCATATTCGCGCCACATCAGACCCTGCTGAATACCGGCTACCCACATTGAAGCGGCGTAAAGAACGATACCGAGGGTTGCGAGCCAGAAGTGCCAGTTAACCATACGGATGGAGTAAAGGCGCTCACGTTTCCACAATCTTGGTGTGAGGTAGTAAACAGCACCGAAGGTGATCATACCGTTCCAGCCCAAGGCACCGGCATGAACGTGACCAATGGTCCAGTCTGTGTAGTGCGAGAGGGAGTTGACGGCCTTGATCGACATCAGCGGACCTTCGAAGGTCGCCATACCGTAGAAGGCAATAGCCGCGACCATCATACGGACGATCGGATCAGTGCGAACTTTATCCCACGCACCCGAAAGTGTCATCAGACCGTTGATCATACCACCCCATGAAGGCATCCACAGCATGATCGAGAAGACCATGCCAAGGGTTTGTGCCCAGTCAGGCAAAGCGGTATAATGCAGGTGGTGAGGGCCAGCCCAGATATAAAGGAAGATGATCGACCAGAAGTGCACAATCGACAAACGATAGGAGTAAACCGGACGGTTTACCTGCTTCGGTACGAAATAATACATCATCGCCAGGAAAGGAACGGTCAAGAAGAACGCAACCGCGTTATGACCATACCACCACTGGGTAACGGCATCCTGAACGCCTGAGAAAGCTGAGTAGCTTTTGGTGCCGAGGAATGAAACAGGGATCGCCAGATTGTTGATGATGTGCAACATCGCAATAGTTACGATGAATGATAGATAAAACCAGTTAGCCACATAAATATGTGGTTCTTTACGGCGCAGGACTGTGCCGAGGAAGACAGCGAGATAGGCAACCCAGACAATGGTCAGCCAGATATCGACATACCATTCAGGTTCCGCATATTCGCGGGATTGGGTAATGCCGAGCAGGTAGCCTGTGGCTGCCATGATAAGAAACAGCTGATAACCCCAGAACACAAACCATGCCAGATCGCCGCCGAAAAGACGGGCGCGGCAGGTACGCTGCACAACATAGAATGATGATGCGATCAGAGCATTACCACAGAACGCAAAAATCACTGCTGATGTATGCAGAGGGCGAACACGGCCAAAATTCAGCCATGGTTCAAGGTTTAAACTCGGAAATGCAAGCTGCGCTGCGATGACGACACCGACGAGAAAGCCGACGACACCCCAGAAGACGGTGGCGATAACACCGTAACGGATAGGGCCGTCGAGATAGGTGCTCGGGTCGGTTTCTTTTGGTTTCAGGCTGTAATCTGCATTACGCAAAAGCAGAATAGTGAAAATTGCTATAACAGCAAATGTAATCCACATATGAGTTCTGAAGAGCTCATCATGTGAAAATCCGGCCATCAGCATTGCAGACAATGCCAACAGTCCGGATATGACGGTTCCAGCTGCGTAGTTCATAAAAGTCCCCTCGCGGCGCATGACAAAACACTGCTTTGGTCACCGGAAGACTTTGGGATGCAAGATGCGTCGGTGCCAGAACAGTTATGACTCTGATTTTCTATCTACAATTGTGGAGCCAAGGTCATTGATTTCGATCAATGATACCCACAGCTACAACGCGGACGGAAATTTCCGTATATATCGCAGATTCTTTCAGAATAAGAACTGCTACAGTCTGCCGCAGCTTTTTTACCGCTTTATCAAAATAAGTTGAATGTAATCTATATCTATTAAATGTTGTTGAAAGATTAGTTTAAAAGAATAGTTTGTTATTCAATTTTTAAATTTGCTGTATTGTTGAGATATATTATAATAATTAATTTTTTTTAATGTGTAATTCTTTAATTTTGTCAGGTGCTATTTTTATTTTAGCATGTCGTTATATTCGATTTTCTGGTTTCATCATAATAATTGCTACTAAGTTTGTAGGATTATGATTTAAATTGCAGTGTTGCATATTCATTTATCGCTATGTCTGCGACAATATGTAAGAGGTGTTTTTTTGTGTATAAGCAGCAAAACACAGCTCTCCCGAGTAAAATCAAACAGTTATTAATGGATGATCGGCATTTCCAGCAGAACTTTCACTCCACTCGCCTCACGGTTGATAAAATGCACCGTCGCATGCATGCGCTTGGCAGCAGCCTGCACGATTGCCAGCCCTAATCCGCTGCCGTTTTCAGATTTATAACGCCCGCGAAAAAACCTCTCGCTGATATGCGGTAGCTCGTCTGCTGGAATGCCGGGACCTTCATCCTCGACGATGATCGATACCTTGTCCGCTTCCCTTTTGCAGGAGCAATAGATCTTTGCGCCTTCAGGGGAGTGGTTGACGGCATTTTCCAAAATATTACGCAGAGCCAGTGTGAAGAGTTGCGCATCTTTGATTTTCAAATTTTCGCACGGTTCATCAATTTGGATGATGATTTTTTTAGGCTGTGTTAGCAAACGCAAATCTTGTGCAATCAAATGCATCAGTTTTCCGGCATATTCTTTTGTCGGTTTAACCGGTTCCTCATCGGTTTCCAGTGAAGCCAGATCAAGCAGTTGTTTGACCAGTCTGGTGGTTCGCTCGACACCGGTGGAGATCTGGCGCATTGCATTGTCACGTACGTGCTCATCTTTGCTGTTCATGGCAATATGAGCTTGCGTTTTAAGTCCTGCCAAAGGTGTCTTGAGTTCATGCGCGGCAAAAATCGCAAAGCTTTTTTCACGTTCACGGGCTTCTTCGACACGGTTGAATAGGCCGTTCAGCGCATTAACAGCCGGTGCGATTTCGCTAGGCAGGTTGCTTTCTTCCAGCGGGCTTAAATCGTCGGCTGAGCGTTTTGACAAAGTTGAAGCAAGGGTGCTCAACGGTAATAGACCGCGCCGCACGCTAATCCAGATCAACCCTGCCAGAAACGGGAAAATCAACAGTGCGGGTAATAGCAAACCGGTGATAACATCGCGCACCAAACTGTTACGCACGCTCATATTATCGCCCACCATAATGCGCATGCCAAGCTGGGTGTTTTCAATAGTATAAACGCGCCAAGTGGAACCCGATACAACCGTATTGGAAAAACCGTTGCTGGTTTTAGTCAGCATATCTTTGGGAGCGCTGGCCGAGCGTCCGACCAGATTGCCGTCAAGTGACCAAATCTGGCAGAATAATTGCCGGTCGTAATTTGGAAAATCCGGAATGGGTTTTGGGGTAAATTGCCCGATGCCGCCTTCATCGCCCACTTCAACCCGCCGGTCGGTGAGAAGAGAATTGACCATATGGGCAGATTCCATCAAGCGCGCATCAAGCACTTTTTTCACTTCTGCCTGTGTGCTGAGATAAATCCAGCCGACGGCAAACAACCAGACAAGGCAGGTGGTGCCGATAAGAATGGTAATCAGGCGTTTGCGGATGGAACTCATAGTTCTTGTTCTGACAATCTGTAGCCAAGACCGCGCACGGTCTTGATGAATTTGGCTCCTAATTTGGCACGAAGATGATGGATGTGCACTTCAACGGCATTGCTCTCCACTTCCTCCTGCCAGCCATAAAGCGCTTCCTCAAGCGCTGTTTTGGAAAAGGTTGCATTGGGGCGCTCCATCAATGCGCGTAACACCGCAAATTCGCGGCGGGTGAATTTAAGTAAAATATCTCCGCGGTGAACGGTCATCTGTGCCGGATCAAGCACCACATCCTGCCACTCGATTTTGCCCGATGAGCGGCCATTGCTGCGCCGCGCAATGGCGCGTATACGTGCGGCCAGTTCATCCAGATCAAAAGGCTTGCCGACATAATCATCAGCACCGGCATCTAGACCTGCGATACGGTCGGCAATCTGGTCGCGCGCAGTAAGCAGAAGCACAGGCAGGTCATTTTTGTTGCGTCTGAGCTGCGCCAATATATCCAATCCCGAACCATCCGGCAGCATCAGATCAAGCACCAGTGCATCATAGTTTTGCGAGGCGATGGCGCTATAAGCATCTTCGCAGCTGGCGACTGCATCAACGGTAAAACCGGCAATGTTGAGCCCGACGCTCAAACCGTCCATAAGAATGGGATCATCCTCGACCACCAAGATGCGCATATATAAAACCCGTTACTTTTTAAACTTTTACTATTCCTAATGTTGCAGGCTTATCTTAAGGCTGGCTTAAGGTGTATGTTTCATTGATTGCTCATGGAACCAAATCAATTATTTTATTATTACATGACCGGAGCCGATTTATGAGACTGCTAACAGTGATATTAATGATGTTAATATCATCCGTTATCAATGCAACAGCATCGCCACTGCCGGTGGATGAAGCATTTCGTTTGCAGATATTGAGTGCTGACGATCACAAACTGGTTGTCAGCTGGAATATTCATGATGGCTATTATCTTTATAAAGATCATATTGAAGCAACTGATATACAAGGCAACAAGCTGGTCATTGATGCGCCTGAAGGCATCATGAAAGATGACCCGACCTTTGGCGCGATGCAGGTTTATTTCAATCGCACCACTGTTTCGTTCGATCTGAAAAATGATCAACCGGTGACATTGACTTATCAGGGCTGCCAGAATGACGGTATTTGCTATCGTCCGGAAACCCGCACCATTGATCCGCTAACATTGGCTGCCAGCAATCCGTTTGGTGGAGGTGTCGCGCAATCTTCCTCTTCTGCTGCGGTGCAATGGAAAATGGAAGCGCCTGTAAATAATGCGCCTGTTGTAACCAGTTCAACTGCGCCAGCCTCTGCCTCAACCGATACTTTTCAGATTACCCAAGACAAAGGCATGATCCAGTCATTGCTGGAGCGTGGCGGGACTGGTTTCTTGCTGTTGAGCTTTCTGGCCTTTGGTATTTTGCTGGCATTCACCCCATGTGTTTTTCCGATGTATCCGATCGTGGCAGGTACTTTGGCGCGGGAAGGCGACAAGCTTACCCCAATGCGCGGCTTCTTGCTGACCTCGACTTATGTGGTGGCGCTGGCATTGGGCTTTGCATTGATCGGGGCAGTGGCCGGATGGTCGGGGCAAAATTTGCAAATGGCTTTGCAGTCGCCTTGGCTGGCACTGGCCGTTGCCATAGTCTTCGTCGTTCTGGCGCTTTCAATGTTTGGGCTTTATGAGTTGCAACTCCCAAGCAGCTGGATGAGTGCTGTCAGCCGCCGCACCGGTAGCGGCAAGGGCTCGCTTGGCTCTGCTGCCGTGCTGGGTTTTAGCTCTGTTTTGATTGTCGGGCCTTGTGTCACCGCACCTTTGGCTGGTGCGCTGCTTTATATTGCGCAGACCGCCAATGTAAGTTTGGGCGCTGCGGCACTTTTTGCGCTCGGCCTCGGTAAGGGAATTCCGCTGATCATTCTAGCCACTTTCGGCAGTTCAGTTTTGCCGCGTGCCGGTGGCTGGATGGAAAATGTCAAAACCTTGTTTGGTTTTGGCTTTCTCGCAACATCCATTTGGATGGCGGTACCTTTATTGCCACTGGGCGCTGATCTGTTCTTGTGGGCGATCTTGCTCTTTGCGTTCTCAGCCTATCTGTTTGCCAAAGAATGGCACCGCATTGGTTTCCGTGTGATTGCACGCACGGCTGCAACGACGGCCGTGGTCTATGGTGCCATCCTCATGCTTGGTGCTTCTCTGGGGGGTGTTGATCCGTTGAAACCTTTGGCGCCGCTTGTCGCTTCCGGCGGACAATCAGGTGCCTCTGTTCCGGCATTGCACTTTGCCAATGTCGGTTCATCACAGCAGTTGCAGACCAATTTGCAGCAGGCTAAGCAGGAGCGCCCGACACTGGTATATTTTACCGCCGACTGGTGCGTGGCTTGCCACACAATCGAACGCTCGGTTTTGACCGATATGGCTGTGCGTCGTGGTCTGACCGATTTTGATTTGGTCAAAGTGGATTTGTCCGATGTGACGCCTGAAAATGACAAGCTGATGCGCCAGCTTCGCGTCGCGGGGCCTCCGACAATGATTTTCTTTAATGAGCAATCAAAAGAAGTGGCTGATACGCGTCTGGTTGGTAATGTTACCACATCAACATTGACCAGTTCTGCTGCCAAAGCAGGCGGTGCCTGATATGAATGCTGTGTCGATGGGGCCTTTGGTGATGGATGGCAGCCGCTTTGCAGTGGTGCTGGCAATGGCTGCCTTTTTGATCATCACCGGCGTGATGAGCAGCAAAGTCGATCAGCGCTTTAATCGCTGGTCATGGATTGTACTGATTGGCGCGGTGGTTGGAGCGCGTCTTGGCCATGTTGTTTTAAACTGGGAGAGTTTCTCTCAAGAGCCAATGCGGATTTTTGCGCTTTGGCAGGGTGGCTTTTATTGGCCCGGTGCAGCTGTTGCGATTGTGCTGGCGATTGTGTTTGCATTGCCATCAATGGTCTTGCGCTTTTGGGCACTGGTGCCGGTGGCATGTGCGGTCTTTGTTTGGAATGGTATCGGCATTTTAACTGGTGCAACGCAAGCCATTGCCTTGCCGCCGCAAAGTTTCCAAACTATGCAAGCGCAAGAATTCAGCTTTGGCCAGACGAGTGGCAAACCACTGGTGGTTAATCTCTGGGCAAGCTGGTGCCCGCCATGCCGCCGCGAAATGCCGATGATGGCGGATCTGGCCGCCAATAGTGATCAGGCAGAATTTATCTTTGCCAATCAAGGCGAGGGGCAGGCTGCAATCGAGAAATATTTGCAGCAACATAAGATAGAGTTGCCACAAATTATTATCGATCAGTTTTCTGATCTATCGCGCCATTACGGGGCACCCGGTTTACCTGCAACCCTATTTATCAGTGCCGACGGAATATTAAAATCTGCACATCTTGGCGAAATATCGCGCGAAACATTGCAATCAAATATCAATCGCCTCAGCAACTAAAGCTGAAAATAAGCACAGAATGAAGGACATCACTGTGACAATCACTTCACATATCAAAAACTACACCGGAAATATGGCCGGACGTTTGTTGGTGCTGGGCGTTTTGCCTTTGTTGCTCGCCGCCTGCAACACCACCAAGCCTGCAACCACAGCCGGTGCAACAGTTGCCGTGCCTTTGACGGCACCTGTTACACCGGTTGAAGCTGCCAAGCCTAAGGAAGAGCCGAAAACTGTTGAATTAAGCGGTTATGAGAAAATGTATGCGGCCGTTAACGACAATGGCAAAATCATTCCGGCGATTGATGTTTTCAAGGTTGAAAAGCGCAATCTGCGTCAGGAGGTTAATTATAAAACCTCGCATCCGGTTGGTACAGTGATTGTCGATCCTTACAAACGGCATCTTTATCTGGTGATGCCGAATGATCGCGCCATGCGTTATGCCGTCGGTGTGGGGCGCGCAGGTTTAGCATTTTCCGGCACAGCAGATATTGCGCGCAAAGCCTCATGGCCGCGCTGGACGCCAACACAAAATATGATCAAGCGTAATCCTGAACATTACGCAAAATATGCCAGCGGGTTGGAAGGTGGCGTCAGCAATCCACTTGGTGCGCGTGCCCTTTATTTGCACCGCAACGGGCAAGATACACTTTATCGCATCCATGGCACGAACCAGCCATGGACAGTCGGCAAGGCTGCATCATCCGGCTGTATCCGCCTGTTCAACCAAGATATTCTTGATCTGCACAAGCGCGTACCGGCAGGCTCCAAAGTGGTGGTGCTGAACCAGCAGGAATCCGGAAAAGGAGAATTTTGATATGTTGAACCGACGTCAGATTTTAGCAGCTTCCGTTGCTGGCACTGCGGGCATGATGCTTGGGACGGCAGCTTTTGCCCAGAATATGCCAAGCGTCAATGATGTGCTCTATGATCCGGAAATTCCCGTACTGGGAAACCCTAAAGGCGATGTCACAATTGTGGAATTTTTCGATTATCAGTGCCCTTATTGCAAAAAAGGGCATGGTGAATTGCTGGATGTGGTGAAACGTGACGGCAATGTCCGCCTTGTCATGAAAGACTGGGTGATCTTTGGTGAGACTTCCACTTATGCCGCAAATCTTGTTTTGGCAGCAGAAGAAAACGGCCAATATGTGAAGGCGATGGAAGCCTTGATGAAAACACCCGGTCGCCTGACCAAAGAGCAGGTGGATGCAGCTTTGAAAAAGGGTGGCCTCGATCCGGCAAAGCTTGAAGCCACCTATAAAAAACATGCCAGCAAGATCGACGGTATTTTGCAGCGCAATATGGCGCAGGGTGATGCCTTTAACTTTGGCGGCACACCGTCTTTCGTGATCGGCACCCGTTTATATGGTGGTGTGATGAAGGAAAAAGATTTGATCGAAGCCATTAAAATGGCGCGCGCCGGCTGATTCCTTGCAAGTCAGGCGAAGACTTAAAAAGGCAGGTGTGTGGAACGCCTGCCTTCCTATTTTGGTAAAGCTTGCGGTTCATTTCAATGTGCCGATGCTTTAGAAGTCTATGTGTAGTGAAATGAATCAGAGAGTTAAGCGATGAGCGTGACAATTTATGGGATTAAAAGCTGCGATACGATGCGCAAGGCCTTCAATTGGCTGGAGAGTGTGGGCATCGACTATAAATTTCACGATTATAAAAAAGAAGGTGTCGCTGAGGCTGATCTCAAGCAATGGGCAAGCCAGGTTGGTTGGGAAAAACTTCTGAACCGTGCCGGTACCACTTTTCGCAAATTACCTGAAGAAGACCGCGCTGATTTGAACGAGCAAAAAGCAATTCATTTGATGCTGGCACAACCATCGATGATCAAGCGTCCGGTTTTGATTAAAGACGATCAGATTATTGTCGGCTTCAAGCCTGAGCTTTACGAAGAGTTTTTCAAATAAGATGTGCAGTATAAGAAGAGTGGCTGGTTGGATAGCCGCTCTTCTTATGTGTTGCTAGCGGGAAAGTGCCGAGGTTTCCGCCAGATAATTTTGATAGCTGGTGCATTTTACATCCGGCTTGTCGCAAACCTCGCGTGCCAGACGCTCCATAGCGCGCCAATAAGCGCCATCATTCATCAGCACAAAATGAAAGCCCATCTGAAACGGTGCGCGTTTGCCATTATATTGTTTTTCAAAAGCTCTTTTGAAAGCCTGATAGCTGCGCTCTTCAAAGGCGGCGGATTGTTGCGGCTGCTCTTTACCCTTGGAGTGGCGCACATATAAATTATAGTCCATCGCGATAACGGGGCGCTTGGATGGCCCTTCCGGAATAAGCGGCAGGCCGAAAGTTGCCAAACCTTGCTTGATGGTCGGGCCCTCTGGAGCATTGGCAACACCCGATGCTTGATAAATAAAGCCGTTCTTTCTCAGCGCATCCTGCACTGGTTTATCATCGGACAAATAGGGCGCACGAAAGCCGGTAATTTTATTGGTGACAAAATCCTGCCATTCCGCCGGTTCTCCGGCAATGGCATTATCTTTATAAGCTTGGGCAGTGATCCGTTTGAATTCGTTGATCTCCTGATCCCAGTCTTTGGCGCTCCATGTTTTGCCGTCAAAATGGCCGCAGCCGTGACTGGCAATCTCATGGCCTTCCAGATGTGCCTGCCAGATATGTTCAAGGCGGGTTTCGACCTCTGGTTTGTCCATTGCAAAGCCTACATTGGAGCTGCCGCGTTTTAATTTGGGCGGCTGATACTGGCTGCGGTCGGCGCGCTGCAATAAAAAGACGCAGGAGAGAAAATAGGTAAATTTGACATCCGTCTGCTTGGCAAATTCGCGGCTTCTCGCCCACAAGGCATTGTCATGCGCGCCATCAAAAGAAATCAGCACATATTGGGTTTTGGGTTCTGCCGCTGTTGCAGCCATTGCGGTTTGGCTGAAAATCAAAACAAAGGCGGCGGCAAAATTGAAAAAATGCATTAACAAGGCCAATCATAGTTCGGACAGAATAGCGGACATAAAAAGCACGCACGGAAGATTTCTGTGTTCCTGATTCTTTTAAACGGGTTGTTATAACCGCATTTATAATGCAGATGTCGGTCAACAGGGCTGTTTTCTAGATGTTGAATGTGGCAAAGGTCAGGTCATTGATATCAGAGAATAATCAGACTTGTGGTGGAAGCGGCAGCTTATTTGTCTGTCGGGGCTTACAAATGCTGCAAATTCCGATTAAAAGCTCATTTAAGTTAAAGTGATCAGCTTTTTTACCGCTACTCTCAATCGGTATTAAAGCAAATAGAAACTCAAGGTTCGACGGCAGGTTCATGGCAGACGATAGCTTCATTCGCGAGGTAAATGAGGAACTCCGGTCCGATCAGGCAAAAGCAGTCTGGCGGCGGTTTGGTCCATTGATTATCGGTTGTGCAGTGGCCATTGTTTTGGGAACGGCTGCCAATGTCGGCTATACCAGCTGGACTGCAAGCAAGTCTTCTGCTTCGGGCGACAAGTTTTTGGCAGCGCTTGATCTGGCCTCTGAGGGCAAAAATGATGAGGCTTTAATCGCGCTCGATGATCTGGAAAATACCGGCTATGGTTCTTATCCGGCATTAGCGCAACTGCGTGCAGCAACTGTTCTTTTGCAAAAGGGCGATGCCAAAGCTGCCGTAGAAGCTTTTGATAAGGCTTCACAGGATAATGCAATTCCTGCACCTTTGCGTGATATGGCACGTTTGCGTGCAGCTTATATTCTGGTCGATAACGGCTCTTATGATGATGTGGCCAAACGCGTAGAGACCCTGTCGGCAGACAGCAATCCGATGCGTCACAGTGCGCGTGAAACATTGGCATTGGCAGCATGGAAAGCTGGGCGCAATGAAGATGCGGCCAAACTGTTCAAGCAGAATGCTGATGATGCGCTTGCACCGCCTAATCTTCGCCAGCGCGCCAACACCATGCTCGATCTGATGCGTGGTGCAGGCACTTTGTCTGAAGGTTGATATTTTTACGAATAATGCCGCTGTTTGATGGACGGTATTAAAACAACGAAAAACGGGGCATCTGATGGCTTTGCTTTCAGGTGCTCTTATGACGATATGGGGAAAACCCTTCAATGTCTTTTACTCTTGCTATTATCGGACGTCCGAATGTCGGCAAGTCAACTTTGTTCAACCGACTGGTCGGGCGCAAGCTCGCGCTGGTGGATGACCTGCCGGGCGTCACGCGCGACCGCCGGATGCATGATGCGAAACTTTATGATCTGAGATTTCAGGTTATCGATACGGCAGGTTTGGAAGATGCAGCCAATGATACGCTGGAAGCGCGTATGCGTGCCCAGACAGAACTGGCAATAACCGAAGCCGACGCTATTTTGTTTGTTGTCGATGCAAAATCCGGTGTGACACCTGCCGATTTGACCTTTGGTGAAATGGTGCGCAAGTCCGGCCGTCCGGTTATTCTGGTTGTGAACAAAACCGAAGCGCGCGACAGCCAGGGCGGTCTTTATGATGCCTATCAGCTCGGCCTTGGTGATCCATGCCCGATCTCTGCTGAACACGGTCTTGGTATGGCTGATCTGCGTGATGCTATTGTTGAGGCACTTGGTGAAGAGCGTGTTTTCGCCCGTCAAAAGGCAGAGGAAGCAGCCGCGGCGGCAGATGAAGCTTTTGCACCTGCGGTGGTCGGCTCGCTTATTGGGGATGATATTGAAGATCCTGATGCGGAAAATGTGCCGTCCTATGATCCGACCAAGCCATTGCGGATTGCCATTGTCGGGCGCCCGAATGCGGGTAAGTCGACACTGATCAATACTATGCTTGGTGAAGACCGTCTGCTGACCGGCCCCGAGGCTGGCATTACCCGTGATTCGATTTCGGTCGACTGGGAATGGCGTGGACGTCAGATCAAGCTCTTTGATACCGCCGGTCTTCGTCGCAAATCCCGCGTACAGGAAAAGCTCGAAAAGCTTGCGGTTTCTGATGGTCTCAATGCCATTCGCTTTGCGGAAGTTGTCATCATTGTTCTTGATGCGACTATTCCGTTTGAAAAGCAGGATTTGCAGATCGCCGATCTGATCATTCGTGAAGGTCGTGCGCCGGTCATCGCTTTCAACAAATGGGATTTGGTGGAAGACCGCCAGATGGTGCTCGCTGATCTTTACGAGAAAACAACCCGTTTGTTGCCGCAGGTGCGCGGTATCCGTGCTGTGCCGATTTCCGGTGAGCGCGGGCAGGGCATTGATAAGCTGATGGAAAATGTGGCGGTTACAGATGAAATCTGGAACCGTCGTATTTCAACCGGTAAGCTGAACCGTTGGCTGGAAGGAGTAATTACCCATCATCCGCCGCCAGCCGTTGCCGGTCGTCGTCTGAAGATCAAATATATGACGCAGATCAAGACACGCCCGCCGGGGTTTGTGGTTTCTTGCTCGCGTCCCGATGTGATGCCGCAATCTTATGTCCGTTATTTGATTAATGGTTTGCGTGACACATTCGATATGCCGGGGGTTCCAATCCGTTTGTCATTGCGTACATCGGAAAATCCTTATGCTCATAAGGCAAAGAAAAAGCGCTGATTTTAAGCTATTCTCAATGAGTTATAAGCTCCGGATCATTTTCCGGAGCTTTTTTTGTTTTTAAATTTAATTTATAAATTTTAGTAATTGCTCTTCGATATTTTTATAGTTTTAAAAACTTCGTACTTTATAATTACTTTAATAGTTTACTCAAATAAAACACTACATATAATGTAAAATTAAATAAATATACTTAATTTAATAAATGATTTACTAATATTACCGAGAGATTAATGTAATTTTGTTAACTATCCATCAAGGTTAATACTTCATTATCGGCGTCAGTTGAGTGAGTTAAGTGTTAATTGAGTGGAGAGTCCGGTGCGCTTTTTGTCACTGCGGAAATTTGGCCGCCGTTCCAAAGGCCTGTCACAGACAGAGTGGCAATATCCGGCTCAGGGTTATTGCCCTGAGGATGGGCGTTATTATTCCGTGCGCGCTTATCCGCGCGTTGAGCCGTCACGTCGAGGTATTGTCGCGCCAGCCATGATGGCGGCAGCGTTCAGTCTTCTCAGTACTACGGCGATTGCTTTTCAAGATATGGCAAGCCTTGTCACGTCATCCGAGCAGGGCGAAAACCGCTGGACGGCTTATATGACGCCTGCGCCTGCAGGCTCCGTTCATAAGGCCGAAATGCAATTTGTTGATGCATCACTGATCACTGGTTCTGTTGCGGCGGCTGGCGTCAATGTTGAAGGAATTGGCAAGGTTGCCGTTGGGGGCGTGAATCGTCAGGCCAAGCTAGGTGTTGATGATCCAGATCCGGACGAGGGGCGTATTGTGCGCGGTGACAAGCAAGGGCGAATCGTCACGATTGCGCCAATTGCGCCGCATCGTGCTTTTAGCGCAGGCAGTTTGTTTGATCGTGTCAGTATGATTTCAAATCCTGCTGAAAAGACCGATGCGCTTATGCGCTTTGACAAATCGCCGATCGAAGGACAAGAAGTGGCCATAACCATGGCTTTTCATCGGCCGGTCGTAGCTAAGCCTAAAGTGCCGGTACCAACGATGCTGGCAAGCCTTATTACAAATGATACGCCTGATTCTCTGGCACTTGGTTATGCGCCGGTAAAACCTGATTATGCACGAAATTCACCTTTTGAAACGATTCTGACGCCGGATGAATCTGACGGGCGTTTTGTTCCGCCAATCGGTCCCAAAGATCACGCATGGGCTGCGGCACCTTTGCCTCCGAGCGCATTTGAGAAGAAAGAGCAGCAGTGTTTGGCCGAGGCTATCTATTATGAAGCCCGTGGCGAGACCGTTAAAGGGCAGGTTGGTGTTGCACAGGTTGTATTAAATCGTGTCAGAAATCCGGCTTATCCATCAACAATCTGCGGCGTCGTTTATCAAAATAAGAATATGTTGAATGCCTGCCAGTTTTCTTTCGCATGCGACGGACAAAAGCATCGTGTGACCGAAAAGGCTGAGTGGGAGATGGCAAAGCAAGTGGCAAAAACGGTTTCTGCGGGTCAGATTTGGTTGCCGGAAGTGGGGTCGGCCACGCATTACCATGCCACTTATGTCAGCCCCAAATGGGGGCCGACAATGGTGAAGGTGGCACAAATCGGGCTGCATATTTTTTATCGTACCCGCTATGGAGGCTGGAGCTGATTTTCAAGAGATTCGCGGCTATAAATATACTGTTTATGAATGTTGATCGCACGTTGCCAGATAAGTCATTGATATTATTTAATAAAAAACCTTCAAAGTGAAGTGTTTCTGCGCCTTGACTAGAAGGCCGCGTGCCAATATGTTGCGCGCAACTTGAAAGTGAGCTTTTTTCTCCTCTTACGCATATAAAGGAGGCTCTTTATGGCAAGCGATAAAGACCGCAAAACGCCATCAGGAACTGACGATGCAGCAGACGGGCAGCCAAGCTCATCTTCATCGAATTTTGCAGAACGCTTAAGCAAACTAGAGGCCGATTTGGTCAAAAAAGGGGCGCTTAAGAAACAAAATTCAAAGGACGGGCAATCTGAGAACTCAGCTCAAGTTGCGCAGGCCATGAAAATATCCAGCGAATTTATCGCCGGAATTCTTGTAGGCGCGCTAATTGGCTGGTTTATCGACCGGGTTGCTGCTACATCGCCTTGGGGGTTGATTATCTTCCTTTTGCTTGGCTTTGGAGCAGGTGTTCTGAATGTGCTGCGCGCTTCCAGTAAAGTCGCTGAAAAAGACGACTTTAGTTTAAGAGCGAAAAAGCGCGAAAAAGAATAGATATTGTCTTGGGCTATTGCTAAGACGCTTTTGACTAAATACGAAACTTGTGTAATGCATTTTTCGTGAGAGGCTTTTTAAAAAGCCGGTGACTTCAACGCCTGCGGGCAACGGACGATAGACGAGGTTAAGGTGGCAAACGATCCGATCCATCAGTTCCAAATTTCCCGGTGGATTCCTATCGACGTCGGCGGTGTCGACCTCTCTTTCACCAATGCATCAGCTTTTATGGTCGCAACTGTTGTTGTGGCTTCAGCATTTCTCTTCCTTTCTTCATCGGGTCGCGGACTTGTGCCAACCCGCATGCAGTCTGTGGCAGAAATGGCTTATGAATTTGTCGCGACAAGCTTGAGAGATTCTGCCGGATCAAAGGGGATGAAATTCTTCCCCTTTGTCTTTACGTTGTTCATGTTCATTCTTGTCGCAAATTTCCTTGGTCTGTTTCCGTATTTCTATACAATCACAAGTCAGATCATTGTAACTTTTGCTCTGTCCTTGCTCGTCATCGGAACTGTGATTGTTTACGGTTTTTACAAGCATGGTCTGGGCTTCTTGAAGCTGTTCGTTCCGCAAGGTGTGCCGATGATTATCGTGCCGCTTGTTGTTGTGATTGAAATCATTTCGTTCTTGTCACGTCCGATCAGCCTTTCAGTTCGTCTTTTTGCAAACATGCTTGCAGGTCACATTACACTCAAGGTCTTTGCAGGCTTTGTTGTATCGCTGTCCTCGCTGGGTGCATTGGGTATCGGCGGTGCAATTCTGCCGTTGATCATGACCGTTGCAATCACTGCGCTGGAATTCCTGGTTGCATTCCTGCAGGCCTATGTCTTCACAGTCTTAACCTGCATGTACATCAATGATGCTGTACATCCTGGTCACTAAAAACTTCTCGCCGGCGGATTTCCGCCAGAACAGAAATCCGCATAGCTAATTAATCCAAAAGGAGCTCATCATGGAAGCGGAAGCAGCAAAATACATCGGCGCGGGTCTTGCCTGTTTCGGTATGGCCGGTACGGCCCTCGGTCTCGGCAACATCTTCGGCAGCTACCTTTCAGGTGCACTGCGTAACCCATCTGCAGCTGACAGCCAGTTTGGCCGTCTGGTGTTCGGTTTCGCTGTTACGGAAGCTCTGGGCATTTTCTCTTTGCTCATCGCGCTTCTGCTCTTGTTCGCTGTCTAAGATCGACGCAACAAATATGGCCTGACCGCGCTGTTCTTAAATTTAAGGATTATGCGCGGTCGGCTGTTGCATATGACGCCTGAGTGAAGAGGAAGATTGGATGTTCGTGTCCACGGCGTTTGCCCAAACAGCAACGGAAGCCCAGCCTGTTGAAGCTGTGCATACCGAAACCGGTATTGCCCATGAATCCGGCACGGGCGGCGTGTTTCCTCCGTTCGATTCTACCCATTACGCATCGCAGCTCTTGTGGCTCGCTATTACGTTTGGGCTTTTCTATTTATTCATGTCACGCGTGGTTGTACCACGTATTGGTGGCGTGATTGAAACTCGTCGCGATCGTATCGCACAGGATTTGGATCAGGCAGCCCGTTTGAAGCAGGACGCAGACAATGCGATCATTGCTTATGAAACAGAACTGTCACAAGCCCGTACCAAAGCCGCTGCAATCGGTAATGAAGCACGCGAAAAAGCGAAAGCAGAAGCTGAAGTAGAGCGTGCTGCTGTAGAAAAAGCTTTGGAAACAAAGCTTGAAAAAGCTGAAAACAGCATTGCAGAAATCAAGGCGAAAGCCATGAGCGATGTTGGTGCCATTGCTGAAGAAACCGCAGCAGATATTATTGATCAGCTGATCGGTACCAAGGTTGATAAATCAACGGTCACCGCTGCTGTCAAAGCAGTCAGCGCCTGAAGGAGACGATGATGGACGCTACGTTTTGGGCACTCGTCGGCCTCGTAATTTTTCTGGCTATTGTCGTTTATCTTAAAGTGCCTGCTATGCTTGCCAAATCTTTGGACGAGCGTGCAGAAAAAATCTCTAAAGAACTCGACGAAGCACGTACACTGCGCGAAGAAGCTCAGGCACTGTTGGCAGAATATCATCGCAAGCGCAAAGAAGCGGAAAAGGAAGCAAGCGACATCGTTGCTGCTGCTGGTCGTGAAGCCAATGCGATTGTTGAAGATGCCAAGCAGAAAACAGAAGAATATGTTGCACGTCGCAACAAGCTGGCTGAACAGAAGATTGCCAGCGCCGAAGCTGAAGCGATCAAAGAAGTTCGCACCACTGCTGTTGAATTGGCTGTGGCTGCCGCAAGCCGCATCGTTGCCGATAAGGTAGATGCTAAAGCTTCTGCGACATTCTTTAAAGACTCTCTTGAACAGGTTAAATCCCGTTTGAACTAAGAGTTTGATCAATTAAATTTTAAAACGCCATCTCTTCATTGAGGTGGCGTTTTTTATTTGTGCTGTAGAATTGTTACTTTTAAGCCCTTTCAGGGATTGGAGATGAGCAGCGCAGGGAAGGCTGCTTTGAAAGCTCAAATTCTATCCGATCTCAGCATTTGGTTCAGCGAATGAAACGGCCTTTGATCGGTGCAAATGTATAGCGGTGAAGACCGGGGATCGGGCCTGACGTTTCAATTGTATCACGATGTTTGGCTGTACCGTAACCCGCATGAGCTTTAAAGCCATAGTCTGGATGGTGCTTGCCGGCTTGCTCCATCATACGGTCACGGCTGACTTTGGCAACTATGGAGGCAGCCGCAATAGAGACAGAACGCTGATCCCCCTTGATCAGTGCTTCAGCCTCACAGCTGAGGTGTGGGGGCACATCACGTCCATCTACAAGTGCATAGTCGATATTTACTGCCGAGGAAGCCACAGCGCGCTGCATGGCGGTGAGGGCGGCTTTACGGATATTGCTATTGTCGATGTCATCAGCACAAAGACTAACAACCGATACCGCCAATGCATCGCGTAAAATTATCTCAAAGAGTATGGCGCGTTTTGTAGCTGTAAGCCGTTTGGAATCATCTAGTCCTAAAGGCAGATTATCTGGATCCAGCACAACGGCTGCGGCGACCACTGGGCCTGCCAGTGGCCCGCGTCCGGCCTCATCAATACCTGCCACAAATTGACAGCCATTTTGATAAAGCCGATCCTCATTGGAAAAATCGGGCGTATAGTGGAGGGGAAGGGGTGGTGAAGAATCAATAGTTTTACGAGCCATGAGGCAGAGTAGAGCACTTAACCGTTAAAAATAAACAACGGAGATGTTCATTCTTACATCATTGGTTGCTTCATTTCTTATCAAAACAATGAAAGCTGTGTGCCGCCTTCCTGCCGCGGGCTGAACAGATCGGAACGCAAGCGTTTCTTGCTGGTGTTGAGCCCCAGTTTTTTGGCCGCAATCTCAAATCGTCTGCCGATTTGCCAGGCATAAGGGCCTTCGCCACGCATGCGCTTGCCCCATTCAGCATCATAATCTTTGCCGCCACGCATCGAGCGCAAAAGCGACAAGACATGCCGGTATTTGTCAGGATAGTTACGTAATAACCACTCTTTGAAAAGCGGTGCTACTTCCAATGGTAAGCGCAGCAAAACATAGCCGGCTTCTTCAGCGCCGGCAGCAGCAGCAGCATCCAGAATACGCTCGATTTCGTGGTCGTTAATACCTGGAATGACAGGCCCCAACATCGCTGATACGGGGATACCTGCTTGTGCCAGTTCACGCATGGTTTGCAGGCGCAATGTTGGCGTTGCAGCGCGCGGCTCCATCGTGCGGGATAGTTTGGCATCCATAGTCGTGACTGATAGTGCAACCTTGACCAGACCTTTTTGCGCCATACGGCTCAAAATGTCGATGTCACGGGTGATGAGGCCGGATTTTGTAACAATAGCGACGGGATGTTGCGCGTCTTCCAGCACTTCCAGCAGGCCACGCATAATGCGCCACTTTTTTTCAATCGGCTGATAAGGATCGGTATTGCTACCAATGGCAATGGTACGAGGGATATAACCGGCCTTGGATAGTTCACGCTGCAACAGATGCGGCGCATCCGGTTTTGCGAATAGTTTGGCCTCAAAATCAAGGCCAGCCGAGAGCCCCATATAACTGTGCGTCGGGCGTGCAAAGCAATAGATACAGCCATGTTCGCAACCGCGATAGGGATTGATGGAGCGATCAAAGCCTAAATCTGGCGAATCATTGCGGGTGATGATGGTGCGCGGTTTTTCTACCTGCACTTCGGTTTTAAATGGCTCCAGCTCTTCAAAGCTTTGCCACCCATCGTCAAAATCAGCACGTGAATATTGCTCGAAGCGACTTGACGGATTGATACCGGCAGCACGACCGCGCCTTCTGGATTGCTCAACCCGTAAGCCGTTTTCGGTGATTATGGCATTGGCATGTTCAGCACGCCCGCTGCTGAAAGCTGCCGTATCTGCTTGTTGAATAGCATCCATCGTCTTCTCCTTTGCGGAAAAGTGCCACCCTCTAGGGCGTTTCCTGATTATCTGATAGCTACGGACAAGATTTTAGAATCTGTACTCCGTCTGTTCTTTTATATATAGAGCAGAAATCAGAACATTACAAGAACAATATCGCCTGTTATTTTTTACGGCGCAAATGCTCGTCAAGGCGCGGCATTATCTCTACAAAATTGCAGGGCATGTGGCGGTAATCAAGCTGATATTGCAGGATTTCGTCCCAAGCGTCGCGGCAAGCTCCGCTTGAGCCGGGCAGGGCAAAGACGAAAGTTTGGTTTAATAATCCAGCCAGCGCACGCGATTGAATGGTAGAGGTGCCGATTTTTTCATAAGAAATGCGATGGAAAATAGTCGAGAAACCATCCATCCGTTTTTCAAACAGAGGTTCAAGTGCTTCCGGTGTCACATCGCGCCCGGTAAAACCTGTGCCGCCAGTGGTTATTATGACATCTATATCCGGTTGTTTTGACCATCTCGTGACGATGGTTCGGATGGCTTCGATATCATCGGGCACGATGGCGCGTTCAACGAGCTTGTGCCCTGCATCGCTTAGTCTTTGTTGCAATGTATCGCCGGACTTGTCGTCGGCCAGTGTACGCGTATCGGAGACGGTCAGAACTGCGATGCCGACGGGTATGAAACTGCGTTCATTGGCCATGGTGAACTCCCTTATCGGCTGCCATAGGTTTGAGAGGTGACTGCAAACCAATTAGGATGAGCTTGGCGAATTGCTTGCTTTGCCTTCTTCATAATATCCGGATTGGAAAAAACGGCAAAACAAGTGGCACCTGAGCCCGACATCTGGACAAAATCCGCACCCAAAGCCGCCAGTTCTTGCAAATGGGATTGCAATTGTGGTGCCAGGGTTTCAGCGGGCTTAAACAAATCATTACGGGTATTACGCAAATAGGCGCAGACCTCGGCGCTGGATTGAAACACCTTTGGCGGTGGCAAAGGCGGATTATCGCGTTTTTTGAGTGCTTTGAAAACAGTAGGCGTGGCAAGTGCTGTGCCGTCATTAATCAGTAGAATATGCAAAGCCGGAAATTGATTGAGAGGCCGAAGTTCTTCGCCAATGCCGCGCACCATCAGTGGTGCACCGCTTTTTTGGCTGTGCAGGCACATTGGCACATCAGCGCCCAGTTGCAAACCCAGTGCCAAAAGGGTTTCATCGGAGAGATCAAGTTGCCACAGCTCGTTGAGGGTGGTGAGAGCCGCTGCCGCATCGGTGGAGCCGCCGCCAATACCGGCAGCAATAGGCAGTTTTTTTTCCAGATGAATATGAACTGGTCTGCACTTTGCCGGATTTTGTGCGCGCAGCAGATCACGCGCTTTTAGCACCAGATTATCACCATTAAGCGGTATCAAAGGCGCATAATAACCACTGACGGTAAAATCATCATGATCGGCAGGGGAGACGAGAATGCGGTCGCCAAAATCACCAAAAGCGACGATCATTTCCAACTCATGATAGCCATTAGGACGTTGGCCGGTCACATGCAACGCAAGATTGATTTTCACAGGTGCCAGACGGGAAATCGTAGCATTGTCTGCGATGGGGGCATAGCTCGTCATGAAAACAGTTTAATCCTTGCGAACGCGATATTCGCCGGTTTCCGGATCCTGCTCCAAGGTGCCATGAGCGCGGTTTTGCGCTTCTTTTTCTTCGCGGCGGACTTTCTTGGAAACCCGTACGGCTTCACGTTTGAAAGAGCGGTAAACATACCATGCAGCGGCTGCAATCAGCAGAAGAAAAATAATCTGAGGCATGGCTTACTTGTCCTTAAACCTTAATGCTCATGGGGCTTTATCTGCACTTATCAAATCAGATGGTGACTATGATAAGGCAGAGAAGAAGCGTTGCAATTCTTTTATTCTGTTTGCGCTTTAAAGGCCATAGCGCGACCAAAGTGCTTTTTCCTCAATTGTGGAAAGCATGGCATCGCCGGTTTGTGACGCAACTTGTGCCAGAGCTTCACTCTTAAAGCCGATGGCGGGGAGCTTTTTGCCAAGGAGGCCGCGCTGCGGCTGGATAAGTTTCAGCTTGGTTTTAGCACCATAATGTTTCATCAAATGGCTGCGAATATCGCCAAGAGCGTCAACGAGACCCAGTTCTTTGCCTTTAATGCCTGTCCAGAACAGACCGCTGAAAAGATCGGGGGCATCGCTTAATTTTGCGCCGCGACGCTCCAAAACCATATCGATAAAAGTTTTATGCACTTCCAGTTGCAGGGCTTTCAGGCGTTCAATATCGGCTTCTTTTTCCGGCAAAAACGGATCAAGTGATACTTTGTTTTGACCAGCGGTATAAACGCGGCGCTCGACACCGATTTTCTTGATCAGTTCGGTAAAGCCGAATGATGAAGAAACCACCCCAATGGAGCCGACGATGGATGACGGGTCGGCAATGATTTCGTCGCCAGCGAGTGCAATCATATAGCCACCCGATGCTGCAACATCTTCGACAAAGACATAAACTTTTTTCTTCTTTTCTTCAGCTAATGCACGGATGCGCTGATAGATAAAGCGTGATTGTACGGGAGAACCGCCCGGCGAATTGATGGTGATTGCCACTGCGGGCGCGAGCTTGTCTTCAAAGGCTTTTTGCAGCTCACCCGCCACACTTTCCAAAGAAAGGCTTGGGCGCAGACTGTTGCCACCACTCATAATGGCGCCATGCAAACGCACCACAGGAATTTCAACATGTTTCGTGCGAAAACGACGCGGAATGATGCGGGCGATAAATTTAACCAAAATGAGGGCTCCGTGAGCAGAATAGGGCAGGTATAAACAACTACATTGTCTGTGCAGATTTCTTATTTAGGAAGCAAATTTGAAAACGCAAAGAAAAACGCCCGACCAGTGCATTGATCGGGCGTTTTTTATCCATTTATTGTTTAAATGCGCGTTTTTGTTGGTGCAACACGTAACAGCAGATAGCCGATTACTGCGGACAGGCCGGAGCCCATCAAAACGCCAAGCTTGGTTTCTGTCTGCATCAGTTCGGACGGGAACGACAATAAGCCAATAAAGATACTCATGGTGAAACCAATACCGCAGAGAATGGCAACGCCATAAAGCTGCAACCAGGTGGCACCCATCGGCTTTTGTGCAAGGCCCAATTTGATGGCCAGCCATGCGGCACCAAAAACACCGATCTGCTTACCGATGAACAAGCCGCCGGCAATGCCGAGGGTCAGGCTGTCGGTGACGACGTCCATATTGATGCCGGTGAAGGAAATACCCGCATTGGCAAAACCGAAAATCGGTACAATCAGGAAGGCAACCGGCTTTGCCAGCGCATGTTCCAGAATATGCAATGGGGACGACATATTGTCAGGACTGCCCGGTGCCGGCTTCAACGGGATAGTCAAAGCGGTAATCACACCTGCAACCGTTGCATGCACACCGGAATTCAGCACGAAGAACCACAAAAAAGCACCAACTACCAGATAAGGCAGGATTTTCATTACGCCCATGCGGTTCATGGCAAAAAGCACGATCGCGGCACCGGCAGCGGCACCCAAATATGGCAGCGAGATTTCAGCCGTATAGAAAACAGCAATAATCGCAACTGCTGCCAGATCATCGAGGATCGCAAGGGTTGCCAAAAACACTTTCAGGCTGGTCGGTACGCGTGAGCCAAGCAGCGATAAAACACCAAGTGCGAAAGCAATATCGGTGGCGGAAGGCACCGCCCAGCCGCGCACTTTAGCCGGATCATCAAAGTTCATCCATGTGAAAAGCAGGGCGGGAACAATGACGCCGCCCGCTGCGGCCAAACCCGGCAACATGCGATTCGGCCAGCTGGCCAATTGGCCGTCGACAAATTCACGTTTGATTTCCAAACCGACGAGCAGGAAGAAGACGGCCATCAACAGATCATTGATCCATTCCAGCACGCTTAAAGGGCCAAGTTTGGTGGCAAGGCCGCCAAAATAAGCACTGGCAACAGGTGAGTTGGCGACCACAAGCGCAAGAGCGGCTGCTGCCATCAAAGTGACGCCACCGGCGGATTCTGCATCGAGAAACCGACGCAGCATGGATGGCGGGCGGACGGGCTGGGAATTATGATTCATCAGTCAGAGTGCCTGTAGTTATTTTTTGCGTGGAATGGCTTAAAAGCCGTCATAAAAGACTAGTGAGACCGTTATTAATGGCAATAGCGCGTTCTGTGAAGCTGTTGCCGGTATTTTCGTGCAAGTTTAGCCCCGGTTCGAAGTTTAACGGAGCCTTGCTGCCCTTCACGCCAATCAAGATAAGGCGGATTGCAGGCGCTTGCGGTCGCGGGTGGATAGGGATGATCCGTATGGCGCCAAACCGTGCCGATAATGCGGTGAGAATGGTATAAAGTGAGGCCGGACGGGCAATAATCGCCACAGAGCCGCCTGGCTTTACAATCGCTGCCGCGGTTTTAACCCATGTCTCAAACATGTCGGGTGGCATCACATGGGCTTCGGCTTTAAGTGCGTGTGGTGTCGAGCGATCAGCGGCCGAATTGAATGGCGGGTTCATGATCGCAAAATCAAAATAATTACTTGTAAGACCAGCTTCTTCGCGTTTTTTACCCGTCAAAGACACATCTGCATTGAGTAAAGACAAACGCGGCGCCAAACCGGCATTGACTTCCAATGCCATGGATTTGTGGGCAAATTCCGCCATCAGTTCAGAGCGTTCAATCAGTGTCACTTGTGCTTGCTCGCAGCGTGCTGCAACGGCAAATCCGGCAGCACCCGCACCGGCACCAAGATCGGCGACACGCCCGCTAAATCCATCCGGCACTGAGGCTGCCAGCATCATGGCATCAACACCGGAACGGTGGCCTTTCAAGGCCGGCTGAATGAGATGAAAGCGGCCGCGATGAAAAACGTCTTCTGTCTCGCCTAAAGTTTCCAAGCTTGTCATTTCAGGCATAAATTATTGTCGCAATTCAGTTTCGATACCGGCATCGATCAGACATTGTCTGGCGCGTTCTTTTTCAGATGCTTCTACCATCAGGCGACGTGGCAAAATGCCGAGTGAACCTTCAATGATGCTCATATTCGTATCGGCAATAAAATAGCCGATATCCGCCTCTTTCATCAAGGCTTCGGCAAAAGACAACAGAACCGGATCATTGGTGCGCAATAATTCATACATGGTTTTCAAGCGCCTTTTGTCATATTTTTAATATCTGGCATATTTTATTCACCTGATGCCGGATTTATTGATTTATATCACTGTGCCGACAATTAGTAGCGTTGACAACATGTACCCGACGATGTTGTGAACAGCTTAACAATGAATTATAGCGCAGAGTATAGAAATTTGCTGCTTGAGCATTAAGAGACGCTTGAATAATGTATGCGCGCATACAGGAGTAATGACATTGGGTGTGGTTCTCAACATCGGCGATACAAAAACGAATACTGGTTCGGTTCAGCCTTTGATCGACCTGACCAAAGCCGATATGGCACGGGTAAACGAATTTATTCTGGCACGGGCCGGTTCTGATGTCGAAATGATTCCTGAAGTGGCGAACCATCTGATCTCGTCAGGCGGTAAAAGATTGCGCCCGATGATGACATTGGCAACGGCCAGAATGTTCGGTTATGAAGGCACTGGTCATATCAGCCTCGCAACGTCGGTGGAATTTATGCACACTGCCACGCTTTTGCATGATGATGTGGTGGATGAAAGTGATTTACGCCGCGGCAAAAGTACAGCGCGCATGATCTGGGGTAATCAGGCTAGTGTTCTGGTTGGTGACTTCCTGCTTGGTCAGGCTTTCAAGATGATGGTTGATGTAGGCTCGCTCGAAGCGCTCGACGTGTTGGCAACTTCTGCCTCCGTTATCGCCGAAGGTGAGGTTATGCAATTGGCTGCTGCCAAAAACATGGACACCACGGAAGAAGAATATTTAGCCGTTATTAAAGCCAAAACAGCAGCGCTTTTCTCGGCCGCTGCTGAAGTGGGCCCAATCATCGCCGATGCCGGTGATGAGGCACGCAAAGCTTTAAGCTCTTACGGTCTTAATCTTGGTCTTGCCTTCCAGCTGATTGATGATGCACTTGATTATGGCGGCAGTGCTGCGGATTTGGGTAAAAATACCGGTGATGATTTCCGTGAAGGCAAAATCACCATGCCGGTTTTGCTGGCCTATAATCGTGGTTCTGATGAAGAACGCGCGTTCTGGAAACAAGCAATGGAAGAGGGCAATAATGACGATGCCGCTCTTGCCAAAGCGACCGAACTGATGGTGAAAGCCAACTCCATTGCTGACACTGTACAACGTGCGCGTGACTTTGGGGAAATGGCGCGTGAAGCGCTGAAGCCATTGCCAAATGGTGCTCATAAAGATGCACTGATGGACGTTATTGATTTTTGTATCAGCCGCGTGAACTGATTTTTTACGCTGCCTCACAGCTTAGTGAGGCAGTGACATCACCGCAAAAAAGCCATTGTTTGAAGTCCAGCTAGGTCTGACTTTAAAATGAGAGGTTCATATGCGGATAAAAAGCCGGAAGCGACGGTTGTCAGGCAGGATTTTTCATTTAACAATCTTGCTGACAGAATAAAAAAGGATAGTTTGGAATGCGGCGCCGCCCAGTTTTACGTCCTCTTTATGCAGCTTTGAGCATTTTGCTCTCCGGTGCTGTGTTACCCGTTTCCGGTCATGCTTCGACAAACAACTCTGTGTCGCAAGCGGAGCCTTATAAATCCATTCGCGTGGGTTCTTTCGCTGGTGCTTATCTGGCAGGCCGCGTTGCTGAAAATGATAATAATATGCCTGCAACGATTGATTTTTATCGTCAGGCATTGGCATTTGATCCGGGCAATTTGCAGTTAAAGCAGGATTTGCTGCTGGCCTTGCTCACCAATGGCCAGTTTGAAGAAGCGCTGCCTTGGGCAAAAGAGCTGCAAAATAATCCGGAAATTGAACGTTTTTCCCGTCTTGCTCTGGCGGTTGATGCCATTTCGCGCAAACAATATCGGCAAGCTCGTCCATTGCTGGATTACTCTGTGCAGTCCGACATGGATAAACTGTCCTCACAGCTGATTAAAGCTTGGGCAAATTATGGTGCCGGTAATCCAAAAAATGCAGCTGCCGCTATTGAAGCGATCAAAGGGCCGCAATGGTTTAAGCTGTTTCGCACATATAATTCGGCTTTGATGGCGGATTTGTCCGGACAGGTGAAGGCCGCTGAAGGTTTTTATCAAAAAGCAGTGGCGGATAAAGCCGGTGGCGGTGCTGCCCCTGATACTTACGAACGCATCGTCATTTCTTATACAGGTTTTAAAGCGCGTCATGGCGATATCAAAGGTGCGATTGAGATTTTGAAGAGTGCTGAAGAATTGCTGACCGGACGCAAAACTTTAGCCGAGATGCGTTATACGCTTGAAGCAGGCAAAGTGCCTGAACGCTTGATTGCCAACCCGCAACAGGGTGCGGCAGAAGTTTTATATTCGCTTGGCACGGCGATTAATCGCAGCGGTGCAGAAGCTTTTGCTAAATTATATTTGCAGATGTCACTGCCATTGCGTCCCGATGATGATGCGACATTGTTCCAGCTTGGTGATATATCAGCGAAATTACGCCAGCCGGAAAGCGCGATTGATTATTATGGCCGAGTGCCGGAAAGTTCCTTTTATCGTAATGATGCCGAGATGCAGCTGGCGTTGAATTTGGCGGAAAGCGAAAGAGAAAAAGAAGCGATTGCACATCTGACCGCTTTGCTGGAGCGCGACAAAAAGGATATGCGCACCTATCTGGCCTTGGGCAGTGTTTATGCGCAGGCAAAAGATTATGCCAATTCAGCCAAGACCTATGATCAGGCTGTCGCCTTAATTGAAAAACCGGAGCGTGCAGATTGGACGATCTATTTTCAGCGCGGCATTTCTTATGAACGCTTGAAAGAATGGGAAAAGGCCGAGCCTAATTTTAAGCAGGCTTTGGAATTGTTCCCGGATCAGCCGCAGGTGTTGAATTATCTGGGTTATTCATGGGTTGATATGGGTATCAATCTTGAAGAAGCACTGGATATGATCCGCAAGGCTGTCGAATTGCGTCCGCAGGATGGGTACATTACAGATTCGCTCGGTTGGGCTTATTATAAGCTCGGGCGCTATGATGACGCCGTGGCAGAGCTTGAAAAGGCGGTTAAACTGCGCCCTGAAGATGCGACAATCAATGACCATTTGGGCGATGCTTATTGGCAGGCCGGACGTCAGTTGGAAGCCACTTTCCAGTGGAACCATGCGATTGCCGGTAAACCGGAACCGGAAGAACTTGCCAAGATTGAGGAAAAACTCAAAAAGGGCTTAAGCGCTCCGGAAAATCCGGTCAAAGCGGATACACCGGAAGATGATAAGCCGGACCCGAAGCTTTAACTCAATTTTTCACGACATTGACAGGCTCGGTTCAGCTAAGGCTTGACCCATGCAGGCGGACAATTTAGACCGAGCTATTCTCTTGAAACACAGACGAGGCCCGTACGTGACCACCACGCTGCCTGACCACATGCATCCGACCCGCTCTTTTCAGGGCTTTATCATGGCGCTCCAGAATTACTGGGCGAACCATGGCTGCACTATTTTGCAGCCATATGACATGGAGGTCGGCGCAGGGACGCTGCATCCGTCCACCACATTGCGTGCGCTGGGGCCTAAACCTTGGAATGTCGCCTATGTGCAGCCTTCACGCCGCCCAAAGGATGGCCGCTATGGTGAAAATCCGAATCGTATGCAGCATTATTACCAGTATCAGGTGCTGCTAAAACCAAGCCCGCCAAATTTGCAGGAGCTTTATCTGGGCTCGCTGAAGGCGATTGGTATTGATACCGAATTGCACGACATCCGCTTTGTCGAGGATGACTGGGAAAATCCAACCACCGGCTCTTGGGGTTTGGGTTGGGAATGCTGGTGCGACGGTATGGAAATTTCGCAGTTCACTTATTTCCAGCAGGTTTGCGGCATTGAGTGTGCGCCCGTTGCAGGTGAATTGACCTACGGTTTGGAACGTCTTGCCATGTATGTGCAGGGCGTGGACAATGTTTATGATTTGAATTTCAATGGTTTGGAAGGTGAGGACAAGGTCACTTATGGCGATGTGTTCTTGCAGACCGAGCAGGAATATTCGCGTTACAATTTCGAGATCGCCAATACGGATATGCTGCATCAGCATTTTGAAGATGCGGAAGCAGAATGTAAGGCCGTTTTGGATTTTGGAGTATCACAAGAGGCGGGGAGTGCTGAAGGTACGACAGGGAAACTACACAAGTGCGTGTTCCCGGCCTATGACTATGCGATTAAAGCATCGCATATTTTCAACTTGATGGATGCACGTGGTGTCATCTCGGTGACTGAACGACAGAGCTATATCTTACGTGTTCGCAATCTGGCGCGCCAATGTGGTGAAGCCTTCTTGCAGACCGAAGCCGGTGGCGTAAATTATAAAAATGAGACACGCTGATGCCTGATTTATTACTTGAGTTATTTTCCGAGGAAATTCCGGCACAGCCGTTCGCCCGCCGCGTAGCGAGGACGGACAAAGAAGAAAATAAGCATGCGGAGGGCGCACGCTGATGCCTGATTTACTATTAGAACTTTTCTCCGAGGAAATCCCAGCGCGCATGCAGCGCAAGGCGGCCGGCGATTTTAAAAAGTTGATTACCGATGGTTTGGTGGATGCAGGGCTGATCTATGAAGCTGCAACTGCTTATTGGACGCCGCGTCGTCTGGCGCTTGATATTCGCGGCCTGACTGTGCGCTCCAAAGATATTCGCGAAGAAATCAAAGGTCCGTCCACATCCGCACCGGAACAGGCGATTGCAGGCTTTTTGCGTAAAGCCGGTTTGAGCGATGTCAGTGAAGCGCATGTGCATAGTGACCCGAAAAAGGGTGATTTCTATGTCGCGCATTTGGTGAAAACCGGCCGCACTGCCGAAGAAATCATTGCCGAACTGGTGCCAGCCACCATCCGCAATTTCCCGTGGCCTAAATCCATGCGTTGGGGTAAGGCTTCAGCTCAATCCGGCGCATTGCGCTGGGTGCGTCCATTACAATCCATCCTTTGCACCTTCGGCCCTGAAACCGAAGAAACCAAAGTGATCGAGTTCGAAGTGGGTGGCATCCATTCCGGCAATGTCACTTTTGGCCATCGTTTCCTGAGTGACGGACAACCGATCAAAGTGCGCCGCTTTGACGATTATGTCGCAAAGCTGGAAAAGGCTTTTGTGGTGCTGGACGCTGAACGCCGCAAGGAAATCATCGCAACCGATGCTCGCAATCTGGCTTTTGCATCCGGACTTGATCTGGTTGAAGATGAAGGCTTGCTGGAAGAAGTTTCCGGTCTGGTGGAATGGCCGGTAGTGCTGATGGGCGAATTTGAGGAAGAATTCCTCGCTATCCCGCCGGAAGTCATTCAGCTGACAATTCGTGTGAACCAGAAATGTTTTGTCACCCGCAAACAGGGTGAAGAAACCGCACTTTCCAACAAGTTCATTCTGGTGTCGAATATCGTTGCCCGTGATGGCGGCAAGGAAATTGCATTCGGTAACGGCAAGGTCGTGCGCGCACGTCTGTCTGATGCTTTGTATTTCTGGCATACCGATCAGGCCAATATGCCTGATATGGACAAATTGCAGGCTTCCGCTGCCAAATTTGCGCTTGATCTGGCCAAGCCGCTTGATCAGCGCATGGCGCGTTTGGATGCACTCAATGTGACCTTCCATGCCAAGCTTGGCACACAAGGCGCACGCGTTGCCCGTATTGAAAGCCTGGCCGCAGCCATTGCGCCGCTGATTGGTGCCGATGTGGCCTTGACCAAGCGTGCAGCCGTTCTGGCAAAAGCAGATTTGCAGACCGAAGTTGTCGGTGAATTCCCTGAATTGCAGGGTGCAATGGGGCATAAATATGCGCTGCTTCAGGGCGAGAACCCAAGTGTTGCGCAAGCATTGGAAGACCATTACAAGCCGCAGGGCCCATCCGACCGTGTGCCGCGTGATCCGGTTGCCGTTGCTGTGGCATTGGCCGATAAGATCGACACGCTGACAGGATTCTGGGCTATTGATGAAAAGCCGACTGGCTCGAAAGACCCTTACGCTCTGCGCCGTGCAGCTTTGGGTGTTATTCGCTTGATCCTTGACAATGATGTGCGTGTAGCGCTGAAAGATTTAATCAAAAACGCGGAAAGCGGCCTTGCATCAGTTAAAAATCTGGCTTCGCGTGATGTGGGGGCTGATCTTCTGTCCTTCTTGCATGATCGTTTCAAGGTTTACTTGAAAGACGAAGGTGCGCGTCACGATGCAATTGATGCGGTTCTGTCTGCTGATGCTGACAATCTGCTGCTGGTTGCACGTCGTCTTGAAGCGCTGATCGTTTTCATCAACACAGAAGACGGCAAGAACTTGCTAGCCGGTACAAAACGTGCCGCCAATATTCTGGCTGCAGAAGAGAAAAAAGGCGCTTTAGTTGATATTGCCATTGATGCTTCTTTATTCACACAGGATGAAGAAAAAGCATTGCATGAGGCTGTGCAGGCGGCATCCACAGAAGCAAAGGCCGCAATCGAGAGGGAAGATTTTGCTGCTGCCATGACGGCAATGGCACTGTTGCGTGCGCCGGTTGATGCTTTCTTTGAAGGCGTACTGGTTAATGATGAGAATGAAAAAATACGTGCCAACCGTCTGGCTCTTTTGAATGCCATTCGTGATGTGACATCTCAGGTGGCGAATTTCTCTAAAATCGCTGGTTGATAATGCACTAGATTTTATAAAAACGCGTCTCTAACGGGGCGCGTTTTTGTTTAGCCTGGCTTTATGTATTTTGTCGCATTATCCAGCGCAAAACCGGTACCCACTTTTGCTGGAAATGCTTTAATAATTTTCTGGGCTTGGGCGTCAGCTTTGGGTAAACAGAGCTGACAGGAGATTATAACGTGTCCCGAATGATAAAACTGGATCAAAGCGGTGTTGAGGCGGCAGTTCGAGTGCTGGCAGATGGCGGCTTGGTCGCAATCCCCACCGAAACAGTTTATGGCTTGGCAGCCGATGCCACCAATGGCGAGGCGGTGGCGAGCATTTTTGCCGCTAAAGGCCGGCCGCATTTCAATCCGTTGATCGCGCATGTCAGTGATCTGGCTATGGCCAAACGCTATGTGCAGTTTGATGCTGTGTCGGAAGCGCTTGGCCATTATTTCTGGCCGGGGCCGTTAACATTGGTGCTGCCACTTATACCTGCGGGTGAGGGGCGCAACATTCATCCATTAGCCACTGCCGGTCTTGAAACATTGGCGATACGGATGCCGCAAGGGGCAGTGCGCGATATTATTGTCAAGCTTGACCGTCCTATCTCTGCACCGAGCGCCAATCGCTCCGGCCGTATCAGCCCCACCAGCGCCGAGGCGGTGGCGGAAGATCTGGGTGAGCGGGTGGATTTGATTTTGGACGCAGGCGCTTGTGAAGTGGGCTTGGAATCAACCATCGTGAAGGTGGAAGGTGACGCAATTTATCTGCTGCGTCCGGGCGGTTTGGCAGCAGAAGAGATTGAAGAATTTACCGGTAAGCCATTGCTGCGCCTTGATCAGCGCGCCGCCATTCAAGCGCCGGGAATGTTGAAATCCCATTATGCGCCTAACGCGCAAATGCGGCTTAATGTCGATACCGTTTACGCTGGCGAAGCTTTGCTCGCTTTTGGCCAAACCCGTGTGCAAGGCCATGAAAATGCCATGGCGATCCTCAATCTGAGCGAAAGCGGAAATTTGCGCGAAGCAGCGGCCAATCTTTTCGATTATATGAAGAAACTCGACACTTATGGGGCTGCGACCATTGCGGTGGAACCTATTCCGGTGAGCGGTTTAGGCGAGGCCATTGCTGATCGTTTGGCGCGTGCCGCCGCACCGCGTGATTGAAAAGGTAAAATGAGATGGCTGAGCTTTTATCACCTGCACTGATTGCAAAATTCAAAGCAATTGTTGGTGATCCATATGCTTTGACCGATCAAGCTGATATCGCTCCTTATCTCATCGAACAGCGCGATTTATATCACGGGCGCTCTGCACTGGTTTTGCGACCTTCCAATACCGAACAAGTGGCGGCGATTTTAAAACTCGCCAGCGAAACCGGCACAGTGATTGTGCCGCAAGGTGGCAATACTGGGCTGGTTGGTGCACAGCAGCCGGACGAAAGCGGCAAAGCGGTGATTTTATCACTTAGCCGTATGAATAAAATCCGTGAACTTGATCCGGTCGGCAATCTGATTACCTTGGAAGCGGGCGCAATTTTGCAAAATGTGCAACAGGCCGCAGATAAAGAAGATCGTTTGTTTCCATTGTCGTTGGGTTCTGAAGGTTCTTGCCAAATTGGTGGCAATTTAAGTTCCAATGCGGGCGGCACGGCGGTTCTTAGCTTTGGCAATATGCGCGAGCTTTGTTTAGGGCTGGAAGTGGTATTGCCGACCGGCGAGATTTTAAATGATCTGCGCTACGTCAAAAAAGACAATAGCGGCTATAATCTCAAAGATCTGTTCATTGGCGCAGAAGGCACTTTAGGCGTCATCACTGCGGCAGTGTTGAAGCTTTTTCCAAAGCCTAAAGGCAAAGCGGTTGCCTATGCGGGGCTCAAATCACCTGAGGCGGCGTTGCAATTGTTTAAAATTGCGACGGAAAAGGCCGGTTCCAGCCTTACAGGTTTTGAACTGATGCCGCGCATTGGCGTGGAATTTACCGTCAAACATGTGGAGGGCGCGCGTGACCCGCTGCAAGCCCCGCATGATTGGTATGTGCTGATTGATATTTCCTCCAGCCGCTCGCAAGCAGATGCGCAAAGCTTGATGGAAGATATTCTCACAGTGAGTTTTGAGGCCGATATTGTGCAGGATGCAGCTTTGGCTGCCAATATCGCGCAGGCGCAGTCTTTCTGGAAAATGCGTGAGGAAATGTCCTGGGCGCAAAAGCCTGAAGGCGGCTCGATCAAGCATGATATTTCGGTGCCTGTCGCAACCATTCCAGCCTTTATTAAAGAAGCGGAAAAAGCGGTGTTGGAAATGGTGCCTGATGCCCGTCTGGTATGCTTTGGTCATATTGGTGACGGTAATTTACATTTTAACATTTCGCAGCCGATTGGTGCAGAAAAACAAGCATTTTTAAGCCTTTGGGCGGAGGTAAATCATAAAGTTCACGCCATTGTGGATAAATATAATGGATCGATTTCGGCAGAACACGGCATTGGTCAGCTGAAACGTGAAGAACTTTTGTGCTATAAATCACCTGTTGCTTTGGATTTAATGCGACGCATCAAAAAAGAACTTGATCCGTCAGGCATTATGAATCCTGGAAAAATATTATAAAACAATGGGTTAATATGGTTTTGGTGCTCGCCACTCCACTGGTGCAAGATTGATACAGTGGGATGTTGTTGTATTTATAAGGTTTCCGAAACCTTACAGACGTTTTTGTTCTGGTAACCAATAATAATAGTCAGAGTTTCTTAACCTAACTTCTTAAAGCCGTCGGTAATAACCGTGGCCTATATTATCTCCAACGAAGGCCGTTAAGGCTCGCAAAGAGATGCCTTCAAACGGGCTCTCAGGAGATACAGGGCGTAAGATGCTTAAACAGGAACAACACCAACCGGTATGGGCAAACAGGGAGCTGCGGCTCAACCCGTTTCGTTTTCCGCAAGTGGTCAGCTATGCTAATCACGAGCGTGAAGAGCTTGTGACTTTTACCCTTAATGAGCGTGGTGCTGTAATTCGCCGCGTTATGCCGTCAAGCGGCACGCCTTTGTCGATTTCACTGCCTGCATCTGCCTTTATCGGTGTGACAGCACGGGCTGCGGAAGATGCAAACGGCCATATCACTGTGACCCTTGAACTGATGCATGCTGATCCGCAATTATCGGTGCCGCTTTTGGTGGCACATGATCTGGCCGATGTGGCTGATGATTGGCGTGCATGGGCAAGTGCTTTTGATTTGCCGATGATGCTGATGGAAGAAGATGGCGTAGCGCGCTCATTGGATGAAAGCGCGTACCTGACCGCTGACAAACATACGACGCATAAGAATATCTGCCGCCCGCGTTTTATTGCCCGTCATAAGGTATCCGGTCTTGGTATGCGTTTGGTTATCAGCGGCAAAACCGTTATCACTGCCCGTTAAGAATTTAATATAGCTTTTGCGGCCTGCAAAATATGCGCGCCGTCCACAATGATTTGTTTAAGCGCGGCTGTTTCCGGCAAGATATAAGCATCGAAAAATTGGCTGAGGTGAATGTGGTTTTCTTGGCTTTCGCTTAATGCCGATCGCAGCAGATAGGCCGCTCCTGCGGTAAGCGACAAAAGCCGCAAATAGGCGCTTGCTCCTGCCAGCGCATCGTCAGTATTTTTAGCTGCCAGACATTGCTGTAAATAGCCTGTGGCTTGTTCCAGATCGCGAATCGCATTTGTGAGTGCAATGCCGCATTGTTGTAGTTCAGGCTGTGCGGCCTGCGCCGCTGCTTCTGCATCTTGGCTAAGTTCAGCGATAAACCCGTGAATATGCTCGCCATCTTCCAGCGGTAATTTGCGGATGACCAGATCAATTGCCTGAATGCCGTTGGTGCCTTCATAAATTGGCGTAATGCGCGCATCACGCAGCAATTGCGCCGCCCCTGTTTCTTCTATGTAGCCCATGCCGCCATGCACTTGGACACCAAGCGAGGCCACTTCGACGCCGATGTCGGTGGAAAACGCTTTAGCAAGCGGGGTGAGAAGGCTGGCGCGATTCGTCCAGAAATGTCTCTGGTCTGGCTCGGCCATTTTTGCCATGTCGAGAGCAAAGGCACAATTATAGGCAATGGAGCGGGCGGCTTGCGTCAAAGCTTTCATGGTCAGCAGCATGAGCTGCACATCTGGGTGGACAATGATCGGTTCTGCCGCAGCCGATGAGGGCGTCCCACCGGTTCGCCCCTGTATACGTTCTTTTGCGTAAGTGATGGCTTTTTGCGTGGCAGCTTCTGCCACACCGACACCTTGGATGCCGACCAGCAAACGGGCATTGTTCATCATGGTGAACATGCAGGCAAGGCCGCGGTTTTCTTCACCGATCAGATAGCCGACCGCGCCGGCTTTAGAGTCTTCACCTTTACCGTCACCAAAAATCATTGTGCATGTCGGGGAGGCGTGAAGGCCTAGTTTATGTTCCAAACCGGCGCAGATAACATCATTGTGCTGGCCGAGGCCGCCATCGGCTTTAACTAAGAACTTCGGCACCAAAAACAGCGATATGCCTCTGCTGCCCTCCGGTGCATCGGGCAAGCGTGCAAGCACCAGATGAATGATGTTGTCGGTCAGATCATGCTCGCCATAAGTGATGAAAATCTTCTGGCCAAAAATACGATAAGTGCCGTCATCACGGCGCTCGGCACGGCAGCGCAAAGCACCAAGATCAGAGCCTGCTTGTGGCTCGGTCAGGTTCATGGTGCCCATCCATTCGCCGGAAATCAACTTGGGCAAATAGATGTCTTTGATGGCCTGGTTTGCATGTTGTTCCAGCGCTTCCACAGCGCCGATGGTGAGAATAGGGCCAATGGCAAAACCAAGCGAGCCGGAATTCCACATTTCATTAACAGCAACGGAGAGCGAAATCGGCAGAGCTTGTCCGCCATAATCTGCCGCACCGGTGAGGCTGTTCCATCCAGCTGCCGCCCAATCCTGATAAAGCTCTTTCCAGCCTTTGGCGGTGGCGACTTGTCCATCTTGCAGGCGCGCGCCTTCTTGGTCAGATGATTGACGTAAAGGTGTGATGCGGTTTTCAGTAAAGCGCGCGGCCTCATCCAGAATAGCATTAAGCAAATCTAGGCTAAGATCACCAAAGCGTTCTTCCTGTAATACTTTCGCAAAGCCACTGGTTTTAGTCCCTGTGACTTTTAGCAATGTGTGAAGAATTTCGGTGACGGGTGCGCGATACATGAAGCCCTCCATCTGTCATGCGTTGAGATAGAAGTATCGGCTGGTTTTGGTAGGGTCAATGAGCGTTTTTACTTATGAGGGATATAAAAATCCCGCCTTTTTTGGGCGGGATTTTAAACTTACTGCTCTTGCTCGCGGATGATGGCGCGCCAGCCAATGTCACGACGGCAGAAACCATTGGGCCATTCGATCTTTTCAATCGCTTCATAGACTTTGGTTTGTGCGTCGCTTACCGAGCCGCCGGTGGCTGTCACATTCAAAACGCGTCCGCCATTGGCAACAAGATTGCCGTCTTTCAGCGCTGTGCCAGCATGGAAGATTTTGACATCTTCGGTTTTGGCCGCTTCGTCGAGACCTTTGATCACGCTGCCTTTTTGCGGGGCTTCCGGATAGCCTTTGGCTGCCATCACCACGGTCAGTGCGGTTTCATCTGAAAATGTCGGGCTGACTTCGTCAAGCTTGCCATCGGCAGATGCTGCGAGCAGTTCCAGAAGATCTGATTGCAAACGCATCATCAGCACCTGACATTCGGGATCGCCAAAGCGGGTGTTATATTCAATCAGCTGCGGGCCGTCTTTGGTAATCATCAGGCCTGCAAAGAGAATGCCGGAAAACGGATGGCCGAGTTCTGCCATGCCGTGCATGGTTGGCTCAATCAGCTCTTTCATGGTGCGCTCAATCATTTCAGCCGGCATCACAGGCGCTGGTGAATAAGCGCCCATGCCGCCGGTGTTGGGGCCGGTGTCGCCGTCGCCCACACGTTTGTGGTCTTGGGCAGAGCCGAAAGGAATGGCGGTTTTGCCGTCGCACAGGCAGAAGAAGCTTGCTTCTTCACCATCGAGATAAGCTTCGACCACAACTTCTGCGCCAGCCTGACCGAAAGCACCTTCAAAACAGGCATCGACGGCTTCAAGTGCCTCTTCCAGTTCCATCGCAACCACGACGCCCTTACCAGCAGCAAGGCCGTCAGCTTTCACCACGATTGGTGCGCCTTGCTGGCGGATATAGGCTTTGGCTTTGGGCGCATTGTTGAAGCGGCCATAAGCACCGGTTGGAATGTTGAAACGGGCGCAAAGGTCTTTGGTAAAGCCTTTCGAACCTTCAAGCTGTGCAGCACCTTGTGAAGGGCCAAACACGCGGATGCCGTTTTTGCGTAAAGAATCGCTCAAACCATCAACAAGTGGCGCTTCAGGGCCGATGACCACCAGATCGATTGCCTTTTCCTTGGCAAATGCAACCACCGCATCATGATCTTCGACATTGAGACTGACCAGTTCAGCATGGTCGGCAATGCCGGGATTGCCCGGTGAGCAATAGAGTTTATCAAGCAGTGGTGAGGTCGAGATTTTCCATGCTAAGGCATGTTCACGTCCGCCGGAACCAATCAACAGGACTTTCATAACTTGCTCCATCTTCGCTTGATCAGGTATAAGAGAAACTAGGTTGCTGGTTGTCTATTGACGAATGGGCAGACGGGCAAGTCCAAAGGCAAAGATTTTTAACGCTTTTGACCTGCTCAATCGCAAAAGCATAAGTAATATGAACAGGACAGATCGCATTATGGCGTCATCAAAAGCAGATCAGCATATTCAATCGCGTGAAATACGTGGTCGCGTTAAGGATGCGCCGTCCGGTCATTGGGCATATAAAACACTACCGCCAATACTTTGGCCTTATGCGCAGCTTGCGCGCTGGGATCGTCCGATTGGCTGGCAGTTGTTGCTATGGCCGTGCCTGTGGTCTGCGGCTTTGGTGGCAGGGGCAGGACTTGCCAATGTGGATGCAACAAGCGTTGAAAGTGTCTGGAGCGTTTTGCCATCCATCTGGCACATTATTTTGTTCACCATTGGCGCAATTGCCATGCGCGGTGCAGGCTGTACCTATAATGATCTGGTTGATCAGGATATTGACGATAAAGTCGACCGCACCCGTTCGCGTCCGCTGCCATCAGGGCAGGTGACACGCAAACAGGCGAAGATTTTTCTTGTTCTACAAGCACTGGTTGGCTTAGCTGTTGTTCTGCAATTCAACTGGTTTTCTATTTGGCTGGGCGTCGGATCGCTGGCGATTGTTGCTGCCTATCCGTTTATGAAGCGCATCACCAACTGGCCGCAATTTGTGCTGGGGCTTGCCTTCTCATGGGGGGCGTTGATGGGCTGGGCAGCAGATCGCGGCAGCCTCGCATTGGCACCTGTCCTGCTTTATATCGGCTCGATCATGTGGGTGATCGGTTATGACACTATCTACGCCCATCAGGATAAGGAAGATGATGCATTGGTGGGTGTTCGCTCAACAGCACGTTTGTTCGGCAACCGCACCAAACAGGCTTTGTTTGTGCTTTATGGCGGTGCGTTGATATGTTTCGCGGCAGCCTTTGCAGTGGCCGAAGTGCCAATGCCGGCTTTGGCTGGATTGCTTGCCGCTGCTGCCCATATGTTCCGCCAGATCAGGGTGCTGGATATTGATAATCCCGATCAGTGCCTGAGTTTGTTCAAATCCAATCACATTGTCGGTTTTTTGATTTTTGCAGGGCTTGTTTTCGGCTCGCTCTGGTTTGTGATTAAGCCGCTCGTTTGAGCGGCTTAATTTTTGAGCAATATCACGGATAGAGACGGGCAGACTGCCAATCTGATTCCGGGTCTGGGCGTGTAAACTGTACGCGGTCATGCAGACGGAAAGCGCGGTCATGCCAGAACTCGATGGATGTCGGACGGATTCTAAAGCCTGACCAATAAGCGGGGCGCGGGATAGAGCCGATAGCATAGCGGGTGGTATATTCGGCAACCGCTTTTTCTAACGCAAAACGGCTTTCCAGCGGGCGTGACTGTTTGGATGCCCATGCACCGATGCGGCTGCCGCGGGCGCGTGAGGCGTAATATTCATCCGCTTCCTGGTCACTGACCTTTTCAACCGGTCCACGAATGCGCACCTGACGGCGTAGCGATTTCCAGTGGAAACACATGGCGGCTTTTTCGGCAAAAAGCACTTCACGACCCTTTTGGCTTTCGTAATTGGTATAAAAAACAAAGCCACGTTCATCGAAATCTTTGAGCAAAACCATGCGCACATTCGGCATGCCATGCTCATCAACAGTTGCAACTGCTACGGCATTCGGATCGTTCGGTTCAGAAACTTCTGCTTCTTTCAGCCATTGACCAAACAGTTGAAATGGTTCGGAAGCTTGCGTAAAGTCACTATTCGTTAACTTGCTATCGCTCATAATCACGCCTTTATCACACAAAAAAAAGGAAACGCATTGGTCAGCCATAATGCGCACCTTATGTTAAAGACAAGTTTCGCATCTCCGATCGCACCCAAATGCCATCGTTGGGTAGCATTGTGCAGCCTGATTTTTGTTGCCGGTTGCGCCATGGGTGGTGTCAGTATCGAAAGTGCTGTTCCTGATGCATCATCCATAACAGGTTCAGTTGCACCTTCACAACAGCCGGATACAGACAATGAAACGCTTTCCGACCGCAATGCGATCCGCAATGTAGTGTCTGCGCTTGATTTCAGCACATGGGGCATGAAGCCGGTGCCGTGGGCAAATCCGGACACAGGCAGTCAAGGCGTTATCAATCAGGTTTCTGAAGTGCAGAAAACAGATGAACTGTGCCGCGAATTTGAAACATCGCGGCAGGCATTCAACGGCGTTTCACTCTATCGTGGCGAAACTTGCATGCGAAAAGGTGGCGATTGGGTGTTGAAATCCTTCGCGCCGGTTTGATTTGGCACTTTATTGGCTTTTAACTGTCATTTTTTACGTGTTTCAGAGAATAAATCTGGAACTTTGCCAATATGATGCGCATATAAGATTTAATAGTGTTTTTTGAGCGATTATTCGTGAAAGAGAGTGTGTATGCGCGATCCCTATAGCGTGTTGGGCGTCGCTAAATCTGCGAAGCCCGAAGAAATTAAATCTGCATTTCGTAAGTTGGCCAAGAAGTTCCATCCGGATCAGAATAAAGATGATCCAACGGCACAAGCCAAGTTTTCCGAGATTAATCAGGCTTACGAAATTCTTGGTGATAAAGACCGCCGCGCCCAGTTTGACCGTGGCGAAATTGATGCTGAAGGCAAACAAACATTTCAGGGCTTTGGTGGCGGTGCTGGTGGTTTTGGCGGCAATGGCGGCGGAGATCCGTTTGCTGGCTTTCGCCAAGGTGCTGGTCAAGGCGGTTTCCGTCAGGCCGGAGGCTTTGGCGGCGGTGCTGAAGATATTTTCAGCGAGATTTTTGGCGGTGGATTCGGCGGCGGGCGTCAACGTACGAACCGTCCTGCCAAGGGCGCTGATTTGTCAGCGACAATTTTTGCAAGCCTTGAACAGGTTGCGGGTGCCGAAAAAGTTGAAGCCGTTTTCCCTAACGGTAAAAATCTTGCGATCAAACTTCCGGCCTTTGTAGAGGACGGTCAGGTTATCCGTTTGAAAGGGCAGGGCGAACAGCCGATGGGTGGTGTCGCCGGCGATGCGATGGTGACCGTCAAATTCAAAACCCATCCGCGGTTTGAGGTCAAAGGGCGTGATCTGCATCTGGATTTGCCGATCAGCCTTAAAGATGCGGTGCTTGGTGGTCGTGCTGAAGTCGAAACCTTGACAGGTCGTCTGGCGGTTAAAATACCGGCATGGTCAAGTTCCGACAAGGTGCTGCGCCTGAAGGGAAAAGGTCTGCCGGTTAAAACGGGCGGTCATGCCGATTTATTTGTGCATATTCGTTTAATGTTGCCGGAAAATGGTGACGAAGCCTTGAAAGCATTTTTTGAAAAAGCTGATGCTTCTTGAAAATGACACCAATAACAGTGCGGTATTCACGTAAACTTTGCCTTGAATTTATAAAGTGAATGGTTTTATACTTCGGGTCTATTAAATTATAGTGCCCGTCAGGGTGCCGGTTCAGTGATGAGCCGGCATTTTTTCGGCGTTTCATAGAAACCTATCCTCATTATCACCAGCAATGATGATCGTGAGGATTTGTTTTTTCATGTCATTTCATTCACATTGCTTGAACCTTGTGCCTAGCTGTGCAATAGGCAAGTAGTGAATAATTTCGATGAGGACCGGTGTATGACCGCAAAGTCTGGGTTGTTGCAAGGCAAACGCGGATTGATTTTAGGCGTAGCCAATAATCGGTCAATCGCCTGGGGTATAGCAAAAGCTGCTCATGAGGCGGGGGCTGAACTGGCTTTCACTTATCATGGTGATGCTCTTAAAAAACGCGTAGAGCCACTGGCAGCAGAATTGGGCGCATTTGTCTGCGGCGATTGTGATGTTGCTGATGGTGCCAGTATTGATGCAATTTTTGAAAAATTGGAACAAAAGTGGGGCAAGCTTGACTTCGTCGTGCATGCCATCGGCTTTTCAGACAAGGATGAGCTGACCGGCCGTTATGTCGACACGTCGGAAGCAAACTTCAACAACACCATGTTGATCTCGGTTTATTCGCTGACTGCAATTTCGCGTCGTGCAGAAAAATTGATGAAGGATGGTGGCTCTATACTGACACTGACCTATTATGGTGCAGAAAAAGTCATGCCTAACTACAATGTTATGGGCGTGGCAAAGGCCGCACTTGAAGCCAGTGTTAAATATCTGGCGGTTGATTTGGGGCCGCAGAACATTCGCGTTAACGCGATTTCCGCAGGGCCAATCAAAACGCTTGCTGCTTCCGGCATTGGTGACTTCCGCTACATTCTGAAATGGAACGAATATAACGCGCCATTGCGTCGTACTGTTACCATTGATGAAGTGGGTGACGTCGGTCTTTATTTCTTGTCGGATTTGTCCCGTTCGGTGACCGGTGAAGTGCATCATGCGGATTCGGGCTATCATGTCGTTGGCATGAAAGCCGTCGATGCTCCGGATATTTCTGTCATTAAAGATTAAGGTGTCGCTGTGACCCGGGAAATTATTTACTTTTCGCGTCACGGCGAAACTGACTGGAACGTATCGCAACGCGTTCAGGGCCAGCTTGATATCGATATTAATAATAATGGCAGGTCTCAGGCTGACCGGAACGGGTTGATGCTGAAAGAACTGATCGGCAGTGCCGACGGTTTTGATTTTGTTGCAAGCCCGTTACGCAGAACGCGTGAAACGATGGAACGTATCCGTCTGGGTATGGGGCTTGATCCTTTCGCCTACCGCACTGATCCATTGCTGATGGAAGTCAATTTTGGCGACTGGCAGGGCTTTATGATGGAAGATATCGCGAAAAAGCGCGATGATCTCATCCATGAACGCGCCCATGACAAGTGGAATTTCGTGCCGCCGGGTGAATTTGCCGAAAGCTATCAGATACTGTCGGAGCGCATCCAGAAATGGATTGCAACTGTCGAGCAAAAAACTGTTTGCGTCACCCATGGTGGCTGTATTCGCACCCTGTTTCATGTCTATGGCGGTTTGGACGGCCACGATGCCGCCAATCTGGCTATTCCGCAGGATAAAATCCTGAAATTGGAAAATGGACAGCTGAGCTGGCACTAAGTTTCTCTAACTAACGACGAAATCAAAAACAAGCGCGCCTTGGGCATCAAGCAAGGGGCTAACCAGCTTTTTGAATTTGTGATGTGCCGCATCGTAAAATTGCGGATCACGTACAAGCGGCTCGCCGACATAATAATTGCGGTCACCTTCGGATTTGAAGGTGACGATAAAGCCGAGGGTAAAGCCTTGGCTCGCACCTTCACCGTTCATTTGCTCGCCATAAGTAAGCGATTGAATATACGGCCTGTGATCGCGTTTGCAGCGTTGTTGCAGGCTTTTAAACTCCGCCGTTACCTGATCTATTTGTGCGCTTGTGACATCCGTTTTGAAGCGGAACAGAACAATATGTTTGATCGTGCCGGGCTTGTAATCATGACTGGTAAACTGATCCGCGCCGACACAGCTTAAATCTTTCAGCAATTGGGTTTCTGCCGGTAATGCATCTGTCATTGCTGCCATGATAATATCTTTTTAAAAATAAAAAGCTGGAAGCTCTGCCGTGAAAAATGGCGGAGCTATTATAAATCTCACAACATCAAGGGGCATCCTGAAGGTCGGTGACATAGCGTATATCGTCTACCTGATCATAGAGGATGATGACCTTCATGCCGGGCTTGATGAAAGTGTAATCAAATTCATTCGGCAATTGATAGCGTTTGTTGTCATCCAATGTGATAGTTTCATTGGCTTCATCAATAGAACGGATTTTACCTTCTATATCTTCGGCCATGACGCTGGTCGAGAAAAGCGATAAAATAATAAAGGCAAGGCCGACGATATATTGCATGTGTATGCCTCTTTCTTTGCCTGTCGGTTTTATGTCTTTTGATTCGTTTAGTGCCGCTGGTCTAATATTTTATGATAGCATTTCCGCATAACAGCCAAACATTCAATTTTAATGGCACAAAAAAATCTCGCAGATTTTGTTTTTTGCCATGATAATATGTCAAAATAAGAGTTTTAAATGGGTTATATCAGGGAAAAGTAGTTCTTATCGAGTCATTCGTTTGACCCTTGTTTGACCTTGGAGCAAAAGCTTCATAAAACCAATTAAAGAACATAATATCGGTATATCCATTTCAGGCAGCGCACATGTCCCATAATAGTTTCGGTCATCTTTTTCGCGTAACCACATGGGGTGAAAGCCATGGGATAGCTTTGGGCTGTGTTGTGGACGGATGCCCGCCGGGCATCACTTTTACTGAAGCCGAGATCCAATCTTATCTGGACAAGCGTAAACCGGGGCAATCCAAATACACCACGCAACGCCGCGAGCCGGATCAGGTGCGTGTGCTTTCCGGTGTGATGCTGGGTGAGGATGGCGTGACCATGACCACCACCGGCACGCCGATTTCGATGATGATTGAAAATACTGATCAGCGCTCGAAAGATTATGGCGAAATTGCCCGTCAATATCGCCCGGGGCACGCCGATTACACTTATGATATTAAATACGGCATTCGCGATTATCGCGGTGGCGGTCGCTCATCGGCGCGTGAAACCGCAGCCCGTGTGGCTGCAGGTGCTATTGCCCGTAAAATCGTGCCGGGTTTGAAAGTGCGTGGCGCCTTGGTTGCAATGGGTGTGCATGACATTGATCGCAGCCGTTGGGATTGGGATGAAGTGGATAATAATCCTTTCTTCACACCGGATGCCGGTTCGGTTGAAATCTTCGCTGAATACCTTGACGGCATTCGCAAGTCCGGTTCATCGGTCGGGGCTATTCTGGAAGTGGTTGCTGAAGGCGTACCTGCTGGTATCGGCGCGCCGCTTTATGCCAAGCTCGATCAGGATATTGCAAGCAATCTGATGTCGGTCAATGCGGTCAAAGGCGTTGAAATCGGCAATGGTTTTGAAGCCGCCCGTTTGACCGGCGAGCAAAATGCCGATGAAATGCGCGTGGATGCTGATGGTAATCCGCATTTTTTATCCAACCATGCCGGTGGCATTTTGGGCGGTATTGCAACCGGTGCGCCCGTGATTGCCCGTTTTGCCGTGAAGCCAACCTCTTCTATTCTGACGCCACGCCGTTCGGTTGATGCGGATAGCAAAGAAGTGGATGTAGTGACGAAAGGCCGTCATGATCCGTGTGTTGGTATCCGTGCGGTGCCGATTGGTGAGGCGATGGTGGCTTGTGCGATTGCTGATCATTATCTGCGCCATCGTGGACAAACCGGTTGTTGAATCACTTTCTCCGTGTTTTTATAGAAATTACTGAATCTTAAGAGGTTTTCTCTATGGCGACACGGCTTTATTGGCATGATGTTTTTCTCAAACATCTGACGCCGGCCGGCCATCCGGAGCGGCCGGATCGCCTTCGCGCTTTGTTGAGCGTGCTTGATGAGGGTGTTTTTTATAATCTGGAACGGGTGGAAGCACCGCTTGGCGATGAAGCGGCTATTTTGCTGACCCATACCGAAAAACACCTTGAGACGATCAAAAACCAGATCCCGTTTTTTGATGTCGGCGACGACGCTTCGGACAAGCCAGAATCGATCATTAAAATCGCTAATGATACTTATGTCAGCCCGCAAAGCTGGCAGGCAGCCTTAACTGCGATTGGGGCAGCCAATGCGGCCGTGGATGATGTATTCACCGGTCAGGCGGATAATATTTTTATCGCGTCTCGCCCGCCTGGCCATCATGCCGAACCGGAAGCGGCTATGGGTTTTTGCCTTTTTAACAATGCCGCTATTGCCGCCCGCTATGCACAAATGCGCTATCAGGCAGAGCGGGTCGCGATCATTGATTTTGATGTGCATCACGGCAATGGCACACAGGCGATTTTTGAAAATGACAAAAGCGTGCTGTATTGTTCCACGCATCAGGAGCCGCTTTTTCCGGGAACCGGACATAAAAATGAACAAGGTGCAGGCAATATTGTCAATGCCCCTTTGTCGCCAGAAAGCGGCAGTCGGGAATTTCGCGAGGCGATCAAAACGCGGATTTTACCCGCACTTGATAATTTTCGTCCCGATTTGATCCTGATTTCTGCCGGCTTTGATGCGCATTATCTCGACCCGCTTGCGCAAATAAACTTGGATGAAAGCGATTTTGACTGGGTAACCGGCAAAATTATGGAGCGGGCAGATCGTTTTTGCGCTAATCGTTTAGTGAGCATATTGGAAGGCGGTTATGATTTGCAGGGACTGTCGGTATCGGCAGCAGCGCATATCAAACGCCTGATGGAAGGATGAGCGAAATGAACGCAGAACAGCAAAATGCAGATATTGCACAAATGAGCTTTGAGCAAGCGATGGAGCAGCTGGAGCGTATCGTTGAAGATCTGGAGCGTGGTGATGTTCCGCTGGAGCAATCTATCCGCATTTACGAACGCGGCGAAGCGCTGAAAAAACATTGCGACACATTGCTGAAATCTGCCGAAGACAAAGTCGAGAAAATCCGCATTGGTCGCGATGGTCAGGCTGTCGGTACTGAGCCGCTTGATCCTGCGTGAATATTTAACTCCAGAGAGATTTGATATAAGCCGCCACGGGTGCCAGTGTTCCGCCAAAAAGATAAGGGCCTGCACCCCAAACGGCCGTCCAGCCGAGTGCGCCGATGATATTGGCGCTCAAAAAATGCGAAAAGCGCATATGCATGGAACCGGCAATGATACCATTGAGCTGGCGCATGATGACGATAAAGCGCGCAGTGGCAACCATATAGATGCCTCGTTTCTCAAACTGTTTTTCAAAATTGGCCAGTCGCTCAGGCGTTAATTTGATGTTGCTGCCAAAGCGCTGCAATAATTTGCGTCCGCCGAAGTGACCAATCAGATACCCTGTGCAATCACCTAAGACCGCGCCAGCAAAACAAGCGATCAATATAGCTGATAGGCTTAAATTGCCTTTAAGCGCGAGAAGAGAGGCGGCAATCAACGCGCTTTCTCCCGGTACAGGCACGCCGAAAGATTCAAAATAGATAATGATAAAAAGAGCCAAAGCTCCATAGGATGCCAAATAAGGTTCAATATATTCCATGTTTACTTTAACTATTGATACAAAGTATGATCCGGTCAAAGAATACCGGATCATTCTAAAAACTATATGGCTTAATTATCTTAAACGACGTTTGCCGGAGATGGCATGGTAGATCACCAGCACAATAATGGCACCGATGACGGCAACAATAAGACTGTAAATATTTAAACCGGTAATACCTTGTGCGCCAAAGAAAGTGAATACAATCCCGCCTAAGATAGCGCCAGCAATGCCCAGAGCAATATCCAAGAACATACCTTGGCCACTTTTATTGACTATTTTACTTCCGATAAAGCCTGAAATGAGCCCTAATATAATCCAGCTTATAATAGACATTGGTTATCTCCAAAAATATTGATAATCAGATTAATACATTGAAGAAATTTTCATAACACTATCAAATAGGCAAGGCACAATACTTGCCTAATATAAATATTATCGTAACATCATACATTATAGATAATTAATTTGTATGTATAGGAGTATTTTATTATGACTATGTTTGATAATAATTCATCAAAAACACCAGTGCCGGGTGGTAGTTTGGCAAAGCCGGTTTTGGTTGCATTGGGTGCCTTGCTGGTCGGGCGTATGTTGAACGGCAAACATGATGAGGATGATCAGCCACAGATTATAGAGCCGCCGGTGCAGCCACAAGATGGTGCTGCGGGTTCTGGCACTCTGATCGGTGCGGTTTTGGGCGGGTTGGGCAGTTTGCTGGCCAACTCGACAACTGCTGCCGCATCTTCTGTACCTGCTCCATCAATTGGCAATGCAGGGGTCGGCGGTGCTTTAACAGGAGGTCTTGGCGGTTTGCTTGACCAACTCACACAGGCAGGCCATGGCGGCAAAGTGGATTCATGGTTGGGGCAGGGTGAAAACGCCAGCATTGAACCCGATCAGCTTGGTAGTGCGATTGGTCAAAAAAACTTGAGCGAGATTGCACAACATGTCGGCATTAACGAACAGGATTTGCTGGCACAACTTTCGCAAGTCCTTCCCGCTATCGTTGATAAGCTGACTGCTGACGGCAAAGTCCCGGATATGCAGGACATTGCGCGGCTCATACAAAAACAAAATTAAAAAGCCGGCAGCGCTCTGGTTTGAGTACGCATGGCTAACTATATAGAATAGACTTATCAAGCCATGCAGCATCATGGTGCTGCATGGCTATTTTATTCTGCTAGGCGGGAGGTTGGTTTTGAGCTTTTTCCCCGGTGAAGACCCCGATATCGGCGACAAAAAGGCTGTTGATCTGATCGAAACCCTTATTATTCCGCGCACCAGTGATGTCGGCGGGCTTGAAGTGCGCCGCGCATTGCCAACCGCCAAGCGGCGCTTGGTCGGGCCTTTCATTTTCTTTGACCGGATGGGGCCTGCAATTTTGCGTGCCGGTGATGCACTGGATGTGCAGCCGCATCCCCATATCGGTCTTTCAACCGTCACCTATCTTTTTGATGGTCATATCCGCCATCGAGACAGTCTGGGCACTGAAATGGTGATTGCGCCGGGTGACGTGAACTTGATGACGGCGGGGCGCGGAATTGTTCATTCGGAGCGCTCGCCGGAAGAATTGCGCGGGCCACCTTTGTCCATTTCCGGTGTGCAGACATGGCTGGCACTGCCGGAGCATCTGGAAGATATGCAGCCGGATTTTTCCCATACCACCAAAGATGAATTGCCGGAAATGAATGACAAAGACTTTTCCGGACGGCTCATTATGGGCGGATTGCACGGACTTAAATCGCCGGTTCATCAATATAGCGACACGCTTTATGCCGATATCCGGATTGAGGCGGGGGGACGTTTTCATATTCCGGCGGTTGCCGAAGAACGCGCCATCTATATTCTGGATGGCAATGTGAATATTGCCGGTGATATTTTTGGCGCCAACCAGCTGCTTGCTTTCCGTGAGGGAGATGACATTATCGTGAATGCAGCCCCCGGTGCCAAGGGTGGCTCGGCGCATATCATGTTGTTTGGCGGGGCAAGCCTGAATTCCAAGCGCTATATTTGGTGGAACTTTGTCTCATCTTCAAAAGAACGTATCGAACAGGCAAAAGAAGAATGGCGCAGCGGAAAATTTGATATAGTGCCCGGTGATGAAGAAGAATTTGTGCCCCTGCCGGAGTAAGCCGCAAATCGTATCCTGCCAGAGTAAGATGGCAAGCTGTATAATGCCGGAATGAACCGGCAATTTCACCTTCTTGCCGGAATGAACCGGCAGCATAGAAATAAGCCACAGGATAAAAGGTCTGCGATTGCTTTCAAAGCGTTCAATCGGCCGTGTCAGACCTTTGAAGCTTGCCATAAGTCTGTGGATTCTATAGGCAGGTGTTCAAATAGGCGGAGAATTATCATGACACGACCTGTCACCCCCTTACTTGATCAGGTGAACATTCCTTCAGACTTGCGCGATCTGCCGGAAGCAGAACTGCCGCAGCTGGTAGACGAATTACGCGGCGAACTGATTGATGTTGTTTCCACAACCGGCGGACATTTAGGTGCCGGCCTTGGTGTGGTGGAACTGACCGTTGCGTTGCACCATGTATTTGATACGCCGCATGACCGCATTATCTGGGATGTGGGGCACCAGACCTATCCGCATAAAATTTTGACAGGTCGACGTGATCGCATCCGCACCCTTCGTCAGGAAAACGGACTTTCCGGATTTACCAAGCGTTCGGAAAGTGAATATGATCCGTTTGGGGCCGCGCATTCCTCTACGTCTATTTCTGCTGGTCTCGGCATGGCGGTGGCAAGCGAACTCTCCGGCGATGCACGTAATGTCATCGCGGTGATCGGTGATGGCTCGATGTCGGCTGGTATGGCTTATGAGGCCATGAACAATGCCGGAGCACTGGATGCGCGCCTTATCGTTATTCTCAATGATAATGACATGTCGATCGCGCCGCCAACCGGTGCGATGAGCGCCTATCTGGCGCGTCTTGTTTCTGGTCGCACCTATCGCTCATTGCGTGAAAACGCCAAACAACTGGCTAAAAAACTGCCGAAATTCTTGCAGGATAAAGCGCGTAAATCTGAAGAATATGCACGTGCATTCTGGACAGGCGGTTCACTGTTTGAAGAGCTCGGCTTTTATTATGTCGGGCCGATTGATGGTCATAATCTCGATCATTTGCTTCCCGTATTGAAAAATGTCCGTGATATGCAAGACGGTCCCGTTCTTATTCATGTCGTGACCCAAAAGGGTAAAGGTTATGCGCCGGCGGAAGCGGCCGCAGACAAATATCACGGTGTGAACAAGTTTGATGTGATTACCGGTGCGCAGTCCAAACCACCGGCAAATGCACCAAGCTATACCAAAATTTTCGGCACCAGCCTGATTGAAGAAGCGCGCCACGACGAAAAAATCGTCGCCATCACTGCCGCGATGCCGGGCGGCACTGGTATCGATCTCTTTGGTGAAGCATTTCCGAGCCGTACCTTTGATGTCGGCATTGCGGAGCAACATGCGGTGACTTTTGCGGCAGGTCTTGCAAGCGAAGGGTTCAAACCCTTTGCTGCGATTTACTCAACTTTTTTGCAGCGCGGCTATGATCAGGTTGTGCATGATGTTTCTTTGCAAAATTTGCCGGTTCGTTTTCCGATTGACCGCGCAGGCTTAGTGGGGGCAGATGGTGCCACCCATGCAGGTTCGTTTGACACTGGATTTTTGGCAGCCTTGCCGGGTTTTGTCGTGATGGCGGCATCCGATGAAGCGGAATTGCGCCATATGGTACGCACTGCTGCTGAATATGATGAAGGGCCGATTTCATTCCGCTATCCACGTGGCGATGGTGTGGGCGTTGAACTGCCCGAGCGTGGTTCGGTTTTAGAAATCGGTAAGGGGCGCATTGTGCGTGAGGGCAGCAAAGTGGCGCTTCTCTCATTCGGCACTCGTTTGCAGGAATGTTTGGCTGCAGCCGATGTGCTGGATGCGGCCGGACTTTCCACCACTGTAGCAGATGCACGTTTTGCCAAACCTTTGGATCAGGATCTCATCCGCCGTTTGGCGCGTGAACATGAAGTGCTCGTTACCATTGAAGAAGGTGCAATCGGCGGCTTTGGCTCGCATGTTTTGCATTTTCTTGCGCGTGAATCCTTGCTGGATGGCGGCTTGCGGGTTCGCACGCTTACTTTGCCGGATATGTATCAGGATCATGCCAAGCCGGAAGTGATGTATGCCAATGCCGGTCTTGACCGTACGGGCATTGTCCATGCTGTTTTTGCCGCACTTGGCCGTGAGGAAATTGCCGCACCTTTTCGGGCTTGATCAGATCGCTTTGTGACGATTGGCCACTTGCTTAAAATGCTTGGCTGCGTCATGAAAGCGCGATGAATGATATAAGTGACCCTGCCGCCCGTTTGCGCCTTGATCAGCTATTGGTTGAGCGAAAGCTCTTTGCAACGCGCTCGCGTGCGCGCGATGCTGTCACGCGTTCAACTGTGCAGGTGGACGGGCAGGTGATTGCAAAACCCGGTGCATTGGTGGCGCGCAATGCGGTGATCAGTGTTGATGATCCGGCAAGCAGCTATGTTTCGCGGGCAGCGCTCAAACTGATTGCGGGGTTGGATCATTTCAAATTCGATGTGAAAGGGCGCTTTGCTCTTGATATCGGTGCTTCGACCGGTGGCTTTACCCAAGTTTTGCTCGAACGCGGTGCCGCGCATGTGGTTGCGGTTGATGTCGGCCATGACCAGCTGCATTCAACTCTGGTACGTAATAAAAATGTGACCAACCATGAGGGCTTAAATGCCCGTCATTTGGATTTCAGCCATCTGGATGGGCATGCGATTGATTGTGTGGTGTCTGATGTCAGTTTCATATCCTTGAAGCTGGCTCTGCCGCAAGCATTGCAATTAGCGGTTCCCAATGCCATTTGCGTGTTGTTGGTGAAACCACAATTTGAAGCGGGGCGCGAAGCTATCGGCAAAGGTGGTTTGTTGCGCGATCCGTCACAAGGGCCCGTCATCGCAGAGAATTTGCGCGATTGGCTGGATATCCAGACCGGATGGCGCGCACTTGGAATATGTGTTTCCCCCATTGAAGGCGGAGACGGCAATTTAGAATATTTACTGGCAGGAATAAAAGACCAATGAGCACACGTGTAACAATCAGCTCAGTAGGTGCAGGTGGCGACGGGGTTGCCATGACCGCTGACGGTCAGGTTTTCGTGCCTTTTACACTGGCGGGTGAAGTAGCCAATATTGCACGTGATAAAAATCGCGGCACTGTAGTGGCTTTGCTGGAAGCATCTCCGGAACGTCAAGCGGCAGAATGTCAGCATTTTGAAGATTGCGGCGGTTGCTCGTTGCAACATTGGGAAGCGGAGCCTTATCAGGCATGGAAGCGTGGATTGGTTGTTGCGGCCTTGAAAGGCTATGGCATTGATGTAGAGCCGGAGCCATTGGTGGCTTGCGCCCCTTATAGCCGCCGTCGAGTGGTTTTTGCGGCGCGCAAAACCGAAAGCGCGATGCTGTTGGGTTTCAATCGCCATTTGAGCCACGAAATTATCAATATCTCCGAATGTGTGGTGGCAGTTCCGGAAATTACTGATCGCCTGGAGGATTTGCGTGGGGTGGCAGCGATTATCGCGCCTGGTTCCAAGCCTTTCAAACTGGCAGTAACAGTGACTGCATCTGGTCTTGATATCGCAGCGCAAGGTTGTGACTCCCCTGATGATAAAACCCGTATGGCACTGACTGATTATGTAGTCAGTCACGGTTTTGCGCGGCTTGCATCGGATGGTGAAATTATCGTCGAGCCGAAAAAGCCGCTTATCCATTTTGGCAAAGTACCGGTCAATATTCCGTCGGGTAGTTTTTTGCAGGCCACTGAAGCTGCAGAAAAAACCATGGTTGAACTGGTCACAAAACATTTGAGCAAGGCTAAAAAAACGGCCGACCTTTTCTGCGGTGTTGGTACTTTTGGATTGCGCATTGCCGAGAAAAACGCTGTCCATTGCATTGAAAATGATGCGCCAGCTTTGGTAGCACTTGATCGCGGCATTCGCCATGTACAGGGTTTGAAGCCGGTCACGGTTGAGCGCCGTGATTTGTTCCGCCGCCCGCTTTTGGTGCGTGAATTAGCGCCTTATCAGGGCATTGTGTTTGATCCGCCGCGCGCTGGTGCCGAAGAACAGGCCAAAGAACTGGCAAAGTCTAAGGTTGCCAAAGTCGCAGCAGTTTCGTGCAATCCAGTGACATTGGCGCGTGACTTATCCATTCTGGTCAAGGGTGGGTACAAGATCGACAAGATCGTGCCGGTCGATCAGTTTCTGTGGTCATCGCATGTGGAAACCGTTGCTCTGTTGACCAAGAAATAAGGTTGGCGTTTCATTGACTTAAACGACGATTTCGCTTTTAATCATGAGTAACCAGCGGTGTCTGGCTCTCTTAAACTGAAGGAGATTTATGCGCAGCGTTCTTATTGCCGGATTTTCGATTTTGACCAAGGGCTCAAAATCACAATAAGTATTGCCCTTTTTTGGGTAATGAGTTTCGCATATAATTAAATTTTCAGGTGCTTTCATGAAAGAAAGAATAATTCTGATCCGCCCAATGATTGCGGATGATGTCGTGCGTTCGGCCGATATTTGGTTGCGCGCGTCTAAAATCGCCCATGGTTTTCTCGGCCACGAATTGTTGGAAGAACAGCTTCAGCTGATGAAAGATATCTATCTGATGCAAGCGGAAAACTGGGTGCTCGTCAGTGACGATCACGTGATGGGCTTTGTTGGTTTGATTGATAATTTTATTGGCGGTTTATTTGTAGATCCGGATTTTCAAGGGCAGGGGTTTGGTCTCAAGCTTTTGCAACATGCGCAAAACTTAAAAAAACAACTGGAATTGCAGGTCTATGAACGCAATCAGCAAGCCGTCAATTTTTATCTGAAATACGGTTTCGAAATCATTCAGCGTGATGAAACGGATGATGATGGTTTGCCATTTGTACAGTTGACAATGGTGCTCAAAGATTGACCAAAATATTAAGAGCAGTTTTCATGAATCATTTTCATCGAAAACTGCTCTTATATATTGAATTTTATAAATAATATTCCTTTTAGAAATCAAATAGCCGTGCCGCCAACCGTCATCTGATCCATACGCAAATGCGGCTGACCAACACCGACAGGTACCCACTGGCCGCCTTTGCCGCAATTGCCGGTGCCATTATCAAGCTTTGAATCATTGCCCAGCATGGTAATACGCTGCATCGCTTCAGGGCCGTTGCCTATCAGCATCGCTCCCTTAATCGGCGCAGTGACTTTGCCGTTTTCAATCTTGTAGGCTTCGGTGCAACCAAACACGAATTTACCCGACGTGATATCCACCTGACCACCCCCGAATGAAACAGCATAAATACCGTTTTTCACCGATGCGATGATTTCTTCCGGTGTTTTGTCGCCTGACAGCATAATGGTGTTGGTCATACGCGGCATAGGGGCATGGGCATAAGATTCGCGTCGACCATTGCCGGTTGGTTGCATGCCCATCAGGCGCGCGTTTTGGCGATCCTGCATGTAATTGACGAGCTTGCCGTCTTCGATCAGCACGGTGCGGTTGGTCGGTGTGCCTTCATCATCAATGGTCAGCGAGCCACGGCGTTGCATGATTGTGCCATCATCAACAACCGTCACACCTTTGGAGGCAACCTGTTGTCCCATAAGGTCTGCAAAGGCAGATGTTTTCTTGCGGTTGAAGTCACCTTCCAGGCCGTGGCCGACTGCTTCGTGCAGCATCACACCCGGCCAGCCATTGGCAAGCACAATATCCATGGTGCCCGCAGGGGCGGGGACAGCCTCCAGATTGACCAGTGCCTGACGCAGTGCTTCATCAGCCGCATATTGCCATGCATCCGTGGCAATAAACTCACCGAACAATGCACGTCCGCCGTGGCTGAAAGAGCCAGTTTCCTGACGGTCACCGTCACCCGCAACAACCGACACGTTAAGGCGAACCATCGGGCGTACATCACGCACGAAATGGCCGTCGGCACGTAAGATTTCAACTTGTTTCCAAGAGGCTGCAACAGAGACCGAAACCTGTCGTACTTTCGGATCTTTGGCGCGCAAATATGCGTCAATTTCTTGTAACAAGCGCACTTTGGCATCAAAACTTGGGGAGCCGATCGGATTTTCATCGGTGTAAAGCTGGCGGTTGGTTCCAAGTGGTGCGGCACTATATTGGCCGCCATAGCCGTGGGTGGTGGCAGAAACTGCATCTGCTGCCCGCTTTAAAGCGGCAAGAGATAACTCGCCCGCATGGGCATAACCGATGGCTTCGCCGGCGACAGCACGAAGGCCAAAGCCCTGATCCTGATTGAAAGCGCCGGTTTTTAAACGGCCGTTATCAAAGCCCAATGATTCGGCTTCACCATATTCCAGATAAAGCTCACCATCATCGCTGCCTTGCAGTGTCTGGCTTAAAATTCGCTGAATATCGTCGCGATTGGCATCAAAACTATCAATCAGGCTTTTCATAAAAATACATCCTGCAAACTTATCACATTTGCAGGATGTAAGCGTTTCAGTGCTTAAGAACAACCGTTCGTTTAAGGAAGAGCATCAAAGCCTTCGGCAAAGCCCTTCAAATCAACAGGAATACCAATGCCTTCTTCCGGTGTTTGGAACACGATGAAGGTTGCAGATTTACCTGCGCGGAAGGTTTTCATCAAAGCATCGTCCAGAATGACTTCTGCATAGCAACCATCTTCAAAGCAGCGCACGAAATAAGCGCGGCCGATATCTTTGCCGTCAACATTAAGGCCAAGTCCGTTTGGCAGCAACACACCAAGAGGTGCGAGAACGCGCAAGATGCGGGCTTTATTATCGGCGGTCTTCAAAACAACAACGGACAGGCCGAGTTCAGGGCGGTCCGCGGCAACAACATTTTGAATGAGGGCGCATTGTTCGTTTTGCGCGCCGGCCGGTGTGTCGCAAAGGATCGACCATTCACCGTGCTTGGAACGTAATGTGCCTTTTTGATTGCCTGCACTGCTGGATTGCTCGGTGGCTGTCGGCGCTTGCTGCTGTGCGGTGTTCTGGGCGCTGGAAATGCTGGTTGAACCGGCCAAAATGCCGCCAAGACACAAAGAGAAAATTGCTAATTGCTGAGAAATTTTACGAACAGTCATGGAAGCTCCAGATCGAATCACCGTGGCACTATCGCGCTGTACCGGCATGAAAATATATTATCATCCTCAATAAGGCGAAATGATAAGACTTCCAATGAGATGTTGCGCATTTTTATTGATATTGGTTTAAAACACGGCGGATTTGTGAGAAAAAACCACAAACTGCACTGCTATACACAAGATTTTGAATAAAATCCTGCAGTGGTTTTTTCCTTAAATTACATGGGCGCGCGCAAAAATGCCGCATGATAAGATATTCGCCTTCCTTGCGGTGTGCGTTAAGGTGTGGTTGAACGCCAAATGGGGGATGGCGGTTGTTTTTGTAGGGATAGCTGGCGTCCGGCCTGCAAAAGGCTACAACGGGAGAGAATTCTGGTGAGAAAGATTTTTGCCACATCAACGGGCACCGCATTTGGTGTTCTGGCACTTCTGTGGACCAGTATATCTGCGCAGGCAGAACAGCCGCGCGATTGGGAATACAGATTCCAAGAACCTGCTACCGGTATTATGGAGCAGATCAAATGGTTTGAAGAATATACACTTTGGTTCATCATTCCGGTGACAACACTGGTGCTTTTATTGATCCTCTGGGTCATTTTGAAGTATCGTGCCAGTGCTAATCCGGTGCCGTCCAAAACAAGTCACAACACCATGATTGAAGTGATCTGGACGACAGGTCCGGTGATTGCGCTTGTTTGTATTGCTATTCCTTCTTTCCAGCTTCTGACGGCACAATATTCGCCTGATGATCCGTCACTGACAGTCAAGGCGACTGGTTATCAGTGGTATTGGGGCTACGAGTATCAAGTTGAAAATCCGGTTAGTTTTGATTCTTTGATGCTTAAAGAAAGTGAACGAGCCGAATACGGAAAAGAAGATGTTGCTAAATATCCGCGTCTTCTTGCCGTTGACAATGAAGTTGTTGTGCCGGTCGGTGAAACAGTTCGTTTGCTGGTAACAGCCGCTGACGTTATTCACTCATGGACAATTCCTGCATTCGGAGTGAAAATGGATGCGGTGCCGGGGCGCTTGAACGAGGCTTGGTTCAAAGCTGATCGCGAAGGTCTCTATTTCGGTCAATGTTCCGAGCTTTGTGGCAAGGATCATGCATTCATGCCGATTGCAGTACGTGTTGTTTCCAAGGAAAATTATGAAACTTGGTTGGCAGCGGCGGCTTCTGATCTGGACGAAGCCAATAAGGCGCTGAGGGCTGCTGTTGAAGGTGGTCAGGCAACAAATAAGGTGGCGGCTGCCGGTAACTGATTTCGGTAAGTACCTCTGTTGAGAAACGGGAGCAATCGCATGGCTGGCACAGCAGCTCAAGACATACACGACGACCACAAGCCAAAAGGCTGGGTGCGTTGGGTCTATTCGACCAACCACAAAGATATTGGTACTTTGTACCTTATTTTTGCAATTTTCTCAGGCATTATCGGCGGCGCTTTGTCTATTGCGATGCGCGCAGAATTGCAGGAACCCGGCATTCAGATTTTTCATGGTCTGGCGGCGATGGTTTATGGCGTTGAAGGTGATGCGGCGCTTGATGCGGGTAAGCACATGTTCAACGTGTTCACCTCCATGCATGCGCTGATCATGATCTTCTTCATGGTCATGCCTGCACTTATCGGTGGTTTCGCCAACTGGATGATCCCGCTTATGATCGGTGCGCCTGACATGGCGTTTCCGCGCATGAACAACATCTCCTTCTGGCTTTTGCCACCGGCATTGCTGTTATTGTTGATTTCCTTCTTCGTGCCGGGACCTGCCGGTGGTTGGGGCGCAGGTGGTGGTTGGACACTTTATCCGCCGCTTTCAACATCCGGTCAGCCGGGACCTGCGGTAGACTTCGCAATTCTGGCGATCCATATTTCCGGTGCTTCGTCCATTCTTGGTGCGATTAACTTCATCACCACGATTTTGAACATGCGTGCTCCGGGCATGACTCTACATAAAATGCCGCTTTTTGCATGGGCAGTGCTCGTTACAGCATTCCTGCTTTTGCTCTCGCTGCCGGTTCTGGCAGGTGGTATCACCATGCTTCTGACCGACCGTAACTTCGACACTGCATTCTTTGCACCCGATGGCGGTGGTGACCCGATCCTTTATCAGCACTTGTTCTGGTTCTTCGGTCATCCTGAAGTGTATATTCTGATTTTGCCGGGCTTTGGTATCGTCAGTCACATTATCTCAACCTTCTCCCGTAAGCCGATCTTTGGTTATCTGGGGATGGCTTATGCGATGGTTGCGATCGGTGTTGTCGGGTTCGTGGTTTGGGCGCACCATATGTATACTGTTGGTCTGTCGCTCGACACCCAGCGTTACTTCGTATTTGCAACCATGGTGATCGCGGTGCCGACCGGTATCAAGATATTCTCGTGGATTGCCACCATGTGGGGTGGTTCGATCACCTTCCGTGCACCAATGCTCTGGGCAATCGGCTTTATCTTCCTGTTCACCATTGGTGGTATGACCGGTGTTCAGCTGGCAAATGCTGGTCTCGACCGTTCATTGCACGATACATATTATGTGGTTGCACACTTCCATTACGTGCTGTCGCTAGGTGCTGTGTTCGCAATCTTTGCGGGCTGGTACTACTGGTTCCCTAAAATGACCGGTTATATGTATAGCGAGTTCACTGCGAAGCTGCATTTCTGGCTCACCTTCATCGGTGTGAACCTGATCTTCTTCCCGCAGCACTTTCTTGGTCTTGCTGGTATGCCACGTCGTTATATCGACTATCCGGATGCTTATACCGGCTGGAACATGGTGTCGTCTTACGGCTCATATATCTCCGGCTTTGCGGTTCTGATTTTCCTCTACAACGTCTTCGAAGCATTTGCGAAGAAGCGTGAAGCAGGTGCGAACCCATGGGGCGATGGCGCAACCACTCTGGAATGGCAGCTTTCTTCACCACCACCTTTCCACCAGTGGGAAGAGTTGCCACGCATTAAATAAGAGAATACTAATAAGATTTTCGGGCGGCGATGCGCCGTCCGGAACTCAACGACGAAGATAGATGAATGTTTTCGTAAATCGGTTGAGCTTTTCGAAAATATTCATTGGATCGTTAGCGTTTCGATGATGAAGAGGGCATAATTGTCCTGATGGAATGAGAGCAATGTCTGTGATTGGAAAAAATATAGCTTCCGATAATGATTATCGCCTCTCCGAGGCGATGGCATCGGATTATATCACGCTGTTGAAACCGCGTGTGATGTCACTGGTTGTGTTTACAGGCTTCGTTGGTCTGATGGCAGCTCCGGGACATATGAATCCGGTGCTTGCTGCAATCACCATTCTTTGCATTGCTGTGGGCGCAGGTGCATCGGGTGCTTTGAATATGTGGTATGATGCCGATATCGACATCATTATGAAGCGTACCCGCAACCGCCCGATACCAGCAGGCCTGATCTCGCCCGAACAGGTGTTGGTTTTCGGTCTGACGCTTTCAGTTTTTTCAGTGCTCACATTAGGCTTGTTGGTCAACTGGTTATCCGCTGCTTTGCTGGCCTTCACCATTTTCTTTTATGTGGTGATCTATTCAATGTGGCTGAAGCGCTCGACCCCGCAAAATATCGTGATCGGCGGTGCATCCGGAGCGTTTCCACCAATGATCGGTTGGGCGGCTGCAACTGGTTCCATCAGCCTCGACAGCATTGTGCTGTTTTTGATCATTTTCCTTTGGACGCCTCCGCATTTCTGGGCGCTGTCATTGTTCATGAGCAATGATTATGAAGCCGCCCGCATCCCGATGATGCCGAATGTAAAAGGTGAAGCATCCACCAAGCGTCAGATTGTCGGCTATTCGCTGATTATGGCACCTGTTGGTGTTTTGCCTTGGGTGTTGGGTTTTGCTGGTGTCACTTATGGTATCGTGGCTACCATCATGGGACTGATTTTTGTTTATTATGCTTGGAAGCTGTTGCAGGCACCGACGCATGAAACAATGATTGCAAGTGCCCGAAAACTGTTCCGTTTTTCGCTGCTTTATTTGGCTGGTTTGTTTGCAACATTGTTGGCAGAAGTTTTGCTTTATAAGGCGCTTGTCGGATTTGGAGTTATAGCATGAATACGTCCGACAAGAAGCTTGAACTGATCAAGCCGACCGAAAAGCAAAAGCGTGCGCAGCGTAACCGTTCGGTTGGCTTGGCTATCGCTTTGGCACTGTTCGTTATTATTGTTTATGTCGGTACATGGGCTAAGCTTGGTGCAAATGCACTGATCCGGCCGATGTAATCGAAGATCAAGGGGAGGGAAGAATGGGCACTCAGCAGGGTGATAAAAATACGAAGAAGGAAACTTCCAATCGTGTTATCGCATTTGCGTGTCTAAGCTTTTTTGCCTGTATGATCGGTGCGGCTTATGCATCTGTTCCGCTTTATCGTCTTTTCTGTCAGGTGACTGGCTATGGCGGCACCACCCAGCGGGTCGAGCAGTATTCAGACAAGATCCTCAATCAAACGATCAAGGTTCGCTTTGATGCCAATACGGCCGGAGGTTTACCATGGGATTTCAAACCGGTTCAGCGTGAGGTTGAACTGAAAATCGGTGAAACCACTTTGGTCAAATATGAGGCCATTAATAAATTCGACGGACCGACTTATGGCCGAGCGACTTTTAACGTGACCCCTGGCCGTGCAGGCGCTTATTTCAACAAGGTGGAGTGTTTCTGCTTTACCGATACGACACTTGCTGCCGGCGAAGATATGGAAATGCCGGTACTGTTCTTCGTTGATCCGGATTTTGTTAATGATCCTGACCTGAAAGATGTAAAAACAATCACACTTTCTTATACTTTTTTTCCAATTGACGAGCCTAAGCCACTTGCGGCGGCCAAAGTTGGCGATAAACTGGAAAGTGAAGGGAAATTATAACGATCGCTTCACTTTTGCGAGTAAGCATTCAGAGGAGCTCTGGGGAGAGACATGGCTGACGCCCATCATAAAAATCATGATTACCATATCATAGCACCAAGTCCGTGGCCATTTATCGGTTCGGTCGGTGCCTTTGTGCTGGCGCTTGGCGGTATTGCTTATATGCGCTACCTCAATGCCGGTGAATTACATCTCTTTGGTATCAATCTGGTGACACCATGGCTTTTTGTCATGGGTATCGCCATCGTTCTCTACTGCATGTATGGCTGGTGGAGTGACACGATCAAAGAAGGTAAAGAAGGACATCATACCCGCGTGGTATCAATCCATCTTCGCTATGGCATGATCATGTTCATTGCTTCCGAAGTCATGTTCTTTGCTGCTTGGTTCTGGGCATTTTTTGATGCAAGTCTGTTCCCGAATGATCCTGAGCAATTCGCACGTACGGCTTATACCGGCGGTGTTTGGCCTCCAAAGGGCATCGAAGTTCTGGATCCATTTCATTTGCCGCTTTATAATACTGTTATTCTGCTGCTTTCAGGCACAACCTTGACATGGGCACACCATGCGATGTTGGTGAAAGATCGCACTGGCATGATTGCAGGTCTTGCCCTGACGGTTGCACTTGGCGTGTTGTTCTCATTTGTGCAGGCTTATGAATATGCCTATGCACCATTTGCTTTTAAAGATTCGATCTATGGTGCCACTTTCTTCATGGCAACCGGCTTCCATGGTTTCCACGTTTTCATTGGTACGATTTTCTTAGCTGTTTGCTTGTTTCGTGCAATCCGTGGCGACTTTGATGGTAAGAACCATTTCGGTTTTGAAGCCGCTGCCTGGTACTGGCATTTTGTGGACGTAGTCTGGTTGTTCTTGTTCTTCACCATGTATGTATGGGGAAGCTGGGGTGGCGTCGTCCATCAAATTATCTGAGTTTTCAATAATTTTAAAAAAAGGCGGCTGTGGGCACACAAGCCGCCTTTTTTAATACACCAGTCTTGCGTGAGTTAGTAATTAAGCGCAAAAAGGCTGTGGGAGATGAAGAACATGACAGAGCATAATCATTCAGACAGCAACGGTGTTGATCCGATCAAGGCCGGCATTTTGGGTCGATGCCCGAATTGCGGTGAAGGCAAGCTATTCAGTGGTTTTTTGCAAGTTGCCAAATCTTGTCATGTCTGTGGTCAGGATTATTCCTTTGCTGATTCCGGTGACGGGCCAGTCGTTTTCGTTATTCTCATTATTGGGTTCATTGTGCTTGGTTTGGCGCTTTGGTTAGAGACGAATTTCCAGCCTGCACTTTGGGTGCATTTAATTATTTCCATCCCCTTGGCGATCATTTTAAGTTTGGTTTTGGTACGCTGGCTCAAAGGTGTGCTGATTACATTGCAATTCAAGCATAAGGCCGCTTCTGGTCAGCTGGATGACAACCATAACAATGATGGACAGTAAGATGCCGGTTTCAATAAGCGGCAAAGCCGATACGCGTAAATTTCCTTGGGGCGTGATTGTTGTTTATCTCATTTGTTTGAGTATTTTGCTGAGCCTTGGTACTTGGCAGGTTAAACGCATGTTCTGGAAAGAAGAGCTGCTGGCTACGATTATGCAGAATATCAAAAAGCCACCAGTTTCAATCATGACTATGGAAGATATTCTAAAGCAGACAGGCAGTGTGGAATATCGACCGGTCATGGTCACTGGTACATTCATGCATGAGGGGGAGCGTCATTTTCTGGCAACATTTAAAGGTGAGGCCGGATTTTATGTCTATACACCCCTACAAATGGATGACGGGCGCTTTGTGCTGATCAATCGCGGCTTTGTTCCTTATGATCGTAAAGATCCGCAAACACGTCTTGAAGGGCAGATTGATGGCCCTGTAGCCATTACAGGGCTGGCGCGTGACCGCCTTGATGCCAAGCCTTCCAGTTTTGTACCTGATAATGATCCGGCACAAAATATTTTCTACTGGAAAGATTGGGCCGTGATGGCTGAAACAGGCGGTGTACCTGATCTGCAAACATTGGTGCCGTATTTCATCGACGCCGATGATACACCAAATCCGGGCGTTCTGCCGATTGGCGGCGTCACCAATATTGAATTGCCGAACAAACATCTGGAATATGCCATCACATGGTATGGGCTGGCTTTGGCTTTGACAGCGGTGGTTGGTGCTTATTTATGGCGTTGGCGCTATTCTAAATCCTCGCCATAATTAAGCTTAAAGCTTGACTTTTAGTGGCACTAAGCCCAACTCCTGAATATATGGGTTTTGCTGTTTCAGCAAAGCACGGTTGGTTATGCCTTGAATAAAGAGATCATGATTATGTCCATAAACGTGGAACAGCGCCCGAAACTGGAAATTCGTCTCTGTGGCCCGCGTGGTTTTTGCGCTGGTGTCGACCGCGCAATTCAGATCGTCATTCTGGCTTTGAAAAAATATGGTGCGCCGGTCTATGTGCGTCATGAAATCGTGCATAATCGCTACGTGGTTGAAGGCTTGCAATCACGCGGTGCTGTCTTCGTTGAAGAGCTGCATGAAATTCCGATTGAGCACCGTGAACAGCCGGTGGTTTTTTCAGCGCATGGCGTGCCGCAATCGGTGCCGGCTGATGCGGAAGCTAAAAATCTTTTCTATCTGGATGCAACATGCCCGCTTGTTTCCAAAGTGCACAAGCAAGCCATGCGTCATGAGCGTCAGGGTCGTCATGTAATCCTGATCGGCCATTCCGGACATCCGGAAGTGATCGGAACGATGGGGCAGCTGCCGGAAGGTGCGGTCACATTAGTGGAAACTGTAGAAGACGCCCGGGCTTGCGAATTTACTGATCCGGATAATTTAGGTTTTGTGACACAGACCACATTGTCGGTAGATGATACGGCAGGTATTGTCGCGGAATTGCAAAAGCGCTTTCCGAACTTGCTGGCGCCTGCTGCCGAATCTATCTGCTACGCCACAACCAACCGTCAGGAAGCGGTGAAAGAGGCAGCAACCGGTTGTGATTTGTTCCTGGTCGTCGGCGCACCAAATTCGTCCAATTCCAAACGCTTGGTGGAAGTGGCCGAACGCGCTGGCGCTAAAAAATCATTATTGGTGCAGCGCGCTGACGAGATTGATTGGGATGACCTTGGCAATATTTCTGTGCTTGGTCTGTCGGCTGGCGCATCTGCTCCGGAAATCATTGTCAACGAGATTATCGAAGCGTTCAAATCCCGTTTTGATGTGCAGATTGAACTTGCCGTCACAACGGTTGAAACCGAAAACTTTTTGGTGAACCGTCAGCTGCGCGATGTTGATTTAACCGTGCAGGACATGGCATTCGTCAACGGTGATAACGCAATTTAAAAGAATAACAGTTGAGCGCAAGCTTGGCTGAGGGGAAGAATATTCATGGCCGTTTACACGGATATTAATGAAGTCGAACTTGCCGCTTTTTTAAGCGATTACAATATTGGTACGCTGACTTCTTATAAAGGCATTGCAGAAGGTGTCGAAAACACCAATTATCTGCTTCATACTACAACCGGCGCTTTCATTCTGACCCTTTATGAAAAGCGGGTTAACCCGCAGGAGTTGCCGTTTTTCTTGAAACTCATGCAACATCTCTCTGCAAAAGGGCTGGAATGCCCGCAGCCAGTGGTGGCCAATAATGGTGAGATGATTGGCGAATTGGCGGGGCGTCCGGCAGCAATTGTTACCTTTTTGGAAGGCATGTGGTTACGCAAGCCCGCTGTTGAACATTGCGAGGCATTGGGCGGTGGACTGGCGCAGATGCATTTGGCTGGCCAAAGCTTTACTATGGAGCGTAAAAACGGTCTGACGGTTGATAATTGGCGGCCATTATGGCAGCAATCTTTGGCGCATTCGGAAAAGATTGAGCCGTCCCTGATCGAAGAAACCGAAGCGGATTTAACCTATCTGGAAGCCAATTGGCCGCAAGATCTGCCGCGCGGCGTTATCCATGCCGACTTGTTTCCTGATAATGTTTTCTTCCTGAATGATAAGCTGTCCGGCTTTATTGATTTCTATTTCGCCTGCACAGATATTCTGGCTTATGATGTGGCTGTATGTCTGAACGCTTGGTGCTTTGAAAAAGACCATTCCTATAATCAGACTAAAGGTGCGGCTTTGCTGCGCGGTTATAATTCTGTGCGGCCTTTGTCTGTGGCGGAAACAGAAGCTTTACCGGTGCTTTCGCGTGGTGCAGCTTTACGTTTTATGCTCACTCGTCTTTATGATTGGCTGACAGTGCCGGATGGTACATTTGTGGTTAAAAAAGACCCGATGGAATATGCGCGCAAACTGCGTTTCCACCGACAGGTGGTTAATGCCAGTGAATATGGTTTGGCCAATGTGGCAGTTTCTACAAGCGGAGAGCATGCGTGAAAGAAATACAGGCTTTCACCGATGGTGCGTGTTCAGGCAATCCGGGGCCGGGGGGCTGGGGTGTCGTGCTGCGCTGGAACGGCAATGAAAAAGAGCTGAAAGGCGGCGAGGCGGATACGACCAATAATCGGATGGAGCTGATGGCGGCAATCTCGGCGCTCAAAGCCTTGAAGCAGCCATGTCACGTGGATCTTTATACAGATAGTGTTTATGTGCGTGATGGTATTTCCAGCTGGATTGAAGGCTGGAAGCGTAATGGCTGGAAGACAGCCGCCAAAAAGCCGGTTAAAAATGCCGAGCTATGGCAGGAGCTGGATGAGGTTCGTAAACCTCACGACGTCAAATGGCATTGGGTTAAAGGCCATGCGGGGCATCCGGAAAACGAACGTGCGGATGAATTGGCGCGTGCCGGAATGGAGCCGTTTAAACCCTATAAGCCTGCTTTTACATCACTCAAAGTCAAATAAGCAGCCAATATTGACGTGAAAAAAGGGCAGATCATAACAACCATGATCTGCCCTTTATTTTTAAAGCTGTTCCAGCAGTGCGGAAGCAGCAGATGTAATGGCCTGTCCCGGCTGTTCTTCAATATTGAGAACTTTCACGACGCCGTCTTCGATAATGGCAGAATAGCGTTTGGAGCGGGTGCCCATGCCGCCACCGGAAAAATCAATATCAAGACCGGCAGCCTTGGCAAATTGTGCGCTACCATCCGCGAGGAAAGTAAGTTTGTCCTGCGCTCCGGTGTTTTTTGCCCATGCATCCATCACGAATACGTCATTGACAGCCGTAACCGCTACAGTATCAACGCCTCTGGCCTTGATGGCATCATAATTGTCGAGGAAGCCCGGCAAATGGTTCAGTGTACAGGTTGGCGTAAAGGCACCCGGTACTGCGAAGAGTACAACTTTTTTGCCCTTAAAAACGTCATCAGTGGTGACATCCTTAACGCCGTCACTGGTTTTCACTTTAAAGGTGGCATTTGGCAATTTGTCGCCGACTTTGATGGTCATATTGGGTCTCCCTTGGAATGATCTGTTATATATAGGAATGATAGATAGGTAAGTCGAGTTTCAGGTGCTTGATCAAGTAAAATATTTGCAAATCTTTTTGGCACTTATGTTTGATTTTATTTGAGGTTTGGTTTTTGAGAAATATTTTCAGGCATATAACTGTCGGTAAAAAAATTGACAGTTTGTCGTGATTAAGCCAGAGTTTATCTTCATTGAAAATAATGTATCATATCTGGATCTGTTGATCTCGAGCCTGAATTTTCACCTGTTGTGTAATGAAAGACAGGAGGTAAAGATTAGTAAAGCTGAAGAACGGGAGGACGGTTTTTTAAATGGCCAGTTTTTACTGGCTATGCCCAATATGGTGGATGAGCGTTTCGCTCGTTCTGTTGTTTATATTTGTGCGCATTCGCCTGAAGGCGCGATGGGGTTCATTATTAATCAGCAACAGCCGATCGATTTTACAGATTTGTTGGAACAAATTGGTATCATCAAAGAAGAAGATGCAATTATTTTACCCGATCATCAACGCAAGCTGATTATCCGCAATGGCGGGCCGGTCGATACAAATCGCGGCTTTGTCATCCACTCCAGTGATTATAACGTATCCTCGACGATGCCGATAGCAGATGATGTCTCCATGACTGCAACAGTGGATATTGTTCGTGCTATTTATGATGATAAAGGGCCACGGCATGCGATCTTGACACTTGGTTATTCAGGCTGGGCGGCCGGACAATTGGAGGCCGAGCTTGCACAAAATGGTTGGCTGACATGTCCTGCCAATAATGCGCTGTTATTTGAGGGGGACATCAGTAGGCAATATGAACGATTATTGTCGGAGATAGGCGTGGATATCTCCCGTCTTGTCACCAGCGCTGGAACGGCATGAATGTTTTGAAGACTTTTTGAAATAAAAAACCTGACCATTTAATGGTCAGGTTTTTTTATAAATTATGCTTTTTCAGTTTCTTGTGGTGAAAGCTCGTCACTCGCAGCCGTTTCTGCGGGCTGTTGTTTTTCCATGCTCTGTTCGGTCAGAACACGCGTTGCTTCTTCCATGAACATCGGCTCGCCGAACATGAAGCTTTGAACATATTCACAACCGATTTGTGCCAGATGTTCAGCATCATGCTCATTTTCAACCCCCTCGGTGACGACTGCCAGACCCAGATCATGCGCCATGCTGACGATGGAGCGAAGCAGTGTGTTTTTCTGCGGCTGATCGCTGATCACAAATGAACGGTCGATCTTTATAATATCAAACGGGAAGCGGGTCAGATAGGACAGTGACGAATAGCCGGTTCCAAAATCATCCAGCGACAGACCGATGCCCATTGTCTTCAAACGGTTGAGGACATGGGTGGATTGTTCCGGATTTTCCATTAAAACAGATTCAGTCAGTTCCAGTTTGAGGCTGCCGGGTTTGAGGTGGATACGTGAGATAACCGAACGTACATCACTGATCAAATCCTGACGGATGAGTTGTGTGCTGGACAGGTTGACTGAGATGAACAGATCAAATTTCGGGAATTGCTCTTGCCAGCCGGAAAGCGTTTCAGCCGCCTTTTGCATGGCAAACATGCCAAGCTGGATGATGAGCCCTGAATTCTCAGCAATTGGAATGAATTCTGACGGTGAGATCGGCCCGCGGCGTGGGTGCTCCCAGCGCATCAAAGCTTCAAAACCGGCAATCGTGCCATCGGCAAGACGTACAATCGGTTGATAGGCTAGGCTGATTTCCTCGCGTTCGATAGCACGGCGCAAATCAGATTCAAGTTGTAATTTATCGCTGCCAATTTCACGTAGAGCAGGGCGGAACGGTTCGATCTTGTCGCCGCCGCAACGCTTGGCCTGATACATTGCAAGCTCGGCATCTTTGACGAAATTTTCAGCACTTGTGGCCGCTTTTGTCCATGTGATGAGGCCAATCGAAGCCGTCAGCACAATTTCACGCTTGGCATAGGCAATGGGCGCACGAATGGCCTGACGTAGAGCCTCTGCAAAAGCTGCAATACGTGCCGGATCACTCTCGGATGCCAGCAGCAAGCCAAACTGGTCTGAGGAGAGGCGCGATAAAGTATCTTGCGGCTTGAGCAGGCGGAACAGACGACGCGAAATGGTGAGCAGGATAGTGTCACCAGCGGACATACCAAGACTGTCATTGACCTGTTTAAAACGGTCGATATTGATGATGAAAACAGTCGGGCGGAAGCGGACTTCTTCCTGCGCCATATTCATCACGCTATTTAAGCGATCCAGAAACAATTCACGATTTGGCAGACCGGTGAGATTATCATGGACCGCATCATGAAGCAGGCGCTCTTCGGCCTTTTTCTGTTCGGTAACATTGACGAGTGTACCCACGCAGCGCACGACTTCGCCATCAAGGCCGATAACAGGGCGCGCGCGCAGTGAATACCAGTGATAATGGCCGTCATTGGCACGCAGTCGAAACACTTGACTGATTTTGCCGCGGCGGTTTTCAAGAAGCGCATCCAATGTGGAGCGGAAACGGTCACGATCATCACCATGCATCACCGGCAACCAATTGCGTACCGCACTTTGCAGCGAGCTGGCACTGCTGCCTAAATAATGCGCAATATCCGGCGTGGTCGTCACACGGTCACGCGGTACATCCCAATCCCAGACAATGTCGCCGGCACCAATGACTGCGAGTGCTTGGCGTTCCATATCGGAGAGCAGACCAAGCTGCATCGCACCACCAGCAAAAGCATGTTGCATAACCGTAAAGCCGATGAGCAATACGATCAGCACCAAACCACCACCAAGCGCTGGCTGTACAATATCATTGTCGACAACGCCGGTGACTGTCATCCATCCACCGATGAGCCAGATCAGGATCAATAACCATGCTGGTATAAGCATGATTGCACGATCATAACCTTTCAGTGCGAGATAGCCGATCAGGCAGATACCACTGACAACGGTGAGCGCCAGCGAAATTCGTGCAATACCGGAGGCAATCGGCGGATCAAAAATCGCCACACCGGAAAGAGCCAGCAAGCCGAGAACCCATGTCACCGCACCATAGCTGAAATGATCATGCCAGCGATTGAGGTTGAGATAGGTGAAAAGAAAAATGACGAGCGATGCGGCAAGAGCCACCTCTGTGCCGGCACGCCATACCTGTTCATTGCCGGGTGTAATGGCAATCAGCTTTGTCCAAAAGCCGAAATCGACACAGATATAAGCGAGCACTGCCCATGCAAGGGCTGCGGTTGCCGGAAAGAGGGATGTTCCTTTGACCACAAACAAAATGGTTAAAAACAGAGCTAAAAGACCGGAAATGCCAAGCAGAATACCGCGATAAAGCGTGTAAGAGTTGACGGTGTCTTTATAGGCATCAGGCTCCCAGAGATAAACCTGCGGCAGATTGGTTGAGGCTAGTTCTGCAACAAATGTTACAACTGTACCGGGGTTGAGCGTAATGCGGAAAACGTCGGCATCAGGGCTCGGCTGGCGGTCAAGCGCAAAGCCTTCACTCGGTGTGATGGAATTTATACGGTTTGACCCCAGATCAGGCCAGACAATGCCGGAATTAACCAGACGGAAATGCGGCGCAACAATTAAGCGGTCGATCTGCTCGTCGGTCGGGTTGGCAATCGAAAAAGCCGCCCAGTCACCTGACGAGCGGCCTTTGCCGTCTGCCTGTACTTCAATACGCCGTACAATGCCATCTGGACCGGGGGCAGTTGGTACTTGTACGCTTTCGCCCTGATTGCGGAAGATTTCAACCGCACGGGTCAGATCAAGCGCGACATCATTTTTGGAAATCTTGATCGGTTCGACCGCAAAAACCGGTGAGGCGATAATGCTTGTAAGAATAAGCGTGATCATCAAGGCAGCAAGGCGAGCCATTAAGTTCAGCCGTTTCAGGGCTTTGTTGCTATAGCTTTTAATTGCCTGCACTGTTTTTACACCTTGTTGTCGATTTTGTATTTATCGCTTTCAAGCAGGGACAAAAGAATATGATCCTGCCAAACTCCGTTGATTTTCAGATAAGAGCGGAGATGTCCTTCTTTCTGAAAGCCAGCTTTTTCAAGAAGGCTGATTGAGCGTATATTATGGGGAATACAGGCAGCTTCAAGCCTGTGCAAGCCAAGATGCTGAAATGCAAAGGGGATAACCAGTGCAAGAGCCTCACTCATATAGCCTTTTCCCGCATATGGAGCGCCGCTCCAATAACCGATCATTGCATTTTGTCCGACACCGCGGCGAATATTATTGAGCGAGATACCGCCCACAAGCCGCTGGTCTTCATTACGGAAGAGAAAGAAAGGATAGGTCGTCCCTTTATTGATTTCTTCCTGATAATAACGGATACGCTGTCGAAAAGCACTTTTTTCCAATGCATCCTGTGCCCATGTCGGCTCCCAAGGTGTTAAAAAAGCCCTGCTTTTTTCACGCAAAACTTTCCATTCCTGATAATCACTTAAATACGGCTCGCGGATATAGACCTTGATACCTTGTAATTTCAGGCTGTTGTTGCGCATGAACGGCAGTGCAATCATTAAAGAGCCTTAGATATAATTTGGGGACAGCCTGTGAGTATTCCAAGAAATGTTATATGAAAAACCGGCAGCACTGCCTTTTTGCGCGGCTCCTGAACTTAAAAGAAATTCCAAAATTCAGGATGCGAATTGAGCTGCCGGTTTTAATTTCTCTCTGTTAAATGGCCAATTGAGGCTTTTTTACGCGCTTGTGCAAAGAGCTTTGAAGCGTGTCAAAGTCCATCAGCTTGCCGACGGGGCCAACCGCTGCAATAGTAGGTTTAGTATCAACAAACAAACGACCGGCCAGATCCATCAGGCGTTCAGGGGTTATGAGAGACAGACGATCCATCAATTCCTGATTGCTTACAGGGCGGCCATAAAGCATGAACTGTCGTGCCAATTGTCCGGCGCGGCTGGATGCACTTTCTTGTGCCATCAACAGTCCGGCACGATATTGCGCACGGGCGCGGTCAACTTCTTCGATGCCGATAAAATCGGAAACCTTGTGCAATTCATTAATGATGACAGGCACCAATTCCACCATTTCATCACGGCCTGTTGCCGCATGAATGCCGAAAACACCAGTATCTGAAAAGCCCCAATGGAATGCATATACTGAATAACAAAGGCCGCGTTTTTCACGCACTTCCTGAAAGAGGCGTGATGACATGCCGCCGCCCAGCACCATGGAAAGCAATTGAGAGGCGTAAAAATCGCGCACATGATAAGCGCGGCCTTCAAAGCCAAGCAGAAGCTGTGCATCCATCAGGTCACGGTCTTCTCGGAAATCACCACCGACATAATTGGCGATGGTTGGCACAGGTGCCGTATTGGCAGCGCGGAAATTGCCGAGACGTTTTTCCACTTCACGCACAAATTCATCGTGATCAATGCCGCCTGCGGCAGTCACTACCATACGGTCGGCGCTATATTGTTCGTTCATATAGCTGCGCAGATCTGCGGATGTGAAATCAGCAACCGTTTCGGGTGTTCCTAAAATAGCGCGGCCGATTGATTGGTGGCGATAGGCGGTTTCGGTAAAACGGTCAAAAACAATGTCATCAGGCGTATCATGTGCGGCACCAATTTCCTGCATGATGACCTGTTTTTCACGCTCCAGCTCGTCTTCGTCGAATTTGGAACTGGTCATGATATCGGCTAAAATATCAATGGCGAGCGGCATGTCGTTCCGCATGACGCGTGCATAATAAGAGGTGGTTTCGACGCTGGTAGCAGCGTTGATTTCACCGCCAACATTTTCAATATCGGCTGCAATTTGCCATGCTGTTCTGTTTTCTGTGCCTTTAAAGGCCATATGTTCCAGAAGATGTGCAATGCCGTGGCGATTGTCTGCTTCGTTGCGGGCACCTGCCTTTACCCAGATGCCCAATGCCACACTTTCAATATGTGGCATTGTGTCCGTAGCAATGGTCAGTCCGTTGGACAGGCGGGTAACTTCTATACTCATCCGCGGATAGCTCCCTGCTTAGCCGCTCTGGAGTGGGCAGACACGTAATCTTCTACGGTTTTCAGCTCATTATCCAAAACAGTAAATTTTTCTTTTCGAGTCATCAGGTCAGCTAACCAGTGTGGAAGAGCCGGGTCAATGCCCGATGCTGATTTTACTGCTTCAGGGAATTTTGCCGGATGGGCTGTTGCAAGGCAGACCATCGGGGCAGAAGACTTGCGTAGATCGCGTGCAACTTTAACGCCGATAGCAGAGTGCGGATCGAGCAAATAACTGTCTTTTTCCAGTACAGACTGGATTATAGCGGCTGTTTCATCAACATTTGAACGGCCGGCACCAAATTCGGCACGGATGCGTGCCAGTGGTTTAGCTTCAATGCTAAATTGGTCGGATTGTTTTAAATTGTCCATCATCGAGCGCACAGCCGCTGCATCACGATTATGTGCTTCAAACAACAAACGTTCGAAATTCGATGAAATCTGAATGTCCATTGATGGCGATGTGGTTTGTGCAACGCCACGCATTTGATAAGAGCCATCCGCCAAAGTGCGTGCCAGAATGTCATTGTCATTAGTGGCAATGAGAAGCTGGTCAATCGGCAGACCCATTTTCTTGGCAACAAAACCTGCAAAAATATCGCCGAAATTACCGGTTGGAACACTGAAAGACACGCTGCGATCCGGTGCGCCAAGACTAAGCGCAGACGTGAAATAATACACGATTTGCGGCATGATACGCGCCCAGTTGATGGAATTGACGCCGGAAAGTGACACTGCATCACGGAATTTCAAATTGTTGAACATGCCTTTGACGAGGTTTTGACAGTCATCAAAATTGCCATTGATGGAAAGGGCATGGACGTTGGAAGCCGTTGAGCTGGTCATCTGGCGCTGCTGCACAGGCGAGACGCGGCCATTCGGGAACAGAATGAAAATATCGGTGCGGTCACGTCCGGCAAAGGCTTCAATAGCGGCACCACCGGTGTCGCCGGATGTGGCACCAACGATTGTTGCGCGCTCCCCGCGCTGTGCCAATGTGTAATCCATCAGGCGCGCCAAAAGCTGCATGGCAACATCTTTAAAAGCTAATGTCGGCCCGTGGAAAAGTTCCAGCACAAATTCATTTGCGCCTGTTTGCACCAACGGGCACACCGCATCATGCCGGAATGTGCCATAGGCTTCTTCAACCATTTTCCTGAAATCATCAGCCGGAATTTCACCGTCGATAAAAGGTGTGAGTACGGCGATTGCGATATCCACATAAGATTTACCGCGAAGTGCACGTATTTCAGCCGCACTGAACTGCGGAAATTCCTGTGGCAAATAAAGGCCGCCATCGCGTGCCAGACCAGCCAATAATGCATCGCTGAAACCCAGAACTGGTGCTTCGCCCCGCGTACTTACATATTTCATTTTAAAACAGCCTTCGTTCCCGATTGCATCTTGGTTTTGCTATTTTCTGCGATACCGCATAAAAGAGATTTGTATATCTCACGTCGTCAGGGGTTGCTCTTAGCCATAAAAAACACGAAAACAACCTTTCAGAATGTTCGATATACAAATTCTACAGAACATTGGTATAGAACAGGTTGATTAGTGCAGGGAAGACCGCTTGATGCAGAAATTATCCTTTACGCGTGCAGCGATTGTCACAACATTGTTGCTGGGTGTTGCCGGCTGTAACACGACCGGCACCAAAGATGCCGCTCAAAATACGGCCGCGGCTGAAGATAACCGTATTACCTCAGAAGAATTGCGGGCTTATTGTCCGGCTGTTTCTCTGCGTGAAGGGACAGCTTATTTTTCCAAATACGCAAAAGGTGGTGAGAAAACCTCGGATCATCTGATGTATCAGGCAACCATCACCGATACGACACGCGCCTGTAAATATGGCAGCGGTACCATGACGATGGAAATTGCGGCTGCAGGGCGTATTGTTCCGGGGGCAAAGTTTAATTCCGGCAATACAACAATGCCGATCCGTGTGGCTGTTGTGCAGGGTGATAAAGTCGTTTATTCAAAATTGCACCAACAGCCGGTGTCTTTGAACGCCAAGACAGCATCGCAATTTGTTTTGAATGACAATCAGGTTACATTCCCGATGCCTGACAAACAAAATGTTCAGGTCTTTGTCGGTTTCGATGAAGGTCCTTATAATACCAAATAATAATATAATTGGCCGGATAAAACTTTATCCGGCCAATTGCTTTGAATTTATATTTTAATATTATTGTATGGCTTTTTAAAAAGTAGTGCTTTTTTCATTATTGAAAGAATAGCAATTGGTTTCAAGCCGAAAGAAATTCTTGGGGTGGTTAGATGTAATTCCTGTCATTGCTTTGACAGTTTTTGTACTTTTTGTCGTTTCAGAAAAACTATTGGAAAACTATGTCAGTGATTATTTAAATCAATCGGAAATGACGGGCTTTACACAAGCTCTCTTGGAACAAACTGATAAAATTCTGGTTCAGGCAAAAGAAAAAATTCATGAGGCTAATCGCTCACCCCATGAGTTTTGCTCCTCGAATGATTTGCGCTTTATCAGAAATATCATTTATTCCAGTGGTTATATTACTGACCTTGGCCGTATGAAAAATGAAAGGCTGGAATGTTCCGTCCTGTTGGGCAAAGATACTCCGCAGTTAAACGTTTATGCGCGTGGCATTTTACGCCATGACGACTCGGTGATTTTTGGGGATACACCGTTATTTTCTTCTTTTAATCGGGCTGTCATCCTAAGTGTGGATAATACCAATCTGGTTTTTAACCCCGGTCTTTTATCCAGCTTTGACCGTCCCGATTATAGTTATTCGGTCTATGCCGGTGCGCCTACACTTAATACGATTGTCCGGCTTTTTCATCATCCGGAAGATAATAATATCGACACACCTGATAATATTATTCATTCGAAAACGTGGCATGAAAATAACAAATATTTCTCCAAATTATGTTCACAAGTGAGCTATATCTGCGTCGTTACTGCCGTGGATAATCTGTTATTGCAAAAAAAACACCGCCTGATTGATGCTGTCTTTACGGTCCTCGGCCTGCTGACCGGTGGTTTGGCAGCTCTTTTAATTTTGCGGTATTTTCATAAAGAGCAAACTTTAACAACACAATTGCAGCATGCAATTGCCCGTTATGAGCTTGATGTTTATTATCAGCCGATCGTGAATGTCAAAACCGGTAAAATTATTGCTTTTGAAGCTTTGATCCGTTGGGAAATTCGCCCTGATGATTATGTGCCGGCTGATGTTTTGATCGATTTGGCAGAAAAAGGCGGATTTATTACCGATATTACCTGTTATGTGCTGACCCGTGTCAAAGCGGATATGGCGCAAATTTTACAAGAACATCAGGAATTACGGGTAAATATCAATATCGCTGCCTGTGATTTACAGCATGATATTTTTTATGAAACTCTGGCACGTTTTCAAAATAAGGGCATCCACCCACATCAGATTGGCATCGAACTGACAGAACGCTCTGCAGTGGATTGCCATACTTTTAAAGGCATCGAACGGTTGCGGGGTCTTGGGCACAAGGTTTATTTGGACGATTTCGGTACAGGCTATTCCAGTCTGGCCTTGTTGGGTGAAATTCAGGTGGATGCACTTAAAATCGACAAGGCTTTTACACAAACTATTGGTACTGATGCGCTGACTGTATCGATTGTGCCGCAAATTATTTCTATCGCCAAGAAATATAAGCTCGGCATTGTTGTGGAGGGGGTGGAGACAGAGGTTCAGGTGGCTTATTTCAAGGCGCAGCCTTTACCTATAACAGCGCAAGGCTGGTTCTTTGGTAAGCCACAAAATATTAACGACGTTTATCGATTAATGGGTATAAAAAGCAAGAAAAAGAAAAAACAAGCTTTTTAGTTCTTGTTCTTTAACTCTTTTACTCCAAATAATATTCTCGTGATCTATAGCTGAGCAAAAAACTATGGTTGAGGCTGCAAAATATCCATCGGCATTTCTACGCTGTATTTCACTGGTGCCATAAATAAATCTTTATTGAAGTGATTAAGGTTTGATGAACCATTGGCAGCATTTATGAAATATTCGTTAACCAGTATAGGTTTATATGATCGCCATGCACAAACGATATGAAGCAGTTTTGGAACCTACGGGTTTGTGGTCCATCTTTGATGATGAGGAGGGGATTCCGGCAATGATCGGTGATCGTATTCTCATAGGCTTGAGCGAAGAAGAGGCGGAAGAAGCGGTTGTTTTATTGAGCCAGCCGCAAAAGACAGCTGGACGCAGCGTCGCCTGATCAAAGTTTTTTTAGCACTCAATGGGTGTGTGACATTAAAAAAAGCCGGAGCGTTGATTCAAATCCCGCTCCGGCTTTTTGATAACATGCAATCTAATGCAAGTATTAAGGTTTATGCATCGCTCCAGATCGACAAAGCCTCGACTGTCGCCAGCAAATCTTTGTGACGGTTGATAACAGTCTCAGCACCTTCTTCAGTCAGCTGGTCTGCATGACCCGGATAGCTGTGTGCACCACCGGTAAAGCCGATAACGCGCATGCCGGCGCTACGCGCTGCCTGTACGCCGTGGGTTGAATCTTCAACAACGATGACATCTTTCGGTGCAACGGTGAACTGTTGGGCCGCATAAAGGAAAACATCCGGCGCTGGTTTGCTTTTCTTGGTGCCGACTTCGGGTGCCGAGAAAATATGTGGTGCAAAACGGTCATAAAGGCCGGTACGGTTGAGGGTAATTTTCAGGCGTTCCATGCTCGAATTTGAGCCGATGCAGAACGGATATTGCAGCGCGCTGATCACGTCTTCAATATCGTCAATGATCTGCACTTCATTTCTCAAACGATCATCCAGCTCGACATTGACTTTATCAAGCAGACTTGCCGAAAAAGGCAAACCGGACTGGCGCTCAACTTCCAGCAATGTATTTTTCCATGTCAAACCGGCAAAGCGTTCTGCCATTTCCTCTGCGGAGACTTCATAACCGGCATCGGTGAGAAGTTCGGCTTGCACTTGGGCTGCAATAATTTCTGAATCAACCAGAACGCCATCGCAATCGAAAATAATCAATTTGGGTGCAGACATAGAAAAATGTTCCATCAGAGATGTTGTGCCGAACCTGAACGGTCGCAGCTGGAAATGAGGCATAATGAGATATAGGGCAGGCAGTTACAGACTGCCAGCCTTTTTTGGTTATTATGCTTAAAACAGCTACGATATCTATCAAACTTCGCCAGCCAGTTCGCGGCGTTTGCGGTCAAGCTCTTCGCTATAGCGGCGCAAGGTGTGACTTTCACTTAAAAGGCCGATCACTTTGCGCTCTTGTGTATTGTTGATGACGGCTAAGGCTTCGCTTTCACTGCGGTCAAAGCGCGAAACGGCTTCTTTGGCGTTCATTTCCGGTAATAAATATGCCTGTTTAAAGCGCAGCAAATCACGCAAATCGCCTTCATTGTCTTTGTCAGCAAAACTGCTGGAATAAACTTCTGGCAGTGAGATCATACCGGCATAACGACCATTTTCATCAACGGCGATGACGCGTTGTGTGGAGCCCAGCGGAAATTCTTCATAGAACTTTTGCAAATTCGTATCGATATTCACGGTACGCACATCATGACGCATCATTTTATTGACGGTCAGATTGCGTATCCAGCCAATATCATGGGCACTGCGAATGCTCTCACCGCGCAAATGAAAACGCCATGTCGCGAAGGAGTAACCGAAGGTTTTGCGCACTAACATTGAGGATGCGAGCACTGCACCAAGCACCAGCATCATGATCGGGAAGTCACCGGTGAGTTCCAGTGCCAGAAAGGTCATGGTCAAAGGGCCGCCGATGATGGCGACCGCAAAGGAACTCATGCCGATCACGGCATAGACAACAGGTGTCAGCGTTGTCGGCAGAATAATGCCAAAGATAATAGCAAAGAGTTTGCCAACCAATGCGCCCAAAAAAAGAGACGCGAAAAACAAACCACCACGAAAGCCCGAACCGATGGAAACGGCCGAGGCGACGGATTTGGTGATAATGAGAAAGATGATGGCGAAAAATGAAAGCTCCGAGCCTAAATCAAAATGCAACGCACCGTGACCGGAACCCAAAACCTGTGGTGAGAAAAGTGCAATCACACCAACTAGCGCACCACCGACCATCGGCGTTAAAATGGCTGGAATGAAGCTTTTACGGGTGGTTTTTTCGACATAAGTCACCATACGCATCACGACAATGCCAAGCCCTGCACACATCAGCCCAAGCATGAGTGCCGGCACAAAGTCGCCGGTGGTGACAGCTTCCAAAGTGCCGATATTGATATCCATCGTCGCGCTGCCCAAAGAGCGGGTCACCATTGTGCCGATAATCGCGGCAACCATGACAGGTGCCAAAGTGGCAATCGAATAGGCGCCGATGATCAACTCAAACGCATAAAAAGCACCGGTGAGCGGCGCATTAAACGCGCTGGCAATCGCAGCTGCAGCACCGCAGCCAACAAGGGTACGCATATCCGAGCGGCGCAATTGCAATGCGCGGCCAATACGGGAGGCAAAGCCGCTGGCTAGCTGGGTGAAAGCAGCTTCCAGACCTACTGAGGCACCAAAGCCATTTGAAACAAGATTTTGCCCAACCAGAATAAAACTGTCGGTAAGGGACAGATGTCCGCCATGAAGGGCATTGGCTTCGATGGGGTCAACGATGGGTTTTTTATGCCATCTGGCGAGCACCCAAATGATGCCGCCCATCATGACGCCGCCTGCTATGGGCGCAATGAGCGCAGACCAAGGTAAATCACTGGCAGCAGCACTTAAATGATCATCGGGGCCAATTTCAAACACAGCCTGATGGAGCCATTGCGAGATTTGACTGATGGCTGCAACAACAAATGCAGCAATCAGACCGACAAGAGCTGCAGCGATCACGAGACCCAGCTCGCTGCTTCGCACCAGTGCACGCCACCTGAATGGTACGAACAGCAAGCGCACATAAGGTGTATGGCGCAGCTTTACCCAATCAATCATCAGTCTCTGCTCACTTGTGATAGCCATATGTCTTCAAGCATGGCCGGATCATATTCATCTGCAAATCATATGTTAATTATTGAGGCGATTTGGCTTAAATAAGTGCTAATTTTCAGTGCTAAACTTTAATCAACGCGCCTCCAAAATAAATATGGATTCATGTTTGAATAGTTTTTGAAGGTTTTTTTAAAATATATCCCAGTGGCTTGCCACCAAGAAAGGCGCATTCCTCGGGTTTTGGATCTCGCTTAATAAAAAGTTTACAATTTCAATGGGTTGTCGTTAACTTGATGTTTACCCTGTTCGGTAACCATAAGGGCAAGTTTAGTAACGCGTCCTCAAGTTATCGAGTATCCCATGTCTTTAGTCCGTCTTGTGAATGAATTGCCGGTTGAGGCACCTCGCGCCGCCTGGCTTGATACCATCCTCAAGGGTGATTGTGTGGCGGCTCTTGAGCGTCTGCCGGATCATTCAGTTGATGTTATTTTTGCAGATCCTCCCTACAATCTGCAATTGGGTGGTGATTTGCACCGTCCGGATCAGTCAATGGTGTCTGCTGTTGATGATCATTGGGACCAGTTTGAAAGCTTTCAGGCCTATGATGCCTTCACGCAAGCATGGCTTTTGGCCTGCCGCCGTGTGCTGAAGCCAAATGGTACCATCTGGGTTATTGGTTCTTATCATAATATTTTCCGCGTTGGCACCAAATTGCAGGATCTGGGCTATTGGATGCTCAATGATGTGATCTGGCGCAAAACGAACCCGATGCCTAACTTCCGTGGCCGTCGTTTCCAGAACGCACATGAAACGCTGATCTGGGCGTCACGCGACGAGAAAAGCAAAGGTTATACTTTCAACTACGAAGCGATGAAAGCTGCCAATGATGATGTGCAGATGCGCTCCGACTGGTTGTTCCCTATCTGTACCGGCCATGAACGTCTGAAAGACGAGAACGGCGATAAAGTTCACCCGACACAAAAACCGGAAGCTCTGCTTGCGCGTATTTTGATGGCCTCCAGCAAACCGGGTGATGTTATTCTGGATCCGTTCTTTGGTTCAGGCACAACCGGTGCAGTTGCTAAACGTCTTGGTCGCCACTTTGTCGGTATTGAGCGCGAGCAGGATTACATTGAAGCAGCGACTGCACGTATTGCAGCTGTCGAGCCGCTGGGCAAAGCTGAATTGAAAGTGATGACTGGCAAGCGCGCTGAGCCACGTGTGGCTTTCACCAGCGTGATTGAAGCTGGTCTTCTGCGTCCGGGTACTGTCTTGTGCGATGCACGTCGTCGCTATGCAGCAATCGTGCGCGCTGATGGTACTTTGGCAACCGGCGGAGACGCTGGTTCCATTCACCGTATGGGGGCTAAAGTCCAAGGCTTTGATGCCTGCAATGGATGGACATTCTGGCATTATGAAGAAAATGGTGTTTTGAAGTCGATTGATGATTTGCGCACTGAAATTCGTCAGCAAATGGCTGCCGCGGGAGTATAAGTCTCAATTGTAGCAACTACATGAAAATGAAAAAACGCCTGTATCGATTTCAGGCGTTTTTTTATTTTAAACAGTCAAATGATAGGAAGCGAGATCGCTGCGCAAAGTTGTCGGGTCAGTAAACAGTACTGCCTGCCAGCCAGCCTCTTGGGCGGCAGCAATATTTGACGGATTATCATCAATGAACAGTGTTGCCACTGGATTGAGATCAAAGCTTTCAACATGGAGATCGTAAATCTCGCGCTCCGGTTTCATCAAAAACACATCACCTGAAACGGTGATACCGCGCGGTTCTTTCAAGAAGCTAAAGCGTTCTTGCGCTTCGCGGAAAGTGTCGGAAGCAAAATTGGTGAGCATGGTCACGTCATGCCCGTCAGCTATGAGCTTACGAAAAATGGTGACAGTATCTTCATAGGCATATGGCACCATTTTATGCCAGTTTTGTCGGAAACCTTTGATATGGGCTACACGATCGGGAAATTGTTCAATAAGAAGATTTTCTGCATCCTCCCAACTGCGTCCCCGATCCTGTTCGATGTTCCACTCATTAGTGCAGATATTTTTTAAAAACCAGTCCCGTTCATTTTGATCTGGGATCAGTTCGGTAAAACCTAAACTTGGGTCATAATGAATAAGTACGCTGCCAATATCGAAAACGATATGTTTGATCGCAATAGTCATTTAGTGGGCCTCCTGATCTTAAAACTATTGGGTATTGCTTCAGCAATCGCCTTTTTCATCACCGTTGGCAAGGCTTCACCATTTAATGCATCTGCCGCTGACCACCAGCCGTCATTGGCCTGCCGCTTGTCTGCACCAGTGGTGTGGTAGACAGTGAGGTGCAATTCAAAATGGGTGAAAATATGGGTAATCATACCCGCATTGCGCCAGTTTGCCTGAAAAGGTGCAGCGCTTAAATCTGTGCTGCCGTCAATGCGTGAGTTCCAAACTGATCCCGGTACTTCGGCCATATTTTGCAGCAGGCCTTTTTCAGTTCTTTTGCGCAACAAAATAGAGCCGTCGTTAGCCTCAGCCACAAATGCTGCACCCAGCCTGACCGGGCGCTCTTTTTTGGGCGCCTTGACCGGAAAATGTTCCGGATCGTGGCTTTTCAAAGCAAGGCAATCATTGTTCAACGGGCAGAGGGCACAAGCTGGACGTTTGGGCGTGCATATGGTCGCGCCTAAATCCATCATCGCCTGAGCAAAATCTCCCGGTCTGTCCTCGGGTGTGATGGCAGCAGTCAGTTCACGGATCTGGGCTTTAGCTTGTGGCAGAGCAGTGGTTAGCGCATAAAGTCTGGTGACGACACGCTCGACATTACCATCAACGACTGCTTCTGGTTGGTTGAAGGCAATGGCGGCAATTGCGGCTGAAGTGTAATCGCCGATGCCCGGCAGTTTTTTAAGCTCAGCTGCATTTATCGGAAAGCGCCCGTCATGCTGGGAAACCACAAGTTCGGCGCATTTTTTCAAATTGCGGGCGCGGGAATAATAGCCAAGACCCGCCCATGCGCGCATGATGTCGTCATCATCAGCGGCGGCTAAATCTTCGATGGTTGGCCAATTTTGTGTAAACTTAAGAAAATAGGCTTTGACCGCTTCAACAGTCGTTTGTTGCAGCATCGCTTCCGACATCCAAACTTTATAGGGATCGGCTTTAACCCCTTTCGCGGATTGCTCAGGTGTAATACGCCACGGCAAAACCCTGTGGTGTCTGTCATACCAACGAAGTAATGATTGAGCTATTTTCATGTGTTAACTGTTACGATAAGCAAAAGGAGGCTGCATCACGCGAATTGCCGCAATTCTATCCAATGCACATGAATTTTACCGCTTTAAGATTGACATTCATATGTTGCATGCGCAGGCATGGGTAAAGTGTAGTGGAAAATGGTTATTTAATTTATGCCGATACCGGTCTATGTCATCAATTTGGAGCGGTCACGCGCGCGCTGGGAAGCGTTGCAAAAGCGTGCGAATGATCTTGATTTACATTTGCGACGTGTCGAGGCGGTGGACGGACGCAATTTGAGCCAAGTGCAGCTTGCAAATTTTGATGAAGCTTCATTTCGCCGTTTGCACGGAAAAACACCGTTGCCCGGTGAGATCGGTTGTTATTTCAGCCACCTGAAGGCATTGCAGATTATTGCCGACGGTGATGACAATTGTGCGGTCATTATCGAAGATGATGTGCTTTTTGCCAATGATTTCAATGAGGTTATTGAAGAATTACAAGACATTCAGGGTTGGGATGTTATCAAATTGATCAATAACAGAGTGAAATTTTTTCAAAGTAAATATGTCACTATTGGCGGCGTGGATGTCGGGCGCTGCATGCATGGACCATTGGGCTGCGCGGGCGGTTATATGGTGACGCGTGATGGCGCTAAAAAACTTCTCAATACAATATCTAAGATGGAATTGCCCTATGATGTGGCGCTTGAGCGTGGCTGGTCAGGAGGCTATCGGGTTTACATCGTTAAAGATGCGGTTATTCAACTCGCAAATGAATTGGGCTCCACTATTCTGGAGGGTGGTGCAAGCTATAAACGTGTTCGTTTTCCGGCATGGAAGCGTCTTGGTGCACTGAAATTCAGGACAACCGACTATATCAGACGTATGATTTATGCTCTGCGTAAGTCGACTTTATTCATTGGTGATAAATGACATTTTTACACAGGAATTTTATCAAGCGCCGCAATTTTGATCAGTGGGTTTTAGCTTTTGGCGGCGCGTCGATGCCGATACGTATCGGTGTCGGGCCTGTTGTTGTTTTTTTGTTCAGTTGTATTGGCATTTATCTGACGGCATTCAGGCATAAATCAACCAAACCGTTTGTTGGTTTGTTTTTATTTTTCATCATTCTTTATTTCCTTTGGGTTTTTGGGTTGATTGTCTGGCGCGGTCAGTTGAGCTTCAGCAACCGTCAGATCGGTTATACGTTACTATTGGTACTTTTTTCTTTTGCCGGAGCCGGTATGGTGCTGGTTCGTGATCCGGTGCGCTTTTATGCGCTGGGTTCACGGGTTGGTATTATTTTAGCGGCGCTGACAGCGATGTTTGTTTCGCTTTATAATGGCGGTCGTGTTGGTATTGGCGGCAATCAGGCGGTTTTTGCATTTGTTGCCGCTACTGCCGCTATTTCTGCGACTTTGCCGGTTCAAAACACACCGCGTTTTTTACGCAATGGTCCGCAATGGCTGGCGCTGGGTTTTTTGGCCGTCATGGTTTCCGAAACCCGCGCTGTCTTAGTGGTGATGCCATTATTGTTGATGGTTGAAATCGTCGTTTATCTGCGAAAGTTCAGCTGGCAAAAACAAAGTGCAGTTTATCTAGGTTTGATGGTGTTGCTCGGCGCCATGTTTGTGGTGGGGCCTGCGGGAAAAATAGTTGAGAAGCGTTTTACAACGATGCTCAACTATTACGAAACCGGTGATGCCACACAATGGAAAGACAAGCATAGCGCGGATATTCGCATGGCCATGTGGCGTGGAGCTGTCGCGGTCATTCAAGAGCATCCGCTGACAGGTGTCGGTACCATGGATAAAATGAAGCTGGTACAGGCACATGCCGGCGCCGACAAACAATTGCTGAAGGGGTTCTGGCATGTTCATAATATCGTGCTCGATGAAATGCTCCATAATGGTCTTGTCGGCCTGTTATTATTGAGCGCTGCCTTTATCTCGGTTTTTCTCCAGCTTTGGAGGACCGCACCTGATTATGCAACCAAACGGGTATTATGTTATTTTGCAGTGGTGCTGATCGCTTACGGAATGTTGCATGCACCTTTGCTGCATGAAACATGCATTGCTGCTATTATGCTTTTTATTGGTGTTTTAAATGCTGCACGCGTGAAGCGGGTTATTTATAAGCCGCAGTAAAATCGAACGGACATATTGATCATGAACGGGATGAAAGAGGGACGCGGATTTCGGCCACTAGCGGATACAGCAACCAATCTTTTGGATCCGGTTTTGCGCAAACGTGCCGGTATCAATCTATCGCTGATCCAATCATGGGAAGATATTGTCGGTGCCGGTCTTGGTCAATCCTCGCGTCCGTTACGGATAATGTGGCCAAGGCGTGCACATGAAAATGATCCGTTTCAGCCTGCTACATTGGTTGTGGCATGCGAGGGCTTTGCGGCCATGCGCATGCAGCACGAAACCGGTGAAGTCATCAATCGTGTCAACGGATTTTTAGGCTTTGCCGCGATCGGACGGATCAAGATTGAACAAAAACCGCTTGAGCGCAAACAAGAACGTCGACTGCGCAAGCCTGTTGATATTCCACCTGGTCAGGCACGCAAAATTGAAGGCCAGACCAGTGTCATTGAGGATGATGGTTTGCGTCTTGCATTGGAGCGTTTGGGGCGCAATATTGCTGCCAGCAAGTTGAAGAAAAATCGCTGAGTGTTGAAGGCAAAGAATATATGTTCCCGACAAGTCGGTGAAATTATCCGGCTGACAACAACCGCCACAATGTTGCTATAGACTGTTATTAGAAAACAGGCGGCAAAACGGGTCTGGTTCTGATCAATGATCCGTTTTAAAGTAATGTTTTATAACAATGTTTTGAACAGAATTGGATGATTCGCATGAGCCTTACGCTTAATCGCAGGCATGTTATGTCTCTTGCAGGTGCTGCTGCCACAGGACTGGCTCTTTCCGGCAATGTTGCTTTTGCCCAGTCGCGCGCGGCTGAAGGCTCCGTGGATGCAGCTAAAGTTGCCGAACCGGGCAAGTTGAAAGAAATGATTTACGGCAAGGAAGATGCACCGGTCACGATCGTTGAATATGCATCTTTGACATGCCCGCATTGCGCTGATTTCACCCTCAATACATTCCCGAAAATCAAAGAAAAATATATTGATACCGGTAAAGCACGCCTGATTTTCCGCGAATTTCCTTTTGACCCGCGTGCAACAGCTGCTTTCATGCTGGCACGTTGCGCACCGGAAGAGCGTTATTTCCCGATGGTAAATGTGTTTTTCCAGCAGCTCCAACAGTGGGCGATGGCACAGGATGGTGAAGCTGCATTGTTGCAGATTGCCAAGCTTGCAGGCTTTACCCAGGAAAGCTTCCAGGCTTGCCTGACCAATCAGGAACTTCTGGATGATATTAACGGTGTTCGTGAACGTGGTTCATCTTACGGCGTTAATGCCACCCCGACCTTCTTTATCAATGGCCAAAAATATGCCGGTTCGCTTTCTGTCGATGACATGTCAGCCATCATTGATAAGTTGCTTTAAACCTTATTCGACCAATCTATTTGGTTTGCAAAATTGCGGGCACCATCAGGTGTCCGCTTTTTGTGCTTTAATAACACGACTTGGAAAAGAGTGACCCGATGCGCTTTTCCAAACTCCGCCTGCTTGGATTTAAATCTTTTGTCGAACCGATGGAGTTCATCATTGAAACCGGTTTGACTGGTGTCGTTGGTCCCAATGGTTGCGGAAAATCTAATTTAGTGGAAGCATTGCGCTGGGTAATGGGAGAAAACTCTTATAAAAACATGCGTGCTTCTGGCATGGATGATGTAATTTTTTCAGGATCCGGATCACGGCCTGCCAGAAACTCTGCCGAAGTTACATTATTTCTGGATAATAGTGACCGCACTGCACCGCCCCATTATAATGATGCGGATGAGCTGCAGGTTTCACGTCGTATCGAGCGTGAGGCAGGCTCGGTGTATCGTATCAATGGCAAAGATGCGCGCGCCAAAGATGTGCAATTGTTATTTGCAGATCAGTCAACCGGCGCCCGTTCGCCTTCCATGGTCGGGCAGGGACGTATCGGTGAACTTATTCAAGCAAAGCCGCAGGCGCGTCGCGCGCTTCTGGAAGAGGCGGCAGGAATCTCCGGCCTTTATAGCCGTCGTCATGAAGCGGAACTGCGATTACGGGCGGCTGAAGGCAATTTGGAGCGGCTTGAAGATGTTGTCGGTGAGCTGGCTTCGCAGATTGAAAGCCTGAAACGTCAGGCGCGACAGGCAAATCGCTTTAAAAACCTATCTGCTGATATTCGTAAGCTTGAAGCGACACTTTTGCATTTGCGCTGGTCCGCAGCCAAGGCACAAGAGGCGGAAGCGCAGTCTACATTGGCTGATGCCACTATTTCTGTAGGAGATAAAGCGCAAGCCCAGATGAATGCTGCGAAAGAGCAGGGCATTGGCGCTTATAAATTGCCGGAATTGCGTGAGCAATCGGGGCGAGCGGCTGCTGCCATGCAACGTTTGAGCCTTGCGCGCGGTCAGATGGATCAGGAAGCCGAGCGTATCCGCCAGCGCCGCTCCGACCTGATGAAGCGTTTGGAGCAGCTAGCTAGCGATCTCAAACGGGAAGAGCAATTATTGCGAGAAAACGCCGATATTCTCATGCAGCTTGAGCAAGAAGAGCAGCAATTGCATGATATAAATGTCCGCTCTTCTGAACGCGATGAAGAACTGCAATCACTGTTTGATGTGGCGGAAGAAAAGCTGCGTGAGAGTGAAACGCTTTTAGCAAGTGTCACGACAGAGCGCGCCAATGTGATGGCCGAACGCACACAAATGCAGCGTGCTTTGCAGGATTTGCGGGAGCGGCGTGATCGCTTTTTTAAACAATTGGAAAATATGCAGAGCGAGATTGGTGCGGTTGATGCTGAATTGCGGCAATTGCCATCGGTCGCTGAAAAGCAAATTGCGCTAAAGACCGTCGAAGAAGAAACCGAATTTTGTGAGGAAACCGTCTTTGAAGCTGAAGCGCGTGTTGAAGAGCTGCGTGATGCGGGCGCAGCCAGCCGTGAAGAACTGGACAAAATTCATGGGCGTTTAAACCGGATTGAAACCGAAGCGCAAACCTTGCAAAGCATTTTGGCAGCAGGGCTGACAGGGGATTTTACTGCTGTTTTAGAGCATTTGAAAGTGCGCTCCGGCTATGAAGTGGCGCTGGGGGCTGCACTTGGGGATGCATTAACCGCAGCATTTGATGAGGATGCGCCGTCTTATTGGACGCTGGTGAACGGGCAAGTAACTGATCCGAAATTGCCGGCAGGCGTTAAGCCGCTTGCAGATTTTGTAGATGCGCCTCAACAATTGGCACGCCGTTTAAGCCAGATCGGGATTGTTAAAACCCAAGATGCAAAGCAGTTGCAGGCGCAATTGGCAGTAGGTCAGTCGTTGGTTGATCAGCAAGGCCAACTTTGGCGCTGGGATGGCTATATTGTCAAAGCAGATGCACCGACAATGGCGGCGCAACGTCTGGCACAGCAAAATCGTTTGGTTGAATTACAGATGAAAGCCATTAGCGTTAAGCGCGATGTGGATGCACAAGCGGCACGCGTTAGCGCTGATGAAAGTGCCTTGCGCGAAGCAGTGGAGGCGGAGCATATCAGCCGTGATCGCTTACGAAACATGCAAAAACAAATTCAGGAAGCGCGAGAAGCATTAAGTGCGGCGGAACGGACAACTGCACAGCTGACAAGTCGGGTATCAGCATTGCAGGATGCAAAAGAGCGCTTGCAGGAAAATCTGGAAGAAGCACAAATCCATCTCGCCGATGGTTTGGATTGGCTTGAAAAACTGCCTGCTATTGATGAGATCGAGGCGCGGCTCAATGCTGCCAATCATGCCTCACAGCAAGATCGTAATGCGCTGGCTGAAGCGCGCGCGGCCTATGATGGTTTACGCCATGAGGCGGTACTACGTGAAAACCGCTTGGCAATGATTGCGCTTGAACGCAAAAACTGGAAATCGCGCATCGAAAACGCCAATGAACAACTGGCCTCGCTTCAGGATCGCCAAGTTGAAGTGCAGGAAGAGCTGGAGATTTTAGCCGAAGCGCCGGACGAGCTGGATCGCAATTTACAAAATCTTTTATCTGAAATGAGCATTGCCGAGGCGCAAGTCAAAGAAACATCAGATAATCTGGAAGTGGCGGAAGCCGCGCAATCTGTGCTGGATAAAGCGGCTATTTTAGCCATTCAGGAATTATCCAGTGCGCGTGAAGTGCGCGCGCGTGCGGAAGAACGCTTGGCTGCTGCTGAAGAGCGCCGCAAAGAAACCGAGCAGCGTATTGCTGAAGCTTTGCAATGTCCGCCGCATGAAGCTATCCGCCAGACGGGATTAGCCGCGGATGATCTGCTGCCGGAAGCCGAACAGCTTGAACGCCAGCTGGAGCGTTTGAAAATTGAGCGTGAGCGGCTGGGTGCGGTTAATTTGCGCGCTGATGAAGAGCAGGATGAATTATCGACGCGGCTCAATGACATTATCAGTGAGCGCGATGATATTATCGAGGCGATCAAGAAATTGCGCCTTGGCATTCAGAACCTGAATCGCGAAGGGCGTGAGCGTTTGCTTGCAGCTTTTTCTGTGGTCAACGCGCAGTTCCAGCGATTGTTTACGCATTTGTTTGGCGGCGGTACAGCGGAATTACAACTGATTGAATCGGATGATCCGTTGGAAGCAGGTCTGGAAATTTTGGCGCGCCCTCCGGGTAAAAAGCCGCAAACCATGACGCTTCTGTCGGGTGGCGAGCAGGCATTGACCGCAATGGCACTGATTTTTGCGGTATTTTTGACCAATCCCGCACCGATTTGTGTGCTGGACGAAGTAGACGCACCGCTCGATGATCATAATGTCGAGCGCTATTGCAATTTGATGGATGAAATGGCGGCCTCCACGCAAACGCGTTTTGTGGTCATTACCCATAATCCGATCACCATGGCGCGGATGAATCGGCTTTATGGTGTTACCATGGCCGAGCAGGGTGTCAGCCAGTTGGTGTCGGTTGATTTGCAGGCTGCTGAAAAGCTCATCGAGCCTGCCTAATTTATCCCGGCTACGCTATTTAGAATGACGCCATGTGCTGCGTGCTGTTTTTTCAATATTATTGAGCGCATTGGAAAAGGTAGAACTCAGCAAATAGAACATGCCGAATGTCGGGCTCCAGTAATCGGTTTTCAAAGGGATACGTTTGATCAGCGGTTCAGGATTGTGCCGGTTAACGGAAGGCCTCGCATTGAAAGTCGAATAGCCTAATCCTTCTTCAATCAGACGGCGTGCCATTTCGGTGGAATTGACCATATAGCGTGTATTGGGGCGGATGTTATGATGGTCGAAAAGCCCACTATAATAAGAGCTGGCGCCACCAAAATTAGGGAAAATGAATGGTTCATTTGCGATTTCCGCCAGTTCCAGCTCTTGCTTTTGCGCCAGCGGGTGCGCCGCATTGATGGCAATATGCACTTGGGTTGGAAAGAGTTCAACGAATTTAAGTGAAGGATGGAGGAAGTCGTTCAGGCCAAAACCGGCAATGAGCTTTCCGGTACGCACTGATTCGACCAGATTGGATGATTCAAGCTCGACAATGTTGAAACGCGAGAAAGGCACCGCATCACTTAAATTTTTGATCAGTTCCGGCACTACCACCGCACCGGCACTACCGATTACACCAATGGTCAGTTCCTGTTCATTCTGTTTGGCAATACCTGCAACCTGATGTTCAAATTGGGCTTTGGCTTCAAACAACGGTTCGGCTAAAAGCAGGAAGCGCTGGCCTTCGGTGGTTAGTGATACACCTTTTGCGGGGGTGCGGTAGAAAAGGCGTACGCCAAGCTCCGTTTCAGCAATGGTAATGGCTTCACGGATGGAGGAGGGGGAAATGTTGATTAGCTGTGCTGTTTGGGTGATCGAGCCGATATTGGCGACATGGCGAATATATTCAAGCTGCTTAATGCTGACGGATTTAAACATTTGCCCTCCCAGAAAGATCATTTAATGAACTTAATACAATAGAAAATGCATTTTTTATATGAATAAATATGCTCTATGGTAAACCTACCTTGGGAGGGTAAGTTATATGAACAAACTACTGTCTAAAACTTTGTTTGCGGCTATTGGCCTTGCATTGTCGTCCACTGTTGCGCTGGCGGATAAAACCGAACTGACGGTTTCCAGCTGGTTGCCAATGACGCACCACATCAATGCCGGCATTTTGCAACCCTATGCAGAAAGAGTAAGTGAAGCGACCGATGGTCGTGTGAAGCTCAATTTCTTGAGTAAAGCACTGGGAGCACCAGCGGAACATTTTGAACTGGCGCGTAAGGGCATGGCGGATATTACCTGGGGTAATTTCACCTATGAACCAAAACGTTTTGCTGTTTTCACATTGTTTGAATTGCCACTGCTCAGTTCTTCGTCAGAAGTCAGCTCTGTTGCAGCATGGAATACATTCGACAAATATATGCGCGGCAAGCTGAAGTCGCTTGATGGCGTTGAAATTTTAGGGCTTATGCAGCTTGATCCGGGCCAGATCAATATGCGCGACAAGGCCGTGTTGACCCCTGACGATCTGAAGGGCAAGAAAGTTCGTGCAGGCGGCCCTGTACAATCTGCTCTTCTTGATGCAGCCGGTGCCGTTTCCATTTCCGCGCCACAGTCAAAGTCTTATGAGCTGCTTTCCACCGGCGTTGTGGATGGTACTTTCTCCAATACAGAAGCTCTGGGTGGCTTTAAACTGTTTGAAGTTCTTAAACATCAGACAGAAGTTGATGGCGGTGCTTATAACGGCAGCTTCTTCATTGCGATGAACAAGAAGAAGTTTGACAAGCTCTCTGATGAAGACAAAGAAGCGATCATCAAAATTTCCGGTATTGAACTGTCGCGTGCTGCTGGTCAGGATTGGGATCATTCCAGTTCAGTCGGTAAAAAAGAAGCCGCTGATAATGGTATGAATTTTGTTGAGCCGACCCCTGAACTGCTCACACTGATTGACAAGGTCAAGCAAGAGCAGCAGGCTGTATGGATCGAAAGTGCCAAAGCTGCCGGTATCGAAAATCCGCAGGAAGTGATGGATTTCTTCTTCGCTGAAATCGAACGGCTGGAAAAAGAGAAGAACTGAGCCATAGTTCGCCTCGATCGGCACTCTAATTCTCAATGAAAAAATAAATGCGGGATATGCGAAAGTTTATTTTCGCATATCTCCCGCGGAGCTGTCTCATGTCTATGAAAACACTCTTTGCAAAATTGGCGGTTGTTCCGGCCTTTTTGCTGCTGATATTGGGTTTGCTGACATTTATTGACGTTACCGGACGCAATGTGTTCACAAAACCTTTGCCCGGTTCCTTTGATATTATTTCATATCTGGTGGCTGTTGTGGTTTTCACCTCGGCACCATTTATCGCACGCTCACGCGGTCATATTGTCGTTGATCTCCTTGATCCGCTTTATTCGCCGCGTGCCCGCCGTATCCGCGATGTAATTATCGAAATCATCTGCGGTTTCTGCATGTTGCTTCTGTGCTGGTGGATCGGCGTTTACGCTTGGGAAGCATACGAGTTTGATCGTGTGTCACAGGATATCTCAATTCCTATCTGGCCGGTTGCAGGCCTTTGCTCTGTCACGAGTTTTATCACAGCTCTCATCCATTTCGGGCTGGCAATCAGTGATTTCTGCGGAAAGGAAAAACCATGACAGTCACGCTGATTGCATGTTTTATCGTTGTCGGGCTGGTATTTTTACGTATCCCTGTTGGCTTTGCCATGTTGCTGGTCGGTGTTCTTGGCCTTGCATATTTGCGGGATATGGATCTGGCGCTCGGTCTTCTTGGCTCCACCACAATGGAAACCGTGGTTTCTTTTGAACTATCGGTTATTCCGCTGTTTCTGTTGATGGGTAATGTCATCAACCGCGCCGATATTTCGCGCGAGCTTTATGACTGCGCCAATAAATTTGTCGCGCACCGTCCAGGTGGTCTGGCCATGGCGACCGTCATGAGCTCTGGCATTTTCAGTGCGATTTGCGGCTCATCGCTGGCAACGGTAGCAACCATTTCCAAAGTGGCACTGCCAGCCATGCGCCGTCACAATTATTCGGATGAATTGGCCGCTGGTGCGATTGCCGGTGGTGGTACATTGGGCGCGCTCATTCCGCCGTCCGTGCTGCTCATTCTCTATGGTCTTTTGACCGAAACCAGTATTGGTCAGCTTTTTGCTGCCGGTTTCATTCCGGGTCTTGTTGGCATTGGCTTTTATCTGCTCGCCGTTAAAGTGATGGTTTGGTACAAACCTTCATTAGGGCCTGCTGCCGAGCGCTTCTCATGGGCCGAGCGCATTAAATCCACACGCGGTATTTTCCTGCCGGTGTTGCTGTTTATTGTGGTAATCGGCGGTATTTATGCAGGCTACTTCACGCCGACAGAATCGGCCGGTATTGGTGCAATTGCTTCTCTGGCAATTGCTTTTGGTCGCGGCAAGTTTAACCTGACCGACCTGAAAGAAGTGCTGATTGAAACAGTGCTTGTCAGTGCATCGCTGTTCTTCATCCTGATCGGTGCGCTTTACTTCTCCCATGTGGTTACTGTTTCAGGTTTTGCCGAAGATATCTTAAGCTTCCTCACCGGTATTAATGCGTCACCGATGATGATTATTTTCGGTATTATTATCATTTATCTTCTGCTCGGTTGCATTATGGACAGTATGGCAATGGTGATGCTGACTGTGCCGATTTTTGCACCATTGGTTATCAGCCTCGGTTTCCATCCGGTCTGGTTCGGTATCATCGTGGTGGTCGTTTCTGAAATCAGCTTCATCACCCCGCCAATCGGTATCAACATTTTTGTGCTGCGTTCCAACCAGCCTGATCTGTCGATCTCGACCATCTATCGCGGTGTGACACCTTTCTGGATTTCCGACTTGTTCCGTTTGGCAGTGCTGACGATGTTCCCAATTTTGTCGCTGTGGCTGCCATCCATCTTATTTTGATCTGTAGGTGTCTTTTCTTATGACTGTACTCGAGTATTTTAATTCCATTCATGACGACGTAACTGAATGGCGCCGCAGCCTGCATACCATGCCGGAACTTCTTTATGATTTGCCAAAAACAAGTCAGTTTGTGGCACAGAAACTGCGTGAATTCGGCGTTGATGAAATCACGGAAAATATTGCACAATCAGGTATTGTGGCGACTATTAAAGGTAAGCGTGAAGGCACAAAACGTGTTGGCCTTCGCGCTGATATGGATGCTCTGCCGATCCCTGAGCAAACCAATCTGCCTTATGCTTCCAAGCATGAAGGTTTGATGCATGCCTGTGGCCATGACGGCCACACGGCAATGCTGCTCGGTGCTGCATGTTATTTATGTGAAAATCGCGACTTCGCCGGTTCTGTGGTGCTGATTTTTCAGCCAGCTGAAGAAACCGGTGCCGGTGGCAAGGCGATGATCGACGAAGGGCTGTTTGAAAAATGGCCGGTTGATGCAGTCTATGGTCTGCATAATCAACCTGGCATTGAAATCGGTCATTTCATCTGCCGTAAAGGGCCAATGCTGGCTTCATCGGACGAGTTCGACATTACCATTCACGGTAAAGGTGGTCATGCGGCTGCACCTCAAACGGCGATTGATCCGCTGATGGTGGCATCATCCATTTTGAGCGCGGCACAGGCAATTGTTGCGCGTAATTTGTCGCCATTTGATTCAGCCGCTTTGTCGATCACCCGGCTGGAAGCAGGTGACAGCTACAACACCATTCCGCCTGTGGCGACAATGTCCGGTACGATCCGTACATTGAATGAAAAAGCCCGTGCGATGATGAAAGAGCGTTTAAGCCAAGTGGTTGAGCATAGTGCGGCACTGCATGGTGCAACGGCGGAGCTCAATATCAAAACCGGCTATCCTGTTTTGGATAATACCCCAGCCAACGCGGCATTTATTGCGGATGTCGCGCGCAGTATCGTACCGGCAAGTCAGGTGAATGGCGATTGCACCCCGATCCTTGCCAGCGAAGACTTTGCCTTCATGCTGCAGGAAGTGCCGGGTGCCTATATGTTGATGGGTAATGGTAGCACTGCTTCATTGCATAATGCGGCCTACGATTTCAACGATGCAGCCATTTCTTATGGCAGTGCATTTTTAGTCACCGCTGCTTTGAACACATTGAACGAAGCGTAATTTTTACAAAAAATATGAGTATCACGGGTAATTTGAATGGCCTGTGATACTCAGGCTCTTTGTTATTGTGCTTTTAATGTTTGCAGAACCGTTTGCGTTGTGCGTGCAATATGGTTGCGGATAATCTCGGTTGCGCCCTCAATGTCTCGATTGAAAGCCGCATCAAACAAGGCTTTATGCTCAGCTGCAATATCGCGCACACCTACTGATTGTTTGCGTGAAAGATGACGATAACGCTGGTGCTGTTCATAAATTTGCTGGCGCATACGCATAATCCATGCGGACGGACAGGCTGCAACCATTGTTTCATGGAAAATCGCGTTGCGTGATTCCCATTCAATAAAATCGGTTTCACCTTGAATTATTTTTTGCTCAGCGCGTTCAAGGCGATGATAGGCGGCAACCAATTGTGTTTCCCAATCATCATCCCCGTGCAGAAAAGATTGCCGTAGTGCTTCAATTTCGAGCAGAGTGCGTGTTTCGCCGATATCATAAGCATCTTCTGCCGACATAGGCGCTACAAAAAAACCACGCTGTCCTTCTAGAATTACAAGTCGTTCACTGGAAAGACGAGACAAAGCCTCACGCAGCGGACCGGCACCGAAGCCATATTTCTCACGCAAGGTTTCGATCTTTAATTTTTCATTCGGTAAAAGAATGCCAAAAACGATGTCTTCCCGCAATTGGCGATAGGCTTTTTCCGAGTTTGTTTTTTCCGGCAATGCAAGTTGTTTTTCTAACATAATCAAACTCCTGATTGTAACCTACCCATGAATTCCAAAAAAATCAATATTCTGTATATTATCGATAAAACATAAAATATCGATTTTTATGTTGACTTGATAAGAAAATCGATATTTCTTAAGGCGAGTATCTCTTTGGGAGGAGACGAGTATGAATACCCGCTTGGGTCAGGCGCATGAGGATGGAACTGCTTCTATGGAGCAGGGCGTGCGCACGAATAATTTCACAGTTTTTTTGACGTCTATTGATAGTTGGATTGCTCGCTCCGAAACGCTCGTTGCAGGGCTTTTGGCATTTGTGATAGTCATTTTGCTGCTCATCAATGTTGCAACGCGCACCTTTGGTATGCCGCTGTTCTGGGTTGATGAACTGGCAATTTATGCAATGGTTTGGATGGGGTTCTTAGGCGCGTCGCTTGGTATCCATTATCGTCAGCATATTGCTGTGACCGTTTGTATCGATTTATTACCGATCCGTATGCATATGTTCATGCTGGTCATGATCGATGTCATGATGTTGGCTTTGTTTCTCATTCTGTCGGTTTTCGTTTGGCAGTGGTTTGACCCGATCGCCGTAATACAGGCTGATTCATTGAGTGAAGTCGGCGCGAAAACTTTCAACTTTATCTATGACGAACCAACCACAACGCTTGGCGTTCGCAAGTTTTGGTTCTGGCTGATCCTCCCTGTTTTCTGCGTTTTTGTGACTATTCACAGTATCAAAAACCTTGTCGATAGTGTGCGCACATATCTTGATGCAGCCGGAGCGGAGGTGGTGAAATGATCGCCGGATTGAGTTTTGTTGGCCTTGTTATTGCTGGTCTGCCAATTGCATTTATTTTGCTTGCTGTAGCGATTATTTACATTTTTTCCAGCGGCAATACTGTGTTGCTGGCCTCGCTGCCGCAGCAGTTGTTTGGTGGTTTGGAAAGCTATGGTTTGCTGGCGTTGCCGCTTTTCATTTTGCTGGGCGAGCTGATGAATGAGGGTGGCATTGGTCGCCGTCTCATGGGGCTTGCCATGTCTATCATCGGTTCGGTTCGCGGTGGTTTGGCCTATGTGAACTTGCTGGCTAACGTGATGATGGCATCTATCTTGGGTTCAACCGTGGCGCAGATTACTGTTATGTCGCGCATGGCTGTGCCGGAAATGGATCGTGCGGGTTATCCGCGTGATATTTCTGCGGCCATCACGGCAGCAGGTGGCTTGCTGGCTCCTGTTATCCCGCCATCAATGCTTTTCATCATCTACGGTGTGGTCGCACAGATCTCAATCGGTGATTTATTTATTGCGGGTGTTGTACCGGGCCTGTTAATGGCTGTGTCGTTCTTTGTCGTTATTGCTATTCTTGGCCGCATTTATAATTTCCCTGAAGGTGAGAGTTATAACTGGTCGCAGCGCTTCAAAGCTTTGTGTGATGCTTTGCCAGCCGTTATCATTCCTGTGACTATTATTGGTACTATTTTGGGCGGTATCGCCACACCAACCGAATCAGCAGTCCTTGCCATTGTTGCATCAGTTCTGGTTGGCCGCTTTATCTATGGTGAGTTGGAGTTTTCCCATCTGGCACCAGCATTTGTGCGTGCAGCACGTGGTGCAGCGGTGGTGTTGTTCCTGATTGCAGCCGCACAAGTCTTTTCATGGGTCATTACCTTTGAAAATCTTCCTGCAACCGTTGCTGTTTTCTTGCAGTCGTTGACTGAATCGCCAACTGTGTTCTTGCTGCTGGTTGTGGCACTGCTGTTGGTGCTCGGTATGTTTACCGATCCAATCCCTGCAATCATTCTGGTTGTTCCAGTACTGTTGCCGGTTGCTACCAATGTCTATGGCGTTGATCCGTTCCACTTTGGCATGATTGTCTGTCTAACACTGGTTGTTGGCCTGCTCACACCACCGGTCGGCACCGGATTATTTACGGCCGCCTTGATGACAGGCGTAAAAGCTGAGCGTATTGCATTGATGACCATGCCGTTCTTGCTGGCGACAATGGCTGTGATTTTGGCAATTGTGTTCTTTCCTGTTTTACTGAAATTGCTGTGAGGGAAGAACCATGACATTTCCGCAAAACGCAACAGATCATAAGCCACTGAATATCACCGTGATCGGTTGCGGTACGATTGGTGCGGGCTGGGCTGCAACTTTTGCAGCCGCCGGACATCGGGTTAAAGTTTATGATCTCAATCCGGCATCGGACAAGCGTTTGGCCGATGTCTGGCATCAGGCATTACCGGTTTTGCAGCGTATCGGTGTTTGTGTGGAGGCTCCGCAACCTCCATCATGGACAGATAATCTGGATGATGCATTGTCGGATGTGCAGTTTATTCAGGAGGCATTGCCGGAAAAACTACCGCTGAAGCTGGAAATGCTGGCATGCATTGAAGACAAGATTGCCGATGATGTGCTGATTGCATCAAGCTCGTCAGGTTTGAGCCCGAGCCAGATGCAGGCGCAGATGCGCGTGCCGCAGCGTTTGCTGATCGGCCATCCCTGCAATCCGCCTTACCTGATGCCTCTGGTTGAAATTTGTGGCGGTGAACTAACTGCACCGCAAGCATTGGATCGTGCCGAGGAGATATATCAATATCTTGGCAAATCGGTATTGCGCTTACAAAAAGAAGCCTCCGGCCATCTGGTTAACCGCTTGCAGGCAGCACTTTGGCGTGAAGCTGTGCATCTTGCATCACAAGGCTATGCCAGCGTTGGCGATATTGAAAAGGCGGTTACGCAAGGCTTGGGCGCGCGTTGGAGCATTTTGGGGCCGACAGCGATTTTTCATCTGGCAGGTGCAGAGCAAGGCTTAGCCAAGTTTCTCGACGATTTGGGCACTGAAGTTGAAAAATGGTGGAGCGATTTAGGCACACCTGAACTCAGCGATGAAGTGAAGCAAGTGCTCATCAAGGGGATGGATGCAGCAGCCGGAGAGGAAACATCCTCGGCTATGGCAGCGCGACGTGATGAGCAGGTGGTTGCGATGATTGAAAAGCAGCAATCACTTCAGCGCAAATATTAAAGGGTTCTGATGCTTAATAACGCATCAAAGAATATTATCTGGGAGGAAATTAGATGAAGTCATTATTGAAATTCACGCTTGCAACCTTAACGGCGACTGCTTCTCTTGGCACTCTTGCCAATGCTGCCGATTATCGCATTGGCTTGATTACGCCACCTTCACACCAATGGAGTGTGCAGGCCGTGGAAATGGCCAAAACACTCAATGAAAAAACTGATGGCCGTGTAAACTTGTTGGTTTTCCCAAGCGGTCAGCTGGGTAGTGAAGCGCAGGTTTTGCAGCAGATGCAGTCTGGTGCGGTTGATTTCTCCTTCATGACATTGGGCGAATTCGCCAACCGTAACGCCAATTTCGGCATTTTCCTTGCACCATATCTGGTTAAGGATATTGATGGCGCACAGGCATTGCTGAAAGGCCCGACCGCTCTTAAAGTTCTGGAAGAAGTGAAACCACTCGGTCTCGTTGGTTTTGGCTATGGTATGGCCGGTATGCGCCAGATCGTTATGCGCGGCGATGTCAAAGACGGCACTGACTTGTCTGGCAAAAAAATTCGCACCATTCCGCTCGCACCGGAATTGGATTTCTGGAAAAAGCTGGGCGCTGCACCAACACCGATGCCATTGCCTGCACTTTATGATGCTTTCGCCAATGGTCAGGTCGATGGCATGCAGATCGATTTCGAAGGCACATGGAACAGCAGCTACTATGAGCATGCGGGCACTATTCTTGATAGTAACCACATGATGTTCCCGATGGTCGCCGTTGGCTCAGCGCGCAAATGGGCGACTATTTCACCGGAAGATCAAGAAATCCTGCGCACTACCATGGTGGAATATCTCGATAAGATCGTTTCCTCATACGACCAGATCGATCAGGATTATCTGGAAAAACTCAAAGGCACCAAGGTTCAGGTGAAAAGCGTAGATCGTAGTTTCTTCGGCGCACCGATTGATGATTGGTACAAAGAATGGCGTGAAAAAACGCCACTTTTGAAGGAACTGGAAGCGGAAGCAGCCGCTCTCTAATCACAAAATCCCCCTTGGCGGCGATGGCCTTCAAGGGGGATCAAGACTTTTACTAACCCTGTAATTTTAAGAGTGAGGCTTATGACTTATACACTGCGCGAATTGCGTTACGTGCGTTTTGGTACGCAGGATGCTGCCAGCAGCCATCAGTTTCTGACAGAAATTGTTGGCCTGGAAAATGCCGGTAAAAAAGACGGCTCTTATTATTATCGTTCAGATGCACGTGCTTACAGCGTCAATATGGTGGCAGGTGCTACAAAACCGGCAATCGCCATCACGGTTGCGCGCCGTGAAGATCTGGATGCTTTGGAAAAACAACTGACAGCGCATAATATTGCTTCAACATTTGGTGGTGAAGAAGAATGCGCTGAACGTCTGGTGAAAGCCTATTTGAGCTGCACTGCGCCAAATGGCCTGATCGTTGAATTTGTCTGGCGTCCGATGACCAGCGGTTGGCGTTATTTCCCAAGCCGTGATGCCGGCGTGACCGAATTTCAGACTGTATCACTGTGTTGCAAAGATATTGCCGCCAATGAGCATTTCTGGACGCAAGTGATTGGTGCCAAAGTCTCGGATTGGGTGGGTGATACCGCTTATATTCGCCTTGATGACAAGCATCACGTCATTGCGCTTTATCCGTCCACGCGCGATGGCTTGATGGGCATTACCTTCAATGTTGAAGGTATCAACAACATCATGCAGAATTTCTATTTTTTCCAGCGCCAGCAATTGCCGATCATTCATGGCCCCGGTCACCATCCGGCATCCGACCAGATTTTCGTAACCACAGAAGCGATGAAAATCGCTGGCCAAAATGATGAACCGCTAATGGTGACTTATGCCACCGGCATGCTGAAAGGTGAAGAAAATTTTGCCAATCCGCCACGTCAATATCGCCACCAGCCGCGCTCTTATTGCGAATGGGGCTCTTATACCAATGTGCCGGAATTTGCCGGAGACAATGTGTAAGCCCTAGTTGTGGGACAGGGCGCGTGAACAGCCAAATTTCAATTTCTGCCTGATAAAAGGAGGCACACATGATTGAGTTGAGTGACGTCGTTTATTGCCGGGTTGGCACTCAGGATCTGGAAAGTGCTGAGGCTTTTGCGACAACAATTTTAGGTCTCGAAGTGGCTGAGCGCACCAAAGGTGCCATCCATTTCAAATCAGATAATCGCGACCATACGCTGTGTTATTTCGAAGGTAATCCTGAAGATCATATTACCGCTTTCGAGCTGAAATCCTCTGCTGAATTGCAGGCTGCTGCCGCATCTTTGGAGGCGCTCGGGCATAATGTGCAATATGGCAGCCCCGCTGAATGCGAGATACGTCATGTGCGCGAATTTATTCGCTTTAATGATCCGACTGGTAATGTGATCGAGTTTATCGTCCGTCCAAGCATGTCGGGGGTTGATTATCATGGCACCCGTGATGCCGGTATCACCGGTTTCAGCCATGTCGGCTTCTATTCCACCGATGTGGAGCGGGATGAAAAATTCTGGACAACTGTTTGTAATGCACGTGTTTCTGATCGTATTGGTGATGCACCATTGATGCGCATCGGTGCGATCCACCATACGATCGCACTCTTTCCGGGGAATAAAGCTGGCATTCAGCACATCAATCATCAGGTGGAATCCACCCATGATATCCAGCGCTCCAGCAATTTGCTGCGTGATAAACAAGTGCCGATTACCTTTGGGCCGGGTCGTCACCCGACATCTTCAGCACAGTTTCTCTATTTCCGTGGCCCCGATGGTATGACTTATGAATATTCCACCGGCGTGTGCGAAATTCATGATGAACCATTGTGGCGTGATCGTCAGTTTGCCTTTGAGCCGAAAGGTTTCTGCCTTTGGGGTGCAAGCCCTAAAATTGCAGCCTTTTCGGAAGGGGATGACTAAGCATGTCCGTGAATATGAATGAAGCCTCTGTGACGGTCAGAAAAGCTGCCCGTGCCTTGGGGCGTAGTGGTTTGGTACATGCTTATGGGCATTGTTCCATGCGCCTTGATGCCAGCACTTTTCTGGTTTGTCCGGCTTCACCACCGGGATTGGTTGGTGTGGGTGAAGAATGCACTGTGCTGCAAATTCATGAGCCACTGCCGGAAAATGTACTGGGCGAGGTGCGTCTGCATCAGCAAATTTACCAAAACCGCGCTGATATTAATGGCGTGGTGCGCTTTATGAGCCCGAAGATGATGTCACTGGCTGCAATGGGTTTGAGCCCGAAGCCGCGTCATGGTTTTGGTTCTTATTTCGCGCCAAGCGTTCCGCTTTGGGATGATCCGCAGCTTATCCGCGATGATGAGCGCGCGCAAAAAGTCATCCGCCTGATGGGCGAGTCCAAGGCCGTGCTGATGCGCGGCAATGGTGCCGTTGTGGCCGGTCAGTCGCTGGAAGAGGCGGTGGTGCTGGCTTGGTATCTGGAAGACAGCTGCCGTGTGGAGCTCGATGTTCTGGCCAGCGGCATGGCGCAACATGCACCCGTTTTAAGCAATGAAGAAGCTGCACAACGTGCGACCAAAGCAGGCCGCATCTTTGAAAGAATGTGGCAGTTTTTAACGAATGATGATGAAGAGTGAACCCCATTATGACTGCGAATAAATCAACTGGCGCGGGCACTGCCGGCACTGAAATTCTCAACTTTATTGGCGGCGAATATCGCAAAGGCGGCGGCCGTCTGTTTGAAAATTATTATCCGGCAACCGGTCAGGTTCATGCCCATGTACATGAAGCAAGCCGTGAGGATGTTGATCTGGCAGTTGGTGCTGCCAAACAGGCGCTGAAAGGCCCTTGGGGTCGTATGAGCGTTGCCGAACGTCTCTCGATTTTGCGTAAAGTCGCTGATGGCATTCAGGCGCGCTTTGATGAATTTTTGCGCGCTGAAATCATGGATACCGGCAAGCCGCGCTCCATCGCCAGCCATATTGATATTCCGCGTGGTGGTGCGAACTTCAATGTATTCGCCGATCAGATCGCATCTTTGAGCACCGAAGCATTCCAGTCGGCAACGCCGGATGGTGCGGGCGCTATCAACTATGCTATCCGCGTTCCGCGTGGGGTGATTGCGGTCATCTGTCCGTGGAACCTGCCACTGCTGTTGATGACATGGAAAGTGGCGCCAGCCATGGCTGCGGGTAACACGGTTGTCGTCAAACCATCGGAAGAAACACCTGCAACTGCTGCACTCTTGGGCGAAGTCATGAATGCAGCCGGTGTTCCGGCCGGTGTTTATAACGTCGTGCATGGTTTTGGTGCGGATTCTGCCGGTGAGTTTTTGACCTCCCATCCGGATGTTGACGGCATTACTTTTACCGGTGAAACCTCGACCGGTGAGGCGATCATGCGTGCAGCCTCCAATGGTGTGCGTCCCGTTTCGCTTGAACTGGGTGGCAAAAATGCCGGTATCATTTTTAATGATGCGGATATTGCTAAAGCAATTGAAGGCACTGGCCGTTCCTGCTTTGCCAATACCGGTCAGGTTTGCCTTGCAACCGAGCGTCTTTATGTTCAGCGCGGTATTTTTGAAGAGTTCTGCGCCAAGCTGACTGCGCAGGCCAAATCTTACCGCTTTGGTGATCCGTTTAATCCTGAAGTGACAATGGGGCCGTTGGTCAGCGATATTCATCGCCAGAAAGTGCTGGGCTTTTATGAAAAAGCCAAGGCAGAAGGTGCGACCATTCTTTGTGGTGGCGGCACACCGGATGTGGCTGGTTTTGAAAATGGTTACTTTGTTGAACCAACCCTTTGGACCGGCTTGCCGCAGACATCGGAAATCGTCACCAATGAAATTTTTGGTCCTTGCGCGCATATCAGCGTGTTTGACGATGAAGAAGAAGTTGTCGGTCTTGCCAATAACAGCCCTTACGGTTTGGCAACGGCAGTCTGGACAGAAAACTTAAGCCGTGCGCATCGCGTTGCCTCACAGATTGATGTGGGCATTGCATGGGTCAACAGTTGGTTCCTGCGTGATTTGCGCACCCCGTTTGGCGGCTCGAAAAAGTCCGGTATTGGTCGCGAAGGCGGCAATCACTCATTCGAATTTTACACTGAGCTTCGCAACATCTGCATCAAGCTTTAATCGCATAATCAGGAATAGATATCATGTTGAACGATCAGGAACGCTCGCTTGCCATTGAAGCTTTGCTGGAAGCCCATCGCAGCAAAAAGCCTTGCACACAATTATCAACCCAGTGGCCACATATCACCATTGATGATGCTTATGCGATTTCGCACGCTGTTGCGCAAAAGCGCATGGCTGGTGGCGCACGTATTGTCGGGCACAAAATTGGTCTGACATCAAAAGCTATGCAGGCTTCTTCTCAGATTGATGAGCCGGATTACGGTCACATCTTTGATGATATGCTGCTCAATGATGGTGCCAAAGTGCGCCATGCCGATTTTTGTGTTCCACGCGTTGAGCCGGAACTGACCTTTGTGCTGAAAGAGCCGCTTAAAGGTCCGAATATTGGCTTAGTGGATGTGTTGCGCGCCACAGAATATGTCATTCCGTCCATCGAAATCATTGATGCCCGAGTGCAGAACCCGCGCAAGATATTCGACACTGTAGCAGATAATGGTGCAGCTGCCGGCTTGGTTCTAGGTGGTCGTCCGGTACGCCCTGAAGAGATTGATCTTCGCTGGGCAGGCGCTGTTTTCTATCGTAACTCCGAAATTGAAGAAACGGGTCTTGCCGCCGGTGTGCTCGGTCATCCGGCGATGGCGATTGCATGGCTTGCCAACAAGCTTGCGCCATTTGGCGTGACATTGGAGCCCGGTCATTTGCTGCTATCGGGCTCGTTCACGCGTCCGGTTTGGGCTGATAAGGGCGACACGCTGCATGCAGATTTTGGCCCTCTCGGCAGCGTTGCCGTGCAGTTTGTTTGATAGGTTTGATCATGGACGTGAAAACAAACCCATTTAAGGCAGCTATGCGCTCGCGCACCAAGCAAATTGGTGTGTGGAGCATGAGCGCCAGCCCTGTGGCGGTGGAAATTATCGGTAATAGCGGTTTTGATTGGGTCTGCCTTGATGCAGAACATTCACCGGTTGATATTTCCAATCTCGTGACGCTTTTGCATGCAGGATCCGCCGGTAAAGCCCATCCCGTCGTGCGTCCGGCATGGAATGATCCGGTTTTGCTCAAGCGGGTGCTGGATGTGGGCGCACAAACTGTGCTGGTGCCTTTTGTGCAAAATGCAGATGAAGCGCGCCAAGCTGTGGCAGCTTGCCGTTATCCGCCGGAAGGTATCCGCGGTGTTTCAGGAAGCTCGCGCGCATCGGCCTATGGTCAGATGAATGGTTATCTGAAAAAAGCCAATGACGAGATCTGCGTGCTGGTGCAACTTGAAACCGGTAGCGCTTTGCAAAATCTGGAAGAGATTGCGCAGGTAGAAGGTGTTGATGGTGTTTTTATCGGCCCGTCTGATCTGGCGGCATCGCTTGGTCATTTAGGCAATCCGGGGCACCCGGATGTGCAAAATGCTATTCAGGAAGCAATTGAAAAACTCAATAAGCTTGGCAAAGCCGGTGGCATTTTGACCACTGACATTGCAGCAGCTCGTAAATATCTGGAGTGGGGCTTTACTTTTGTCGCCTCGGCACTGGATATCCAGTTGCTGATGGGGGGCTTAAAAAACGCTCTGCATGATGTAACCAAAGACTAAAACAAAACCGGCTTCTGATAATAAAGAAGCCGGTTTTTTTAATGGATCATGCTTATTGCGCATTTATAGTTATGCGATGCAACAGGCATGTTTCACAGAGCTTCATAAAATAAAGCCGTATTCTTTATCTATATTATATTGGGAAATTATGGCTGGGGCGCCTGGATTCGAACCAGGGAATGCCGGTACCAAAAACCGGTGCCTTACCGCTTGGCTACGCCCCAACAAATCGCAAATCGATTGCGCTGCGGTTGGCGAACCTATAGCCGCTTAAAAAACGAAGTGCAATCCGGTTATGTGGTTTTCCTGTAAGTTTTTTCAGGGGATGTCCAAAAAAATGCAAATCTGTGGAGAGATTAAGTCATTTTACGCGTAGTTTATGATAAATGTCTGTATTTCAGTGATTTAAGGCATGTTGCACCAGCGGCAATGATGCAAAGATGAACTGTAAAATAGTTAAAAATTGAATCAGTTAGGTCATTAAAGGGCTTCAGGAGCGGATAGTGGAATCAGTTATGCCAAAGATGATCGTTGTCTTCGTATCTGGATTAATCCTTTGTGTGCCACTTTTAAGCCTGCTTTATTATTTGTTGCCTCACAATTTTTTAAAAGCGCAAAAGAACGCACGCTCCAATCATACAATCCCCGCACGACAAATTGGCGGTATAGCATTGGTGCCAACCATCTTAATTTTGTTGGGATTTTTTTATTCATATATCGGATTGAGCGGCAGGGCTGTTGTGCTGCTTGAAACAAGCGGTTGGCTTTTATGGCTGATAGGGTTGTTGGATGACCGCTACGATATCTCTGTGCGTTTACGCTTAGGGGTGCAGCTGATTAGTGCAGCTCTTGGCATTGCAGCTTTGGGATATGAAACTCCGTTTTTACCCTTTATGCCACTATGGTTGGATCGTGGCTTGCTTGTGCTGGTAATGTTGTATTGGATCAATGTGACCAATTTCATGGATGGTCTGGATTTGATGACAGTCAGTGGCTTGGGAATTCCGGTTCTGTGGATTTCAATTTTTGCCGCTCTTGGCCTGACAGAAGGAAGTAGCGGATATTTTTCAGCACTGATTGCAGGTGCATTGTTAGGTTTTGCTTTTTTTAACTGCCATCCGGCTAAAGTTTTTTTAGGAGATTCCGGTAGCCTTCCGCTTGGTATGTTGAGCTGTTTTGTATTCCTGTCATTTGCCCGTGATACATCGATCTGGCTCGCTCTTATCTTGCCGCTTTATTATGTGCTGGATGCGTCATCAACCATTGTTATGCGTTTGTTTGAAAACGAGAATATCTTTGAGGCGCATTCACGCCATGCATATCAGAAAGCCAGAAGGACAGGTCGCTCTGTTTGGGCGATTATCAGAACTGTCGTCTTTTTAAATGTCGCACTTGGGATAGGCGTATTTTTCGCGCTGATGAAACCGCAACTATGGATAGAGCTTGCAGTTTGCTTGGCTGCTTTGCTTGCCACCAGTTCATTATTGCTGAAGCTCCGAACGACATCACTTTAAAAGCGTATAATAAAAAATCTTTCATGCGCTTAGAGATTTTCTCTAAGCGCATGAAATTATCATTTTTACAGCCTGATGGATCAAGCTCATAGTAAATTTATTCTGATGTCGTTTTTTCTTTGAAGCCTGCGCTATTCATCTTGGCAAAACACCAAACAACAAAAGCTATGGCAGCAACGCCCATTAAATAATACCAGCCCATTTTATGTTCCCTTATATTTTTAAGGTATTTGGCAGTATTATTGGAGAAATGTCTAGTTAATAATTACATCGTCTTTACAGTCATCATAAGGTATGATGCTGAAAAGTAGCTCACGCAAAGTTTCATGATCATTGGTTGTGAGAGCGTGATTTAAGCGATCAAGTGCTTCATAGATATCAATATTTTCTTTCTGTCCCCGTGGCGAGCGCATAATCTTGGGGTGACGTGTGGTTTGGACAAATTGAGGATCATAGAAAAGTTCTTCAAAAAGTTTTTCACCGGGGCGGATGCCAGTCACTTCAATCGCAATATCGCCTTGTGGGTTCTTTTGATCTTTGACAGTGAGGCCGGCAAGCAGAATCATATTTTCTGCAAGTTCTCTGATACGAATGGGTTCGCCCATTTCGAGAAGAATTGTGTCACCTGTTTGTGCCACACCACCAGATTGAATGATGAGTTCTGCGGCTTCTTTGATCGACATGAAATAACGGGTCATTTTTTCATGTGTCAGTGTGACAGGGCCACCTTTGGAAATCTGTTCGCGGAAGAGGGGAACGACAGAACCATTGGAACCTAAAACATTGCCGAAGCGTACTGAATAAAATGAACTTCTCGGATTTGAAACTTTTGCAATCTGCCCGTATTGATAGATAACGAGTTCAGCCCAACGCTTGGTCGCTCCCATTATATTGGTTGGGCGAACGGCTTTGTCTGAAGAAATCAGTACCAGTCTGTCAACTTTGGCAGAAACAGCGGCTTGTGCAACATTGACTGTGCCAATGACATTATTGCGCACACCGACAACCGGATTTTTCTCAACAAGCGGAACATGTTTATAAGCGGCACAATGATAAACGATACTGACGCCGTGATCACGAATGGTTCGTTCAACTTCCGAACGATCCATGACTGTGCCGAGAACAGGAATGATCTCACAAAGATTGAGTGCCTGTAAGTGCCGTTCCACCTCATAAAGTGCAAACTCACTCACTTCGAACAGTACAAGGCGCTTAGGCGCAAGATTGATGATTGCATGGCAAAGTTCTCGCCCGATTGAACCGCCTGCACCTGTCACCATTATGGTTTTGTTATTGACAATTTCGGTTAAAAGCGTTTGATCGGGTGGTACGGGTGAGCGTCCCAACAGATCGTCAATTTCAACATTACGTAAAGCACTGATAATATATTTGCCGGCAGACAGATCGGCAATTGGCGGCAGAATTCTGGTTTTAACAGACTGACGTCCAAGTATATTGGCATATTGACGTCGTTCTGTGGCATTTAAATTTGGGTCGGAAATGACAACCTGATCAATACCATAATTTTCTATCAATGATGGAATGCGATCAGGTGAATAAACGCGCAAGCCCGCGATATCCATCCCGATAGTGGCGGGATTACTGTCAATAAAACCGTAAACTCTCGTTTGCCCATGACTGCGCAATGCCGTGGCAAGTTGGCGGGCAGGGGCGCCGCTGCCAACAATCAGTGCTTTGGCAAAATCTTTATAACTATTGGTTGTACGTTGTAAAATCCATTTCGCACTAAAACGACTGGAGGCAATTAAGACTGTACTGATAAGCCAATATAAAAGTGGCACGGAGCGCGGTGCACCCCGTCCGCCATTAAGTTCTGTTAAAAAAATGACAAATACCCATAGTAAAGCAACAGCGGTACACGCTTGAAAAATAGACCAGATCGCCCGTTCTGGAAGATAACGGATGATCGCTCGGTAAAGACCGTATTTGATAAAAATTGGCAGAGCTAAAGCAGGGACGAGTAAAATTAGAAAAAGTTGTGATTGATTAGGCTGGAAAACGATACCTAATCTTAAAACGAAAGCAGTATATGCGCTGATCAGCAATATTACACAATCAGTTGACGCTAAAATCAGTTGTTTGGTACGGCGTGGTAGCTTTGCTGCTTTTTTACACAAAGCCGTGAAATTACTGCTCAAATCATTCCTCTTAAATATTTAACCCGAACCAAAAGGCTTTTAAGTCTATTAAGTAAATTTTGTGAACGAATGAAAACTTGAGCCCACATACGAATTTTAACTGGAATCTTGTACAATAAGAGCGACTCATTTTCTAGCAATCATCCAACTTAATAATTAAAATGACGATACAAATTTTATATAAAGTTTTAAATTAGTTTTATGGCTAATAAACTTCACGATGGAATATTAGTTTTGATATAAATTCTATGTTGAAAAACAAGGTTTCTATAGTACCGAAACAAACCGTTCGGCAGGTTGTCTTTTAAGCTATCACTGTGCCGCTTCGTAAAGATAACCACTGACTGCCGTCAGAATAGGCGTGTTGTGCTCCACCTGTGGCATCGCTTACAAAAATAATGGAGCCTGCGCCATGCGTTGTGGCAGAGGGTAGGTTTGCAACTGTGGTCGTTCCGGTGCGGATCGGACCATCGACATGCAGGCGGGTTGATGGAAACATGGCACCAATCATAACATTGCCGCTTGTGCGGTCGATGCGCATGGCTTCGCGCCACTGGCCATTATCATCACCCACTTTAACAGAGAAATCTTTGCTTCCGGCCAGCCCCATTTCTGCATGACCTGTCCAATTGGATTGAAACAATAATGAGGCTGTGTCGGCGTCTGTGTTTTTGTTTAATTTCAGCTGGTGGCCATTGCCTGCGTGATTAAATAATGTGGCCTCTGAGGAGACCGTCAGACGGTTCGTTTCATCAGCACTGGCGTGGATACCAAGCATTTCTACGGAGCTTATATCAGAGCTGCCGGTTAATTCTTGCCAGTCATTACCGTTGAAAACAAGCATGTTGCTTTCATTTTTGACATAACAAAGCCAGCCTGTTTGCGGTGTGAAATAATACCAGCTGCCATCAGTAAAGGCAGCAATTTTTTGAGTTTGCAACGCCCAGTCGCCTCCCGCGTCGTCGGGCACAATATAGCGATCGCCTTCTTCTGCCGCGGGGTCTGGATGGGTGTAATCGCGTGCAATAACGGCAAGCTGCACAATAGCATCCAGTATTCGCAAAGCTTCATTATGGGTGACATGTTTTTGCGCTTGGCTTGGCAAAATATAAGGCAGTTTCAAATGGTTGGTTTGTTCCATAAATCATTCTCCTTCATGCAATGATTATTGCATCAAGTGTAATTCAGCTTTGGAACAGGGGGATAGATTTCTTCGTAAATAATCGCTTTTATGATGGGTTTTATACGATCTTCAGGTATAGCTACGGGTGGAATAGAAGTAAGATGGCAAGGTTTACACCGGAAAGACGTCTTTGAAATGGCTTTGGTTTTTGATACTGATTTCACACCGGATTATGGTGTGGCGCATCAAGTGGCACCCAATATTTCCAGATTAACAGTCAATAATCCGAGTGCTTTTACCTTTCACGGCACCAATACTTATATCGTTGGCACCGATCATTTGGCGATTATTGATCCAGGCCCGGAAGATGATGCGCACTTTCAAGCTATTTTGAAAGCGGTCAACGAGCGTCCGGTCAGCCATATTTTTGTCAGTCATACGCACCGTGATCATTCACCATTAGCACAACGTTTGAAGCAGCGCTTTGGTGCGCAAACAGTTGCAGAAGGCGTGCATCGTCCATCACGGGAATACCATCGGGGCGAGGTTAATATGCTGGAAGCGGCAGCGGATACGGATTTTGTGCCTGATATAGCCCTGAAGCATGGCGAGACTTTGAATGGTGATGGATGGGCCCTGACAGGCATTCATACGCCCGGTCATGCGGCAAACCATATGGTATTTGCATTAGAGAACAGTGGTGTGTTGTTTTCAGCTGATCATGTGATGGCGTGGGCAACATCTGTAGTAGCGCCACCGGATGGTTCGATGAGCGATTATATGGCCTCATTGGATGTACTGCTTGAACGCGATGATCAATTATATTTGCCTGGGCATGGTGGTGCTGTAACCAATCCGGCAGCCTTTTTGCGTGGCCTTCGTATGCACCGGAAAATGCGAGAGCGCGCCATTCTGGAGCGCGTAATAACAGGTGACCGAACCATTATGGAAATCGTAAAAGCGATTTACCGCGATATTGATCCACGCCTGCATGGTGCGGCCGCGTTGTCTGTTATGGCGCATATGGAAGATCTGGTTAGCAAAGGGCTTGTGCGCACTGACGGTTATGCCAGCTTGAATGGGATCTATGCGCCATCTTAATATGAGTGATAAAATGTGATGATGTAAAAATCTGTGTTTCGTGGAAAATACGGTGTCCTATCGCTAACTTATAGGGTAAGCACGCCGCTTGGAAGCCGTAATTTAGATTCTGCGGAGATACTAATATGGATCGTAGCCAGTCAGGCGACGTATCAGATAATCATATGGAAACATCCGAGCCGGCTTCTTTGGAGGCTGTCGAGCTTGAATTTGCTTTAGGTGCTCAAGATGTTCTGACAGATGGGTTTGATGTTGCTTTGACCAAAGCGGCAGATGTTGTGCGTGGTAGAGTGCTGTTTAATATGCCGGCAGTCGACACAACGACCGCGCAACGAATTGCAGCTATTGCAATTTTTAATGATATATCTGAACAGGTTTTATTTGTCACTTTACATAATGACGGCATCACCATGTCGTTAAACCCTTTAACCGGTGAAAATAAGGTTTTTGAGGGATTAGGGCGCAATTTTGCTGCAGTCGCTCGTGGACTGGACGGCTTATAATCAATGTTGGGTCGGCTTGGCAGTCAAAACAGAATGGCTGCTTTGGACATCTTTTAGACGCACAAAACGCATTCCGCGCTGTTTTAATTTCAAAATTCCTGTGGCCACACCTTCGCCTGCTTTACGGCTTGGCTGATTGATATGGGCGATGATGACATCGCCGTCACGGGCATTTAAAATTCTTTTTTCTGTTGCGCCGCTCGAAAGTGATGCTCCCATATCGGCATTGAGCGAATATCCGCCAATCTTATAGCCCATTTTCTCAATGTGGCTTATGGCATCGTTGGAATAACGCGCGGTCGCGTCGCGATACCATTGCGGCTGCGGAGCACCGGCAGCTTTAATCGCGTCTGTTCCCCCTTGTACTTCCTTTTCCACCGCTTCTAATGATCCGGCAGTTTTGATGCCATACATGGTTGGAATGGTAGTAATGGCAGGTACATGCTGAGCCCCATGATTTTCAATCTGAAATAAATCCGGATGCGCCAGCATGACTTTCATCGCAGGCTCATTATGCTGCAACCATCGCGCCGTGATGAAAAATGTTGCGGGAATTTTCTCTGCCACCAGCATATTCAAAATACGTAAATCTGTTTTGCCGGAACACGCATCAAGGGTGAGGGCGACTTGTGCACCTTTCGAACCACCCGGTTGAATGAACAAATGCGGCTCGGCCAGATTGTCAGCTTGTGCAGGAGCGCTCAGCACTGTGGCTGCACCCAAATGGGTCAAAAACAATAATCCGGCAAAAACAGGTTTGAACATTTTCGTCCTTTTAAGAGAAAGGAAAAACAGCCGGAAATTGATCCGGCTGTTTTATATCTATTTATTTGACCGAAGCTTGTGCTGCTGCCAAACGGGCAATCGGTACACGGAACGGCGAGCAGGATACATAATCAAGGCCGATCTTTTCGCAAAATGCAATCGATGCCGGATCGCCGCCATGTTCACCACAAATGCCAAGCTTGATTTTCGGACGTGCTGAACGACCGCGCTCGGTTGCAATTTGCACCAGTTCACCAACACCATCCACATCAAGCGAAACGAACGGATCTTGTTCAATCACGCCTTTTTGCTGATAGGCGGTGATGAAAGGTGCTGCATCATCGCGTGAAATACCAAATGTTGTCTGTGTCAGATCGTTGGTGCCGAAGGAGAAAAACTCGGCAGACTGGGCAATGTCTGCTGCACGCAGAGCTGCACGCGGCAGTTCAATCATGGTACCAACCATATAGTCGATTTTAATGCCGGCTTCTTTCATCACGTCTGCGGCAACGGCATCAATGCGGGCTTTGACGAAATCCAACTCGGCTTTGAGACCGACAAGCGGCACCATCACTTCCGGAACAACAGCTTCGCCGGTTTTTTGGGCGGCTTCTACAGCTGCTTCAAAAATCGCACGCGCCTGCATTTCAGCAATTTCCGGATAGGAAATGGCAAGGCGACAACCGCGATGGCCAAGCATCGGGTTAAATTCATGCAGGCTATCACTGCGTTCGCGCAGCAATTCCGGCGATATATCCATCGCAGTTGCCACTTCGGCAATTTCAGTGTCTGTACGTGGCAGGAATTCGTGCAATGGCGGATCAAGCAAACGGATGGTGACCGGCAAACCCTTCATGATTTCAAAAATTTCGGCAAAGTCGGCGCGTTGCATCGGCAGAAGTTTTGCCAAGGCTTTGCGGCGGCCTTCTTCATCATTGGAAAGGATCATCTCGCGCATGGCAAGAATACGTTCGCCTTCAAAGAACATATGCTCGGTGCGGCAAAGCCCGATACCTTCGGCGCCAAAAGAACGGGCGGTGCGGGCATCTGCCGGTGTTTCGGCATTGGCGCGCACTTTCATGCGGCGGGTTTTGTCAGCCCATTCCATCAACTGGCCAAAGTCGCCGGAAAGTTCCGGCTGAAGCATCGCAACCGAACCTTTTAAAATCTGGCCGCTGGCACCATCAATGGTGATGATGTCGCCTTTTTTGAAGGTCTGGCCTGCGGCAAGCATGGTGCCGTTGCGGTAGTCCACACGCACTGAGCCTGCACCCGATACGCATGGCTTGCCCATGCCGCGGGCAACCACAGCCGCGTGGCTTGTCATGCCGCCGCGCGTTGTCAGAATGCCTTCTGCGGCATGCATGCCGTGAATATCTTCCGGGCTGGTTTCAATGCGTACTAGAATGACTTTGCGGCCTTCGGCCTTAGCCTGTTCTGCATCTTCGGACGAGAAAACAATCTCACCGGTTGCGGCACCCGGAGAGGCCGGAAGACCCGCGCCGATAACATGACGGGCGGCTTTGGGGTCAATAGTTGGATGCAAAAGCTGATCAAGTGATGCCGGTTCAATACGCATCACTGCTTCACTCTGCGTGATCAAACCTTCGTCCGCCATTTCTACAGCCATTTTAAGTGCTGCTTTGGCGGTGCGCTTGCCGGAGCGGGTTTGCAGCATCCACAATTTGCCACGCTCGATGGTGAATTCCAGATCCTGCATGTCGCGGTAATGCTGTTCCAGTTTGTCGGCGACGGCGATAAAATCGGCAAAAGCTTCCGGCATAACCTTTTCAAGCGATGGCTTGTCGGAACCAGCGGCAATGCGGGCTTCTTCGGTAATATTTTGTGGTGTGCGGATACCGGCAACCACATCTTCACCCTGAGCATTGACGAGAAACTCGCCATAGAGCTTCTTTTCACCGGTTGAAGGGTTGCGGGTAAAGGCAACGCCGGTGGCGGAGCTGTCACCCATATTGCCGAACACCATAGCCTGTACGTTGACAGCAGTACCCCAGCTTTCCGGAATGGAATGCAGGCGGCGATAGGTGATGGCGCGGGCATTCATCCAGCTGGAGAAAACCGCACCAACGGCGCCGGACAGCTGCTGTTTCGGATCCTGCGGGAAAGGTTTGCCCAGCTCTTCCTCAACGGTAGCTTTATATTTGGCGATGACATCTTTCCAGTCGTCAGCGGTCAAGTCCGTATCGACTTCGGTGCCGAGGCCTGCTTTTTTATCTTCGAGAATTTCTTCAAAGAATGCGTGATCGACGCCCAAAACAACATCAGAATACATCTGGATGAAGCGGCGATAGCTGTCATAGGCAAAACGGGCATCATTGGCTTCACGGGCAATAGCTTCAACAGTTTGATCATTGAGACCAAGATTGAGAACCGTATCCATCATACCAGGCATGGAAGCACGTGAGCCGGAGCGCACAGAAACCAGCAGTGGCTTGTCCATATCACCAAAACGGCGACCGGTAATTCTTGCTACTTCCGCCAAGGAATCTTGAATTTGCTGTTCCAGCTCAGGCGGATAGCTGCGGTCATGCGCGTAATAATAGGTGCAAACTTCGGTCGTGATGGTAAAACCTGGAGGAACCGGCAAGCCAAGGCTGCACATTTCAGCCAAATTCGCTCCTTTACCCCCGAGCAGTTCACGGTCACTTGCCGCGCCTTCTGCTTTTCCATCGCCGAAATTATATACCCATTTAGCCATAACGACCTCCTACATTCGCTCCGGATGCGCCTGATGCTGGTTACTTATGATGCCAAGTAACAATGCGCCTTTTGCTTATGTGATCGTAGCCGCTCGTTCCACGATAAAATGAGCCTCTGCTTGAATAGAATCGATTAAATGGCGCAAATGCCGCAAGAAATAAGCCGCGAGACCAGTGTAATTTAAAAAAACACCAGTATTCGCGGCCCAGCATCAAGGGAATCGCCAAGCGATTCCCTTGATAATTTAATATGGGCTGTCGACATCACCGGCTTCGACATAGACAGTTTTGATCTGGCTGTAATGCTCAAGCGCCGCCAGACCGTTTTCACGGCCGATACCGGAGTTTTTATAGCCGCCAAACGGCACTTCAACCGGTGTCAGATTATAGGCATTGATCCAGCAGGTACCGGCTTTCAATTTGCCGATCACACGGTGGCCGCGCGCCAGATTTTGGGTGAAAACACCAGCAGCCAAACCAAATTCTGAAGCATTGGCGCGGGTAATCACATCTTCTTCATCTTCAAAAGACAAAATGCTCATGACAGGACCAAAAATTTCTTCCTGCGCGATGGTCATATTGTCTTGCACATCAGTGAAGATGGTTGGCTGAATGAAAAATCCATTTTCAAAACCGGTGACGTTGGCCACATCGCCACCATGCACGAGTTTTGCGCCTTCTGCTCTGCCTTGTTCAATGAAAGACAAAACACGGTCTAATTGCGCGCGGCTGACAAGCGGCCCCATCTGGGTTGTTTCATCCAATGGATCACCGATTTTGATTTTGCTAGTGCGTTCAATCAGACGGCTGACAAATTTGTCATGGATATTTTTATGAACAAAAACGCGGGTGCCGTTGGAGCAAACTTGTCCGGTGGAATAGAAATTGCCGAGCATCGCGCCGCCAATGGCGTTTTCAATGTCGGCATCATCAAAGACGATGAGCGGAGATTTGCCGCCCAGTTCCATCGTTGCATGTTTGAGATGGGCACCTGCCTGCGCCATAATCTTGCGGCCTGTCGGCACCGAGCCGGTGAGCGACACTTTTGCGGTTGTAGGATGCTCAATCAGTGCAGCTCCCACATCACCAAAACCTTGCACCACATTGAAAAGACCGGCTGGCAAACCAGCTTCATGGTAAATTTCTGCCAGTGCCAAAGCAGTCAGTGGTGTGTTTTCGGATGGTTTGAAAATGAAAGCATTACCCATGGCAAGCGCTGGGGCGGATTTCCATGTGGCAATCTGGATCGGGTAATTCCATGCGCCGATACCAACACAAACGCCCAAGGCTTCACGTTTTGTGTAAGCAAATGAACCACCCAAATCTACAAAGTCGCCGTTGAAAGTAGCAACCGCACCACCTAAAAACTCTAATGCATCAGCGGCAGAGGCCGCATCTGCCACCAGCGTTTCCTGAATTGCTTTACCGGTATTGAGCGTTTCAAGCCTTGATAGTTCTTCGTTTTTCTCACGCAATAATTGCGCAGCGCGTATTAAAATGCGGCCACGTTCAACCGGCTTTTTTGCCGCCCATTCAATTTGTGCTATCGCCGCACTTTGTAATGCTTGTTCAATAATAGCAGGCGTGGCGCTATGCAGCTTGGCAATCACTTCGCCTGTTGCCGGATAGACGACATTCAATTCGCGCCCGTCACGATCTTCTACGAATTGACCGCCAATGAAATGGGAGGCTTTAGGTTGGGTTTTCATCAAAGAAACTCCTGGTAAAATTAACGGTCTGAAACTTGCCAGCGTGGATTGATCCACGGCTGTTTGTTGGAGCGTGGCAGCATATCGCGTCCCAAAATATGATCCGCGGCTTTTTCACCGGTCATGATCGAAGGGGCATTGAGATTACCATTGGTGATACGTGGAAAAATTGACGAATCCGCGACACGTAAGTTTTCAACGCCAATGACACGGCAGTGAGGGTCAACCACTGCCATTGGATCATCAACTGCACCCATTTTACAAGTACCGCATGGATGGAAAGCGCTTTCGGCATGGTCGCGGATGAAATCATCCAGTTCATCATCCGTTTGCACATGTTTGCCCGGTTGAATTTCCTCGCCACGATATGGATCAAAAGCGTGCTGGCCAAAAATTTCACGGGTGAGGCGGATGCAATGGCGGAAATCTGCCCAGTCATCGGGATGCGACATATAATTAAACTGAATTTTTGGCTTGTCGCGCGGGTCACTTGAGCGAAGCGTAACGCTTCCACGTGATTTGGAGCGCATCGGCCCGACATGCGCCTGAAAGCCGTGGCCTTCGGCTGCAGCTTTGCCGTCATAGCGGATCGCTGCCGGAAGAAAATGATATTGAATATCAGGATAGTCTATACCGGCTTTCGAGCGCAAAAAGGCAGCACTTTCAAAATGGTTGCTGGCACCATCACCGGATTTGAAAAGCAACCATTGAGCGCCGATCATGGCTTTTGAAAACAAATTAAGCTTGGAGTGAAGCGTAATCGGTTGCCTGCAAGATTGCTGGATATAAAGCTCCATATGGTCTTGTAGATTTTGACCGACACCTTGCCGATCAGCAACAACCGGAATGTTGAACTCGGCCAAATGCTCAGCCGGACCGATACCGGAAAGCATCAGCAGCTTGGGTGAGTTGATGGAAGATGCAGCAATAATCACTTCGCGTCTGGCGCGGATGGTGCGGACTGAATTGCCGTTTTCGATCTCGACGCCAGTGGCGCGTTGATTCTCAATGACAACTTTATGGGCCAAGCCTTTGACCAAGGTGACGTTTTTACGTTTCAACGCTGGTTTCAAATAAGCATTGGCGGCAGACCAGCGCCGACCCTGATGGATGGTTTGTTCCATCTGGCCGAAACCTTCTTGCTTCTCGCCATTATAATCATCTGTCAGTTCAAAGCCCGCTTGATGGCCTGCTTGAATAAAGGCTTGATAAAGCGGATTGCGGCTTTTCCCGCGCTGCACATGAAGGGGGCCTTTTTTGCCCCGCCAACCATCTTTATCATTAAAGGCAACTTGTTCCATCTTTTGGAAATAGGGCAGCACATCGGCATAAGACCAACCTTGTGCACCACTTGTCCCCCAATGGTCAAAATCACGAGCATGGCCGCGCACATAAACCATTCCGTTGATGGAAGAGGAGCCACCGATCACTTTGCCGCGTGGGGTGACGAGCTGCCGTCCGTTTAAATAGGGCTCCGGCTCGGTGGAAAAGCGCCAGTCATAGGTCGCCATATTCATCGGAAAAGAAAGGGCAGCAGGCATCTGGATGAGAGGGCCGAAATCAGCGCCACCCGCCTCAATAATAATCACACTATGTTTGCCGTCTTCAGACAAGCGGTAAGCCAATGCGGAACCTGAGGAACCAGAGCCGATAATGACGAAATCTGCTTCTAAATTTGCGGACATAAAATTTAACAACCTGTTGTTTTAACCAAAAGCTGGCTGCTGATGTAATCTTCAACCAGCATGGTTGCAGTTGTCGCTCTTTCTGCATCGGATTTGTTGGTACCAAGGGCATGACGGATATAAAGGCCGTCGATCAGAGCACCAGCGCCTTTAGCGATGTGGTGCGCTTGGTCACGCGATGTCAGAGCGGTTAAATCATGCATCAGATTGGAGTGCAGACGGCTTGCATAAATATTCAGCAGCCGTCGCATATCGTCTGAGCGCTGTGCATGAACGTAAAATGTCAGCCATGCCGCAATCGTGCTGGGGCTGAACTGGGATGGTGAAAAATTCACCTCGATAATTGCTGATAAGCGCGAACGCGGGCTGTCGGCTTGGCGCAAGCCATTGGCGCTTAATATATGCAATTCGCGCAGCAAATGGCGCATAGTCTCAAGGATCAGATGTTCTTTACTGCCGAAATAATGGTGCGCCAGCGCCGATGATACACCTGCTTGTTTTGCAATTTGCGCAACGGTTACATCAAGCGAGCCGCGTTCGCCGATCGTGCGGATAGCAGCACTGATCAGATCGCTTTTGCGTTGTTGTTCCATTCCGATTTTAGGCATCATATTTCCTGTCATCAAAACCTTACTTAAAGCTAATATAGTTTTGATTGACTGATCAATCAATAAAAAATCCAAGCGCATTTTATGGCGCACAACTCCGTCTCCCATAATCTAAGAGGTGCTTTTTGTTTTATTTAAGCGTATGAGCGGCATAAGATTTTTTGCAGTTACAGGAGTGAGATCAGGCTATGGTAAGCAATCCGGTTCTGGTTGAAGTGACACGGGGCAATATTGTTGAAAGCCGACATCGTGGTGCCATGTCGATATTTGATGGCGATGGCCGTCAGGTGTTTTCGATTGGTGATGTCGAGCGTCTGACTTTTCCGCGTTCGGCGATTAAGTCCATTCAGGCGTTGCCGCTGGTGGAATCGGGCGCAGCCGATGCTTTCGGCTTTGAAAATGCCGATCTGGCAATGGCATGTGCCTCGCATTCCGGCGAACCGGAACATGTGGCACGTGCTGAATTGATGCTGAAAAAGGCTGGTCTTGATGCATCAGCATTGGAGTGTGGCAGTCATTGGCCAAGCCAGCAGCCGGTGCTGATTGAGTTGGCAAAATCCGGCAAAGAGCCAACCGCTTTACACAATAACTGCTCCGGCAAACATGCGGGCTTTTTGGCCACTTGCATGCATTGCGGCATGCAAACCAAGGGCTATGTGGCGCAAGGGTCTGAAATTCAAAATGCTGTGCGCGATGTGATGCAGTCCGTCACCGGTGCGAAACACAGCCTTGATCATTGTGGCACGGATGGTTGTTCGATCCCGACTTACGCCATTCCTTTGTCTGATCTGGCGCATGGCTTTGCTAAAATGGCAACAGGCAACGGGCTTGAACCGCAGCGCGCTAAGGCTGCGAAACGCTTAGTAGATGCCTGTATGGCCGAGCCATTTTATGTGGCGGGCAGTAAACGTGCTTGCACCGAATTGATGCAACTGGCACCGGGACGTATTTTTGTCAAAACTGGTGCGGAAGCTGTATTCTGTGGTGCTGTGCCAGAGCTCGGCATTGGCTTCACACTGAAATGCGATGATGGCGGCACACGTGCATCGGAAGCAATGGTAATTTCGCTGCTGTCACGTTTGTTTGCCAAAGATCAGGACTTATCTGAAAAGCTTTCTGCAATGGCAAACAAGGAACTGAAAAACTGGAATGGTATTTCTTTGGGTTATGTACGACCGACTGAACTGATCAGTGCTGCAAATATCATTTAATAAAAATATCAGAGCGGGTTTATAGCAAGCCCGCTCTGATTTTATGGCTTACAGCCAGCCTTTACGGCGGAAAAAATAAAGCGGGATGAGCGCGGAAGCGACCATAAAGCCCAAGGCCATCGGATAGCCCCAAGGTGAATTCAATTCAGGCATGAAGCTGAAATTCATCCCGTAAATGGATGCAACCAGTGTTGGCGGCATGAAGCCGACAGCCGCGACCGAGAAAATCTTGATAATCGCATTTTGCTCAATCGAAATCAGGCCGACAATGGTGTCGAGCAGGAAAGTCACTTTGTTGGACAGGAAGTCCACATAATTGGTTAGTGATTGCACGTCGCGTTCCAGCGATTTGATTTGCGCACGGCTGTCTTTTTTGCCTGTCGTGTCGGACAGATTAGCGGTCAGATAAACCAGCAGGCGGCCAAGCCCTGCCAAGCTTTCACGCACGCGCGACAGAAACGATCCTTGCGCTCCGATTTGGGTCAGAATATGCCGGAAATCAGCAGTGGACATAGGGCGCACATCACTTGGGCGACGATAGATAGAGTGTGAAGCGGCATCAATCTTGCCGGACACACTTTCCAAAATATCGGCCAAACGGTTGGTGGTCGCTTCCAGAATGCCAAGCATGACAGCATGGCCGTTGGCTTTTGCGGTAATCAGTCCATTGGCTGGCTTCATCGCACGAGAAAGATAAGTGTTGATGGATTTGGGATCGGAATAGCGCACCGTAATCAGTATTTTCTGATGGATGATAAAGGTGACGGGTGCCAGTTCGCGGTGATCCTGATTGACGGTATGCAAAATCGGCGCTGTCAGATATTGCGCGCCGTTTTCTGTGTAGAAGCGGTTGGATTCCTCAATTTCGGCCATATCAGCATGGGTTGGGATGGAAATGCCGGTCAGGTGTTCGACGATTTTATCTTCATTGACGCCTGGGGAAATGAGATCAATCCAGATGATATTATCCGGAAGACGTTCACCATTGGCCAGTTCACAATTTTCCAGATGATCGCCAACCAGTGTGTAAAATTTAATCATAAAGCGTCCTGAATGAATCATTTCGTAAATGCTGCAATTATTCCAGTGCATGCACAATAATGCCAGTTTAAATGCCTGTGCCTTAGCTTTGAAACACTAAAAGTTCAAAAGCAGTATTCATATCGTGAAGCTGTTAGTCTTATCTTTATTATTTATGATTCTCTGCGGCATTTTTTTCAAAAAGGCACTCACCATGTTGCATCGGCAGCAATCAGTAACCAGCATAGCCGTTAAAAAAACAGCTCGTATTTTGCTTGGGCTTAGTCTTGTACTGATTGCTTTTAATCTGCGGCCGGTTTTTTCCAGTTTTTCTGCTCTCTTGCCTGAAATTGTTGCCACAACGGGCATGTCGACTTTTACTGCCGGATTGCTCACCACATTACCGGTTTTATGTTTGGGCGTTTTTGCACCGCTTGCCCCTAGATTGGCGCAGCAAATCGGTGTGGAGAAAACATTGTTTCTGGTGATGTTTTTTCTGTTCATTGCCACCTTGATGCGCGGGCTTGGAACCTTGCCGTTTCTATTCATGGGCAGTGCATTGGCTGGTGCCTGTATTGCGGTGGGCAATGTTCTTCTGCCCGGTGTGGTCAAACGTGATTTTCCCGATCAGGCCGCCATCATGACAGGGCTTTATACAATGGCTTTGTGCGGCGGGGCAGCAGCTGCTGCTGGTATGACTGTGCCGGTTAAAAATCTGCTCAATGGTTCATGGCAGTGGGCACTGGCTTTCTGGGGACTGCCGGCCTTGTTGGTCTTGTTGATCTGGTTGCCGCAATCTTTTCGAAATAATCATCATAGTCGCGGTAGTCATATACGGGTGACAGGGCTGTGGCGGGATAAATTGGCATGGCAGGTCACCTTCTTCATGGGATTGCAATCGGCATTGGCTTACATCGTGTTTGGCTGGATGTCTCCGATCTTGCGTGAACGCGGCTTGAGCGGTGAAGCGGCAGGACTGATTGTTTCAATTTCCATTATGGCGCAAGTGGTGGCTTGTTTACTCATTCCCTCACTTGCGATGCGGTTTAAAACGCAAAGCCTACTCAATGTTTTGCTCTATGTTTGTGCTGTCGCCGGTTTGTTGGGGCTGCTTTATGCGCCTTTGTCCGGCGCTTGGGGATGGGCGGTCATTCAAGGTATTGGACAAGGTGGTTTAATCGCAGCTGCAATGATTATGATTGTGCTTCGTTCAAAAGATGCGCTCATTGCTGCGCATCTTTCCGGCATGGCACAATGTGTCGGATATTCAATGGCAGCATTCGGCCCATTGCTGATGGGGATGATCCATTCACTCACTGGTAGTTTCATTTGGAGCGGCGTATTGTTGATGGCAATCGGTATTGGTGGGGCTTATGCCGGGTGGGGCGCTGGCAGGGCTTTGCAGGTTAATGTTCGTGTTGAAGCTTGAGTGTTGCTGATTATTTTTATCGCGCGCCTTAAGGCATATGCAAAGCGTTGAAGAAAATCCACGAACCCGATAGACTTGTGCGCATAAGATTAAAGGAGCCGACAGCCTATGACTGGCGATAATGCGATTTTTTTAGGCGCTAGCCGTAAACCGGATGATTCATACCAGCAGGCAGAAGTGCTTGCGCTTAAATATGGTAATCGTCATGGTATCGTGACCGGTGCGACAGGTACGGGCAAGACGGTTAGTCTGCAGGTGCTTGCAGAAGGTTTTTCCGCGGCAGGTGTGCCGGTTTTTTGTGCCGATATTAAAGGCGATCTTTCCGGTATTGCTGCGGTTGGTCAGGCCAAAGAAGGCTTAACCAAACGTGCGCAAGAAGTGCATCTTGATCCTTATGAGTTGAGGGCTTCGCCAGTTATTTTCTGGGATATATTTGGCGAGCAGGGGCATCCGATCCGTGCCACTATTGCCGAAATGGGACCATTACTGCTGTCACGTCTGATGAACTTAACCGACGCACAGGAAGGTGTTTTGAATATTGCCTTCCGTTTGTCCGATGAGGAAGGCTTGTTGCTGCTTGATTTGAAAGACCTGCAAGCATTGCTCGCGCACATGGTCACGCGTTCGGAAGAACTGAGCGCACGTTATGGCAATGTCAATAAAGCTTCTGTCGGGGCTATCCAGCGCTCGCTTTTAGTGCTGGAACAGCAGGGTGGCACCAAATTTTTTGGTGAACCGGCGCTCCGTATTGCAGACATTATGCGCACCAACACAGATGGTCGCGGTGTGGTCAGTGTTTTGGCTGCAGATAAACTGATGAACAATCCGCGTCTTTATTCCACATTTTTGCTCTGGTTGATGTCCGAGCTGTTCGAGCAATTGCCGGAAGTGGGTGATCCGGAAAAGCCGCGTTTAGTGTTTTTCTTTGATGAAGCGCATCTGCTGTTTAATGAAGCTCCAAAAGCATTGCTGACCCGCATCGAGCAGGTAGTTCGCCTTATCCGCTCCAAAGGTGTCGGCATTTATTTTGTGTCGCAGAACCCGCTTGATGTGCCGGAATCGGTGCTGGCGCAATTGGGTAATCGTGTGCAGCATTCTTTGCGCGCTTATACACCGCGTGAAACTGCAGCCGTCAAAACCGCAGCCGATACATTCCGTCCTAATCCGGATTTCCAGACCTTTGAAGCCATCACCAATCTTTCAACCGGTGAGGCTCTGGTTTCAACCTTGCAGGAAAAAGGCATTCCTTCGATGGTGCAGCGCACATTGATGCGACCGCCTTCATCGCGTATTGGGCCGTTGACACCGGAAGAACGAGCGCAGATTATTGCGGTAAGCCCTGTGGCTGGCCAATATGATCAAGCGATTGACCGTGAATCTGCCTTTGAAATTTTGCAAAAGAAGGTAGTGGAAATCGCTCAGGCGCAGGAAAAGTCAAAACCTGAGCCGGAAAGTGGTGGCATCTGGGGTGATCTGGTCGGTACAGCTCTTGGCACCAAGAAGACGAGTGGTCGTCAAACGGTTGCAGAAACTGCGATGAAATCGGTTGTACGTTCTGTTGGCTCATCGCTTGGCAACGCACTGGTGCGGGGCATTTTGCGCAATTTTAAACGCTGATGGTTTTGCTTTTTTAATAAATGAAAACACCCGAGACCGGTTTCCCGTCTCGGGTGTTTTTTATATTACATGACCAAAATTGGTGTTTTGTTTGGCACGCGATCATAAAGATCCATTACATCCTGATTGAGCATGCGTACGCAGCCAGATGAGACAGCCTTGCCGATTGACCACCATTCAGGGTTGCCATGCAGACGGTAGAGTGTGTCTTTACCGTCTTTGAAAATGTAAAGTGCACGGGCGCCAAGCGGGTTATTAAGGCCAGGTTCCATGCCGCCGTTACGCGCACTGTATTTTTCCAGATGTGGCTGACGGGCAATCATTTCATCCGGTGGTGTCCATCTTGGCCATTTACGTTTCCACTGGATGACGGCGCGGCCGGACCAGGCAAATCCGTCTTTACCAATACCAACCCCGTAACGAAGAGCTTGACCATTCTCCATCACAAGATAGAGGAAGCGGTTGGCGGTATCGACAACAATGGTGCCCGGACGTTCGCCGGTTGGGTCGTTGACCACCTGTCTCAGATATTTCTTATCCATTTTCTGGATAGGAATGGCAGGCAACGAATAGCCTTCGTCCTGCACAGCTGCATACATGGATGTGTAGCTGCCATTATAGGAGGCGACATTGGCTTTGGGAGCTCCGACCGGACGGCCAAAATTATCAACATCAATAATAGGAATATTTTTACTGAGCTGGGCGCAGCCGGCAAGGCTTGCTGCGGCAGTTGCGCCCAGTGCAGTCAGAAAAGAACGACGCGAAAGATATGCAGACATGTGAAAACCAGATCTGTGAAGGGGAAGGGCAGATTAAAGCGATTAAGGTTAATGAATTGCAACTTTGAAGCTAACTAGAGAAGAAATGCTTCAGTTAAAAGCGAAAACGACGATTTCGTCTCCTGTTTTTTTAAAAACATCCTGCTTGGGAAAATATCTTGATCTTTTTTGCAACCAAAACGGCTGTTGAGTGGTTGTTACTTCATAGTGTTAGAATCAAATTTGAGGCTCTCAATGATGGGGCAAATTACTATGATAGAGTGCGTAGAACATGAGAAAGCCAAACATGATTTTAATTTTCCAATAATTTTCTTGCAAAATTATGAGCGTTCCCCATTGCGAGTTTTCAATCAGGGGACTATGTAATGAGGGTTAGTTTGCGGGTTCATTCAATGATCCCAATTCAATTGAAGAAAGAGGAGAGTTCCAAATGGCTTTTGAATTACCAGAACTGCCGTATTATTATGATGCATTGGCTCCGTTCATGTCGCGTGAAACCCTTGAGTTTCACCATGACAAGCACCATCAGGCTTATGTAACCAATGGTAACAAGCTGCTCGAAGGTTCCGGTCTTGAAGGCAAAAGTCTGGAAGAAATCGTTAAAGAAAGCTTTGGCAAAAATCAGGGTCTCTTTAACAATGCCGGTCAGCATTACAACCACATCCATTTCTGGAAATGGATGAAAAAAGATGGTGGTGGCAAGAAGCTTCCTGCTGCACTTCTAAAAGCAATTGATGCAGATCTGGGCGGCTACGACAAGTTCCGTGAAGATTTTATCGCAGCTGGCGTTGGCCAGTTCGGTTCCGGCTGGGCTTGGTTGTCGGTTAAAGACGGCAAACTTGAAATCTCCAAGACAGCCAATGGCGAAAATCCGCTGGTTCATGGCGCAAAGCCAATTCTTGGCGTGGATGTCTGGGAGCATTCCTATTACATCGACTATCGCAATGCACGTCCTAAATATATGGAAGCCTTTGTTGATAGCCTGATCAACTGGGATTATGTCCTGGAAATGTACGAACAGGCATAATTCTTTTATGCTTTAAGCTGGTACCTGATAACTTTCGTTGCCAGCGCCTGGCTTGGATAATTTGAAAAAAGCCCTCATCATTTTATGGTGAGGGCTTTTTTTGTGCGACAATATTGTTCACTATTTATGCACAATTTTTTACCAATCGTCTTCAAAATTCGGACATAAGTCTCTTATAAAGAGAAATTAAACTCTCTTGTCTGATTTGGGTCAGATGTTTTTTGCATTGATTGCACATTATCTTTTTGGAGGTACTTCATGCGCAAGTTTTTAATGATCTCGACTGCATTGGCGCTGTTCAGCACGATTGCACAGGCTGATGTGATTGAAGATCGCAAAGCGATTATGAAAGATATCGGTAAGTCGGTTGGTGTGATGGGCGCAATGATGAAAGGCGAAGTGCCTTTTAATAATGCGTCTGCCATTGAAGCCTTGAAAAATATTCAGCTGTCTGCTGACAAATTTGATCCGGTTGCATTGTTCCCTGAAGGTACTGATAAGGGAGACACGGAGGCTGCGCCTGCAATCTGGCAGAATATGGAAGATTTCACAGCTCATGTGAACAAATTCCGTGAAGATGCAGCTCAATCGGCAGCTGCAGATCCGCAGGATTTGGATCAGTTGAAGCCGGTATTCCAGCAGGTTGCAGCCAACTGTAAGGCTTGCCACGAACTCTATCGCGTCAAGAAATAACAGTTTGGAACTAAGGGGCGGTTGAAATGCGTAAAATTATTTACACCGGTGTGCTTGGCGTTATTGCCGCTGCATCTGCTTTTTGGGTTTTGACTGCCCCAGAGACTGTTGATGCGAAAGTTATCGCATCCTTGAAAAAGCCTGATTTGGCAAATGGTGAATTGGTTTTTAACGCCGGTGGTTGCGTTTCTTGCCATGCCTCTCCAGGAGCCAAAGGTGATGATAAACTGGTTTTGACCGGCGGACATGAATTGGTCTCGCCCTTCGGCACCTTTGTGGCACCGAATATTTCGCCCTCTGAAAAAGGCATTGGAAACTGGACACAGCAACAGTTTTTTAATGCTATGATGAAGGGTGTCGGTCCCGATGGCACCCACTTATACCCATCATTTCCTTATACATCTTATGCAAAAATGCAGCCGCAAGATGTGGCTGATCTCTTTGCATTTATGAAAACACTGCCAAAAAGTGATTATGTGGCAGCTGATCATAAATTGAGTTTTCCGTTTAATATCCGCCGTGGTTTGGGTTTATGGAAACAACTTTATCTTTCTGACCAGCCAGTGATTGCCTTGGCTGATGATGCTTCTGATCAATTGAAGCGTGGCCGTTATTTGACTGAAAGCCTTGGTCATTGTGCAGAATGCCATACACCGCGCGGCATTATTGGTGGTTTGAAAACTGAGCAGTGGATGGCTGGCGCGGTTTCTGCTGAAATTGGTTCCAACGGGCAAGCTGGCATTGTGCCTAATATTACCGGCGGCAAGGGTGGCATCGGAAGTTGGAGTGCCGGCGATATTGCTTATTCGCTGGAAAGTGGTTTTACGCCTGATTTTGACTCGCTCGGTGGTTCAATGACAAGCGTCGTTGAGAATATGGCAAAATTGCCCGCCAGTGACCGTGAAGCAATTGCTGCTTACTTGAAGACAATACCCGCGCATGAAAATGGTTATCCGTCAAAATAAGATTGATTAACGGATAAAACAACGCGCGCTTCGTCCAATGCTGGTGGCGAGATATTTGCTGTTCATCGTGTAGAGCCAGCCTTGACACTCACTCATGGTTTGAAAGCAACGATACTGATTGACCATAACGTTTCTGTCGTCGGAAGGTGTGCGGTCAGCGTATCCATAGAATATGCCAACAATTGCCCCGTTGCCCTTTGGCGGTGTATTGCATCGTTTTCCAGCATATTCACTGACATCTTTGCGTACGGCCGACTGTGCTTCACTGATCTGGATAGGAGCCGCCGTCAAGCTTAGCAAGACTGTGGCGCCTATCAATGCATGAGCATGGTGTTTTATTCTCATGAATAATCTCCCTAAGAGCAGCTAACCGGCCAGATTATACTGACCGGTCATCATCTTGACTATTGAAAACGCTAATTGGCTGCCAATAGTTCCGTGTCCAGCTTGTCTGCGCATTTGAGTGCAAAAGCATAAGAATAAGCGACCTCTTCCAGTCTGGAGAAACGACCTGAGGCACCGGCATGGCCGGCGTCCATATTGGTGCGCAATAAAACCGGATTAGTGTCGGTCTTTACTTCCCGAAGACGTGCCACCCATTTAGCAGGTTCCCAATAGGTCACACGAGGGTCAGTCAGGCCTGCGACAGCCAGAATTGGCGGATAATTTTGGGCCGCAACATTGTCATATGGCGAATAAGCCGCAATGGTTTTATAGTCGGCTGTGCTCGCCAGTGGATTACCCCATTCCGGCCATTCTGGCGGGGTAAGCGGCAAAGTGTCATCCAGCATGGTATTGAGCACATCAACAAAAGGAACTTCGGCAATAATTGCACCAAAAGCGTCCGGCGCCATATTGGCAATGGCTCCCATCAACATGCCGCCTGCAGATCCGCCATGAGCAACCATTCTGTCTGCACTGGTGAATTTTTGCTTTGCCAGATAGCGCGCTGCATCGATGAAATCATAAAATGTATTGGTTTTGTGCGCACGTTTACCGTTTTCATACCACGCAAAACCTTTGTCTTTACCACCGCGAATATGTGCAATCGCATAAACGAAGCCACGATTGACCAGTGACAGACAATTGGTGTTGAAGCTTGCCGGAATGGTGATGCCGTAAGAACCATAACCGTAAAGCAGGCAAGGGGCGGTGCCATCAAGCGCTGTGTCTTTATGATAAACGATAGAAACTGGAACCAGCTCGCCATCACGCGCAGGCACCATTAAACGCTTGGTTACGTAGTTTTTTGGGTCGTGACCGGATGGTACTTCTTGTGTTTTTAAAAGCTTACGCTCACGCGTCACCATATTATATTCATATAATTGGCTGGGTGTCGTCATGGAAGAATAAGAAAAGCGGATAGTATCGGTGTCATATTCCGCACTGCCTTGCAAGCCGAGAGAATAGGCTTCCTCGTCAAAGCTTATCGCATGTTGTTCGCCGGTTTTACGCTCATGAATCATGATGACAGGCAGACCATTATTACGTTCAAGCCAAACCAGATGATCCTTATATACACCATGCGCCAGAATGAGTGTGCCCGGCTTTTCCGGCACCAGATCTTTCCAGTTTTCGCGCTGCGGTGCATGAGTTGGCGCGGTCATTATTTTAAAATCTTTGGCACCGTCAATATTGGTCAGGATGTAAAAAACATCGCCACCCGATGCCAGATCATATTCAATGCCGGTTTGGCGCTCAGCTACCAATTGTGGTTTTGCGTCAGGTTGATTGGCCGGGATCAACCAGCATTCGGACGTTTCATGATCATGAATGTCGATTGAGATAAAATCATTAAGTGGACTGGAGCTGACACTCATGAAGAAACCGGCATCCATTTCTTCATAGATCAGGCGGTCTTCAGATTGTTCAGTGCCGTTGCGGTGATAATATAGTTTGGATGGACGATGGTTTTCGTCGAGACGAGCATAAAAGAAACCGTTTGTTTCTGCATCCCATGCACCGCTGCCATCAGTATCTAGAATGGTATCGCTAAAATCTGTTTTGTTGGCGAGATCACGTACTTTAAGTGTGTAAAATTCCGAACCCTTATCGTCATAACCCCAAATCATCAGTTTATGATCAGGGGAGGCGTCGGTGGATGCTAAACGAAAATAAGCTTTGCCTGCGGCTTCTTTATCGCCATTCAGCAAAATATCTTTATCACCGCCTTCGCGTGGGGTGCGGAAAATATGAGGTTGTTCGCCGCCTTTTTCATAAAGACTGCCATAAGCATAAGGGCCGTCTTTAACCGGTATGGATGAATCATCTTCTTTAATGCGGCCTTTCATCTCTGCAAAAAGTCTCTTTTGCAGGACTTGGGTGTCCTCCATCAAGACCTGCTGATATGCATTTTCTGCATTCAGATGTTCACGGATATCATTGGCGAGCTTGGACGGATCCTTGAACATTTCCTGCCAGTTATCCGCACGAAGCCATGCATAATCATCAATACGTATAATATCATGATGGATTGAGCGTTGTGGTTTTTTCTCAGTAACAGGAACGTCGATAAGCTTGAATTTTGGGGATGACATCTATTTCTCAGTATTTCGATGTGAAGAACAGGATGGAAGCGGCTTAATTACGAAGCTATATCTTCGACAAAGATCAGCGCATTGCCATTAATACAATGCCGCAATCCTGTAGGCTGCGGACCGTCAGGAAAACGATGGCCTAAATGGGCATCGCAATCCGCGCAACGGATTTCGGTGCGATGCATGTCATAGGAATGATCTTCAAACAATGCAATCACATCGTCATTGATAGGTTCAAAGAAACTTGGCCAGCCGGAGCCGGAATCATACTTGGCTTTGGAGCTATAGAGCGGCTGCTCACAGCAGACACAGAGATATTTGCCTTGCAGATGACTATTGAAATCAGGGCTTGAGAAGGCGCGTTCTGTACCATGTTGGCGGGTGATCTGATATTGAATCTCAGTTAATTGCTCACGCCATTCTGCATCTGTTTTAATAACTTTAAGTGGACGTTTACGTGTTGTTTGATCGGACATGGGTTTTTCCTTTGAAGCAGTGATTTTATTTGTCAAAACCATAATAGCAATTTGTGGTGGCAATGTCCTTCATGGAGATGAACTCACGTCATTGTGTTGCATATCTCAGGGCACATAAAATTTTGATCATCCGGTTAAATATAGTTTTATGTGTGGCCTATGATAAAGACACTAATATACAATAGTTCCTCCACTTGACATGAAGTAGCCGTAATTATGGATATCTATTAGTGTGCTAATTTTTATGATTGTAATGTAGTTCATAATTAACTTACCACTTAAAACGGTGATAAGTTCCTGTTGGTAAAGCATTTTTCCTTCATAATAAAAATGTATGCTTAGTATATCCCAATTTATGGTGAGCTGAATTGCATTAATTGAAGGATTTATGCTGATTATTTTAGCATAATAGAGTAAAAATATTTGACTTTTTGCATGTAATTCGTCATATCCCCCTTGAATAAGCGGGATGCAGATATAACTAACAAGTTATCAGCTTGATTTCTTCGCCAAGTATCATATCGGCCCCCAGATATGTCTTGCACTAATATAATTAAAGGAACTCAGATGGACCATAACGACGAATATGATGCTAGCCGCGATCTGCTGTTAAGCTTAACAGCTGATATCGTTGCAGCTTATGTTGGCAATAATTCCATTCGTCCGAGCGATCTTCCGGCACTGATTACGGATGTTCATGCTGCATTCTCCCGTACTGAAGTGCGTGTTGAAGAAGTGCCGGTGGTTGAAAAACCGAAGCCAGCTGTGAATCCAAAGAAGTCAGTGCATGATGATTATATCATCTGCCTTGAAGATGGTAAAAAGTTCAAGTCGCTGAAGCGTCATTTGATGACTCACTTTAATCTGACCCCTGAACAATATCGTGAAAAGTGGGATTTGGAGCCAAACTATCCGATGGTTGCGCCAAATTACGCCAAAGCACGCTCCAACCTTGCTAAGAAAATGGGCCTTGGCCGCAAAGCAAAAGAAGCTTGATTTATTACTCAGCTTCTTTGATGCGCTAAGTCTTCATTGATCATTTTAAAACCATACTTTGGATGTTTTGCCAGAGTATGGTTTTTTATTTTTTTAACGAAATATAATTTCTATTGAAGAGAGATGGATGCTGTTCTTTCTTGCATGGTAATTCTTAACCGGTCGAGTGCTTGTTTGAGGGCGATATGGCGGTTGAGATCATAAGACCAATGTCCGGCATTGCCTTTCAATCTTTCCCGCTCGATGAGACGGCGTAGTTTTTTGGTGGCGCTTTTTTGTTCTGTCAATGGAGCAGACAAAATTTTCTCCATATCGATATTGGCTAGTATTTGTAAGGCTGCACGCTGTGTTGCGTGCATGGCTATGCGTTGTTTTTCGGCCTGAAAGATCGCGATACTTTGTTTAAGATTGATGCTTTGCATGTGATGATGATCCCGTTTTTTTGATAATTGACGTCTGAGTAGAATCTCAGGGGTTGGGATCATTGTCTTATATTTATGTCACTGTAGGATAATAATCCTTAATAAATGTGATTTTTTACATTATGCTGAGGATAATTTCAAAATTAACTGATTCCTATAAGAAAGTTATCCTCGTTTTTGCAAGATAGTGTATAAGAATATATTCCTATTTAGTGGAGGGGTATATGTCTTTTCAGTTTTCCGGCGTTATTCGTGTCGAGGCCGAGGTTTACGAGGCCTTGGAAATGATTGCCGCACGACAGATACGGCCGGTTCGGCTGGACAATTTAAAAAAACGGTCAGTACGGTTCAAGAAAAAAGCACTGGAAATTTGTGACGGCCTTATCGATTTGCTCAGTGACGCTTTCGGTGTTTCAGGAAGTGAATTACGTAATTCCGTGCGTGGAACTAAAGAAATTGCGCGAATTCGTCAAATTGGTATGTACGTCGCCCATACGATGTTCGGCATGACGATGACGACCGTTGCGGCGGGCTTTGGCCGTGATAGGTCAACGGTCATGTATGCGTGTCATCAAATTGAAAATATGCGTGATGATGCGGATTTCGATCAAATCCTACATAATTTTGAAAGAATAGTCGCTGTTGCTTTTTCTATTCATTGGAGGGCAAAATAATGAATGTTCAGCATAATGCAGAGCGTAATTTGGCGATGATAAGGGTACTGAAATTTCTTCATAAGAGTCCGGCCAAACCTGAGCAGGCGGCAGCGCGCGACATGATGCTCTTAAATTCTGAACATGGCACAATTTCTGTTACGCAAGATTGCTTGGTTACTTTGGCCAGAGAGGGGTATTTGCAGGCTGGTAAGGGAGAAATTCTAAGTTTGAGCCCGCAGGGCATTGATTATCTTGTTTATCAAAAGAACCGACATATTGCAGAGGTTCAGCTTTCCGATCAGGGCAGAGCAAAAAAGGTAAAGCTAAATTTGGCTGAATCGCCACTTGCTGTTCTTTACCGCATGAAAAATGCAGCAAAGCAAAGTTTTTTAACAGATGCAGAATTTAATGCAGGCGAACGTTTGCGCTCGGACTTTACCCGGGGCTTGATGATGCCGCGTGTGACTTCGCATTGGAATGCAGATGTGCAAACTCATAGCCGTGGTATCTGCCATGGCGGAGTGGAATTAAGCGATGCAGCCATGGCCGCACGTATAAGGGTCGAAAAAGCACTGGATGCAGTAGGGCCTGAATTAAGTGGTGCTTTAGTCGATATTTGCTGCTTTTTAAAAACCTTAGGTCAGGTCGAAACAGAAAGAAATTGGCCAGCACGTTCAGCCAAAATGATGATCAAAACGGGTCTGTCGATTTTGCACCGGCACTATCATCCGGTAGCTCAGCGTAGATCATCATCTGGTGTTTTACATTGGGGCGCTTATGATTATCGCCCGTCATTATAAGTATCAGCTTAATGCTTTTTGAGCCTCGGCACGAATACGGCTGATCATTGAGCGCAGACCATTGGAGCGCTGTGGGGTGAGGTGTTCATCAAGCCCCAATGTTTTCAAAAGCTCCTCCGGATCGGTACGAATGATTTCGGAAGCATGTTTGCCTTCATAAAATGCCAGCACCAATGCCACCAATCCGCGCACGATGTGTGCGTCGGAATCGCCTAAAAATACCAAAACAGGGTCATTGCCTTCGTATGGTAGTAATTTTAACCAGACCTGACTGACGCAGCCTTGCACTTTATATTCCGCACTTCTTGCATCATCAGGATAAGGGCTGAGATCTTTGCCTAAATCTATTACATAACGATAACGGTCTTCCCAATCATCCAGAAACTCGAAATCGGAAATAATGCTGTCGATTTTGCTGTCGGTCATAATCTTGGTCGTCTTGCTTTACAGTGCATCTTAATGCGTGAACCTTGATGAATGTCACTTGTATAACGCAGCCACAAGCTTACGTCACCCTAACAATATTATTTATTTGACGTTCATTATGGCCTGTAGCGCGGTAATGGTACTTGATGATCTGGTGCGGTTGGAGCTGAGTGCTCAGTATCTGTGTGTGGCGTTTTATTTTGTGTTGTCTCAGAGCCGAACTGATCACTTAAAAAATCAAGCAATTTGCTACTTCCATTCCGCAATCCCGATCCTGCTGCAGAAAGCATGTTTTTACCATCGATACAAAGTTGCGGATTACTGAAACAAAATCCGCCAACCTCTGCCGCAGTCTGACCGGCGGCAATCATACCATCAATCTTTTCTCTCGGAGGCAGCACAATGGCAGCATCTTGGCGCTTGGTTTGATCCGTATCGGTATTGATGATTTTGGGCATGACAATAAAGGCCAGTGACAGCCAAAACACGGATTTGATGATGAACCGTATCATTTTCTTATCATGCCTTGTACAATTACCTTACTATAAGTCTTGAATGTGCTTTTATCATGCTGAGCATCAATGAGACGTTAAATTATGGATTTATGTTTTTTAATCAGAATGCAAATGTATCATTTTTGAGGCAAAACCAGCATTTATAATGATCAATTAATCAACGCTGAATGCGTAAACCTTACCAAGAATCGCGGTTTTTTTAATATTGATCCGCCGAGACTAAACTATCCATTTACCATAGTTGTAAAAGCTTGGGTTTTCATGGGCTCTAAATCCGCAAATAAGACTTCAAAGTGCTGATTTTTATCCTTTCATTAAAGGCTGACCTTCATGGTGCAAAGGAACGGCTGTCGTCAGTATTGTCTGATACCGCCCCACGACCATCATCATAGAGAGTAAGACCAATTGGTTTCAGTGCTTAAAAGTTTAATGAAGAAAGTGCAGGCAGCAATACAAAGCTGTTCGTCTCTTCATGACAATTTATATCAGCATTGGATCAAGTCGAGCAGACAGCACAAAACAAATGCGCCTGATCAAATAGCTTTGTTCGAAAAAGTATTCGGTGGTTTGGGTTTGCAACTCGATCTTGATGGTATGATCACGGATGTTTCGCAGCACTCATCTCATATTTTAGGTCTTGGCCGTGATGTGGTCATTGGTACTTTATTGCTGGATCGTATCCATGTGTCAGATCGTATTTATTATTTGCAGTTAATGGCTGATATCCGCCATCAACGTGATATTGGTAAAAATGCTTGTCATGTCCGCATTCGTCATGTGGTGACAGATGAGGATAATCAACAAAGCGTTGAGTATCGTTATTTCCGTATTTCTGGTGCCTTAATTGAATCAGACCACGGAAAGATGATCTATCTGGCGGCTGTTGATAGCAGTAAAGAAATGCAACAGGTCGACGATCTGGCAAATCTCAAAGTTGAATTAGCAGAGGTGGTCAGCTCTCGCCGTCATGCACTTGCCTCACTTAGCCATGAATTGCGCAATCCGCTAAACGCGATTATCGGCTTTTCGGATATATTGCTGCATGAAATGGGCTGCCGTTTTGAAAATGAAAAGCAACGTGATTATGCTTTATTAATTCAACGTTCAGGGCTTTATTCGTTGGATATCGTCAATACTATCCTGGATGCTTCCAAGATTGAGGCGGGTACTTATCAGATTATGCCGAAGGATTTCTCCATCCGCGACGCTGTTGATCTGTCGATGAATGTCCTTGCACCACAAGCCGAACAAAAACAGGTGATTTTGTGTGACCGCATTCGCAATTCAATCGGCAACATGATTGCAGATCAGCGTGCCGTGCAGCAGATTTTAATCAATCTGATGGGCAATGCAGTGAAATTTACCCCTAAGGGTGGCTGTGTGACATTGGATGGGTTTAAAGATATTAGCAATTGCGAGCAGATGGTTTTCACTATTTCTGATAATGGTGTAGGCATTGCAGAAGCTGATATCGAACGCCTTGGCCAACCTTTTACGCAGGTGGGAAACAGTGCTTTTTCTGGCGCCGAAGGAGCGGGCTTAGGACTTTCACTGGTGAAAACCTTAGTTGAAAAACACGAAGGACAATTTGAAATTTCAAGCCGTCTCGGTAAAGGCACAATTGTTACTATACGTTTGCCATTGGCGGGGCCGGTTAATGATCTGGGCTGGCAACAGCAGGAATTGAAAGCGCAGGCTGAAAAGGACAAAGCGGAAAGCGTGACGGTTTTGAATATCAACCGTCTACAGATTGGAAGGCACTATGTCAGGCAGGAAGAATCCGGTGAGAAGAAACAGTCGCAGGAACGAAAGATCGCGTAGTCTTAGCGAACGTTTGGTCGGATTTTTATTCACCACGGTTTCGTCGGGAGCTTTGTTCGCCGGCAGATTTATGGTTCGCAATCCTGTTTTAACCGGTGGTGCCACCGCTTTTCTGGTTGTCATGGGATTTGTGTCGGCCAATGCATTGTGGTACCAGCCGCAATCGCATGACAATACGTTTTTTCGCACACGTCCGGAACTGGTTTTTGTACCCACCCCGAAGCCAAGTCTTTTGTCGTCTGCTGCCAATAATAATGACAAACAGGCTGCACCAACACCTGATGTGTCGCAAAGTTTAAAGCCAGCTGATGAAGTTCAGGATAAATCGAGTCAGATAGCTTCATTGGATAGTGTCGAGCTGACGGATGAATTGCCGGCTTTGGCACCCAATGCTGATTTGGAAATAGCAAAAATACAGCAAAAATTACGCTCGCTTGGCCTATATGATGGTACTGTCGATGGTTTGCCTGGTCCTAAAACGCGCCAAGCTGTCGAGCAATGGCAATTATTGCAGCAGAAGGCCGGTGTGAACACGCCCACGACATCAGAACTGGAAAAAGCACCAGCTTCGTCGACTATTGAAAATATCCTTCAGGTTGCAGTGCCGGAAGCACGGCCACGTCAGCAAAATACTGTGTCGATTGATAAAGTGGTTACGTCCAATGTTTCATTGAAGCAGGAAACACCCTCTGTAAAGATTGATGTGAAACCTGAAAAACCAGCACGTCCAGAAGCCGTTCAGGCATCATTGACCACTAATGCGCAGCCCGTTACATCGCAGGATATAGTGCGAGTTCAGGCAGGGCTAAAAGCCTTTGGAAATGACCTGATCATCGTAGATGGTGTGGCAGGAAAATCCACTCAAGATGCAATCCGTGAGTTTCAGAAACTCTTTGATATGCAGATTACCGGACAGGTGGATGCACAGTTGATCGGAAAAATGCGCGAAATTGGACTGATCAGCTGACAAGGTTTAGAGAATGCGGGTAACATCGGAATTTTGGGTTACAGCTCTTATAAAGCGTATTCGCTTGGATGGTGGCTTTGCCTATCTGGCGGAGCGCGGCTCCGGTGAAGCAGGAGCGATCTTTATTAAAAAGCGCGTACAGTCACAGAGCTTCCATGAAGAATTATGGACGCTTTATGCACCGGCACCGCAAAGCGCCTATGATGAACGCAAGCCGGAAGAGCGCGGCTTTATCTTGTCAATGGATCAGGTAGATAGTGAGACAATTGACAAGCGCCTTGCGAGTGAGAAAAAATTCGACAGCGACTTATGGGTTTTGGAGATCGAAGATATTGAGGATCTGACACCTTATATTTTAATCGTGCCTGATCCTTATCTCTGAGGCACCTTATATGGCTGTCTTTTTGAGGCCGCCATGCTCAATCATATTATCTTCCGCTTTCCAGCGCTCAATGATTTGCTGAGCTGTTTCCGGTTTGATCGAGCGATAAATATTTACAAAATCCCGCAAACTGTCACGATCACCATGAATGGTACCAAGCACGGCCGTCATGATCAGATAGCAATCCTGCGCACTTAGATTAAGCGCTTTAAGAGCGATTGGTAATTGTGAGCTGGGCCACTCACCAATAATGTGTTTTGCACGCTCCAGGCTGACGCCGAGGGCATCGGCCAGCGCGGTGCGGAAAAAATCGCAATTGATCAGCAATGCGCTGTCGATCAGGTGATTTTCCGGCACTTGATAAGCCGATTGAGGCGGTAAATTACGCTTAACGGAATGCTCTAAATCTACATTCGCATCCCGCATCATCATATTGAGCTGCTGATGAATTTGCATCAGCTTTTGCGAATTGGTTTTTTCCGCTTGCGGCTTGGCGATCTGTTCAGAATTATGCAGGCTCGGCAAATGGCCTTGACGTTCGAGAATTTGGTTGATCTCTGCATCGTCAAAGCTTTGCAATAGACCAATAAGCAACGCATCCTGATCATGACGGCGGGCAATAATGCGTGCATGTCCGATGCCGCGTGATTCAATCAAATGCAGAAGGTCGCTGGTTGACAATGCATCGGAGCGTAGCAAAAGGGGTGCAGAAATATTGGTTGGCTCATGTGCCAGTTTGAAAACGAGACTGTGCGGTGCGTCCTGCATATGCACCAATCGCATGGCCGCATCGTGTTTGCCCTTGGCCGTTGCATAATCAATCAACGGCATGGCGAGATCTTCCAGCTGCAACAATTCCTGTCGACCGGGGCGGGTGATCGATGCATAGCCTGAGATGGCAGCCGTCAGCAAATCATCTGCTTTGCTGTCAGCAGGGTTACGGCTGATTGAAAACCCTTCTAAGGCGCGATACTGATCACGGGTCACGCTTGCTACTCCGCTGCTACACTGAACTGAAACTGCTCATACAAAAGAACAGTCCGTTTCAATTTAACTAATAACACTTAGCAACTTATTAACCGTGTTGAAAAATAAATGTGCGGATACGCGCTAGAGAGGCGTGCAACTGGCACCGGCTAAAGTCTGCCTGCCAAGTTCTTGCCAGCTGGCATCTGGCACCAAGCCTCGCAGTGTAACAATACCCTCTAAAATATCTTGCTCGATCAATACGGAATGAGATTGTGCTTCTGCCAGACTGGTTTTTAACGCAGAGGCAAGTGATAAAGGCGAAATGATGAGATCAAGATCGCCATCAGCAGAAATTGTGTCATTGAAATTAAACAGATTGTCACCTTGCCGATTGTAAATGGAAACAGACCAGAAGGGCAGCAAACCTTCAGCATGTACATGGATGGCTTGATCTGCGAGTTCGAAACGGCATGCAGCTTCAATGAAATAAGGATCGGAGGAAGCAGTCAATCGCTGTAACTTTGACAAATCATGAAACTTATGAGGTTCACCAAGTTTGCTGATCTGTGACCATGCATTTTGATCGGAATAAGTCGGAACCAGTAAAACGACCAGAATATGGATAATCGCAGCTCCGACAATACCAAGCAGGCCTGCGTATAGAAATCTGAGCATCAGCATTTGCTCCCGTTACGAAGTGCTGTAATGCGGGGCATGGTGATCTCGCTGAAGCTTGCAGAACTGGCAACCGGTGTATCATAAAGCGTCATCACCAGTGTAAACTGGCCGCTACCGCTGACACTTAGCCAATTATTGTCCTGTGCTTGCGGACTGATGGTGATTTCAAAATCTCCATTGCCAGTTTTTGCGACATTATTTGAAAGAAGAGATGTCGGCAGATATTCATTGTCTGACAAAAGTGCTCCCTTGTCATCGGTCGCAAGAAGTGTCCAGAAGCGTGCATTGGGGCTGGTGCCGGACATTTTATAAGTGCAGCCACGCATTAAAGCTCTGCCGTCACTGCTTGAGCGGGCATAAAAAATCAAACCTTCCGCCGCTCCCAGTGAAAGATTGCCTAAGCGTGCGGAGCGCGCTTTTGCATAAGGATCAGCATGAGGGCTTCCGGCGAGCGGATAAGAAATCCATTCACCGGTAGCAAGCTCGCTGAAACCACCAAAATGATCCAATGCCCAGCGTGCTGACCATATCCCGCCGCCAAGCGCTATAGCGAGTGCAAACAGGATAGAAGAAAGATTACGTAAAATAAGCCTCATCAGGTGATCCCTTTATAAAAGGCTTAAATTTTTAGGCCCACTGGTATCAGGCAATGCTGGTGCATTGACAAAATCATTATGCAGTTTTTGCAAGAATTTGGTCATGTGCGGGGTCAGCAATGTCGGGCGTTGGATATCGCTGTCATCATGCGTAGCAATTTGTGTGTCCGGTGCATTTTTAGGCTTCTCGGGAAACGGATTTTTAATACCGAAAATTGGTTTGAGTTCCACATTTTGATGCGCATAATTCATCATCCGTTGCCATGTCATGGCCGGAAGAATACCGCCTGTCAGATTATTCATTGGGCTGAAATTATCATTGCCGAACCAAACAGCAGCCGTGAAATTGCCCGTATAGCCAACAAACCAAGCATCGCGATAGCTTTGGGTGGTGCCGGTTTTTCCAGCAACCCTGGTCATGGGCAGACTGGCGCGACGCGCCGTTCCCCATTCCGGTACTTGCACCAGCATGGAGTTCATATCAATCGCTGCTTTCTCAGAAAGTACCCGATGTGGTTTTTCACCGTCACGCTTCAAATCCCAAATGATGCGACCGTCGCTTGTGGTGATTTGCGTGAAACCGTGCTTGGTGCCTGCCATGCCGCCATTGGCAAAAACATTAAATCCCATGGCTTGTTCCATAACCGTCATGCCAGATGTGCCAAGAACCATGGTTTTATGTGATGAAACAGGTGATTGCACACCAATGGCTTTGACAAGCGCCACGATCGGGGCGGTAGTCAAATGGTCTTTGGCAATGCGAACCGGCACACTGTTGAGCGATTTAACCAGTGCGGTGGTGAGACTGACACGACCGGAAAAGCTTCGGCCATAATTGCGTGGTGCCCAATTGCCCCAGGCAATGGGCGCATCGGAAACAATGGTTTCCGGTGTCATGCCTTTTTCCATCGCCGCCGCATAGACATAAGGCTTGAAGGATGAGCCGGTCTGACGCGAGGCGGAAGTGGCGCGATTAAATTGGCTTTCACCATAGTCCCTGCCGCCAACTATGGCACGCACGCCGCCATCATGGTCAAGCACGACGGTTGCAGCTTCGGTTACTTTATAATCAGTGCCAAATGTTCGTAAATGAAACTCGATTGCTTCTTCGGCAGCCTTTTGAATGCCACGATCAAGTGTGGTGCGCACAATCAATGAATGCTGCGGCAAATTTTGTGTGACGCGCTTGACCTCGTCAAAAGCCCAGTCGAGGAAATAATCAGGACTGTCGCTTTTGGCGCGGTCAATGACACTCGCCGGATTACGCTTGGCGGCCATAATCTGGCCTTCGCTCATCATGCCGCTATCAATCATATTGGATAGCACAACACTGGCGCGCGCGCGTGCGGCTGGCAAATTGACATGAGGAGCAAACTTGGCTGGTGCTTTAAAAAGCCCTGCAAGCATAGCCGCTTCGGCAAGATTGACGTCTTTGATATTTTTTCCGAAGTAAAATTCTGATGCCGCCGCAATACCGAATGTGCCGCCGCCCATATAAGCGCGATCAAGATAAAGCTGCAAAATTTCTTTCTTGTTCAAATTGGCTTCGAGCCAAAGCGCCAGAAATGCTTCTTTGATTTTGCGCTCAATGGTGCGTTCATTGGTCAAAAACAAATTTTTGGCCAATTGCTGGGTGATTGTGGAGCCACCTTGCACAACGCCGTTTGCCTGCATGTTTTGACTGAAAGCGCGTGACAATCCCCATAGGTCAATGCCGAAATGCTCGAAGAAACGACGGTCTTCGGTGCCAAGAACGGCTTTCATCACATGGTCTGGTAATTCATCAATCGGCACAGCTTCACGATGTAAAATTCCACGCTGGCCGATTTCATTACCGTTGCGGTCAAGGAAAGTAACAGCGTAATTATCCTGTGCGCGCCAGTCTTTTTTGGTTTCTTCAAAGGCGGGCAGGGCAAGCGCCAGCATCAATACAGCGCCAACGGTGCCCCAAGTGGCGCATTCGCTTAAGATTTCAATCAAGAAACGGCGAAAACCACGCACGCGAAAACGGCGGAAGAAAATAGTAATATTTTCCCAAAATTCGCTGAAAAAGAATCTTAAATTATAAAAGCTGCTATCAAGCCACGCATCGAATCCGATTAACCGCGATACACGAAATTTTCGGCGCGGTTTTGAGATGCTATTTTCCGGCTCGTTCATATTCTGCATAACAGTGCTTTTATTACTAAATCAATGCGTTTCTGGCTTTTATAGTTTATATAAAGGAGAGTATAACAAAGATTTTTTGAAAGCGTGTGTGTTTAAAATTGAATTGTCGATTAAGGTAACCAGAAACTTATCATGGATTTGAGAAAATAATCCGTGTTAGGAAAATAATCCTTGACCGTGTCACGGTTCTAAGGTAGGTATTAGTTATAGTCCGGTAATTGCGTCTAAACACAGTGTTGAAGCAGAGCGGATATAGCAATTTATGCTATGCTGTTAGGCCGGAAAGATAATCCATAAATTTTGATAACAGAATGAGCATTATTGGCGGGGCTGATAAGGCTTTTTCTTTAGATGTAAAACGGAGATTTTTCAGTGAGAGAAAGCTCTGAAAATAAAGCTATCGCAAAATTACGAGCGGCTGCGCGTATGCAGCAGCGTTATAATATTGCAGCAATGGAAATGGCGAGTGTTTTAGGCATAGCAGAAAGCACTTATCGCAAGCGCCTTTTGAAGCTTGGTTTGGTGAGTGCGCATATTGAAAATCCGTTTGGTCTTTATGGTGAAGCGGCGGGTATCATGGTGAAGTTGCAAACGGAGCTTGCACGCCTTGCCAATGATAGTGGTCTGCCGGATAAATCTTCTGCCGATGCGCTGACTGCCTTGGCGCGCACGGTGAAAACAGTCGTGGAGCTGATGCGGGAAGGTAGCGCCGAGCCTGAAACTGGCGTTAATACCCATGATGATTTGACCGGTATTGGCGCGGCTTTGGAAAAAATTGACAGGAGAATAAACGAACTTGCGGGAGAAAGGGCGGCTGAAATCCTGCGTCGCCGGACTGAGTGTGCAGCAGAAAATAGCATTGAGCAGGGAGTGGTTGTTTCAGGCGCGTGATGCACAATTACCACCTCTTGGTAATTGGCGTAGCTGGCTGATTTTGGGCGGGCGCGGTTCGGGAAAAACACGTGCAGGTGCTGAATGGGTGTCCGGCATGGCGCTTGGGTTAGCACCATTTACGAAAAGAGCCAGCGGGCATATTGCATTGGTTGGCGAAACGCTTGGCGATATTCGCGAGGTGATGATTGACGGGCCTTCGGGCATTTTGTCTGTCTCGCGGCAGGAGCGTCCGCGCTATGAAGCGACAAGGCGTCGGCTGGTTTGGCAAAATGGGGCAATTGCCTCATTATATTCATCAGAAGATCCGGACAGTCTGCGCGGGCCTCAATTTGATGCGGCCTGGTGTGATGAATTGGCCAAATGGAAACATGCTCAAGAAACATGGGACATGTTGCAGTTTGGTCTTCGGCTTGGCGACAATCCGCGCCAGATCATCACCACCACGCCGCGGGCTGTTCCGCTGTTGCGGCATCTGCTTGATGATAAAAACATCCCCGTCACGCGGATGAAAACCAGTGAGAATGCGGCGCATCTGGCTAGTGCTTTTATAAGCTCCATCGAAGAGCGCTATGGCAATACGCGTCTTGGGCGTCAGGAACTGGACGGCGAGATGATTGAAGAGCGCGCCGATGCATTGTGGTCGCGTGATATGATCGAGCATGTGATTTGTGCGGTTACACCGGAACTTACACGCATTGTCGTGGCGGTGGATCCGCCTGCCAGTTCCGGCAAAAACTCCGATGCCTGTGGCATTATAGTTGCTGGCATTGACGAAAATGGTGTCGGGCATGTGTTGCTGGACGCCAGTATGAACCAAGTCAAACCGCATCAATGGGCGCAACGCGCCGTGACACTCTATCATCAGTTCGAGGCGGATGCGATTATCGCAGAGGTCAATCAGGGCGGCGAGATGGTCAATGCCGTGATTGGTGCACAAGATACATCCGTGCCGGTGCGATCAGTCAGGGCAAAACGAGGCAAATATCTGCGCGCTGAACCGGTTGCAGCACTTTATGAGCAGGGACGTGTTCGTCATGCAGCACGCTTTCCGGCGCTGGAAGATGAAATGTGTGATTTTGCCCCTGATGGTTTGTCATCGGGGCGCTCGCCTGACCGGCTTGATGCCATGGTGTGGGCGCTTAGCGAATTGATGCTGGGCAGCGAATATAAGCCACGTATCCGGCGGCTGAATACATAATTCTCGATTAAATATGAGGGCCTTCCAATGGCATTATCATGGCCGTGGCGCAAAAGTGCTACGCTTCCATCTGCTGCGGCTGCGCGTCCAGCGGAAATGAAACATTCAACCGGTTTTGTCACTTTGCATATGGCGCAATCGGCTTCCTGGGTTGCAAGAGATTATACCTCGCTGGCGCGGGAAGGCTTTATGCGTAATCCCGTGGTACATCGCTGCGTGCGGATGATTGCAGAAGCGGCAGCCTCGGTGCCTTGGCTGCTCTATGAAGATGTGACCGAGCATGAGGTCCATCCGCTTTTGCAACTGATGAAACATCCGCAGCAAGGGCAGGATGGTGCCAGCTTTTTCGAGCGTCTTTATGGCCACTTATTATTGTCCGGCAATGCGTATATGGAGCGGATAACCGCACCCAATGGCACACATGAATTGCATTTATTGCGGCCTGAGCGGGTGAGTGTGGAATGTGACGGGAATGGCTGGCCGTCTGCAATGCTTTATCGGGCAGGTAATATAAAACGCATCATTCCGCTGGGGTACAATCAGCAAAGCAGTGGTTTGCATCTGAAATTATTTCATCCGCTGGATGATCATTATGGTTTCCCGCCGCTGGAAGCCGCACTCATGGCGCTTGATATTCATAATGCTGCAGGCGCGTGGAACAAGGCGTTGCTGGATAATTCAGCGCGTCCTTCCGGTGCGCTTGTCTATGCACCTAAAGATGGCGGTAATCTTACTGAAGAACAATTTCAGCGTCTGAAAGACGAGTTGGAAGATGGCTATACGGGCGCCAATGGTGCAGGGCGGCCATTGCTCTTGGAGGGTGGCCTTGATTGGAAAGCCATGGGGCTGACGCCGAAAGACATGGATTTCATTGAGGCTAAAAACGCTGCCAGCCGTGAAATTGCTTTGGCTTTTGGTGTGCCGCCGATGCTGCTTGGTATTCCGGGTGATAATACTTACGCCAATTATGCCGAGGCCAATCGCGCTTTTTACCGGCTGACAGTGCTGCCGCTGATTAACCGAACCGCCAATGCCATGAGTGGTTGGCTGAAGCCTCTTTATAACGGTGATTTACGTTTCGAACCTGATCTTGACCGCGTTGATGGCTTGTCAGCTGAGCGAGAAGCTTTGTGGCGTCGCATCAGTGATGCGGATTTCTTGAACGCCGACGAAAAGCGCGAGGCGGTTGGCTATTGAACAGAACTTATCTGAATAACGGAGAGAGCAATGAATACGCTTGATAATCCGGTATGGACGTCTGAAACAGCGCTTGTCTGGATTGCACGCATTGCCGGTGCTGTGGCGGGATCGGCTGTTTCACTTGGTTATATGTTGCCGCAGGGGCGGCGCGAGGCGGCGATGCGATTTGCAGTTGGCCTCATTTGCGGCATGGTTTTTGGCAGTGCTGCCGGCATTAAGATTGCTGAAAAATTTGAACTCATCGACAGCTTGGGGCGGGCGGAGCTGATGTTGATGGGATCGGCTGTTGCAAGCCTTGCGGCATGGTCGGCGCTTGGGGTTTTTAACCGCTTTGTCGAGCGGTTGAAGCTTAATCTCCCTGCGGTTGAGGTTATTAATAAAAAACAATCAAAAGAGGCGGAGAAGCATGAAGGATAGAACTTCACTGCTGGAAACCAAGCGCATGGCGCTTGAGCTGGATAATGTAGAACTGGATGGTAGTTTTTCCGGTTATGCCAGCCTTTTTGGCGTGGTGGATCTGGGTAATGATGTGATGGATGCCGGTGCTTTTACGCGCTCGCTGGAGCGTCGGCACGCTACCGGCATTCGCATGTTGTGGCAGCATGAAGCGACCGAGCCGATTGGCATCTGGACGACAATTCGTGAAGACGCCCAAGGGCTTTATGTCGAGGGGCGGCTTGCCAAAGGTGTGGCACAGGCGCGTGAAACACTGGAACTGCTGCGCAGTAAAGCAATTGATGGCCTGTCGGTGGGCTTTCGCACTGTGAAGGCGCGCAAAGATGCGCGTAGCGGTGTGCGCCATATTACCGAAGCCGATTTATGGGAAATTTCTGTCGTGACCTTTCCGATGCAGCCGCTCGCACGCATTGGGCAGGTCAAATCCGGCATGCTTCCTACCATCAGAGAATTTGAACGCTGGCTCACGCGGGATGCGGGGCTCAGCCGACAAGAAGCGCGCACGGTGATTGCAAAAGGCTTTGCAACATTAGCGCAAAAATTTCGACCGGAAGAGCCGCGGGATGCCTTTTCTAGCAACAGTCAATCCATGGCCGAACGCTTGCGTCAGGCCGCACATTATTTTCGATAAAAGGATAAAACATGGATCATATTGAAACTTCCGCGCTTGAAACCAAATCTGTTAACCACAATGCTGATATCAGCGCTGCATTTGATGAATTTATGGGCGCATTCTCTGTCTTTAAAGAAGCCAATGACGAGCGCCTTAAAAGTGTAGAAAAACATGTCGGCACCGATGTGCTGATCACCGAGAAAGTCGACAGAATTAACCGCGCTCTGGACGAGCAGAAACAGGCTATGGATCACATGGTGCTGAAACAGGCGCGCCCGACACTTGGTGGCCATATGCCTGCCATGAATGTCGAGCATAAAAATGCGTTTCAAAATTATGTGCGTAAAGGTGATGAACAAAACCTGCGTGCCATTGAACTGAAAGCCCATTCTTATGGTTCGGGGCCTGATGGCGGCTATCTGGTGCCGGCAGAACTGGAAACCGAGATCGGTCGTCGTTTGAGTGTTTTGTCGCCGATCCGATTATTGGCGACAGTGCGTCAGGTTTCGGGCGCTGTGCTCAAAAAGCCGTTTTCGATCAGTGGTCCGGCCACCGGATGGGTTTCTGAAACTGCAGCGCGTCCGCAGACCAATTCGACACAATTGGCAGAAATGCAGTTTCCGACCATGGAAATTTACGCCATGCCTGCAGCCACATCTTCGCTGCTCGATGATGCGGCGGTGGATATTGAACAGTGGATTTCTGCCGAAGTGGAAGCAGCTTTTGCCGAGCAGGAAAGTGCCGCTTTCATCAATGGTGATGGTGTCAACAAGCCGAAAGGTTTCTTGAGTTATGACACTGTTGATGAGACAAACTGGGCATGGGGTAAACTTGGCACAGTTGCAACCGGTGCGGCTGGTGCATTACCAGCGACCGATCCTTCCGATGTGCTGATCGAGCTGATTTATTCGCTTAAAGCGGGTTATCGTCAGAACGCCAATTTTGTCATGAACCGCAAAACGCAAAGTGCTTTGCGAAAACTTAAAGACAATGACGGCCAATATCTCTGGCAGCCGCCTGCAACCATTGGGGACAAGGCAAGCTTTATGGGCTTTGGTCTGGTTGAAGCAGAAGATATGCCGGACATTGATGAAGACAAAACACCAATTGCTTTTGGGGATTTCTCTCGTGGCTATCTGGTGGTTGACCGTGCCGGCATCCGCGTATTGCGTGATCCTTATTCTGCCAAACCATATGTGTTGTTCTACACCACCAAACATGTGGGTGGCGGTGTGCAGGACTTTGACGCTATCAAACTGCTTAAATTCTCGGACTGATCGTTTTTTGAACCGAATTATGCGGTCCAAAATACCTGATGGTTTTTGGCCAGAGTCGTGAAAAATACCTGCTGGTTTTTGGCCAAGGAGGTGAAAAATACCTGCCGGTTTTTGGCCAGAGTCGTGAAAATTACCTGCCGGTTTTGGCAGGTAGATTATTTATAATAAATCGATGAATCTGTATTTCAGCGATTTTCCATAAAATATTGATTTTATGTAGGTTTCTCACAGAGGGAAAATCTTATGACAATGCATTCTGTAACGCCTCCGGCCATCGAGCCGGTGACGATCGATGAAGCGCGCGCTTATCTTCGCATCACAACCGACAGCGAAAACAAGCTGCTGCAATCTTTGATTAAAACTGCCCGTGAAACAGTGGAAGCGCGCGCTGGACTAGCGCTTATTACACAAAGCTGGCGCTTGCATGTTGATCGTTGGCCACGTTCCAATCGTCTGGCGCTTTATCGTTATCCGGTCACATCAGTCGATGCGATAACAGCATATTTACCTGATGGTACTCCGGTGAGATTTGATGCGGATGACTGGAAGCTGCAACAGGCAGGCCGTCCGCAACGGCTTTATCTGCAGGCGCGCGCCGATATGTCTTCATTGAGTGGTCTGGAAATTGATCTGACTGTTGGTTTTGGTGCTGAAGCTACAGCAGTGCCTGATGTGCTGAAACAGGCCATTTTGGTTCTGGTGGCGCATTTATATGAATTTCGCGGAGCCTTTGACGAGCAGTCTCAGCCAATTTCATTTCCAAGTCACTTTGAGCGCCTTGTCGATATCTGGAAGCGGGTATCGGTATGAATACGCTGTTTATGAGTGCGGGGAGACTACGCACAGAATTAAAGCTGGAAGAGCTTAAACCCCAAGCAGACGGCATCGGCGGTTATACGGAAAGCTGGCAGGAAATTGCACTCATCTGGGGACAAATTCGTGCAATTACGTCGTCATCACGTTTTTTGGCGCAGCGCTGGCACCCGGAAACAACCCATCGCATTACCATCCGTTTTGATGAAATGATCAAAGCGGGGATGCGACTGCGTAGAGGCAGCCGTATTTTCCAGATTGATGCCATTCAGGATGCCGATGAAACGCGGCGTTATCAGATTTGTTTCGTACGTGAGGAAACTACATGAGACTGGCGGTGAAATTGCGTTTTGAAGCGCTTTTGACCGCATTGCGTCTGAAATCTTTGGCGCTGGCAGAGCGGAACTGGCGCGAACAAAAAACAATAAGCCAAGAGGAGCGGGAAGATTGAGTGCATCTATTAGTTTGCAAAAAGCAATTTATGATCTTCTTCGCAATGATGCGGATGTGAGCGCCAAGCTGGGCACAAATCGTATTCTCGACCATGTGCCGCCGACGACTGGTTTTCCTTATATCACGCTTGGCAGCAGTGTTGTTTATGATTGGTCAACCGATAGTGAGCCGGGGCAAGAGCATTTGATTTCCTTGCATATCTGGGCGCAGAGCAGCGGACGTAAATTTGTATTGGAAGTGATTGAGTTGATTGCGCAAAAACTGGATCACGGGACGCTTGAGCTTATAGGCCATGTATTGGTCAATCTGAATTTACAGGAAATTTCTGCCCAAAACAGCGACCGTCGTAATGCCTATCAGGGCATCATGCGTTACCGCGCAGTGACTGAGCCACAAACAGTCTAAGCAATACTCATTATATAAAGCAGCGAATTTGCAGACCGGTAAACCACGATGTTTGCCGGATCTTTGCGTTCGCTCATGTTTTTCACGGAGAATTTGATGTCAGCACAAAGAGGTAAAGACATTCTTTTAAAAATTGCCCTTGAAAGCGGGGGCTTTGAAACCTGCGCAGGATTACGCACAAAACGTATCGCGTTCAATGCCGAAACCGTTGATGTGACCGATGCGGATGCAAGCGGCCGCTGGCGGCAATTATTAGGCGCGAGCGGTGTACAGCGTGCGTCTGTGAGTGGCTCCGGTATTTTTAAAGATGCAGTCTCCGACGCCTTGCTGCGTCAGGTTTTCTTCCAAGGCGAAATCCGCAATTGGGAAATCATCTTGCCGGATTTTGGTGTATTGGGCGGGCTTTTCCAGATTGTTGCACTTGAATATGGCGGCAATCATGATGGCGAAGTGACCTTTGAAATGGCGCTTGAATCTGCAGGTGTTGTCAGCTTTGGAGAATTGCCATGATGATCAATAAGCATCGCGGAGAGGTGGGCGCTGTCCTTGATGGCCGCCCTTGGACATTATGTTTAACCCTCGGCGCATTGGCCGAACTTGAATCGGCTTTTGCAGCAGATGATTTGCCTAAACTCTTAAACCGATTTTCTGCAGCGCAATTATCGGCACAGGACATGATCCGTATTTTATGTGCAGGCCTTCGCGGTGGCGGGCATAATGTGACTTTGGAAGATGTGGCAGAAATGCGTGCTGATGGCGGTGCTGCCGGTTTTGCCCGTATTGTCGCCGAGCTTTTAACGGTAACATTTGGCACAGCAGAAAATGCAGTTTCTGACAAAAAATCAATATGTTGAATACGCATTTTGAATCAAAATCTGATCTGGACAGCGCTTTCCCTTGGGCGGATGTGATGCAGATCGGCTTAGGCCAATTTCGCCTCGCACCAAAAGATTTTTGGGCGTTGAGTTTGCGGGAGCTGAACGCCATGATCGGCGCATATCAGTTGAAAGTGAATGTGCCGGACAGGCAGACGCTGAACGAGCTGATGCAGGCATATCCTGATCTTTAAGCGACCTATCAGCCTTTAAGGAACCATCATGAATGAGAATATGACCGTCTCGATTGAAGCGGATACAACCGCTTTCAATCGGACGCTTGATGATTTGCAAAAGCGTTCGACATCATTTGGCAACAGTCTTTCATCGGCGCTGAAAGGTGCGGTTGTGGATGGCAAAGGGTTGGATGATGTCTTGCGCAAACTCGCCGGTGATATGGCGGGCATGGCTTTGTCGATTGGCATGAAACCGTTGGAAGGTGTCGCTTCATCCTTATTTTCCGGTGTAATGGCCGGAATTGGCGGCATTAAACCCTTTGCCAAAGGAGGCGTTGTTTCCAGCCCGACTTATTTCGGTATGGGTAACGGCAATATCGGCCTGACCGGTGAAGCGGGAGCAGAAGCTATTTTGCCATTGGCACGCGGTTCCGATGGACGATTGGGAGTTGCCACCGGTGGCGGCGCCAAGCCGGTCAGCATTGTTTTTAATATGTCCTCGCCGGACGCCGCATCATTTCGCAAATCCGAAGCGCAATTGGCCTCGATGTTGGCCGGAGCCGTTAGTCGTGGTGCAAGGAGATTGTAAATGGGGCAGATTAATTCCTTTCATGATGTGGCGTTTCCACTTGGTGTTTCTTTTGGTTCAGTGGCGGGGCCTGAGTGGAAAAACGAAATCGTGCAGCTTAATTCAGGGCATGAAAAACGTAATGCGCGATGGGCGCAATCGCGTCGCCATTTTGATGCCGGAACCGGTATTCGCTCACTCGCCGATTTGCGCCAAGTGTTGAGCTTTTTTGAAGCGCGACGGGGTTCATTATTTGCATTTCGCTTTCGTGATCCGTTTGATCATTTTTCTAATCATGGGGCACAAGAGCCAACGGCACTTGATCAACAGATCGGCATTGGCGATGGCGAAACCAACAGCTTTCAGCTCATCAAAACTTACGACACCTATAGTCGTATGATTACCAAGCCGGTGGCTCTCAGCGTGAAGCTGGCGGTGAATGGGGACGTGCTGCAAAACGGCACTGATTATCAGGCGGATGCTTTAACTGGCATGGTGACGCTAAGTGAGGAAAGAGTGCCGGATGAAGGAGCCGTAATCACGGCTGGCTTTTTATTCGATGTAGCCGTTCGTTTTAACACGGATCGTTTGCAGGCGAGCATCTCGTCATTTCAGGCTGGTGAAATCCCGTCCATTCCAATCATTGAGGTGAAGGCATGAGAACAATTTCGCCGCAACTGGAATCACATTTGCAAGGTGTTGTAACAAACCATTGTTTTGTCTGGATAATACGGTGCAGTACCCAGCAGGTCTTTGGCTTTACGGATCATGATTTTCCGCTCGTTATAAAAGGTATTAGATGCGAACCACAAAGCGGCATGAATTCGAGCGAAGCGCATTCCAAGCTTGGTCTTTCTGTCAGCGGCAGTGAAATTGAAGGCGCACTGGTCAGTGATCGTATCCGTGAAGAGGACATCGAAAACGGGTTTTATGATGATGCTTTGGTGGAAACTTATCTCGTCAATTGGAGCGCGCCTGACGAGCATTTGTTTTTGCAAAGTTGGACAATCGGCAAAATAACCCGCAGCGGCGAGAAGTTTGTTGCCGAAATTAAAGGCGCAGCCGCAGTTTATGATAAAATTCACGGACGCCGGATTTTACGCCAATGCGATGCGGAATTGGGCGATCAACGTTGCGGCATTATCCGCAATGACCCGCGCAATCATGCGCGAGGTGTGGTCGCTGCGGTAAATGGGGCGGACATGGAAATGTCCGGCTTGGAAAGTCATGCAACAGATTGGTTTATGCATGGAGTTTTTACTTGGGTTGGCGGGCGCAACAAGGGCGCAAAATCCAAGGTGACATTACATCGCTCACAACTGATACGTTTGCGTGATGAGCCGGTTTTTGCAGTTCAAGCAGGTGATGAGTTCGAGATATTGGCTGGGTGTGACAAATCCTTTGCCACTTGCAAAGCCAAATTTGCCAACAGCGCCAATTTCAGAGGTTTTCCGCATCTTCCGGGCAACGATGCCGCTTATAGTTACATCAATAAAGACATGAATTTTGACGGCGGGGCATTGGTGCCATGACCTTGAATTCAACCATACCGCAAGCGGTTTTGAAAGAAGCTTATCAATGGCTTGGCACGCCTTATCGTCATGGTGCGGCGCGCAAACAAGTTGGCTGTGATTGCTTGGGTCTCATTCGAGGTGTGTGGCGTGAGGTCTATGGCCATGAGCCGGAAAAACCTGCAACTTACGCGCCTGATTGGGCGGAACTATCCGATAAAGAACCGCTATTGGATGCGGCAGAAAAACATATGGTAAGTCGACCCGTGCCGATGGGTATCAAGGATATTTTGCCCGCACAAGTGCTGATATTTCGTTGGCAACCGACAATGGCGGCAAAACATATTGCTATTATGGGGCATGAGGGGCGTTTCATCCATGCCTATCACGGCCATCGGGTTTTAACCTCAGCGCTCGTGCCGCAATGGTTCAAGCGTATTGCAGGCATCTTTGAATTTCCGGAGCCAGCCGGCCAATCGATACAAGGGAGAAATCTATGACGACTGTCGTCTTGCAGGCTGTCGGCGGGGCGATCGGCTCAGTATTCGGGCCGGTCGGCACGGCTATCGGCACGGCTCTCGGGGCTATGGGCGGCTATATGGTGGATAGCGCCATCATTAATTCGACGCGCCGAATTGAAGGCCCGCGCCTTTCAAATGCCAAGCCGCTGACCGCCGAAGAAGGTGCAGCATTACCCTATATTTATGGCACTGCGCGTGTATCTGGCACACTGATTTGGGCGACACGTTTTGAAGAAGACAAAACCACTGAGCGTCAGGGTGGCAAAGGTGGCCCTAAGGTCACCACTTATAGCTATTTTGTCAATGCTGCTTTTGCTGTGGCTGAAGGAGAGATTGCCGGAATTCGTCGTGTCTGGGCAGATGGTAAAGAGATTGACCTGACTAATATCGAAATGCGTATCTATAAAGGTACATCCGATCAGCAACCCGATCCGCTGATAGAGGCAAAGCAAGGAGAAGGCAATGCGCCTGCTTATCGCGGCACGGCCTATATAGTGATCGAACGCTTTCCGGTAGATGAATATGGCCATCGTATTCCGCAGCTACAATTTGAAGTGATCCGCACAGTCGGCAAGTTGGCAAAATCTGTTCAGGCCGTGACACTGCTGCCAGGGGCTACAGAATTTGGGTTGTCGCCATTTTTGATCACGGATGAATCAACACCCGGTCAAAAGCGGCTGATTAATCGTAATAATTTGCGTGGGAACACGGATTGGGTGGCCTCAATGGATGAGTTGCAGGCTTTATGTCCTAATTTGAAGCATGTGGCGATTATTGTGCCGTGGTTTGGCGATGATCTGCGGGCAGATCATTGTAAACTTAAACCGGGTGTGACCGAACTGAATGCGCGCAAACCAAGTCGGCATTGGCGGGTGAATAATATTGCCCGCGAAAATGCGCATCATATCAGCAGGTATCATAATGAAACTGCCTATGGTGGCACGCCATCTGATGACACTGTGATTGAAGCTATCAAGGACGCGAAAAAGCGTGGGCTTTCGGTGACACTTTATCCGTTCATCATGATGGATATTGCTGAAGACAATCAATTGCCGTCTCCTTATGGCGGCAATCAACAGCCTGCCTATCCGTGGCGCGGGCGCATTACCTGTCATCCGGCCATTGGTCAGGCGGAGAGCGTTGATAAAACTGCCATTGCAGCCGATCAAATCAACCAATTTGTTGAAGGAGAATGGGGCTATCGCCGCTTTCTCAATCATTGTGCGGATCTGGCGCTAAGGGCTGGAGGGGTTGATGCGTTTTTGGTCGGCTCGGAGCTGATCGGATTAACCCATGTGCGCTCATCAAGGGAAGCATTCCCGTTTGTCGATGCTTTGTGTGATTTGGCGCAAGCCATGCGCAACAAGCTTGAAAACAGTTGTAAAATTACTTATGCGGCGGATTGGTCAGAATATTTTGGCTATCAGACACAAGATGGTTCAGGCGATGTGTACTTTCATCTGGATCCGCTTTGGGCACATAGTGCAATCAATGCGATTGGCATCGATAATTATATGCCGCTCAGTGACTGGCGTGATCAGGATTGGCATACTGATAATCCGGATGGTTTTACCGCACCCTATGATCTTGAGTGCCTGAAAAGCCAGATTGCTGCAGGTGAGGGCTATCATTGGTATTATGCCAATCCTGAAGATCATGAAAAACGTATCCGCACGCCAATCACGGATGGTCGGGCGGGAAAGCCTTGGGTTTTCCGGTATAAAGATTTGAATTCTTGGTGGGCAAACCCCCATTATAACCGTGTAGATGGCGCAGAAAAAACAACACCAACACCTTGGCTACCAATGTCGAAGCCATTTTGGTTGACCGAGCTTGGCTGTCCGGCAGTGGATAAAGGGCCGAACCAGCCTAATGTTTTTCCAGATAGAAAATCATCGGAAAATGCCGTGCCTTATTTTTCCAATGCTGCACGTTCTGATTTGGCGATGGACAGATTTTTACGCGCGCATATAGCATATTGGCCTGAGGCTGGGGCACATAATCCGGTTTCGCCGATCTATGGCGGTAAAATGTTGGATGATGAGCGGATTTATCTCTGGGCATGGGATACCCGCCCATTTCCGGAGTTTCCGCTTTATAATCATTATTGGGGTGATGCCGCAAATTGGGCGCGTGGACATTGGCTGAATGGTCGGTTAAGTCAGGTGTCTTTGGATGAACTGATTGCACAAATTATCAAAGATTATGGTTTGCCGGAGGTTGACAGCAGTCAGGCTGATGGCTTTGTGAATGGATTTGTCATTCCCGACCCGACAACTGCACGTTCAGTTTTAGAGCCGCTGCTCGATATTTTTGGCATTCATGCTTTTGAAAAAGATGGCAAATTCATTTTTAAAAGTCTGGATCGTCGACAAGAGGCTGTTCGCATAATTGATGATATTGTAGTGCCGGATGAGGCGGATGCTCTCACGATCACTATGGAAGATAAAAATGATCTGCCGCGTAATGCGACACTGTTTTATCAAGACCCGATGCGTGAATATCAGTCAGCCGGAGCTAAAACCTATCAGAATAAAGGCGAAGGTGACGAGTCGACAAGTCTTTCCGGTTCTTTGGAGCGAGGGGCTGCGGATGGGCTGGTGGAGCAATGGCTGTTAAGGCGCTGGGCACAAAGGCGCTCGGTTTCATTTGCAGTACCTTGGGCGCGCGCGCAGTTTCATGTCGGAGACCGCGTAAAAATTCCGGTAGTCAACGGCAATCGTGACTATGTCATCACATTTTTAGAAGATGGAGAGGTGCGGCAAGTGCAGGCTGTGGCGCTAGCACCACGCATTGATACGTCTGATCATGGAGACGTTCCTTTCAAACCTGATCCCGCACCGGTTTTGGATGTAAAACCGGTTGTGTATCTGATTGATCTGCCTTTATGGCCGGGTGCGCAGACAGCACATCAGCAATTGCGGGTGGCATGTCATGCCAAACCGTGGCGCGGTGTTGCAGCTTATGTTTCTCCGCAGGAAGATGGTTTTGTCGAGCGAACACTTGTTACATCCCGTGCAGTGATAGGCGAGCTTTTGCAGCCATTTGCACCTGGCCAAGCGAGCGGGCGAATTATCAGCGGGCATTATCTGGATGTCGTGCTTTATTCGGCTGAATTGCACTCCTGCACAATGCAACAGCTTTATAATGGCGCAAATACCGCAATCATCCAAGCGCCTGATGGTGAATGGGAAGTGTTGCAGTTTTTACAGGCTGAAGAAATGGCGAGTGGTTATTGGCGCCTGTCTGATTTCTTACGCGGTCAGCTTGGAACAGAAGCGCAAAGCCTCATGGAAAAACAGGCGGAAGCTCCGTTTGTCTTGCTTGATTCATCAGTTGTTCCGGTTGGTTTGGATGCAGCAGAAATTGGCTTGCAATTAAACTGGCGGTTGGGAACAGCTGGCAGACCTTTCACATCAGATTATTTTGAGACGATGACAGCGACGGGTGGGATGCGTGCTTTGCGATCGTTAAGCCCTGTTCATTTGCGCGCAAAAAAACAGGGCGGCGATACGCAATTCTCATGGATTCGTCGTGGGCGAATTGATGCGGATAGTTGGCTTGCTGACGAAATCGTGATTGGCGAAGAGCGTGAGCGCTATCAAGTTGAATTATGGAAAGACGGAGTGAAAATTTGGGGAGAAGAGGTTGATGAACAAAGTTGGAATTTAGCTTCCGTACAACGAGAAGAGCTCTTTGGATCTGAGTCGGTCGATTTACAGTTCAAGGTGGCCATGATCAGCGCACAATCTGGCCCCGGTGATCTCTCCACGCTTCATTTAACCCTATAAACCAAAGAAAATGAGGTCAGACATGACAGCGAATAAACCTTGGTATTTGTCGCGCACCATCTGGACTTCGATGGTGGCTTTGCTTTAGTGGGCTGAAAATCTGCTTGGAATTCCAATTGGTGTGATTGAACAGGCGACACTGGTAGATGCACTTATGCAACTGGCAGCAGCCGGTGCGGGAATTTTTGCTATTATTGGGCGGATGAAGGCAACATCACGCATTTCATAAAATTACAAAACATGATAGCTAATGATTAATTAAATGGGATTCAGCCTGTCTGGGTCATTCATGTAATGTTCAGCTAGGGCATACTATAAAAGCATCATGATGAAAAAGCTCTCCGCATTTACACTTATTTTTGGTATGGCTGCTGCGGCTGTTGGCTCACCGGCAAACTCCGCCAGCCTTCCTATGATTGTTCCGCACAAGGCAAATTTTGTGGTGACTGCTGCCGATGATTGTGCTGCAGCTGGTCAGCGCGTTGCTGCCGCCCAAGGCGGAACTTTAACCAAAGCTACTCCTGCGGTGCAGGGGGGCAGAAATGTCTGCGTTATTGTAGTGCTGGTTCCTGGCCGTGACGGCGAACGTCCGCGCCGTGTAGAAGTTGCGGTGCCTGCGGAATAAGCAGACACTTAAACTTTATAAGTGCTTATCGGAGGCGGCATTGCGCATATTGATCGTTGAAGATGATAAAGACCTGAATCGTCAGCTCTCGGAAGCAATGGGTGAGGCCGGTTACGTGGTTGATAGTGCTTATGACGGTGAAGAAGGCCATTTTTTAGGCGATACTGAGCCTTATGATGCTGTCATCCTCGATATCGGTCTGCCGCAGATGGATGGCATCAGCGTGGTTGAGCGCTGGCGTCGTGATGGCCGGACAATGCCGGTTTTGATGCTGACGGCACGTGATCGCTGGTCGGATAAAGTGGCCGGTATCGACGCTGGTGCTGATGATTATGTGGCCAAGCCGTTTCACGTTGAAGAGGTTCTTGCACGGTTGCGCGCGCTTATCCGTCGTGCGGCCGGTCATGCTTCATCTGAACTTTCCTGCGGGCCATTATTGCTCGATACGAAAACATCAAAAGTCACCGTTGATGGTACAGCTCTGAAACTCACCTCGCATGAGTTTCGGTTGTTGTCTTATCTTATGCACCATATGGACAAGGTTATTTCGCGTACTGAACTGGTTGAGCATTTATACGATCAGGATTTTGATCGAGATTCGAATACGATTGAAGTTTTCGTCGGACGTTTGCGCAAAAAAATGGGCATCGACCTCATCGAGACCGTGCGTGGTATGGGGTATCGTATGAATTCGGTCGCTAATCCGGAAGGTATCAGCAACTGAACATTGCACGCTTCAAACCGGCTCTTCATTCCCTTGCATTACGTGTGGTCACATTATCAACGCTTTGGGTAATCGTGGCGCTGGTGGTGGTTGCCACTTTAATTGGCTCGATTTACAAACAGGCCGCAGAGCGTAATTTTGAACGTCTGTTATGGGCACATCTTTATAATTTGGTAGGCTCGGTTAGTGTTTCGGATAATGGCGATTTGCAAGGCCATCCGGAACTCGGCGAAATCCGTTATTCTAGCCCTTCGTCTGGTTGGTATTGGGAGGTGGATTCGGTCTCTGCCAATCTGCACGGGACATTGCATTCTTTATCATTGGGTAGTCGAAAGATCAGACAGGAAAGTCTGGCTAACTACCCTTTTGATAGTTCTTTTAAGCGCACTTATCCCGCACTTGGCCCTAATGGTGAAGAGGTTTTTGTCGCCGAGACGGAAGTCGTTCTTGATGGCGAAAACAGAATTGCCCGTTTCAGAGTGATGGGCAATTTAAGTGAGGTTAAAGAAGAATATCGAGATTTTAATGCCCGATTATATGGCTATTTAGGCATTTTCGGTATTGGTAGTATTTTAATCAATGCTGCGGTCATTTTATTTGGCCTGCGTCCCTTAGATAGGGTACGTCGTTCACTGGCCGATATTCGTGAGGGGCGAGCGCCACGTTTGACTTCTGATCTGCCGATTGAAATTGCACCGCTCGCACAAGAAACAAACGCATTGATTGAAAATAACTTGCGCATTATGGAGCGCTCACGAACACAAGTCGGCAATCTGGCACATTCGCTTAAAACCCCTTTAACTGTTTTACTGAATGAAGCACGTACTATCGGCGGTGAACAGGGGCGTCTAGTAAGCGAGCAGTGTGAAGCGATGCAGATGCAAATTCAGCATTATTTGCAACGTGCCCGCATTGCGGCGCAGCGCGATAGTGTCGTATTCAGAACGCCGGTGACACCCGTTTTGGAGCGGATAGCACGGGTAACTCAAAAACTTAATCCGCAGCTTGAAGTTTGTTTTGTTAATAGTTTTGCGGATGCTATCTTTGCCGGTGAAAAAGAAGATCTGGAAGAAGTTGTCGGCAATCTTATGGAAAATGCCGGAAAATGGGGACGGTCACAAATCCTCATGAGTTTGGCAAGCGCAGACAATGTCGAATTTACCATTACAATCGAAGATGATGGCATTGGATTGGCCGATGATAAAATGGCGGAAGCCATGCAACGCGGCCGCCGTATTGATGAAACGAAGCCCGGAACAGGACTGGGACTTGCGATCGTTCAGGACACAGTGAAAGAATATGGCGGGAAATTTGTGTTGAAATCGTCACAGCTCGGCGGACTTAATGCTCAAATTACGCTTCCGCTCGTTAAAAAGTGAATATTAACTAATCTTTAACAAGATTAAGGCGCAATTTCTGCTATATAGGGACCATTATCGTGCTTTGCTTTAGAGAGCCTGTAATTTGTGTGCAGTTTCTAAGTGATTGGGTGAAAGTCGGTGTCTATGAAAGTTAATATGCCGTTCTCGGTGCCTTTTTCAGGAAAGTTCTTTTCCACATATATACTCATTGGTGCGGCCGTTATTTTGAGCGCTTGCGGAACAGATGGCAGAGCGGTGCCTGATTTGCGATCGTCTGATGTAGGATTCAATAAAAAAGATGCTGGTGTGCTAAGTGAGCTGGGTAATGGTTTGCTCGGTTCGAATGCTTTGAAACTTGCTGGTGAGGATCGTCGTAAAGCGCTGGAAGCAGAATATCGGGCGCTGGAATATTCTGCTGCCGGAAAAGCCGTGCAATGGAAAGCTTCATTTGCTTCGGCATCCGGTGAAGTGGTTGCAGCCCAAGCGTATCAGGTTGGCTCGCAAAACTGCCGTCAATATACGCATAGCTTTAATATGGATGGTGTTCCGCAAACAGTGCGTGGTACGGCTTGCCGCAATCCGAATGGTAGTTGGACGCCGCTGACCTGATTTTAATAGTTAAATCTCTTAATTTGCGGCGAATTGACCTATTCACTTAAAATCGCACAGTTAAGGTTGGATTTTATATTGGTTCAGCATAAGTCTGCGCTATGGAATTTTGGCTTTTTTCTGCATGTTTAACAGTTATTGCGACATTGGTTGTTTTACTGCCTTTGTCGCGTAACATTCGCACGTCTCAAACTGGCGGACAAAATGATCTTGAAGTTTATCGGGATCAGATGTCCGAAATCGAGGCAGATGTTTCCCGTGGTATGATTGATACGCAAAGTGCTGAACAGGCGCGGCTGGAAATTGCTCGCCGCCTATTAAAGGCTGAGAAGGATGCTTCTCTTAATCGTTCAATCAGTGATAATCTCAAGACGCATAAAATACTGGCTTTTGTTGCCGTTTTATTGGTGCCTTTATTGTCTTGGGGGATTTATTCATCGGTAGGTTCTCCGGATCTGCCATCCCAACCGTTATCAAAGCGGATTGCAGTCAATCCCGAACGTGCGCCGGTCGAAGAGCTTGTCTCACAGGCAGAAGCTCATTTGGTAGAAAATCCGCAAGACGGGCGCGGCTGGAATGTACTAGCTCCGATTTATTTGCGTCTTGGTCGCGTTGATGATGCGATCAATGCTTATCGTAACTCGATCCGTTTGAATGGCGAGGACTTTGCCCTCAATTTGGGCCTGGCTGAATCACTGGTTTTGAAATCGGGTGGTTTGGTGACCGCTGAAGCGCATGCTTTGTTTGAAAAAGCAGCGATACAAAATCCGGATGATTATCGCCCGCAGTTTTTCCTTGCCCGTACTTTGCTGCAGGATGGAAAAAATGAAGAAGCAAAGGCTTTTTTGAAAGCGTTCTTGGAACGTTCAAGCGCTGATGCGCCGTGGCGGTCACAAATTGAGGATGCAATTCGTCATATCGACGGTGAAACGGTTCCTGGACAAGCACAAGCACCCGTAACTGCAACATCTTCTGCAAAGGGACCTAGTGCTGCGGATGTCGAAGCTGCTTCATCGATGAGCAATGATCAGCGTAAAGAAATGATTGAAGGTATGGTTGCCGGACTTCAGGCAAAGTTGCAAGCGCAGCCTGATGACCTTGAAGGCTGGCAACGTCTGATTAGTTCCTATATGGTTATGCAAAAGCCTGATGATGCAAAAGCTGCTTTGGAACAGGCATTAAAGTTATTGCCTGAAGATAAGCGCTCATTGCTGCTTGCTCATGTGAAAACATTAAATCTTGAAGTTGAGGGTGCTGAGCCATGAGTGATATTGCCGGGCGTCAACCATCCGCAGCAAGCTCTGCTGCAACGGGCCCATCCATTGCTAAAACAATGAGCCAGCGAAAGAAAAAGCGGCTCTATTTGGTTCTTGGTGCACTGGCTGTATTGGGTATAGCTGTTGCTTTGATGCTGGTGGCCTTTAGTCAGGATATCCGTTTTTTCCGTACACCAGCCGATTTGACTGAAACTGATATGACTTCCGGCTCGCGCTTTCGTCTTGGCGGTCTTGTAGAAGAGGAAAGCGTCAAGAGAGATGGTACGCAATTACGCTTTATGGTGACTGATACCATCAAAACGGTTCCAGTGTTTTTTGACGGCATTGTACCAGATCTTTTCCGTGAAGGCCAAGGCGTTGTAATCGAAGGGCGCTTTGATCAATATGGCGTTTTTCAAGCTGATAGTGTCCTTGCTAAACACGATGAAAATTACGTGCCGAAAGATCTGGCTGACAGCCTGAAAGCTAAAGGCGTCTGGAAAGAGACTGAGTAGGATTACAAGATGAGCGTCGAAATCGGACATTTTGCGCTGGTATTAGGACTGGCGCTTTCCATCATTCAATCCATTCTGCCGGTTATAGGTGCGCGGCGTAATGATAGTCGTATGATGGCTGTGGCAGCCCCCACTGCAATTGCGGCTTTTGGCATGGTGGCATTAGCATTTGCCATATTAACGCAAGCCTATGTCGTTTCTGACTTTTCAGTTCTGAACGTTTTTGAGAATTCGCATTCGGCAAAACCTATGATTTATAAAATCACAGGTGTGTGGGGCAACCATGAAGGCTCGATGCTGCTATGGGTGTTGATCTTAACATTCTTTAGTGCGCTGGTTGCAGCGTTTAGTGCCAATCTTCCGGATACGCTGCGCTCTAATGTGCTGGCTGTTCAGGGTTGGATTGCGACTGCTTTTTTGCTGTTCATTATCTTCTCGTCCAATCCGTTTATCCGTGTTTTTCCGGTGCCAATGGAAGGTAATGACCTTAATCCTCTGTTGCAGGATATAGGTCTCGCCGTGCATCCGCCTTTGCTCTATCTGGGCTATGTTGGCTTCTCGGTGTGTTTCTCCTTTGCTGTGGCGGCATTAATGGAAGGTCGCATTGATGCAGCATGGGCACGATGGGTTCGTCCATGGACGCTGACTGCATGGGTTTTCCTCACCGGTGGTATCTCGATGGGCTCTTACTGGGCTTATTATGAACTCGGCTGGGGTGGCTGGTGGTTCTGGGATCCGGTAGAAAATGCATCCTTCATGCCCTGGCTGGTCGGCACTGCTTTGTTGCATTCAGCATTGGTTATGGAAAAGCGTTCCGCCTTAAAAATCTGGACAGTGTTGCTGGCATTGCTGACATTCTCTTTGTCGCTGCTCGGCACTTTCCTTGTTCGCTCTGGCGTATTGACTTCGGTTCATAGCTTTGCCACCGATCCAAGTCGTGGTTTGTTTATTCTTGGCATTTTGATCTTCTTCATCGGTGGCTCGCTGTTCCTCTTTGCGCTGCGGGTGCAGAGCTTGACGACAGGTGGCTTGTTCCAGCCGATTTCGCGTGAAGGGGCGTTGGTTTTCAATAATCTATTTTTGACAACCGCCGCGGCCACTGTGCTGATTGGTACGCTTTATCCGTTACTGTTGGAAGCATTGACCGGTGACAAGATTTCGGTCGGTGCGCCATTCTTTAACATGACCTTTGGCCCACTGATGATCCCGCTTCTGATAGCGGTGCCTCTTGGCCCTTTGCTCGCGTGGAAACGCGGCGACCTCTATGCCGTATCCCAGCGACTGATGGCGGCGTTCGCGATTACATTGGTTGTCATTGCTTTGATGATCTGGTTCACGCGTGGTGAATCCGTTATGGCAGCTTTTGGCATTGGTTTGGCATTCTGGGTTATTTTCGGCAGTCTGACGGATCTTTATCTTAAAGCTGGCATTGGCAAGGTTGCACCAAAGGTTGCATTCTCACGCATGATTGGTTTGCCGCGCTCTGTTTATGGAACTGCTTTGGCACATATCGGCCTTGGGATTACTTTGCTTGGTATTGTCGGTGTCAGCACTTTCGGCAGCGAGCGAGTGCTGACCATGGCACCTGGTGACGTGACCGAAGTTTCCAGCTATCAGCTGCGCTTTGAAGGTGTGTCTCCGGTCAGTGGCTCGAACTATACGGAAAATCAAGGTCGCTTCACGCTTCTTAATGAAGCTGGAAAACCTTTGAGCACAATCATTGCTGCCAAGCGTTTTTATCCTGCACGTCAGATGCCAACAACAGAATCGGGCATCAACACACGTGGCGTCAATCAGGTTTATGTAGCTCTTGGTGATGATGCCGCGGATGGTTCTATTGTTGTACGCATTTGGTGGAAACCATTTGTTACGCTGATCTGGCAAGGAACATTGGTGATGATGCTGGGTGGCTTTATCTCATTGCTTGACCGCCGTCTTCGTGTTGGTGCGCCGGCAAAAAGTAAAGCCAAAAATAAAGCAGGCGGCAAAATAGCGGTGCGGAGTGCTTGATGCGATTCTTGTTTAACAAAAAAGCGGCAGCATTTTGTGTAAGCTTGTTTTTGTCATTGCAGATTGCACCTGCTTTCGCGGTTAATCCGGATGAGGTTCTGTCTGATCCGGCGCTGGAAAAACGCGCCCGTAATTTGTCTGCCGGTTTGCGTTGTATGGTCTGCCAAAATGAATCGATTGATGATTCTAATGCAGAACTTGCCCGTGACTTGCGTATTCTTGTTCGTGATCGTTTGACAGCAGGTGATAGTGATCAGGACGTATTGGATTACGTGGTTGATCGCTACGGTGAGTTTGTGCTGCTTAAGCCGCGCTTTAATAGCCGCACTATCTTACTCTGGGGCTTTCCAGTGGTGCTGTTACTGATTGGGGGAGGCAGTTTGTTGTTACTTTCCAAACGCAAGAAAGCGGTATCTGTTAATAATGAACCATTGAGCGAAGCCGAAAAAACACGACTTCGGCAAATTATGGAAGAGAAGAACTAGAATCTTTTTAAACCTTACCAAAATTTCATCTGTTGGAAATTGAGTGGTAAGGTTCTACAACCTATATTGACTGACATAAGATTAAATCGGGTTCCCTCCCAAGGAGAAGATTGTGTCCATAGTCAAAAATTCTTACTTTCGTAAAAGCGTTGCCGCCATTGCATTGACTGCAACTGTGGCAGGCGGCCTTTTAACTCTCCCTCCGGTTATTTCTGCTTATGCAGATCCAGTCAGTGTGACTGCTGCTGCACAGCCGGGCTTTGCTGATCTGGTAGAAAAAGTACGTCCTGCTGTTGTCAGTGTACGGGTGAAAAGTCAGGTGCAGCCGGTAGACAATTCCGGCCCGCAGTTTTTTGGTCAAGGTTTTGACCAGTTGCCAGACGGTCATCCATTGAAGCGTTTCTTCCGTGATTTCGGCTTTGGCCCGCAAGGTGAGAAACAGCGTCCGGAACAGCGCAAAGGCAAGCGCGGTGAGGGTCGTCCGGGCCATGCCCGCCCTGTTTCACAAGGCTCCGGCTTCTTCATCTCTGAAGATGGTTATGTTGTCACCAATAACCATGTTGTAACTTCCGGCGATTCATTCTCAGTTGTATTGGATGATGGCAAGGAGCTGGATGCCAAGCTGATTGGTACCGATCCGCGCACGGATTTGGCTGTTTTGAAAGTTGATGAGCCAAAAACCAAGTTTACCTATGTCGCGCTCGTTGATGACAATAATGTCCGCGTTGGGGATTGGGTTGTCGCTGTTGGTAACCCGTTTGGTCTGGGCGGTACAGTGACTGCTGGTATTGTTTCGGCACGTGGCCGTGATATCGGCGCCAGTGTTTATGATGATTTCATCCAGATTGATGCCGCGGTTAATAAGGGCAATTCAGGTGGACCGACTTTCAATCTGAATGGTCAGGTCATTGGTATTAATACTGCAATTTTCTCACCGTCGGGTGGTAGTGTTGGTATTGCTTTTGCAATTCCTGCTTCCACTGCCAAACAGGTTGTTGACCAGCTGATTAAATCGGGTTCGGTTGAACGTGGCTGGATTGGGGTACAAATCCAGCCGGTCAATAAAGAAATGGCTGATTCACTGGGCTTGGCTGAAGCAAAAGGTGCTATTGTTGCCGCACCGCAAGCTGACGGGCCTGCAGCCAAAGCTGGTATTCAGGCTGGTGACGTGATTACGGCAATCAATGGTGAAACGGTTGAAGACAGTCGTGATGTTGCACGCAAAGTTGGTAATATCGCACCGAAGGAAGTTGCAGAATTTACCATCTGGCGCAATCAGAAGGCGCAAACCATCAAAGTAACCATTGGTGGTATGCCGGATGATCAGAAAAATACCGATGGCACAGCAACGCAGACACCAAGTGAAGGTGAAACCCTTGATAATTACGGTTTGACCGTTGTTCCATCAGAAAACAATGATGGCGTGGTTATCACAAATGTTGATCCCGATAGTGATGCAGCTGATCGCGGTATTCGTTCTGGTGATGTGATTGCTTCGGTTAATAATAAGCCGGTGAAAACCATCAAGGATATCAATGATGCTATCGCTGAAGCTGTAAAGTCAGGCAGAAAGGCTGTTCTGCTTCAGTTGCAAAACAACGATCAAAGCCGGTTTGTGGCTTTGCCTGTTGATCAGGGCTGATTGAGCATCAAAAACGGATTGGCGGGTCTGAGTGCCCGCCAATATTTTATGGGGAAAGAGCGGAAATGAAAATTTTAGTCATTGAAGACGACAGTGAAGCTGCGCGTTATTTACAGAAAGCTTTTTCTGAAGCCGGACACATGACTGAAATTGCCGGTGATGGTGAAACTGGTGCAGCTTTGGCTGAAACCGGTAATTATGATGTATTGATTGTCGACAGGATGTTGCCGCGCCGTGACGGCTTATCTGTTGTGGCTGGTCTACGCGCACAGGGAAACAAAACGCCGGTACTCATTCTTTCAGCTTTAGGTCAAGTAGATGACCGCGTTACGGGGCTGCGTGCTGGCGGAGATGATTACGTCACCAAACCTTATGCTTTTTCTGAACTCCTTGCCCGCGTGGAAGTGTTGCAGCGCCGCTCCAATCCGCGTGAAGCAGAAACAATTTATCGTGTAGGTGATCTGGAGCTGGATCGTTTGTCACATAGTGCTTGCCGTGGCGGTATGGATATTGCTCTGCAGCCGCGTGAATTTCGTTTGCTTGAATATTTGATGCGTCATGCCGGGCAGGTCGTGACGCGTACAATGTTGCTGGAAAATGTTTGGGACTATCATTTTGATCCGCAGACCAACGTCATTGATGTTCATATCTCACGCTTGCGCAGCAAGATTGAAAAAGGTTTCGATCAACCTTTACTTCATACAATTCGCGGTGCCGGTTATATGTTAAAAGCCGAAAATGCACCACGCGCAAAAGCGAAGTGATTTTTCAAAATGAGTTGGTTTTCCGCGATTATGAAAACAACAGCTGCGCGCCTTTCGGCGCTTTATCTGTTGTTGTTTTTTGTCGGATCGATTGTGATCATTCTTTATATGACGTCGCTTTCCACTTCCTTGATGGAAGGTCAAACGCGTCAGGCTTTAAATGAAGAAGTGATCAATATCGGTAAGACTTATAATCGTGGTGGCATACCTGCACTCGTGCGTAGTATCGATTATCGCTCGCGTCAGCCCGGTGCCTATCTTTATCTGGTCGCCGATGTGACAGGGCGCATTCTGGCCGGTAATGTGGAAAGCATAGAACCGGGTGTGCTGGATACGGATGGTTTTGTCGAACGGTCATTTCTTTATAACCGCTATGGCGATCAACTGACCGAGCGTCAACATCGCGCCATTGCCGTGGTGATCGCACTGCCAAATGGTATGCGTGTCATGGTCGGGCGTGACTTGAGCGATTCAGATCGCATCCGTGATATTATTCAACGCTCGTTGATGTTAGCCTTGGCGATCATGGGCATTGGTGCTGTTCTGATATGGTTCTTTGTTGGAAGACAAGCGCTCAAACGTATTGGAGATGTCACGACGGCTTCACAGCGCATTATGGACGGTGATTTGTCAGGTCGTTTGCCGATTAACGGGTCTGGTGATGAGTTTGATCGTTTGTCCGGAAATTTAAATATTATGCTGGCACGGATTCAAGAACTCAATGAGGGATTGAAACATGTGTCGGACAATATTGCCCATGATTTGAAAACACCGCTGACAAGATTGCGTAATCGTGCAGAAGCAGCACTTTCAGGTAAGAAGGTTACTCAGGATTACCGCGATGCACTTGAAAGCATTATCATTGAATCCGATCAGTTGATTTTGACCTTTAATGCGATTTTAATGATCTCACGTCTTGAGGCTGGATTTTCAGCTGAAAACCTGACGACTATGCCGGTTGCGCCTATCCTGCGTGATGTGGTGGAAATGTATGAACCGGTGGCAGAGGATGAGGGGGTCGAGTTACAACTGGCAGATGTGAGTGAAGAACCTTTACGGTTAAACCGCGAACTGATTGCACAGACGATTTCCAACCTTGTTGATAATGCGATCAAATATGCATCATCCGATGAAAAGCTCGCTAAAGTAACAGTGGCCATGGATGTGGATGATAAAATATTACGTATCATTGTGGCTGATAACGGTCCGGGTATCGCTGCGGATATGCGCGATAAAGTGACAGAACGTTTCGTGCGCTTGGAGGAAAGTCGCACACAACCGGGCTCAGGCCTTGGCTTAAGCCTTGCCAAAGCGGTCATGAAATTGCACGGTGGCGGCCTGACGCTTCATGACAACGAGCTGTCGGAAGGCAAAGGGGGACTGCGTGTTGTTTTGGAATTCCCGCGTCCTTCTGAAGGCTGAGTTTCCAGTATATATACGGTGATAAATGGTATCAGATACGGCAGGGCATTTATTTTTTCATCGGATCACGCATGTTCTGACACCTTTCGATGAGCAGATCGCGCAAAAATATTTAGTTGCGTTGAGACGACGTGCGCAAGATGAGAACATTTCCGGCTTGACAGCCTTATTGTCCAATGAAAGTGCTGCCGGTTTTCTGAGCTCGGTTCTTGAATTGTCGCCCTATATTCGTGAATATTTGTTGCGTCACCCGCAATTACTGGCTCAATTGAACGAAACATCACCAGAGCTTATTCTGGCTGATATTTTTGCTGATCTCAAACTATGCGGCAGTGGTGCTGGTGAGACGGAAAACAGCTTAATGGCTGGGTTGCGTCGTGGAAAAAATGCAGCCCATATTTTGATTGCTCTTTGCGATCTTGCTGGAATTTTCAACACCCCTACCACGACACAATGGATCACTGATCTGGCGGAAACATGTCTTGGAGCCGCAGTTCGCTTTTTGCTGCGTGATACGGCTTCTAAGGGAAAAATAACTCTCTCGGATCCTGAGAACCCAGAGAAGGACTGCGGCTGGATTATTCTGGCAATGGGCAAGTTTGGTGCCTTTGAACTCAACTATTCTTCCGATATCGATCTTATTATTCTGATTGACGAGCAGAGTCCTTATATCGGAGATCCTTATGAATGCGTTGATATATTCTCACGGCTGGCACGCCGATTATTGCGAATTATGCAGGAACGTACAGTCGATGGTTATGTTTTCCGCACAGATTTAAGATTGCGTCCTGATCCAGGCTCAACACCGTTGGCTATCCCGTTTGGCTTCGCATTGCATTATTATGAAGGGCGTGGCCAGAATTGGGAACGTGCTGCGATGATCAAAGCGCGCCCTGTTGCCGGAGATATTAAGGCTGGCAAAGCTTTTTTGCTGGAGCTTTCCCCTTATATCTGGCGCAAATATCTCGACTATGCAGCGATCGCGGATGTTCATTCGATTAAACGTCAAATCCACGTACATAAAGGGCATGGAATTATCGCAATCCACGGGCATAATGTTAAATTAGGTCGTGGCGGTATTCGTGAGATCGAGTTTTTTGTGCAAACGCAACAATTGATTGCTGGCGGCCGTTTTCCGCAATTACGCGGCGCACAAACTGTTGAAATGCTGAAAACCTTGGCAGAGTTTGGATGGATCACATTACAAGCACGTGATGATCTGACAAAGCAATATAGCTTTCTGCGCGATATCGAACATCGCATTCAGATGGTCAATGATGAACAAAATCATACTTTACCCGAAGATGATGAAGGGCTTGCAGGTATTGCCCATTTGATGGGGTATCAGCAATTACAAGATTTTACCAAAGACCTGCTTCATTGTTTGAAAACAGTTGAAAGACATTATGCAGTGCTTTTTGAAAAAGCGGCTGAACTTGGAAATGATGCGGGCAATTTGGTTTTTACCGGTGAAGGGGATGATCCGGGTACCATTGAGACATTGACGAAAATGGGTTTCGAGCGGCCGTCGGATATCTGCCGGATTATTAGAGGCTGGCATTTCGGGCGTTATCGTGCCACGCAATCCGCAGAAGCCAGAGAACGCTTGACCGAGTTGACACCTGCTTTGTTGCATGCCTTTGCGGAAACAAAACAGGCTGACGATACTCTGGTACGTTTTGATAGTTTTTTGCAAGGTTTGCCTGCAGGTATTCAGCTTTTCTCGCTCTTGCAATCCAATCCGCGGCTATTGAATTTATTAGTGCTGGTCATGAGTGTAGCACCACGAATGGCGGACATTATAACCCGTAAGCCACACATATTTGACGGCTTGCTTGATCCGGCAATTTTTGCCGAGATGCCGACACTTTCTTATCTGGAAACAAGGCTGAATGCTTTTTTAGGTAACAACGATCATTATGAAGAGATACTTGATCGTTTGCGAATTTTTGCAGCCGAACATCGCTTTTTAATCGGTATTCGAATGCTGACAGGTGCTATTGACGGTGTGCGGGCTGGTAAAGCATTTTCTGATCTTGCCGAATTGATGGTTGCACGGGCTTTGCAAGCCGTCGAGGCTGAATTTTGCAGACGTCATGGTCGTGTTGCGGGCGGAAAAACTGCCATTCTGGCTATGGGAAAACTTGGCAGTCGTGAGCTGACGAGCGGGTCGGATGTTGACCTGATCTTACTTTATGATCATCCGGAAGATGTGGAATATTCCGACGGTGAAAAGCCGTTGGCTGTTTCACAATATTATATGCGTATGACGCAGCGCTTGGTGGCGGCCCTTTCGGCACCTACAGCTGAGGGCATTTTGTATCAAGTAGACTTGCGTCTGCGTCCATCGGGCAATAAAGGACCGGTCGCAACGCATGTGAGTTCTTTTGATAAATATCAGCGGCAAGAGGCATGGACATGGGAGCATATGGCGTTGACCCGTGCCCGCCCTATCAGTGGTGATCAGATGCTCATGACGCGCGTCGAGGCAACCATTGAGGATGTATTGGCCTTGCCACGTGATGGCTTAAAAATTGCTCAGGATGTCCGTGAAATGCGGATGCTTATTGAAGAGGAAAAACCAGCTCGTAACATCTGGGATTTCAAGTTAAAAAAAGGTGGCATGCTTGATCTGGAATTTATTGCCCAATATGCAGCACTGACAGGGCAGGTGAGTGTTAAAACCTGCGGCAAATCTACAGATGAAATTTTGAGTGCTTTGAAGCCCATATTTGCAAATGCTGATATGAGTGAGAAGCTCACAGCGATTTGCCGTTTCTACACCAATATGAGTCAGACAATTCGTCTTTGTTCGGGTGATGATTTCAATCCGGAACAATTTTTGCCTGGTATGATTGAGCTTTTATGTCAGGTATCTCAATTGCCGGATCTGCGTGTGCTGGAATATCAGCTGGATGAATATTCAGCTGATACCCGTGCAGCATTTATGCAGCTTGTATAATTTCCGCTTGTACAGAGCGATCAGGAATACGAACACAAACAATGGTGCCGATACCTTCGGTTGAGCGGATGCGCAGGGTGCCACCATGGAGTTCTGCCAGCGAGCGTGAAATCGCCAATCCGAGGCCGGAACCTGTGTGAGATTTGGTGAATTGATTTTCCACCTGCTCGAAAGGTTGGCCTATTTTCTTCAGTGCCGATTTTGGAATGCCGCAGCCGGTGTCTTTGATGGTGATGAAAAGAGCAGTCTGCGTTTGATGCGCGCGCACTGTAATATGACCGTCATAGCCGGTAAATTTAACCGCATTGGACAGCAGATTGATCAGGATTTGTTTGACTGCACGTCTGTCAGCATGGAGCGCTAGACGATCAGCAATCTGGGTGTGAACCTGAATGTGCTTTTCCTCGGCCTGAAGTGAAATCATGCGAACTGTTTCGTTGATCAGCGGACAGAGATCAATCTTCTCGTGATCAAGCGAGAACTGACCGGCTTCAATCTTCGACATATCAAGAATATCATTGATCACATTCAGCAGATAATTGCCGCTGGAATGAATGTCATTGATATACTCTTCATAGCGATCAGAGCCAAGCGGGCCGAATGTGCCAGCCTGAATCATTTCTGAGAAACCGATAATTGCGTTCAGTGGCGTGCGAAGTTCATGGGACATATTGGCCAAAAATTCTGATTTGGCACGGTTTGCACCTTCCGCACGTTCTTTTTCTGCTGCATATTTGCGTGCCAGTTCAGACAATTCACGGACACGATCTTTTTCACTTTTACGGGCAACAGACAGATCATGAATGGTCGCCATCAAGCGGCGTTCGCTTTCCACCATGCGTTCCTGATGCAATTTCAATTGGGTAATATCAGTACCGATAGAAACCATACCGCCGTCTTGGGTGGGTCGTTCGTTGACCTGCAACCAACGGCCGTCACTTAATTGGCGCTCATAAGTTTCGGCTCCGGCACGATTGTGTTCATTCGCCATCCGACGCTCAAACGCAACCGGACGAACCAGTGGCTCGATTTGCTGACGCTTAACGCCGGGTTTGAGTGCGGATGCTTCAAGGCCAGCATATTCATTATATTTTGAATTGGACATCACCAGGCGATCTTTTGCATCCCAAAGCACGAAAGCCTCGGAAATATTTTCAATCGCTTCGCGGATGCGCATATCGGCTTCGGCTGTCGCTTGCGCAAAACGATGTTGCTCGCTGACATCAAATGCAATGCCCACCAGATGCGGATCACCATCGGCTGCCACTTCGGCACGGACACGCATCCAGACCCATGAACCATCTGCATGGCGCATTCGCAAGACTTTATCGACTTGCGAAATTTCACCGGCAACAGCCTGTTTGGCAATATCGTAAAGATCACCATCTTCAGGATTGACGATAGCAGCGACGGCACCAAAAGCTAGAATACTGTCTTGTGCCTGATAGCCCAGCATTTCATACATAGAACGTGACCAGTACATACGACCACGAACCATATCCCAATCCCACAATCCGCAACGGCCACGTGCGAGTGCCATATCAATGCGCCACTGGATTTGTTGGGAGAGATCATCAGCCTCACGCGCACGCGCTGCTTGACTGAAATAAGCATAGAGTATGGCAAGCATCACACCGGATGTGCCGGCAAAAAGCGTGAGATTCAACGATGCAGATTTGCGCCATTCTGCAAAAATGGTTTGTTTGGGCTCATAAGCAAGCACCGATAAATTGCGCATAAAGGTTGGATGGGTGAGGGATGCAAAACTGCTATCGCCATCAATGCCGACTTCCATGACACCAGCTTTATCGCCAAAAAGAAGCAAGGGTTGGCTTTCGGAAACCTGTTCGGCAATATTCTTCAAACCATTGGTATGATAGCCAGAGCCGGTCAGAACCTGATTATTTTCATCAGCCACAATCAATGAAATTGAATCATTGATATGAAGTGCAGCACGCGCTTCATTGAGCATTGTTTTGATAGCAGCCGCGTCAGGCGCATCATGTGATTGACTGGTAAAAAGTGCGCGATCAATGTGGGCACTTACCTGCAAGCTTGCCAAGGCAATTGCTGAACGGTTGCTGCGTTCGATATCATCACGCCAAGCCAATAAGGAAAACAACCGTGCAACGGCAAGAATGATCAAAAAAGAAATAATCAAAACCGGCACGATACGGCGCAATGTCGGTTCAAAGGACGCAAACTTACGATAGGCTGGACCTGCCAGCAAACTGACATGTCCGGATAGACCACCTTTTTTTAATTTCGGCCGTGCGGAAGAATGCTTCCCCATCGGCTCGCCATAGGCGTCCGTCCTAGCCATTGAGGCTCCCCATAAAACAACAACACTGCAAGTGATTCGCGACGTAATACATCCGCTAACCTAATGAATCAAAAGTGATTCGCGCTGTCCAGTCCTTTTGATAAAAAATCATTAAAATTGATTCGATTTTTTACGAATCACCATCCAAATGATTCTTCACTTCACCTTTTCGAACCTTCTGAAAACCGTCAAATTCAGTTTGTTGAAATAAACACATCATCAACCATAAAGATGATTAGATAATTTATTTTTAACGCTTCGGTTGAGGTCGTTAAAAAATGCCCGGCGAGCGATATATCGCACTGGTTTTGGTCTGAGTTCAGGCCTAAGAGTAGAATGGTTCTGAATTATCTTCTGCTTGATTCTAAAAGGATTCGCGTATTGAGCGCCCCTTCGCACCCGTCCGTGAATTCTGGCTCGGAGCATTCCCGCCCTATGTTGGGCATCGGGCTGAAAATTTCTTCGGTCTCGGTTTTCGTGGCGATGTCAACTTTGTTAAAAGCAACAGATGACATTCCTGTCGGGCAATTGGTATTCTTTCGTTCATTTTTTGCAATTTTTTCTATTCTTTTCTACCTTTGGCTCAAGGGGCAATTGCAGGGGGCGTTCAAGACCAAAGAGCCTGCTAGTCATATCTGGCGTGGTTTGGTTGGTGTTTCTGCAATGTTTTGCAGTTTTTATGCGCTGACCAAGCTTCCTTTGCCAGAATCTGTTGCAATCAATTACGCGTCTCCTTTAATCGCTGTGATGCTCAGTGCTGTGATTTTGAAAGAGTTTGTCGGCGTTTATCGCTGGAGTGCAGTTTTCGTCGGGCTGATCGGTGTTTTGATTATCATCTGGCCTCGTATGAGTATTTTCACGACAGGTCAGTTGGGGCAGGACGAAGCTTTGGGCGCGGTTGCCGCACTTTCGGGAGCTGCATTGGCAGCGGTTGCAATGGTGCTGGTGAGGCGACTTGTCAGAAAAGAGCGCACGTCTACGATCGTTATTTACTTTACATTGACTTCGACAGTTGCAGGTTTTTTGACGCTGCCATTTGGTTGGGTCATGCCGAATTGGCAACAATTATTGATGCTTATTTGTGCAGGTCTTGCAGGTGGTATTGCGCAAATATTGCTGACCGAATCTTATCGCCATGCGCCGATGTCGACGATTGCACCATTTGAATATACGTCGATGGTTTTGAGCCTCGTTATCGGCTTCTTGATTTTTGGTGATATTCCGACCGTGACCATGCTGATCGGTAGTGCCATTGTCATGATGGCCGGTATTTTTGTAATTATACGCGAGAGAAAACTATCTCTGCCCCCACAAAAATCTAATTCACCGCAAACAATTCCTCAGTGATCAAGATGACTTTTTGTTATTGATTGATTTCGTTTAGTTTGGTTTTGACGCTGAGTAAATCCTGCCATGCAAACCGCTTTTGTGCGGGGCTGCGCAATAAATAAGCCGGATGAAGACTTGGCATGACCGGTATTTGCGCACCTGTCTCAGTATGATGCACTAACCAATTGCCTCTGACACGCAGGATGGTGTCTGTGGCATTTGTCAGCAACTTGGTGACCGGACCACCAAAACCGACAATGACTTTAGGCTTTGCCAAAGCGATTTGTCGTTCAATGAAGGGTTGGCACAGTTCGATCTCCAAGGGAGTAGGGACACGATTGCCCGGCGGACGCCAGCAAATCATATTGGCCAGATAGGTCTGGTCTCGTGTCAGCCCGATTGAGCGAAGCATATTGTCGAATAACTGACCCGCACGGCCAGCAAAAGGCAGGCCTTCCATATCCTCATCCCGACCGGGAACATCGCCGATGAACATTAATCCTGATGCCGGATTTCCATCTTCGAAGCAGAGATTTTTAGCGGTAAATTTTAAACCACAACCATCAAAACCAGCGAGACGCTCGCGCAATTCCTGCAAGCTGCCTGCGCTTGCTGCAATTTCTTTGGCCAAGGCAATTTGTTGCGCGTCTGGCACAATTTGGTTGCTTGTTGGTTGAAATCTTGGTTTCGCAACAGGTTTTGACGCGATATTTCTCGGCTGTAGGGAACGCATCGGTTCTTGTTGCACGGAATTTTGTGGTGCAGGCTGCGTGCTTAGCGCCATTTGCTGTTTGCGATAAGCTTCAGCTATTTGTGATGCTGCGAATTGATCCACCGGTTCTTCAGACAAAGCTATGTCCAAGCCGGATTCTGCATAAAAATGCAGCAGCTCATCCATATCATATGTCATTTGACCGGTTGTCATCAGGTTTGGTTCTCCAGAGCTGTTTGAGGTCAGGGGTCGCAAATTCTGTGTGTTAATGCAAGGGCAACATGCTCGTTCAGACAAAAGTAATATCTTTAATGAGACATGAGGTAAATGTGCTTGTAGAGTTAAAGACTGCGGACGTTAGGACGCATAGGCGTTGAGCATGATTTTTGCGATACCTTTGGCACAAAATAAAATCGCCTGACGATGCGGCCTGATCGGGCACGGACGAGAACAATAAATCGGAGGCAAGAATGACCGAAGCTGCTGATCTGCCTGAACGCGAGAGCATGGAATTTGATGTTGTAGTCGTGGGGGCAGGGCCTGCCGGATTGGCCGCGGCTATTCGATTAAAACAGTTGTCGCCTGATTTATCTGTAGTGGTGCTTGAAAAAGGTGCAGAAGTCGGCGCCCATATTCTATCTGGTGCAGTGGTGGATCCGGTCGGTATCAACAAGCTGATACCTGATTGGCGCGATGATCCTGACCATCCGTTTAAAACGCAGGTCACAGCTGATCATTTCTTGTTGCTGGGGCCTGCCGGTTCGGTTCGGCTGCCGAATGTGCTGATGCCGCCACTGATGAATAATCATGGTAATTTCATTGTTTCGTTTGGCAATGTCACCCGTTGGCTGGCCGCACGTGCCGAAGCACTTGGTGTCGAAATATATCCGGGTTTTGCAGCAACGGAAATTCTCTATGACGAGAATGGTGCGGTTAATGGTGTTGCAACCGGTGATATGGGGATTGAAAAAGATGGCACACACGGAGCCAACTATACCCGTGGTATGGCTCTTTTAGGCAAATATGTTTTGATCGGTGAGGGGGCACGCGGTTCGCTGGCCAAACAATTGATCAAGCATTTTAAACTGGATGCGAACCGTGAACCGGCTAAATACGGTATCGGCCTTAAAGAGCTATGGCAGGTTGATCCGGCCAAACATAAATTGGGGCTCGTGCAACACTCTTTTGGCTGGCCGTTGGATATGAAAACCGGCGGTGGCTCATTCTTATATCATTTGGAAGATAATATGGTGGCGGTTGGGTTTGTAGTTCACCTGAACTATAAAAACCCTTATCTCTCGCCGTTCGAAGAATTTCAGTGTTTTAAAACCCATCCGGCAATCAAGGATGTGTTCGAAGGGGCAAAACGTGTTTCTTACGGTGCAAGAGCCATCACCGAGGGTGGTTGGCAGTCAGTGCCTAAACTATGTTTCCCCGGTGGTGCATTGCTCGGTTGCTCGGCAGGATTTGTCAATGTGCCGCGTATTAAAGGTAGTCATAACGCTGTCCTTTCGGGCATTTTGGCCGCGGAAAGTGTTGTCACCGCACTTGCAAATGGCCGCGCCAATGATGAATTAATTGATTATGAAAATGACTGGCGTGGCAGTGATATCGGCAAAGACCTGAAAAAAGTGCGCAACGTCAAACCACTATGGTCAAAATTCGGAACGTTGATAGGTATCGGGCTTGGCGGTTTTGATATGTGGACAAATACCTTGTTCGGCTTTTCGCTTTTCGGCACTTTAAAACACGGTAAGACCGATGCAGCCTGCCTTGAACCGGCAGTTAAACATAAGAAGATTGATTATCCAAAGCCTGACGGTGTGCTGACTTTTGACAGATTGTCGTCCGTGTTTTTATCCAATACAAATCATGAAGAGAATGAGCCTGTGCACCTTTTGGTGGAGAATATGGCTTTACAGCTCACTTCCGAGCTCGGCGTTTATGATGGTCCTTCTGCGCGGTATTGTCCGGCTGGTGTTTATGAATGGGTTGAGAACGATGGGCAGGAAACATATGTGATCAATGCTCAAAACTGTGTGCATTGTAAAACCTGCGATATCAAAGACCCTAACCAGAATATTAACTGGGTACCGCCACAAGGCGGCGAAGGACCTGTATACGCCAATATGTAATATTGACAGGAGATAGCGTGCGTTTCGTCCGCCGCTGGATAATGTCGGTGAAGGATCTGATCTCGCGTCAATATGTAAATATTGTCAGGAGGCTGGGTTCGTCTCGGCTACTGTTGAATGACGCCAGCGAAAAAGTTAATCTGGCGTTGAATGACTGTTACCGTCTTCGTTTTATAAATTATCTATAAAAAAAACCGTAGTCAGAATACTGACCACGGCTTCCTTTTGATTGTAACCTAAATTTACGATGTGCCTTTGAGACGAGCATTGCACAGGCTGTAATACCCGCCACCTTTTTGAATCCATTTCAGGCCGTTCAGAGCATTTTTGTCTTTCAGCGCATGATATTGTTCAAGGCAAGTGTGCATCCGTGCCTTTCCTGCACTTTCATTCGAGAACTTGGATGAAACATTTTTCGGAAATGTGACGCCACGTGGTGCTGCGGTTGTCGGTGCAGGAGGTTCGCGATCACCATCAGTGCTCAAAGCGGTAAGATCAGCGCCCGGGCCACATTCTGCCTTACGGAAATCATTCCATTTCATACCATTATCAATGCCAGCATCTTTGGCTGCCTGATATTTGGCACCGCATTGCTGCATGGTGAGGCTTTTGGGCGCGGTTGCTGCGGCAGCTTTGGCCGGAGCAGCCTTTTTAGCCGGAGCTTGTGCTGGTGTCTCAGTTCCGCACTGAGCTTTACGATATTCATTCCAGTTGAGGCCACCCAAAGTGCCGGCATCTTTCGCTGCCTGATATTTTGCACTGCATTCCTGCATGGTCAGTGCATTAGCAGGAGTGTTTAAAGCCATAACAGCGATTGTTGCAACAACTGCTGTTCCAGCCAAGCCTGCAAGTGAACGAATAAGCATAATAAAACTCCTGTTTTAAATTGCCGTTATTATATGTCCTTCTCAGGAGATACGACAAGGTCGTCAGGCGTTAATTTCAATAATATTGCTATTTTAGAATGAGTTTTATTAAACAGCATTATGCATATAGTACTTATCTATAAGTATTTTATACATTTTATAGAATATTGATATAGCCTAATGCATGATCATCCATTTGCGTGCTTCATGTAAAGCAGAAGCCAATTCTGTTTTTGACATGGTACGCGCCAATTGGCTGCGCAAGTCAGCAGCCTGTTTATGGCCGCGTATTGCTGCAATATTCAGCCATTTATGCGCTTCAACGACATTTATTTCGCAATCACGTCCAGTCGCGTACATGACACCCATCTCAAAAAGGATTTGATCTTCGGTGACTATATCTTCATGCCGGACAGGCTTTTTAAAATGTGTCATCGTCTCATATTCCTGTTGAATAACAAAAAACTGTTTTTGTTTAAGCGGATCTTCGACAGCAGGAATTATAAATGTGCGGGATTAAACGGCGGGTTAAATGGAATGCTTAACATTTGGTGAGTGCAGTTGGCACAAATTGTAAAAGCGCCATATCGGAGAATACGGCGCTTATATTCAAGACAGGTTTTAATGCTGGTTATTTCGCTTTTTGTCCAAATAATATGCTTTGTGCCTGCTTATCAGTAGCAAGGTTGGATTTTTCACGTTCCGCCTTGCCAATTTCCATACCGCGCTGAACAGCTGAACGGGTGAGCATATGTTCATACCAGCGTTTCAGATTTGGGAAATCTTCCAGTTTCTGAGCATAATTCTTATAGGCACTGACCCAGCCAACACAGGCCATGTCGGCAATTGAATAATCTCCGGCAATGTAATCTTTGCCTTCCAACTGTCGGTTCAGCACACCATAAAGACGATTAACTTCATTGGTATAGCGTTCAATGCCGTATTGTACCTTTTCAGGCGCATAAACACGGAAATGTCCCGCCTGACCGGACATAGGTCCAAGTCCCCCCATCTGCCACATCAACCACTCATCAACGGCTACACGGGCACGTTCATCGCTTGGATAGAAGCGGTTAAATTTGCGGCCGAGATATTGCAGAATTGCCCCGGATTCAAAAACGGAAATCGGTTTTCCGTCTGGACCTTCAGGATCAATAATAGCCGGCATGCGGTTGTTGGGTGCAATTTTGAGGAAGGACGGCTCAAACTGATCGCCTTTGCCGATATTGATATATTTGACCTCGTAAGGAACGCCCAGTTCTTCCAGCATAATGCTGATTTTCCAGCCATTGGGTGTCGGCCAATAATAAAGCTCAATAGGTTTGGTCTGCGTAGTCATGAGAAACTCCCGATTATGGCTTCGATATGGTTTGAACATATGTGCTGTATTTCATCACGCAAGGGGCGTGCACAACTATTTTGCTTTTTAAACAATATGAATGCTGCATGAATGCCAGTCTCAGAAAAGGTTCATGCCGCTTTTCTATGATGGTGTCATATCGTCGGAAAGGGGATTAATATGCTGAATAAATCTGTCATTGCCGTTTTATTATTTGCAGGGATTGTGCTGGTTTCACTGAGCACTATCGGCAAATTTGATGGTCATATGCAATTGGTGGCCTTTAACCATATAAAGATGCTGCCATGATCAGTGCAGCCATTTCCTACCTCGCTTTAATGGTGCGTATGTTGATTTTTTGCACTGTCTTTATTGGCCCGTCTGCTTCTTTCGCATTGTTGAATTCTGCCTAGCCTGCCAAAATCAGTGCTGCTGGATTGGTTATTTTTGTTAGTCTCCAACGCGCGGCATAAAATTATACATCTATATACTCCCCGTTGTGGCTCGACTCGCTATATAGTAAGCCATGACAAACAAAATCGATCTTCCTTTTCTTTCCGAAATCGTAACGCCGCCTTTGGCTGCACCGGAAAATTTTGACGATGCCCGTGCTGCCGTCGCTGCACTGCGCAAGCTTTATGAACGTAATACTGCCTTTTTACGTGATGCGTTTGAAAAGGTAGCTTTAGGCAAACTCCCGGCGCGTCGCTATCGCGCCTTCTATCCGGAGTTGAAACTCTCCACCACCAGCTTTGCTCATGTGGATACGCGTTTGGCCTATGGTCATGTTTCTGCGCCCGGTGATTACACCGCGACCATTACCCGCCCTGACCTTTTTGAGCATTATCTGATCGAACAAATCCGTCTGTTGATGCGTAATCACAATGTCGGTGTCATAGTGCAGGAATCATCCACACCCATTCCTCTGCATTTTGCTTTTCTCGAAGGCACACATGTGGATGGCTCAGTTGCCACTGCTTTTGCACATCCTTTACGTGATCTCTTTGATGTGCCTGATTTAAGCAGCACAGATGATAAGATCGCCAATGGTGATATCGAGTTGATACCGGGTGAGGCGATGCCGCTGGCGCCTTTTACAGCGCAACGCATTGATTACTCGCTGCAACGTTTAGCACATTACACAGCGACCAGTCCGGCACATTTTCAAAATTATGTGCTTTTTACCAATTACCAATTTTATATTGATGAATTTTGCAACTATGCCCGCAAGCTGATGGCGGGGGGCGGTGGCGGTTATCAACGCTTTGTCGAGCCGGGTAATTTGGTGACGTTGGCTGGCGATAGTGAGCCCACAATTGGCACACCCGCATCCCGTATGCCGCAAATGCCAGCCTATCACCTGCAAAGAGATGATCATTCCGGCATCACCATGGTCAATATCGGTGTGGGGCCATCCAATGCCAAAACCATTACCGATCATATTGCTGTGCTTCGTCCGCATGCATGGTTGATGCTTGGTCACTGTGCTGGTCTGCGCAACAGTCAACAATTGGGTGATTATGTGCTCGCACATGCTTATGTGCGGGAAGATCATGTGCTTGATGATGATCTGCCTGTGTGGGTACCAATTCCGGCTCTGGCTGAAATTCAGGTGCCGCTGGAAGATGCGGTGGAAGAAATCACCGGTCTTGAAGGTTATGATTTGAAACGCATCATGCGTACCGGTACGGTTGCGACTATCGACAACCGGAACTGGGAGCTGCGGGATGAACGCGGTCCTGTACAGCGACTTTCGCAATCCCGCGCTATAGCTTTGGATATGGAATCTGCCACCATCGCGGCCAATGGTTTCCGCTTTCGTGTGCCTTATGGCACTTTGCTTTGTGTTTCAGACAAGCCATTGCATGGTGAGTTGAAACTGCCAGGTATGGCGACCGAATTTTATCAGCGTCAAGTGGCACAGCATTTGCATATCGGCATCAGAGCGATGGAAAAAATTGCAGCCATGCCGCAAGAGCGGTTGCATTCGCGCAAATTACGCAGCTTCTACGAAACTGCGTTCCAGTAATTGATAAAATGACGTCCGGATTTTCGTGCCAATCTCATGGTTATAAAAAACCCGGAAGGCACTTCAGCTTAATCTAAGCCGTTTTACTTTGTAGATTTGCTCTCATTTTGGGGGAGAAGACAGTTTTATGCGTACGACAAAAAAAACTTCATCATTAAGCTTTGCAGCTTTTATTGTTGCGGTTCTTGCAACGATTCCACTGGTGCTCGGTTTTTTTGGAGAAGTGCATCCCGCGCTTGATACATTTTCGCATATTCGCGCACATTTGTCGGTGGCTCTGCTGCTGTTTTCATTACCACTTTTGTTGACAGGTCTTAAACGGGAAGCTTTGTTGCTCTGTCTGTTTTGCGTTCTAAGTTTTGCAACAACGCTTGAAATTCTGCGCGATCAGCTATCCGGTATTGAATTGCCGGAGTCAAAGAAGATAGAAGGCGCAACTTATAGTCTGGTGCAGATCAACCTGCTTTACGATCATCCGGAGCCACAACGTGTTCTGCAAATGATTGGTCAGCAAAATCCGGATGTGATCACATATCAGGAGGCCTCCAAATATTGGGAACCATGGCTGAAAATTTTGGAAGGCCGTTATCCTTACCATTTATTGTGTAAGGATTATCCAAATTCATGGGGTGTTGGCATTTTATCAAGAAGGCCATTCATTGAGGGCGCCGAGCGCCTTTGTGTCGATGATGGTGTATTGGCAGCGGTGCCGATTGATTTTGGCGGGCAGATTGCAACCATTGCCTCGCTGCATTTGTCATGGCCGTGGCCGAAACAACAGCCGGAACAGTTAAAGAAGATTGAGCCTTCTTTGCGGGCTATGAAGCATCCACTAATTATTGCCGGCGATTATAATGCGACCAGCTGGAGTCATGCGCTGGCGCGTATGACGCAAGCGTCAGATACATATGATGTGCGCGGCATCGGCGCAACATGGATGCTGAAACAATTGCCGATCAGTTGGGCTAAATGGCTTGGAGTGCAGATTGATCATATTTTGGTTAGTGCCAACATTTTCATCGAAGAGGCAAAGACATTGGATGAGGTCGGCTCTGATCACTTACCATTGTACATGAAGTTTACTTTGCCAACTACAGCTGAACCATCAGAAGATTCGGACGCACAGATAGTTCAGCGCTAAACTATTGATTAGTGATTTTAGCGCCAAAAGTAGGCCGCCTGTCTCAGGCTGTCAGCTTGATGACTTTAACTGCATTTGCCGCTAAATTGAACGCACGGCTTTCTATTTACATTTTGACCAGCAGCTCATGGATGTGATGAGCCATCCCAGAATGAGAATAGTGCCACCGGTGGGGGCCGCAAACGGGAAAAGTCTTTGTCCCATTATATCGCGGGCAAGCAAGTCACCACAAAATAGCAATAGACCAATAATGATAGCTGAGCCACCGATCGTTGCGGTGCGGCTTTGGCCACTTAAAATTGACAGAGCAAGGAAAGCAGGAGCGTGGCCTAAGAGAATAGGGGCGACTGTATTCAAATTGCCGGTATCATTATGCGCCGCACCTGCATAGGCGATCAGGGCTAAAGCACCGGTTAATCCACCAATTGTTGAAAAATAACGATTAATTTTCACAGTCAATTTATGCCTCGGTTATTAGCTCGTAAAGTTTCAGAATATAGCAAAACACGCGAGCCCACGCCTATCAGAGCCCTATGGATCTAGCCTCCTATTTAATAGCGCATAGTTATGCAATTCTTAAAAGCAATTAATTGTTATTCTTTGTGCTTAGCAGCGACATTAAATTTTCAAATCAAACTTAAGTGCTGAGAATTGAACATTGGAAAGCAAAGTTACTCTCCGCTTGCCAACTATTTTATTAGGAAGAAGTTTGAATTGGCACCTAAGAAATAATCATCGTCATGTGATCGGTGCCAGCAGAATTCGTGAATATAAAAGATACTGAAATATAATTTGAAACAAAAAAAGCGCCAGTGAAAATCACTGGCGCCTTATTATCAAACCAAGGTCTGATTAGAAAGAACGCTGGAAGCGAAGCATGCCCTGTACGTTGTCTTTCTTAGCAACATCGTAGTGACCGTTGTTCTTGAAACGTGTCCAAGTTACTTCAGGAGTAATCTTGAAGCCAGGAACCAGTTCGTAAGCTACGTTAGCAGAAACAGAGGTCTTACCGAAGTCTTCTGTTGCAGCCTGGATGTTGAAGGTTGCTTTGTCGGTTGCCTTGAATGCGGCACCACCCCAAACAGCCCACTTACCACCGAAGCTACCGTATGCCTGGTCAACTGTCTTGTCAGCTGCATAAGCACCCATCAACCACAGGGAAACCTGGTCGCTTACATTTACGTCACCGCGTACTTTAGCTGACCAATCTTCGATAACTGAGTCGTAAGCAACAACAGCTGCGATCGAACCCCAGCCCTGAGCGAATTTCAGACCACCAACAACGTGTGGAACATATTCGTTGATTACGTAGTCACCGCCACCTTGTTCAACAGCGATAACAGCGGAGAAGCCGTTGCCACCGGAGAAGGTGTAAGCAATCTGACCGGTACGTGTGAACGAACCTTCAGAAATTACGTCATCGTTAAGAATGTCGCCGAGGTAGCCGGTGAATTCTTTAAACATGGTTTTGCCGAGACCGACGCGGAAGCCGGACAGGTCAATCCACGCATATTCAAGAACGGAACCGCGTGTATCGTTGCCGTAACGGTCGCTCTTGTCTGCTGAGTAGTCGTCACCGCTTGCATCAGCATTGTAGTTGAAGCGAACTTCAGTGTATGTGCCGAGTGTGCCGAGTTCTGTTTCAGAAGCGGTACGAACCTGCAGTGCGAAACGTGCATGCTTGTCCCAGCCTTCACGCTTGCCGCCGTTGTATGCATCGTCGCCGCCCTTAACGTCGTAACGTACATAGCCGCCGATGCGGAGGCAGGTTTCGGTGCCTGGAATGTAGAAGTAGCCAGCGCCGTATGCATCGCAAACGCGAACATATTCAACAGCTTCTGGTTCTGGTGCGATGATTGCGTCGGCTGCGTTTGCGCCGGTAGCTGCTACAACTGCTGCAGCGGAGCCGAGGAGAAGGCTCTTGATGTTCATTTCTGACCTCCAGTCAAAGTTTAAAAACGGGTTTGGGCATTTCTTTTTGGCTGAAGGACAACCTGTCCCCATCCCCTTGTTTGAAAAAGTCGCCCCGAAGCGCGCCCCTTTCTGATGTGAAGATACTCCGCCCGAATTTTGATGCAACTGGGAAAACAACTCTGACGGCTTACTCATGTCTCTATGGAGGGGGCTTGTTGCACAAAAGACACGAATTTAGCTATCACTGCAGAATTTATTAAGGAATTAGCAATCGAAGTTAACGGTTCTTAACAGTTTCAAAGCGCATTGGGCTGGTAAAAGCCATGTCTATCTGCCGGAATCGCGCAAATCACTTGAAAGCCCTCATGCTGATGAGCTTGAATTTTGAGTGATTTGCATCAGCAAATTTTCTGGAAGATACATTATTATATATACGGTCTACAGGCATGATTGGCTTAAGGCAGATCTTAAGTCATGCGCTTCACCTGTCATTTCTGTCAGATATATGTGTGCGGAATTAAAAATTTTGAAGATAAAACTTTAAATTGCTTGAACTTAGTGAATTAACCAGCTATCTGGCCTGTACCGGAGAGGTGGCCGAGTGGTCGAAGGCGCTCCCCTGCTAAGGGAGTAGACCCGTGAGGGTCTCGTGGGTTCGAATCCCATCCTCTCCTCCATTTTCCCAAACATCTTGATTTTAATAGAATGAGCAGAATAGTTGTTTCTGCTGAACTCTCCATATTTTTCAAAAAATCAGTTGATTCGTGCGTCTTTGAACAGTTTTTCAAAAGGCAAAACTGGATTCTCTTTATTGATCTCCTTATTGCTTAATCTTTATCAGAATCATCGAGAGAAGGGATGTCTGCGTTGAAACAATGGTTTTGGCCTGGTTGGGTTTGTACTGTTACCCTGACCGCGGTTGCCTTGTGGTTTGGGATTAAACCATTGGAGGCCGAACTCGCGCAACGCACCCAGATCGTATTGCAGCCTTATGACTGGACAAGTTTCAGCGTTGAAGGGCGTGACCTGACATTGCGCGGTGTTGCGCCTGATGAAGCCGCACAAAAATTAGCACTCGAAGCAGCTGGTAAAATTGAAGGGATTCGTGAAATTGAGAATCTCACTTCACTTTTGCCTTTAGCTGCTCCTTATACATTTCAAATCGAGAAGAATGGTGACGGCATTATTTTGAGCGGCCATGTGCCAACCAGTCAATTGCGTGACGAGTTGATGCTGACCATGGAAGAGAATGCAGCTTCCATGATGGTAATGGATGAGATGGCTTTGGCGCGTGGCGAGCCAGATAACTATGCTACATTGGTTAAATTTGCTATTTTACAATCTGCTTTTCTCAAATCAGGGAAAATTGCCCTGATTGATATGCGATTAAATATTGATGGTGATGCGAATAACCGGCTGGATTATTACCGCTTGCAGAATGCATTGAATAATTCTTTGCCGGAAGGAGCTGAAATCGGGCAGCGCTTTATTGCACAACCTTGAACTTTGGTTGCCTTAATATGCTGTGATCGTTGTTTTTTAGATATTTAAAACACTATTCGTAAGACACGAAAGGTCGTTTATGCTCTATCTTGTTCAGACATTCTGGTATGTCTTGTTACTGGCTTTGTGCATTGGTTTTCTGGTAGGCTGGATGGCAGTTGGAAATAAAAAGTAAAACAGATTTATTTGCAGTCGATCAGCGGCTCGTAAATTATGAAGCACTATCTCACTCTGACTTAAAGATGTTAATCTGGGGGAAGAAGTAATGCCTCACCTTATTTTGCAGCTCGCTTTATTGATTGCTGCGGTGTTCGTTATCGGTTGTTTATTCGGGGCTTTTGCCCGCAAGCGTAAAGCTAACAGTGAACATGTGGTACCGGAACCTGAGCAACAGGTTGAGGCCGTAAAATTAACATCGGAAAAACAAGAGCATAAAGTTCAAATGCCGGTTCCGGCTGTGCCTGAAGTAAAAACTGACGACGAAAACGCGAAAGCCGTGGAAACTAAACCAACGGTTGAACCCGTCAAAGTTGAAGAAATTATCGCGCAGGATTCGACTGCAACAAAGACCGAGGTATCTTCAGGTGTTATAGAGGAACTGATTTCTGAACCGGCTCCGGTGGAAGAAGTTCATATCCCGGAACTAGTTGTCGTTGAGGAGCCCGAACCGGTTGTTGAAGTAGGCTTACCACAACTGCTTGAGGCTGCGCGTGATGATAAGCCGGATGACTTGTTGAAGATCAAGGGCATTGGCCCCACTTTGCAAAGCAAACTTCAGGCTTTGGGGATTTATCATTATGAACAGCTGGCTGCATGGGATGCTGATAATGCAATCTGGATTGGAAAGAAGCTTAATTTCCCCGGACGCGTCGAGCGCGAGGAATGGGTGGAACAAGCTGCTGCTTTAAGCAAACTTGGCGAAAAAACGCTGGTTAAATCCACTAAAAAAGCAACGTCTAAAAAGACATCTGCCAGCAAGCCACGCACAAAAGCTGCAACAGTTAAGGCATCGGTAAAAAAGGCAGCGGTGAAAACAGCTAAACCTAAAGCAAAGTCAGCTTCGCAAAAAGCAGATTGATTATTCAAATTGATTTTATAACAGAGCTAGAGCGTGTCGCACTTAATCGTATCCACTGTGCTCGCTCTAGCGTTTTGTTTTTACGAATGTCTTTATCCCAAAACCGGTGCCCGCTTTTGGGAGACATGCTCTAAAAAGTAAGGCTGCTTCGGAATTTCCCGAAGTCGCCTTTTCTTTTGTCTATCGACGACCGTTAATCAGGTCGGCTTTGATATTTGCTGTGCCGGTTAAACGTGCCTTGTAAACTTCGTAATTTTCCATCACGCGATGGACGTAATTACGGGTTTCCGGGTAAGGAATGCGTTCAATCCAGTCGACAATTTCTTCAATAGAGCGGCCACGCGGATCGCCATACTTGGCGATCCACTGATTGGCGCGGGTAGGGCCTGCATTATAACCGGCAAAGGTTAGGATATAGGAACCATCAAAGCGGCCAAGTTGCTCACTTAAATAATGGGCACCCAGGGTTGCATTATAAGCAGAATCATTAGTGAGTTTGGCGTGCGTGAAGGTGAGGCCTGCACGTGTTGCCACGCCCTTGGCAGTGCCCGGAAGGAGCTGCAGCAAGCCTAGAGCGCCGGCACTTGATACAGCTGAGGTGTTAAACTCGCTTTCTTGACGTGCAATCGCATAAGCGAGCGCTTTACCGGAACCGCTGATATTCGCGTGATTTGGTATCGCACCGAGTGGATGGGAAAGTGCTCCCACATCAAGACCGCGGGCAGCTGCCGCTTTTCCGATTCGCAAAGCCAGATAATGATTGTTTTTTTGCTCAGCCATCACTGCGAGCATAGCTAATTCGCCAACGCTGGAGATTTCTTGTGCCAGATTGCGATAGAGCGCATCGGCACGGGTGCTGTAACCGGCCGCTTCTAACCGTTTGATCGCTTGTACAGCCGGACGATTGGCAAAATTGGCGCGATCAGCATTGGTTGGTTTCGGATAGGGCAATTGCAAGGTTGACTGGCCAAGTTTGGCAGCGGCCAGCTGGCCATAAAATGTTGTGCCGTAATGAGCGGCACGCTGATAATAATTACCGGCATTGCCGCCTGCACCAGCTTCTGCGGCACGACCCAGCCAATAATAAGCGCGTGAGGCTGAAATTGCACCTGATGAAATTTCGGCAATGCGGGCAAAATGTTTTGAAGCAGTTTTAGGATCGTTTAATGAACGCAGTGCATACCAGCCTGCGTGGAATTCTGCATCTGCAGCCATCGCTGGTGATTCTGCCGCATGGGCAGCTGCGACTTGATAGGCGAGCTTAGGCTTGCCGATATCAAGCAATTCGCGAGATAAAACGCGCCTTTCTGTCCACCATGCATCCGGATTCACCAATGTTTTAGCGTCCTTTGGTGCTTTGATCATAATCTCTGCTGCATCGCTGAAGCGTTCGGCACGACGAAGATAACGTGCTTTGACCAGCAAATAAGACGGATGCTTGTGCCATGATTTGTCAACAGCATTGATTTTTTGTGCAGCATCAGCACTATTGCGGGATACAGCCAAATAAGCCTGATAAAGTGATTGTGCCTGTGCAGGGCCTGCCAGATTGGCAGCCGACTGCATCCGCCCGCTATACAGTGAACGGATTAGCCGGTTGAGATGGTCATCACGCGTTAAAGTATCAGAAAATTCGCGTAAAATGGATTGCTCTTCAGTTTGAGAAAGACGTGCATTTAACCACCACGGAGCCAGCAATTGTCTGGCTCTCACCTTGTTGCCCGTGGCTTTGTGAGCGCGCGCTAAGGTGATAATGCCCTCGGTGGTCTGAGGGCGGCTATTGCCGAAGGCTCCAATGACTTGTTGCGCCGGCAATTTTTCTTTTGCCAATGCGCGCTCGGAATTATTGCGAATGGCAGCCATGCCCGGCCAGCCTTGTAATTCAGCTGCAGATGCAGCGATCTCGGCGCTGGTAATTCCGTCGGCATTGGAGGTTGCAATCACCCATGCAAGTATCTGCCGGTCAATGCTGCCGCGCGCCATATTGTTTTTAATGGCTATCGTACGGGCAGCATTTTTGCTTTCCAGAGCATCCAGTGCCGCTTTTAAGGTGCCGCTGACATTAGCCGGATTGCTGGCGCGTGGTACACTGGATGTGATAACCTGATCCTGTAATGACGGGCGCGGTTGCGGTGTCACCAAATTGATCGGAGATTCGCGTGTGGCTGAAGGTGCAAACGGCGTTGGCAACGGCGGGCGCGCAAACGGCGTTGGTACATCTGTGGGCGGCAAAGGTTGCGCAAAAGATGTGGCTGTCGGCATGCAAAGCATCAGGCTGCATCCTGCGAGGAGGATTTTGCGCCAGATCGGTGCTCTTTGATCAACTATACTCATATTGAACCAAACCAGATTACTTAAGCCATATCATTAGCCGGTGTTCTTTGTGAAGTTGACCGACTTGTCAGGGCAGGGGAAGTTTTACTTTTTTAGTATAATTTTTATCCATGAAGGCATCGTTAACAAACCATTATGAATAAGATCGGATAACTAACGCCTGTGCAGCCGTAAATTTGCTTGCTCCATTCTTGTGGCAATACTATGGTGCGACCGCTTTCGTCGGGTTCTCCGACGGTTATTAACATTTATCTCTCAGGAGTATATTGATGCTGAAGGGCTCAATCACCGCACTCGTTACGCCATTCGATCGTGATGGTGCATTTGACGAGAAATCCTTCCGCTCCTTCGTGAATTGGCAAATTCAAGAGGGCACCAATGGTTTGGTGCCTGTCGGTACAACCGGTGAAACACCTACGCTCTCGCATGACGAGCATAAGCGGGTCATTGAAGTCTGTATTGAAGTCGCGGACAAGCGCGTGCCGGTCATTGCAGGTGCCGGTTCGAACAATACACATGAAGCGATTGAACTGGCGCAGCATGCTGAAAAAGCGGGCGCGGACGCGGTTCTCGTTGTCACACCTTATTATAACAAACCTAATCAGCGTGGTCTCTACGAACACTTCTCTGCAATTGCGCGTGAAATTTCCGTGCCGATTGTTATATACAATATTCCGGGTCGTTCTATTGTTGATATGTTGCCGGAAACCATGGGGCGTTTGGTAGCTGACCACAAAAATATTGTGGCTGTTAAGGACGCAACCGGCCGTATTGAGCGCGTGTCCGAACAACGTGCGGTTTGCGGCAAAGATTTCATCCAATTGTCGGGTGAAGATGCCACGGCTTTAGGCTTTAATGCACATGGCGGTCATGGTTGCATTTCGGTGACCTCCAACATCGCGCCACGCCTTTGCACCGAATTTCAGACTGCATGTTTGAGCGGTGATTATTCAAAAGCGCTGGAGTACCAAGATCGCTTGATGCCATTGCATAAGGCGCTGTTTCTGGAGCCAAATCCGGCCGGTCCTAAATATGCGTTGTCGCGTTTGGGGTTGATCGAGCCTGTCGTCCGTTTGCCAATGGTGCAGGTGGAAGAGGCGACACGCCTTGCCATTGATCGTGCCATGCAGCATGCTGGCTTGATTAATTAAGATAGACAGACAGAAAAAGCGCCTTTCTGCTGAAAGGCGCTTTTAATCTGCATGACGGGTATTATATAACCATATTATGAATAAGCCAAAAACACCCACAGTGCGTAAAATAATTGCGGAAAACCGTCGTGCGCGCTTTAACTTTGAAATTGTGAGCACGCTGGAAGCAGGACTTGTGCTGACGGGTACGGAAGTGAAATCACTTCGCGCCAATCAGTCCAATATTGCTGAAAGTTACGCAAGCTTTGAAAATGGTGAGTTTTGGCTGATCAATTCCTATATTCCGGAATATACGCAAGGCAATCGTTTCAATCATGATCCGCGCCGCTTACGTAAATTGCTGGTGGGCCGTCGTGAAATGGCGCGCCTTTTCAATGCTGTTTCGCGTGATGGTATGACTATTGTGCCTTTGAAATTGTACTTTAATGATCGCGGCCGGGTTAAGCTGGAACTGGCGGTTGCACGCGGTAAAAAATTGCACGACAAGCGCCAAACCGAGAAAATGCGCGATTGGAATCGTGAAAAATCACGCCTGCTACGCGATAAAGGCTAAGTTTTTACTTAAAATTTGATGTTGTTTGAGCGCCGGTATTAAATCCCGGCGTTTATGTATTCACGCACATTGGTAAAAACGTCACGGAACATTTTTTCGGTTAGCACACCTGTGTTGGTATTATAGCGCGAGCAGTGATAGCTGGAAAAAATCCGGATGCCATTGATATCAGTTACATTGCCGTGACCGAATTTATGTTTTGCAACCGGTTGTCCAAGCGCGCGGATCGTCGATTGATGCGCGATCGTGCCAAGCGTAACAATGGCGCGCAGATTTTTAAAGCCGGATAGGGCGGGTTTTAAAAACTGACGGCAGTTATTAACTTCTGACGCAGTTGGCTTGTTTTCAGGTGGAACACAGCGCACGGCATTGATGATTGTCGTATTCAACAGTTCGAGACTGTCATCAATACGAGCTTCAAATTTGCCACGGGCAAAACCAAGATCAATCAAAGTGCTGTAGAGAAGATCACCGGCATAATCACCGGTAAACGGTCGGCCGGTGCGATTGGCACCTCGCAAACCAGGGGCAAGTCCGATAATCATCAGGCTGAGACTGTCATCGCCGCCAACAGGCATAAAAGGCGGAACCGGAGCATTGTGCCACTCCGGTTCTTTAATGCGCCATTCTTGTAAAAAATCATGCAAGCGCGGACAAATAGCACAATCATGTGAAGGATGTATCATTGGAACCCTTCAATTGATCGGTACGCGATCAATAATCGTCGTCTTCCATTTCGTCAGCCGCCAAACGAGGTGCTTGCTGCTGTTGCGGACGTTCGGACATTTCACGGCCGATTTCAGATTTCAGTGAAACGAGATCGATGAAATGGTCAGCCTGACGGCGCAATTCATCAGAAATCATTGCAGGTTGTGTCGTCAGTGTAGAAACGATGGAGACTTTGCGGCCTTTACGCTGCAATGCTTCAACCAGTGAACGGAAATCGCCGTCACCGGAGAAGATAACAAAATGATCGATGGCATCGGTCAATTGCATTGCATCGACGGTTAGCTCGATATCCATATTGCCTTTGACTTTGCGACGTCCGGTTGCGTCGGTAAATTCTTTGGCAGCCTTGGTGATGACCTTGTAGCCGTTATAATCCAGCCAATCAATCAAAGGTCTAATTGACGAGTATTCCTGATCTTCTACCAATGCTGTGTAATAATAAGCACGCAGCAAGTAGCCACGGTTTTGAAATGCTTTTAATAATTTGCGATAGTCAATGTCGAAACCAAGTGTTTTGGAGGCTGCATAAAGATTAGCGCCGTCAATGAAAAGGGCGATCTTTTCACGGGAATCGAACATATGTAAAAATCCACTCTACAGGCATGGGCCTAAAAACCAGTTCAACTGGATGGCCTTCGTGAAACATATAAATGGCGACGTCAAAAGAACTTTTTGGTGCAACTTACGTCTTGGCCTTTATTTTCTAAGGGGAATATACAGAAATACAAGCAACCTTAGGTTGATTTGCCCTAATTGTAAGGGCTTAAATGTTGATAATTGAACTATTTTTTATAAGACTTTGCTTGAGCTCTGCCCAGCTTGCTAACATTGATGGTGACTGTTAAACTCCAGACGAAATAAAAAAATTGGTTGTGCAATATATCGCGGCTTGCAAAAATGAGGGCGTGCGGCTTGTTTCGCGCGGCTTTTACTTGTTTTTTTTCGGATTTCGCGTTATGTGCAGACAAATTTCGTTAAAGATAGTATTATGAAAGGGACCACTGATGGCCCGCGTCACCGTTGAGGATTGCGTAGACAAGGTAGACAACCGCTTTGAGCTGGTTCTGCTTGCCAGTCATCGTGCACGCCAGATTTCGCAAGGCGGACAGATTACCGTCGATCGCGATAACGACAAAAACCCTGTTGTTGCATTGCGCGAAATCGCCGATGAAACACTTTCACCTGATGATCTGAAGGAAGATCTGATCCATTCACTGCAGAAGCATGTGGAAGTGGACGAACCTGAAGCCGCACCAACTGCATTGTTGACCGGTAGCATTGATGCCACAGCTGAAGGTATTGTAGAAGCCGGTGAAGAAGAAGCAGTCGTCTTCGATCAAATGTCTGAAGAAGAATTGCTGGCCGGCATTGAAGGTCTGGTTGCTCCGGAAAAAAGCGACGACTTCTAATAAATTTATACTGCCGGTCACGGCCGGTCGTTGAGTTTTTTGATATGCGCCGCAGCTTTTGCTTGTGGCGCATTTTTTTGACTTATGCTGGCTGCTGTGTAGATCGCATATAAGAACTTATATAATAATAACTGATGGTGTTGGAAAAATACACTTGTCAGTAGAAATGCATGGTTTACTTTAAAAGCACGGATGTGTTTGTTTTTGTATAGGAGTTTCTGTCGATGATGCGCCAATATGAGCTTGTGGAACGCGTGCAGCGATACAAGCCAGATGTAAACGAGGCGCTCCTCAACAAGGCCTATGTTTATGCCATGCAAAAACACGGAAGTCAGAAGCGCGCTTCCGGTGATCCTTATTTCTCGCACCCGCTGGAAGTAGCTGCAATCCTCACCGATATGCGCCTTGACGAGGCAACGATTGCCATTGCCTTGCTGCACGATACTATTGAGGATACCGATGCAACACGCGCTGAAATCGATCAGCTTTTCGGCCCCGAAATCGGTAAGCTGGTTGAAGGGCTGACCAAGCTTAAAAAGCTGGATCTGGTTTCTAAAAAAGCCGTTCAAGCCGAAAATTTGCGCAAATTATTGCTGGCAATTTCGGATGATGTGCGGGTGCTTTTGGTCAAGCTTGCTGACCGTTTGCACAATATGCGCACACTTGGCGTGATGCGTGAAGACAAACGTCTGCGTATTGCTGAGGAAACCATGGATATTTATGCACCGCTAGCCGGACGCATGGGTATGCAGGATATGCGTGAAGAGCTGGAGGAGCTGGCTTTCCGCTATATCAATCCGGAAGCATGGCGGGCGGTGACCGACCGCTTGGCAGAGCTTTTGGAAAAAAACCGAGGTATTCTGAAGAAGATCGAAAGCGATTTATCCGAGCTTTTTGCGGCCAATGGTATCAAGGCGGAAGTGAAAAGCCGGCAGAAAAAAGCGTGGTCGGTTTTCCGCAAAATGGAAACGAAAGCGCTCTCTTTTGAGCAGCTTTCCGATATTTTCGGTTTCCGCGTCGTTGTCGATACTGTTGAGGATTGTTATCGCGCCTTGGGTATCATTCATAGTACTTGGTCGATGGTGCCGGGTCGTTTTAAAGATTATATCTCGACACCGAAACAAAACGATTATCGCTCGATCCATACAACCATTGTCGGGCCATCCCGCCAACGCGTAGAACTGCAAATCCGCACCCGTGCCATGGACGATGTGGCTGAATATGGTGTTGCGGCACACTCGATCTATAAAGATCGCGGCAGCGGAACGCCGACCAATGGCGGCACTTCAATTTCGAAAGAAACCAATGCTTATGCATGGTTGCGCCAGACTATCGAGACCTTGTCGGAAGGCGATAATCCGGAAGAGTTTCTCGAACACACCAAGCTGGAATTGTTTCAGGATCAGGTTTTCTGCTTTACACCAAAAGGTCGCTTGATTGCCTTGCCGCGTGGTGCAACGCCGATTGATTTTGCTTATGCGGTTCATACCGATGTCGGTGACAGTTGTGTGGGTGCCAAGGTTAATGGTCGCATCATGCCCCTGATGACCAAGCTGAAAAATGGTGATGAAGTGGAAATCATCCGCTCCAAGGCGCAGGTGCCACCTGCTGCATGGGAATCGCTGGTTGCAACCGGTAAGGCGCGTTCGGCCATTCGCCGCGCCACCCGTTCGGCTGTGCGCAAGCAATATTCCGGCCTTGGCATGCGTATATTGGAGCGCGCTTTTGAGCGTGCCGGTAAACCGTTCAGCAAGGATATTTTAAAACCGGGGCTGCCGCGTCTGGCACGTAAGGATGTTGAAGATGTGATGGCAGCAGTCGGGCGCGGTGAGCTTCCTTCTGCGGATGTGGTAAAAGCTGTTTATCCTGATTATCAGGATACGCGTGTGACAACACAGACCCCGCCTCAAACCGGTGAAAAAGGCTGGTTCAATATTCAAAATGCGGCCGGAATGATTTTTAAAGTTCCGGAAGGCGGAACCGAGGTGGACGGTGAGGGCGCAACAGCAAAACCCGGCAAAAATGCATTGCCGATTCGTGGCGCCAATTCTGATTTGCCGGTGCGTTTTGCGCCTGAAGGGGCGGTGCCGGGCGACCGCATTGTCGGTATTTTACAGCCCGGGTCGGGCATCACCATTTATCCGATCCAGTCACCGGCTCTGACTGCCTATGACGATCAGCCGGAACGTTGGATTGATATCCGTTGGGATATTGATGGTGAAATGCACGAAAGATTTCCGGCGCGTATCAGCATTTCGGCAATCAACTCACCTGGCTCTTTGGCGGAAATTGCGCAGATTATTGCTGCCAATGACACCAATATCCACAATTTGTCGATGATCCGCAAAGCGCCGGACTTTACTGAATTATTGATCGATGTAGAAGTCTGGGATTTGAAACATCTCAACCGGATTATTTCACAACTTAAAGAAAGCGCTTGCGTTTCCAGCGCCAGCCGCGTGAACGGATAGGAAAAAATATGAACACCGATGACGTTTTGGCCGTCTTTCGTGAGGCGGGCGGCATCCTTGAAGGCCATTTTATCCTCACCTCAGGTTTGCGTAGTCCCGTTTTCTTACAAAAAGCTCGTGTTTTCATGCACGCTGATAAAACAGAAAAACTGTGCAAAGCATTGGCTGAAAAAATTAAAGCAGCTGGTCTGGGTCGGATTGACTATGTGGTCGGCCCTGCAATCGGCGGGCTGATCCCGTCCTATGAAACATCGCGCCATTTAGGCGTGCCTTCAGTTTGGGTCGAGCGCGAGAATGGCGTTTTCCGTTTGCGCCGTTTTGATGTGCCGAAAGGCTCGCGCGTTGTTATCGTTGAAGATATCGTGACAACTGGCTTGTCTATTCGGGAAACAATTACCTGCATGGAAGATCTCGGCATTGAAGTCGTAGCTGCTGCTTGTATCGTTGACCGCTCAGCTGGTAAGGTCGATGTTGGCACGAAGCTGATCGCGCTCGCCGAATATGCGGTACCTGCTTATTCGGCCGATGCCTTGCCACCTGAATTGGCGGCCATTCCGGCGGTCAAACCGGGTAGCCGTAATATTTAAAACGCATACTTTTTTGCGTAAATATTGATAATTGGAATTGTGGGATAAGAATTATCTCGCAATTCATTGTGTTTTCTGACAAATTGTTAGAATTATGCTACTTGTATTTAATAAAAATAACCTGATTTTGTAATAGTTATACAAGGGTGATTAAATAGTGTCTTCAGCGTTGCCATGCCATCCAGCAGAAAAATCGAAACGTGAAACATGCAGCGTCTGTGCCGATTGCTGTGTGCGTCACCTTGCGGTTTGTGCAGCGCTTGACGGGGATGAGCTGGATGCGCTCGAAGCAATAATGAGCTCTAAACAGCTTGGCGCCAATGAAATGTTGGTGGAAGAGGGCCAGGAAAAAAACCGCGTCTATAGTTTAACCTCGGGTATGCTGCGTCTTTATACATCACTGCCTGACGGCCGCCGTCAGATTTCCGGTTTTTTGTTTCCGGGTGGTTATTTGGGTCTTGCCGATGATGATGTGCATTCGCAAACCGTGGAAGCGGTGGTGCCATCTGTCCTTTGTTCGTTTTCAGACCGCGAGATGAATGCTTTGATGGAGCGTTATCCGCAGCTGAAAGAACGTCTTTACGAAATGACCAAATTTGCGCTGCGTCAGGCGCATGATAATCAAATGATCCTTGGTCGTTTGGCGCCGGTTGAAAAATTGGCGAGCTTTCTGTTGTTGCTGGCTAATCGCCCGCAGGCCAATGGCACCACCAATCCGGTACATCTGGCAATGAACCGCACTGATATTGCCGATTATCTGGGCTTAACCATTGAAACGGTTAGTCGCAGCTTTACCAAGTTAAAGACACAAGGACTGATCCATCTGATTGATGCCAATACGGTGGAAATTATGTCTTATCGTTCGCTGGCAGCAGTTGCCGGTCTTGATATTGACCATTTGATGGGTAACGCAAACGCCTGATCTGCTGTGCTTCTGTTCGCTTCTTCACAGATTAATTATATTTAATATTATTGCGCCGCATGGATTGATTGTGATCAATGCTGAATATTTCATCGCTGCTTACTATCATCCCATAGGTTCCATGATTGTAGGAAATTGAATCCGGCACTTGATACATTGTGACTGCCGGAAATATTTTTATAGTCTTCAAGAGGCTGATGATGACGTTCTGTGCTGCTATGATTATCATTAATATTCTAATGATCTCGATGTCTTGTGCTGCACATCAGCTTTCTGTATTGGCAAAAATCGGAAGCGCGGAGCATTAAGATGCAAGAAGAAATTGTCCGCCATTATGCTTCTCTGGCAGTGCCCAGATATACATCTTACCCGACCGCAGCAGACTTTACCTCGCAGGTAACACACACACAGATGAGTAGTTGGTTGCGCCAGCTAGCTCCGCAGGAAGCGGTCTCGCTTTATCTGCATATTCCTTATTGCCGACAGCTTTGCCATTATTGCGGATGCCATGCCAAAGTTGCGCGTCGTGACGATGTAATCGATAATTTTGTGCAGGATTTATTGACTGAGATTCGCTTGGCTGGCCAGCATTTATCATCCCGTCCGATGGTGAAGCATCTACATTGGGGCGGTGGAACTCCTTCAATCTTACATGCGCGGCAATTTGAAAAGATCATTACTGCATTACGTGAGCATTTCGATTTTGATCCGCAGATGGAACATGCGATTGAACTTGATCCGCGTACAGTCACAGCTGAACTGACTAAGGTTCTGGCGGAGCAGGGCGTCAATCGTGCTTCATTGGGGGTGCAGGATGTTGATCCAGAAGTGCAAAAAGCGATTGGCCGCGTGCAGCCTTTATCAATCGTGAAAGGCGCCGTTGATAATTTGCGAAAAGCCGGCATCGAACGTATCAATTTTGATTTGATTTATGGTCTGCCGCTGCAGACAGAAGAAACACTGCGTGAAACATGCCGGAATGTGCGTGCGTTTGCACCTGATAGGGTTGCATTTTACGGTTACGCACATTTGCCACAACGCCGTGCCAATCAGCGTTTGATTGACGATGCAGCATTGCCGGATTCTGATGCGCGTTATGCACAAGCGGCCGTGGTTCGCCAGTGTTTTAAAGATTTCGGCTATGAGGAGATTGGTATTGATCACTTTGCTTTGCCCGATGATCCTCTGGCCATTTCAGCACGGGAAGGGCGGTTGAACCGCAATTTCCAAGGTTATACAGATGACAACTGCCCAACATTGATTGGCTTCGGTCCTTCATCTATTTCACAGTTTTGGGGCGGTTTTGCGCAAAATATATCCGATATTAAACAATATGGCCAATTTGTCCGAGCGGGTCGATTGGCGACAATGCGTGGCCATATTATGCGTGATAGAGATCGCACTCGTGCTGACGTTATATTGGCATTGATGTGTAATTTTCAGGCAGATCTCAATAAGCTGGCCTTAGGTGTTGATTTTTCTGATGAAATGGCACTATTGAGGCCACTGATTGCTGATGGCATCGTGACTGTCAGAGATGGCGTCATCGCGATGAGTCGTCAAAAACGACAATTAATTCGACCAGTGGCAGCAATATTTGACGAATTCCGCAGGGGAAATGTTCACGGCTTTAGCTTCGCCGTTTGAGCGCACTTGTGGGGTAGCCGGCCCGTGCATTTATGCGGGGGGAGCGGCAATGGGCATCGCACTCAGTGGGGGCTGAGTGCGATGCTTTCATTTTAAGCGCGTATTTCAAGCTTTATGTTTATGCAATTTCGGCAGGAAGATTGCAGCGAGCCCTAATGCCGGCAAGAACGAACAGACGTGATAAACATATTCAATGCTCTTCGCATCCGCGACAATGCCCAAAAGTGCTGCAGCAATACCGGCAATCCCAAAAGCAAAGCCAAAGAAAAGGCCGGAAACCATACCAACGCGGCCTGGTAAGAGTTCTTGCGCAAAAACAATAATGGCAGGGAAGGCTGAAGCCAGCACAAAGCCGATCACCATCGTCAGTACCGCTGTTAAAGGCAGATTGGCATATGGCAGAATGAGCGTAAAAGGCAAAATTCCCAAAATTGACACCCAGATAACGGTGCGGGTGCCGATTTTATCACCGATGGGGCCGCCAACGATTGTGCCTGCTGCCACTGAGCCTAAGAACAAGAACAGCAGAATTTGAGATGTTTGCACACTCACATTAAAATGGCTGATGGTGTAGAAGGTGTAATAGCTGGTGAAGCTTGCCAGATAAATATATTTGGTGAAAATCAATACTGCCAAGACACCGACGGCAAATGCAACCTTTTTACCCGGTAATGGTAGGGATTTATCTAGCTGCGGACGTTTTGCATTAGCCAAGCGATAAGCCGTGTACCATTGGCCGACGCGCCACAATACATACATGCCGATGAGCGCTGCAATCGAGAACCAGCTGACACTGCCCTGACCAAATGGCAGCACGATGAAGGCTGCAAGCAACGGCCCGAGGGATGAGCCGATATTGCCACCCACTTGAAACAGTGATTGGGCAAAACCATGGCGCCCGCCGGAAGCAAGACGTGCGACGCGTGATGATTCCGGATGGAAAATAGAAGAACCAAGGCCGACCAAGGCAGCACCTAACAGAAGCACCGGATAATTATGGGCATTTGCCAGCACAATAAGCCCGACAAAAGTGCAAGCCATCGCGGCTGTCAGGGAATAGGGCATCGGATGTTTGTCGGTATAAATGCCGACGACAGGCTGCAAAATGGAGGCGGTGAGCTGGAAAATAAAAGTCAATAAGCCGATCTGCCAAAATGTCAGGCTGTAATTATCTTTCAGAATCGGATAAATCGCCGGTAATAGCGATTGCATCATATCGTTGAGAAAGTGACCAAAACTCACTGCCAGAATGATATTGATCGCAGTAGTTTCGGATGGCCGGTTAGAGCCCAGGCTGGTTTCATCAGCCGTATTCATCGTCATAATTCTGCTCCGCAGCCGCATTTATTGTAATATAATTACTGATCTTACTTTAGTTATTGAGCAAGCAATGGCTAGTCAAATTAAAAGGATTGATCATCTCATTCATATTTGTCGGTCTTTTCGGTACGCCTTATTGACCGATTGCTGAATTTTCACTGAAGTTTCGGTTGGTATTTGTGTAATGAGACATTTTGAGCTAAGCTCGTTAAGCATTTAGTAATTGTTTCAGGGCGCAAGCCCGGGTATGACAGCCACATGTTGTTTCGCTCTCGTCATAAGCCGAGTTACCGTCAGAAGCTCCGTCTTCTATTGTGGCCTCGCAAATCTTTTTCCCGCTCGTTTCGCTATTATGGCAAGCGGGTTATGCGGATTACGGCTTCCCCGCATGCAATTGCAGCCGGGTTGGCGATTGGTGTATTTGCAGCCTTTACCCCGTTTTTCGGCTTTCATTTTATCATTGCGGTGATATTGGCTTATCTGCTCGCCGGTAATATTGGTGCCGCAGTGTTAGGAACAGCCGTTGCCAATCCGTTGACTTTACCGTTCATTTGGGGCGGCACCTATGAGCTGGGCCGTTTTGTTATCAGTGGCGGAAATGCTGATGGGGCAGGGTCACTTAATCTGGTGCGTGCTATTGAAACCATGCGTTTTACTGAAATCTGGACACCATTGATCAAGCCGATGCTGCTTGGCTCCACTATTCTGGGCGCTTTGTTTGCCGTACTCGTTTATGGCGTGACACGGGTGGCGGTCACGGAGTTTCGCAAAAAACAGACGGAAAGCCGGTTAAATCGTCAGCTGACGCGGCGTGAGAGCAGGATATCTTGAATAAATGATTATTGGTATCGGCAGTGATCTGATCGACATCCGCAGAATTGAAAAAGCGATTGAGCGGCATGGCGATCGTTTTAAAAAGCGCGTTTTTACCGATCTCGAACAGAAGAAATCTGAAAGCCGCAAAGAAAAAGCTGCATCCTACGCCAAGCGTTTTGCTGCGAAAGAGGCTTGCTCCAAAGCGTTAGGCACCGGCCTTGCGCAAGGGGTTTTCTGGCGCGATATGGGCGTTGTCAATTTACCGTCAGGCAAGCCGACGATGAAACTGACAGGCGGTGCATTGGACGCTCTTCATAAAATAATGCCGGATGATTGTGACTTTGCCATACATCTGACAATTACCGATGATTTTCCTCTCGCACAGGCTTTTGTAATTATTGAAGCAATAAAGCGGCCAGTTTAATTGCATTTCGGTGATTTCTTTTTTAAGGCTGGGTTGGTGACGGGATAAGTTGATTTGACCGTCGCCAATTTCTTCGGTTTTTGGCTGCATCTCCGGTCTTGTGTCGGTGAATTGTGCAGCATAATGATTGGGATTGTGTGTTTCGTGAATTTTGATACCCATAATGCCAAAATGCCATGTCCAATGCGGAGATCGTAAAGCGTGTCGAGCAAGAACAAAGTTAAAAAATCCGGCGGTATTGGCGAGACCATACTAGTTATCATTCAGGCACTTTTGTTGGCTCTGGTTATCCGGACAGTTTTGTTCCAGCCGTTCAGCATTCCATCAGGTTCGATGCGCCCGACTTTACTGGAAGGTGATTATCTCTTCGTTTCAAAGTTCTCCTATGGCTTTTCGAAATACTCTTTGCCGTTGTCACCGGATTTGTTTTCCGGTCGCATTTGGGGCTCAGAACCTAAGCGTGGTGATGTGGTGGTTTTCAAACTGCCGAGCGACACCAATATCGACTATATCAAACGCGTGATTGGTTTACCGGGTGATCGTGTGCAGATGCGCGGCGGCGCGCTTTATATCAATGACGAACCGGTGCAGCGCGAGAAAATCGGCACAATCAGCAATCCGGATGTGACCGAACAGAACCGTCCTGTTGATGTCTATCGTGAAACTCTGCCCAATGGTGTAAGCTATGACACATTGGATCTGGCGCAGGGCACAATGGGTGATGATACCCGTGTGTTTGAAGTGCCGGAAGGCCATTATTTCATGATGGGCGATAATCGTGATAATTCTCTCGATAGCCGTTTTGGTGTGGGCTATGTGCCTTACGAAAACCTTGTTGGCCGTGCTAATATTATTTTCTTCTCGATTGCCGGTAAGGCAAGCCCGCTGGAAATCTGGAAGTGGCCATCCGAATTGCGTGGCAGCCGTTTGCTGACCTCGGTCAATGGTAAGCCGCATACACAAGTAACAGCGCCATAATTGTTGAGCATATCATGCCGTTAGATGCACAAAACCTTGCACTCCTCGAAGAGCGCACAGGCCACAAATTCGCTAATCTTGAACGATTGGAAAGGGCTTTAACCCATTCCAGCGTACAGGTGGAAGCGGGTGAAAGTTATGAGCGGCTGGAGTTCTTGGGCGACCGCGTCCTGGGTCTTTGTATTTCAGAAATGCTTTATATGGCATTCCCGGATGCTGCCGAGGGGGAGTTATCGGTGCGCTTGAATGCGTTGGTCAATGCAGAAACCTGTGCGGCCATCGCTGATGAATTGTCTTTGGGCAATATCATCCGCACAGGTGCTGACATTAAAACGGTAAAAGACAAACGTCTTGCCAATGTGCGCGCCGATGTGATTGAAGCTTTGATCGCGACGATCTATCTTGATGGTGGATTGGATGCAGCACGTCAGTTTATTGACCGCTATTGGAAAACCCGCTCACAGCAAACGGGAGCGGCACGCCGTGATGCCAAAACCGAATTGCAGGAATGGGCGCATCAGCAGGGCAATCTCCATCCGGTTTATGAAGTGATCGGCCGCAGCGGTCCAGATCATGATCCGCAATTTACTGTGGAAGTTACCATTGCAGGCTTTCCGTCAGAGCGTGGTGATGGCCGTTCCAAGCGCTTGGCGCAGCAAGTGGCCGCAGAAAAAGTGCTTTTACGCGAAGGCGTGTGGAAAGAAGATTGAAATCTGCATGAATGATGAAATATGCAGATAATCAGGTTATAATGAAGCAGTTGGGATGCGTTTGAAGCGTCACAACTGCTTTTATATTGGAAGACTAAAAGACCGGAATTTAAAATCAGGTCGTGCCGGAAGGGCAGAAAATGGAAAATAACAATAAAACTGCGCCGGATGGACAAGAAAATTCAGCGCCTAAAAATGCTGGAAATGAAAATGCGGGACCAGCGAATACTGGAAATCAAAATCCGGCATTTGAAAATATGACAACCCGTTCGGGCTTTGTCGCATTGATTGGTGCACCGAATGCAGGCAAGTCGACACTGGTCAACCAGCTTGTTGGTACCAAAGTTTCAATCGTCACCCATAAGGTGCAGACGACGCGGGCGCTGGTGCGCGGTATTTTCATCGAGGGCGACAGTCAGGTCGTGTTGATCGATACACCGGGTATATTCCGTCCAAAGCGCCGTCTTGACCGCGCAATGGTAACAACTGCTTGGGGCGGTGCCAAGGATGCCGATATTATTCTGGTGATCATTGATGCGCAGGGCGGCATGAATGAAAGCGCAGTGGCACTATTGGAAAGCTTTGAAAAGGTTCGCCAGAAGAAGATTTTGGTGCTGAACAAAGTCGACCGCGTTGATCCGCCAGCATTGTTGAAACTCACTGCTGCCGCTAATGAAAAAGCCAGTTTTGATCGCACCTTCATGATCTCGGCGCTGAATGGTTCAGGTTGTAAAGATCTGACCAAATATCTGGCTGATGCTGTGCCAAATGGCCCTTGGTATTATCCGGAAGACCAGATTTCCGATATGCCGATGCGTCAGCTTGCCGCCGAAATCACCCGTGAAAAGCTTTATTTGCGCTTGCATGAAGAACTGCCATATTCTTCAACCATCGAAACCGAACGCTGGGAAGAACGCAAAGACGGTTCTGTTCGTATCGAACAGGTTATCTATGTCGAGCGCGACAGCCAGAAGAAGATTGTGCTTGGCCATAAAGGCGAAACCATCAAGGTGATCGGCCAGTCGGCACGTAAAGAAATTGCAGAGATTCTGGAACAGCCGGTGCATCTCTTCTTGTTTGTGAAGGTGCGTGAGAACTGGGGCAATGATCCGGAACGTTACCGTGAAATGGGACTGACCTTTCCGAACTCTTAAGCCCGAACTCATAAAGGGCGGCAAGTCAGATGGAATGGCGTGATGAAGGTATTATTCTAGGCACTAGGAAACACGGCGAAACCAGTGTTATTCTGGAGGTCATGACCCGTCATCACGGACGCCATTTGGGGCTTGTCCGTGGTGGCCGTTCGCGCCGTCAGCAGCCTTTGTTGCAACCGGGCAATCATGTTTCGATCCACTGGTGGGCGCGCCTTGATGAACATATGGGCGCGTTTCAGATCGAGCCTTTGGGCTTTGCTGCAGCGCGGCTGATTGAAAGCCCGATTGCGCTTTATGGCATTCAGTTGGCCGCTTGCCACTTGCGCTTGTTGCCGGAGCGTGATGCTCATCCCGGCCTTTATGAAACGCTCACTCTCATCATCAATCATTTTGACGATGCATTTGTGTCGGGCGAATTGCTGTTGCGCTTTGAGCTGATGCTGCTGGAAGAATTGGGCTTCGGGCTTGATTTACGTCAATGTGCGGCGACCGGTGCAGTGGATGATCTGATCTATGTTTCGCCTAAATCCGGCCGTGCCGTGTCGCGTGTGGGCGGGGCGCCTTGGGCGGATAAATTACTGAGCCTGCCGAAATTTGTCATTAGCAGCCAGACACGCCCGTCATGTCTTAATGATATTCAGGATGCTTATAAACTGACCGGATTTTTCCTGATGCGTCATGTATGGGAGCCTCGTGCGCAGGTGCCACCTGAATCACGCACTGGTTTCCTGAATGCTTTAAACCGGTTTTTGAACGCTACAGAATAAGCGTAAAAACAGAGCCTTCAAAGGCATCAGCCCCGCGACCAATATTTTGAATGGCTTGTCGCATCGCACCATTGCACCCCAAAATCTCATCGGCTAGCGACACAAGCCGGATATTCGGCGTGGCAGAAGGGGATAGTCGACGCAAAACGTCTGCCAATTCCTGTGCATCACGTTTTGGCTGCAAGGCACAAGCCAGAATGTAAGCCGCAGCAGTGGAGCGCGAAATACCGGCATAACAATGAATAAACAGTGGTTTTTCACCGCTCCACGTACGGCTGAAATCCAATAGCGCGTGAATATGTTCCGGCTCTGGTGCCATATATCCATCACGTAATTCGGTAATATCATTGAAATTTAAACGCAAATAATCATCGCTGTGAAGCTGTAACGGCAGGGAGACTTCTGCATCGGGGCTCACCAGAGTGATGATTTTTTGCGGCTTGTGTTCTGCAATCACTTCAGCAAGCTTGGATTGGGGAGCGACAATGATCTTAGCCATTTATGCATTCCGCTTTTGATCAAGCTCGGCAAAACGTGCCAGAAATGCCCGCTGCACCTGACCTGTCGGTTGCGACTCTAGCTTGATCATTTCCGGATTGACGCCGCGCGGACGACCAAAATAACGCACTGCTTCTTTGTCTGTAAAGCCCGCAAGCTGCACTGCTTCATAATAAGCGGCAATACGGTCTGCCTGTTTGATCAGTTTTTTAAGCGTAACTGGTATTTTGGCAGGCAGTGAAAAACGCAAGTGAATGGCGGCTTCGAGACGGTTTTCAATCTGCTGATAGTCGCCACCCATCACGGCTTTAAACGGCGAAATCATATCGCCGATGACATATTCAGGCGCATCATGCAAAAGGGCCAGCAATTGCCAATCAATATGGGCATCCGGTTTGATATGGTTGAAAATCTGCTCAACCAATAGTGAATGCTGCGCTACTGAATAGGCATGTTCTCCCACTGTCTGGCCGTTCCAGCGGGCAACACGGGCAAGACCGTGGGCAATATCTTCAATCTCGACATCAAAAGGTGAGGGGTCGAGCAGGTCAAGCCTGCGCCCCGACAGCATCCGCTGCCATGCACGTGCCTGACCAGTGCTTTGATCTGCTGCCGCCATGATGGATTATTCCTGACCTTTAACCGGCATGGTATATTTTGCTGTTGACGGAATGGTGAGCGTAACTTCCGCATCGCCCGCCATAATTGGTGTCTGGCTGTCGAGCGCATCCTGCACGCGATCAATACGCACAAACGCAATGGCCTGTGTGCCGCTCACTTCGCCAAGATTGCCGATTTCGCGCTCTCCGACTGTTAAACCAGTGCCTTTTTCAGGCAATGGCGTTGTCGCTGTTGCCACCATTGCGCGTCTGCGAGCTGTGCCGCGATGCTGCATGCGCGAGACAACTTCCTGCCCGATGAAACAACCTTTGGTGAACGATACACCACCGATCTGGTCAAAATTCACGTCATGCGGGAATAGATCATTATAGGCAAAGTCATTACTGCCCTCAGTAATGCCATTGGCAATGCGTAATTGAGTCCAGCCTGCAATATTGTTTTCATCAAATTGCTGACCATAGAAACGACGCACGTTCAAATCTTCAGGAAAACGCAAATCGCGTTTACCTGAATCACCTTGTGAAGAAGTAGAATCATTTTGCCAAGAAACAGTGATAAGTGATTCAGAACTTTGTGTAATTTCCGCTTTTGAGCGCAAACGATAAAGCATCAAACGCTTGATCAGACTTGCGGCAATCTCTTCCGGCATATCCAAACGTAGCCCGTTTTCAACGCGCGACACCAGAAAATCGAACATGATCTTGCCTTGCGGTGTCAGTAAGGCACCGGGTTTAAGATCATCCGCACCAAGAGAGCCCAGATCCGTGGTGATCAGAGCTTGCAGAAACTTTTCGGCTTCTTCACCTGTCACGAGCACCAAAGCACGATTATCTAAATTTGCGGTTTTTCCGGAAAGATTCATGTCTTCTTCCTTGTCTTTGCCATAAGTGTTACGTAAGCCGCATTGACGACAGCCGCAAGACCGGAGTGTAAACATGGCACAGACCTTTGATACCATCCTCAAAAATGCAACGCTGGTTAATCACGATGGCACCGGCCAGCGTGATATTGGTATTCGCAACGGGCGCATCGCGGCCATCGGTTCTTTGCAGAACCACTCCGCCGGTGAAGTGATTGATTGCACAGGTCTGCATATTTTGCCGGGTGTCACCGACAGTCAGGTGCATTTCCGCGAGCCGGGTCTGGATCACAAAGAAGATCTGGAAACCGGTTCAAAAGCAGCGGTTCTTGGTGGTGTGACCACTGTTTTCGAAATGCCGAACACCAATCCTTTGACCACAACCCCTGAAACTTTGGCGGATAAAGTGCGCCGCGGCCATCATCGCATGCATTGCGATTTTGCTTTCTGGGTTGGTGGCACGCGCGAAAACGCCAAAGATGTGGCAGAGCTGGAGCGTTTGCCAGGTGCGGCAGGTATTAAAGTGTTCATGGGTTCTTCAACCGGTGATTTGCTGGTGGATGATGATGAGGGTGTGCGCTCCATTCTTAAAAATACCCGCCGCCGCGCTGCCTTTCATTCGGAAGATGAATTCCGCTTGAAAGAGCGTGAAAATTTACGTGTTGCCGGTGATCCTTCCAGTCATCCGGTCTGGCGCGACGAGATTGCAGCTTTAACCTGCACCCAACGTCTTGTGCGTATCGCCAAAGAAACGGGCGCGCGCATCCATGTACTTCACATCTCGACTGCCGAAGAAATTTTATTCCTGCAGAACCACAAAGATGTGGCTACCTGTGAAGCAACGCCGCATCATTTGACCTTGTCTTCTGATGATTATGCAACGCTTGGCAATCTCATCCAGATGAACCCGCCGGTGCGTGACAGCCGCCACCGTGATGGTGTTTGGCATGGTATTGAGCAGGGCATTGTTGATGTGCTGGGCTCAGACCATGCGCCGCATACATTAGAAGAAAAGGCCAAACCTTATCCGGCGTCCCCATCCGGTATGACGGGTGTGCAGACCTTGGTGCCGATCATGCTCGATCACGTAAATGCCGGTAAATTGTCATTGGAACGCTTTGTTGATCTGTCGAGTGCTGGTCCGAACCGTATTTTCGGCATGGCCAATAAGGGACGTATCGCCGTTGGTTATGATGCCGACCTGACTATCGTTGACATGAAGCGCGTTGAAACTATCACCCATGCACAGGCTGGCTCGAAAGCTGGTTGGACACCTTATGACGGTAAGAAAGTGACCGGCTGGCCGGTTGGCACATTTGTGCGTGGTCATAAAGTGATGTGGGAAGGTGAAATCGTCAATCCGTCACTGGGGGAGGCGGTCGAGTTTTTGGAAGCGCTGCCAAAGCGCTGATGCAAGATATAAAAAAAGCCGGACAATTTGTCCGGCTTTTTTATTTGAAACTTAAAAAAATCAGTGCAGCGGGCGTGTGGATAAAAAGCCGCCTGCAATGATCTGTTCTTTCATCTTGTCGATAAGAATGATTGCGGCATCTTCACCAGCATCACGGATCAATTCAGTTAATGCTGTCGCAAATGCAGCTTCAGCCAAAATTTCTGATTCGATGCCTTCCGAAATACCATCAGCCCAAGCTTCATTCTGGTACTCAATCGCAGCCAGCTTTTTTTCTTCTGCAATCAGTTCATCGAGATCAGTAGGAGTATGCTGCATTGAAATCACCTCGGCTTACGCCCTTCTTTGAAAAAATGGTGCTGCCTTCATTGTTAAGCAAATGTGGCGCCCATTATTTTTTAGCTCTTCTAACACATTGCCCGCGATATGAATCAAAAAAAACCGTCAATTCACGAATGAATTAATTGATAGTTAATTCCCGTATCGGGATACCAATTCCTTCGTAAGTTGCGCGCCTTCTTTTAAGTAACTGTCGATGGCAGCCAAAGCTGAAGGCGTACAGCGTTTGTAGGTATCGCTATAGCTACGATAACCACGGTTGAAATTTGAAATCAGGCGAAGACGTTCTGCTTCGGCGGGATTTTCTTTGGCAATCAGCTCATCCATCTGCTCGCGCCAGACAAGAGAGTTCTCGCCACATAAATTACGTAAAAAATGCAAAGAGCCTAACACTTCGGCAATACGCAGCATTTTTTCCTGCGCAGCATCATCATTGGCATATGCGGGAATGAATGAGCTGTTCACAAGGCAGACGGTGATAACAAAAACCACGCTCCGATTAACACACTTGCATAACCGACCGTTTTTTTTACCAGATCGCGGATCGGCCCATTTCTTGAAACGGTTGAACATGAGCTGTCCTTTTCAGTGCTTTATTTGATGTTGAAACACGGCGAGTTCAAGGCAAAGAGTTAAATTTATAGCGCATTGGTTGAATTTTCCGTTTCCACAACCTTGCGGGCGACCTCCAATGTACTGGGTGTGACTTGCAAATTTGTCATTTCTTCAACTGTCAGCCAATGCAGCGATACCGCATCATCACCTGCCAGTTCGCAGCCGGAAATATCATAAGCGCGGAAAATTGCCAGATAATAGCTGCGGTCATATGCACCGGCATCAAGTGCTAAATCAACAGTGATAAAATGTTTGAGTGCTTTGGCATGAAGTGCTGTCTCTTCATGTAGCTCGCGCTGTGCTGCCTGTTCCGGCGTTTCACCTTTTTCAACATTGCCACCGGGAAACGCCAGCCAGTCTTTTTTAGGTTCCTTGCCACGCTTAACTAGCAAAAAGCGCTCCTCACGTCGGCAGATCACTGAAACACCTTCAATCGGGGCGACATCATATAACGGCTTGGAGAATATTTCGCTGATCATCGACAAAGCACATTGATCCTTTTTGTAAAGTACTCTCCCGTTAAATCATATATTTGCTTGACCGGCACTGCAAAAAACGGAACATCACTTTCTATGTGCGGAAGATTTTCATTGATAGCAACACGGGAAGAGGTGGAGGCATTTATTGCAGCCATTATCGACGCGGAATTTCCGCCCCGTTATAATATTGCACCAACTCAGCCAATCATGATGGTGGTGGCGGGAGAGGCCCGGCCGGAAGGTAGCAATCTGCCGGATCGAAAAAGCATTTTGGTGCGTTGGGGCTTTATCCCTTCATGGGTCAAAGATCCCAATAGCTGGCCTTTGATGATCAATATGCGCTCGGAAACGGCTGTGCAGAAAAATTCATTCCGTATTGCAATGAATCATTTTCGCGCGCTTGTTCCGGCTTCCGGTTTTTATGAATGGCGTAAAGTCGATAAAAACAAACGACAAGCCTATTGGATCAGACCGCGGGAAGGTGGCATTGTCGCTTTTGGCGCTTTGATGGAAACATGGAGCGGTACAGATGGCTCACAAGTGGATACGGGCGGGCTTTTAACCACCAGAGCCAATAAAACCCTTGCCCCCATTCATGACCGTATGCCGGTGGTGATCAAGCCGGAAGATTTTAATCGCTGGCTCAATTGCAAACATTATTTGCCGCATGAAGTTGAAGATCTGATGCAACCGGTGGAGGATGATTTCTTCGAGGCAATTCCGGTGTCCGATAAGGTCAATCATGTGGCCAATATCACACCGGATGTTCAGGAGAGGGTGGAGGAAGATTTGGCACCGCAAAAGCCGGCATTGAAACGGAAAAAGAAAACCGATAGCGGTGATGATTCCGGCGGCCAGTTGTCGATGTTTTAAAAACGATTTTCAGAGCTGATTTTATAAAGTTAATCAATTAGGGTGATTATGCTGTTTTCTTCGACTTTTTCAGGCTTTTTGCTCGGCGCTTCGCTGATTATTGCTATTGGTGCACAAAATGCCTTTGTTTTGCGGCAAGGGCTTTTACGTCAGCATGTTTTCATCATTTGCTTGATTTGCGCATTATCCGATGCCGTGCTGATTACTGCTGGTGTTGCAGGTCTTGGCTCACTTATCAGCCAGTCGCCACGTTTGATTACAGCGGTTACTTTTGGTGGCGCAGCTTTTCTGTTTTGGTATGCTTATGGCGCATTTAAACGTGCTCTTCATCCTGAAGCAATGCACGCGCAAAAGCAAAGCGGCGGTAGTTTGAAAACCGCTGTTTTAACGGCACTGGCACTCACATTTTTAAATCCACACGTCTATTTGGATACAGTTGTTCTGTTGGGCAGTCTTTCTGCCCGTTTTGAAGGGCAAAGCCGTATAGCCTATGGTGCAGGTGCAGCAATTGCCTCTTTTGTCTGGTTCTTCGCACTGGGCTATGGCGCCAGATTGCTGGAGCCTGTTTTTGCCAAACCGGCGGCATGGCGGGTGCTTGATGTTATCATCGGCGTGATTATGAGCTTGATTGCACTGAGCCTGTTGAGCCATTTCTTTTCATAACAGTGCTCAGCCATTACGGCTGAGCACAAAAGCCAATGCCTTTTTATTATAATGATTGTTCTCGATATGAGATGCTTTGCGCGCTGATATATGGCGGACTGCCGCCAGAATTGCAGGAGAACCAATTTTGCTATAATGAGCCAACAGATGATCGGCTTGCTTGTTTGAGCGATGATGCAGGTTACTGGTCATTTTGTGTTTCCTTTTTTGAAGGCCAATAGTGAGGTGCTTTGGCGGGTGTTAATGTCACCAAAGAATTGGTCTGAAAAAAGGTTTCTTGGAGCCTGCTTTAAGGTGTTTCTATGAAATACGTGATAATTTAAAACGGCTCCCAATCACAGATGGCTGCGTCATCTTAGATCGCAACCAAGCATCAGAAATTACTTGACGAAAGCCGGTGCGGCAGAGATAAGTGATTTTATGAAAACGATAAACGCCATCACCACTTGTATTTGTGCGATTATTATTAGCTAGCATTCTGCTGGCTCGGCCGTTTTCGTCTCCTTTTTACATCCAAGATGACAACGTTCCGGCCAGTGGGCTGTAACAAGTACGTTTTTGTGTTGCTTGCATCTTGCGTGATGCTTTTAGGGGACTGATCAATGACTGCCCAAAATATTGAATTAAGACTGTACAATACGCTGACCCGCACCAAGGAAATCTTTGCTCCGATTGATGCGAAAAATGTGCGTATGTATGTCTGCGGGCCGACAGTTTATGATTTTGCCCATATCGGTAATGCACGTCCTGTTATCGTTTTTGACGTTTTATTCCGTTTGCTGCGCCATATTTATGGGGAAAATCATGTCACTTATGCGCGTAACATCACCGACGTGGACGATAAGATTAATGCGCGTGCCGTGCGCGATTATCCTGATTTGCCGTTTAATGAGGCAATCCGCAAAGTAACGACAAGCACCAATGCGCAGTTTCAGGCGGATGTGACCGCGCTTGGCAATTTGGCACCAACCCATCAGCCGCGTGCAACCGACCATATGGATGAAATGCGGGCAATGATTGAACGTTTGGTGACACGCGGTATCGCCTATGTGGCTGATGATCATGTGCTTTTCTCACCATCAGCCATGAATGAAAAAGCCGACTCCGGTTATGGTACCCGTTACGGCACATTGGCACGTCGCTCTCTGGATGAAATGCTGGCTGGTGCTCGTGTTGATGTGGCTTCCTATAAGCGTGACGAAATGGATTTCGTGCTGTGGAAACCGTCCAAGCAGGGTGAACCGGGCTGGCCTTCACCGGCTGGCATTGCGGTTAATGGTCGTCCGGGCTGGCATATTGAGTGTTCTGCCATGTCGATGGCCAAACTGCTGGAGCCTTTTGGTGGCGGTTTGCAATGCGATGATCCGGAAAAGAATATTTTTGATATTCATGCCGGTGGTATCGATCTGGTGTTCCCGCATCATGAAAACGAGATCGCCCAGACATGCTGCGCATTTGATACGCAGCGCATGGCCAATATCTGGATGCATAATGGATTTTTGCAGGTCGAAGGGCAGAAAATGTCCAAGTCGCTCGGTAATTTCATCACCATTCGTGATGTTTTGAACAGTGATCTGGCGGCTTTCTCCCATCTGGAAAAAACAGATGCAACAGCGCGTGAACGCGAACAATGGGTGGGGTTGGCTGCACGTTTCTCCATGTTGCAAACGCTTTACCGCGAGCCGATCAATTGGACATCGCAGCGTCTGGAAGAATCAAGCGAAGAATTGCTGCGCTGGTATCGTTTGCTGCGTGAAGAAGGCTTTGTTTTAAGCGAAAAACTGGATCAGGTGTCTGAACTTGTCGAAGCGCTTAGCGATGACATTAACAGCTGGGCAGGCATTACCGTTTTGCGTAAGGCTTATAAGGATAAAAACATTGCTCTGCTTGGACAGGGATTGGTTCTGCTTGGCCTTTTTGATCCTTTGTTCATGGCAAAAGATGCCGCACTTTTTGCTGAGCTCAAAGCTGATCAGGCAAATGCCATTGAAGCCAAAATCAATGAGCGTTTGGCCCTGATTGCTGCCAAAAACTGGGCAGAAGCAGATCGCATTCGTGATGATTTGCTTAGCAATGGTATCCAGTTGCAAGACGGTAAAGATCCGATCAGCGGTGAGCGTGTCACCACATGGGAAGTGGTACGATGACGGGCGGGAATAAGAGTGGGGGAGAACAAGTGCGCAAAGAACGCATCTATATCTACGATACGACATTGCGTGACGGCCAGCAGACACCGGGTGTCGATTTTTCAGTAGAAGACAAAAAAGCTATTGCCGCTTTGTTAGATGATTTTGGCATGGATTATATCGAGGGCGGTTATCCGGGTGCCAACCCGACCGACACCGCCTTCTTTCAAGCCAAGCAGACGGAAAAGGCAAAATTTGCAGCTTTCGGCATGACCAAGCGGGCAGGGCTTTCCGCATCCAATGATCCGGGGCTTGCGGTTTTATTGCAGGCCAAAAGTGATAGTGTTTGTTTTGTTGCCAAAGCATGGGATTACCATGTGCATCTGGCGCTTGGCTGTACCTTGGAAGAAAATCTGGAATCCATTACCGCTTCCGTGACTGCTGCTTGTAGCGCCGGACGCGAAGCGCTGGTGGATTGCGAGCATTTCTTTGATGGTTTTAAAGCCAATCGTGATTATGCATTGGCTTGCGCCAAGGCAGCCTATGATGCGGGTGCGCGCTGGATTGTGTTGTGCGATACCAATGGCGGCACCCAACCTGCTGAAATTCATGATATTATTCAGGCTGTTATGGAGGTGGTGCCAGGTGATCATCTTGGTATTCACGCTCATAATGATACCGAGCAAGCAGTTGCAGTATCACTCGCTGCTATTGATGCCGGTGTGCGTCAGGTGCAAGGCACTTTAAATGGTATTGGCGAGCGTTGCGGCAATGCCAATCTGGTGACACTGATCCCGACTTTGATGCTCAAACTCTATTGGTCGGATCGCTTTTCGCTCGGGATTAATGATGAAAAACTCAAAGATTTGACCCGTCTGTCACGCGCTTTTGACGATATTTTGAACCGCGCACCAGCAGAACAGGCGCCATTTATCGGCAGTTCAGCTTTTGCCACCAAAGCCGGTATTCATGCCTCGGCTCTTTTAAAAGAACCTAAAACCTATGAACATGTGCCGCCGGAAACGGTTGGCAATCATCGACGTGTGATGGTGTCCGATCAGGGCGGAAAATCCAACTTTCTGGCTGAATTGCAGCGCCATGGCATCAAAGTCGCGCGAGATGATTCGCGCCTTGATATGCTGATTACGCTGGTGAAGACTCGTGAAGCCGAAGGCTATGCCTATGAAGGCGCCGATGCCAGTTTCGAGCTATTAGCGCGCAATAGTTTGATGTCGATTCCGGAGTTTTTTAAAGTCGACTCTTTCCGTTGTATGGTGGAGCGCCGCTTTGATGCCAACGGTAATTTGATCACGGTGTCGGAGGCCGTTGTTAAGCTGCAGGTAGATGGCGAGCAGAAAATGTCTGTTGCCGAAGGCCATGGTCCCGTCAACGCGCTCGATATTGCGCTGCGTAAAGATTTAGGCCGTTATCAGGAAGAGATTTCCGATCTGGAACTGGTTGATTTTAAGGTGCGTATCCTCAACGGCGGTACGGCTGCGATCACCCGTGTTTTGATTGAATCAGGCGATGCTACGGGCGCACGTTGGCGCACTGTTGGGGTGTCCGATAATATTATCGATGCTTCCTTTCAGGCTTTGATGGATTCGATTATTTATAAATTGATGAAAAACCGCTCACTGGCTGGTACCGGACTGGCTAATTAGTCATTTCCGATTTATGAGAGAACCACCGGTATTTTTCAAGCCGGTGGTTATGAGCAGTAACCTTTTGAAACTGCTCGGATTGTTTGGACATTCATGACTAAGTCATCATCACCAGTAACGAGCAATGATAGTGCGCGTGGATTTTTCTATGCATTAAGCGCTTATGCTTTATGGGGCGCATTGCCACTTTACCTCAAGATGGTAAGCTATATTCCCAGCCTTGAAGTAGTTGTAAACCGTGTCATCTGGTCATTGCCGGTGGCTGTCATTTTGCTCGCTCTGTCGGGGCAGCTGAAAGAGATGATAGCCATATTGCGCCAACCAAAATTGGTCGGTATGGGCTTGGTAACAGGTTTTTTGGTGACCTCAAACTGGCTGATTTATGTCTGGGCGATTGAACATGGTCAAACGGTTGCATCAGCTCTTGGCTATTACATCAACCCATTGTTGAACGTGCTGTTGGCGAGCCTTTTTCTCAACGAGCGTTTGAGCAAAGCGCAGTGGGCTTCCATTGGTTTTGCCGCTGCTGCCGTTGTTTTGCTGGCTATCAGCCATGGCGGCTTGCCGTGGATTTCACTGGCATTGCCTTTGACATTCAGCCTTTATGGTTTCTTCCGTAAGTCAATGCCGATTGCCGCTTTGCCGGGCTTCACGCTGGAAATCATGATCGTCTTTTTGCCGGCATTTATCTATTTCGTCATGTTGGTCGGCAAGGGGCAGGATCACTTTGTGCATGGCACCTGGACAGATATTGGCTGGCTGGTGCTGGCGGGGCCGTTTACGGCCATTCCGCTTATTCTCTTTGCCAAAGGTGCCAAACTATTGCGTTATATGACCTTAGGGTTGATGCAATATACAGCGCCTACCCTGATGTTCTTGATTGCGGTTTTTGTCTTCAAAGAACCATTTGAGATCATTGATTTGGGTGCTTTTATGCTGATCTGGATTGGGCTGGTCATTTATAGCTGGTCAAGTTTCACGCAATATCGCGCCAATAAACAGGCTGAATAATTCAGCCTGTTTATTATGCCTCTTACATACGGCTGATAATATCGGCATCGCCGGATTTATCACTGCCGTTTTGCGCTAAAATTGTCGGAACAATGTCTTCGGCTTCATCAATCACTAAAGGCTGTAACTGGTGATTGGTATGAATAAAGCCCTCACGGCGCATATGATCTATGAGAGTAAGCATAGGCTGCCAGAATTGGTTGATATTGGCAAAAACCATTGGTTTTTTATGGCGACCAAGCTGTGCCCATGTCATCATTTCAACGATTTCTTCAACGGTACCAATGCCGCCGGGCAGTGTGATGAAAGCATCGGAATGCTGGAACATCAAATGTTTGCGTTCATGCATATCTTTGGTGATCATCACTTCGCTCAAATGATTGAGACTCGTATCACTGGCTTCTTTGGCAATCAAAAATTCCGGAATGATGCCGAGCACTTGGCCGCCATTTTGCATAACGCCTTCGGCTACAGCGCCCATAATGCCTTTGGTGCCGCCACCATAAACAAGGCGGATTTTATGTTCAGCGAGAGAGCGGCCTAATGTAAGCCCCGCTTCACGATAGGCGGGATTGTTGCCGGTTGAAGAACCGCAATATACGCAAATGGATTTGATCTCGGACATATTATACCTGAACTGCTATGAATATGAAAATTTGAAGGTTTTATAACTGTTTGAATGGTGAGGCTCAAACATAAAGCGGATAGTTTATCTTGTCGATGTGCAGCTTTCTTGTAGTGTTGAGAAAAAGGCTGTAAACCACTGTAAAAGCGGCCGTGTGAAGGATAAAGAAAAATGCAAAAGAGCCGATATGCTTTGGTAGGTTTTGCTGTTGTTGTCATTCTAGGAGGAGTGCTGGCGTTTTGTGGTTTTCCCGTTAAAAATACGCCCATTAAAGGCACGGATGTATCGCAGCCGGTAGCGCAAGCACCTGTTGAAACAAAAACAGCACCCAAAGCAACCCCACCACAAGCGACAGAGCCTGTACAAAAAACAGACGCTGAGGCAAAAACTGTCGAACCTGCTGCTGTTGAACCTCAAACAACAACAGAGAATAAAGAGTCTGATGCGAATACTGCCTCAACAGCGGGCGTGGATGTGCCGGTTTTTGATCTGGTTCGTGTCGAGCCGAATGGCGGCGTGGTGATTGCCGGTAAATCTTTGCCGGGCGCCGAGGTTGATGTTCTGTTGGGTTCACGCGTTTTGGGTTCTGTCAAAGCGAGCGAGAATGGTGATTTTGTGATTGCCTTTGATGAGGTGTTGAAGCCAGGTGATCACAGTTTGGTTCTGCGCAGCACAAGCACAGATAATAAAGCGGCAACATCGGCGCAAACCGCGATTGTTTCCATCCCTGATAATGTAAACGGACAGGTGCTGGCACTGGTGGAAGAACCGGGACAGGCAAGCCGCATGATCACCAAGCCGCAAACAGATGATGCGAATGCGCAGAATAATGATGGTGATCAGTCAGCACAAACGAATGGTACTGATGCAAGCGCATCCAATGATGGTTCAGCTTCTGTAATTGATGCGCCAATTGCTGTTGAAGCTGTCGAAATTGAAGGCAATACAATCTACATTGCCGGACAGGCCAAGACTGATCACAGCGTGATTGTTTATGCCAATGAGAAAATGCTTGGCCGCAGCAATGTGTCGCCGGAAGGACGTTTTTTAGTTGAAAGTCAACAACCTCTGGCCGTTGGTGATTATATCATTCGTGCAGATTTGCTGAACAAAAACCAGAAGGTCATTGCCAGCGCACGTGTGCCGTTCCGTCGGGAGGCTGGCGACAATATTTCCGCCGTTGCACCATCTGTGAAAGAGCAACGCTTAAGTGCTCAGGATGGTAAAAGCCAACCGCAGCCGCAACAAGTACCACATAATGATAAAGCATCTGCACAGGCTTTGGAAAATGTCAGAGGCTCCGTCATCATTCGAAAAGGTGACAATCTCTGGACAATCTCCAAGCGTACTTATGGCAAGGGCACACGTTATACAACGATTTATCTGGCCAATCGTGACCAAATCCGTAATCCGGATTTGATCTGGCCCGGACAGGTTTTCACTATGCCCAGTGAGCCATTGTCCGAAAACGATGCGGCCAATGCTTTGCGTGAAACGCAACCGAGCCAATAAATGCGTCATAACTAAAGCTTGTAATTTGATCTTTCATCGTATATCGACGATTTACGATGAAAGATCAAAACACACAAGCCTGTTCACTGGCTACCTATAAAATTGAGGATGAAGAGGCGGCTCGCATTTATGCGGCGCTGGCTCATCCTGTACGATTAACTATTTTACGGCAATTAAGCATGCATGAAGCATGCTGCAAAGACATTGTCGGCGGGCATGATCTTGCCCAGTCAACCGTTTCCCAACATTTAAAAGTTTTGGTACAGGCGGGGCTGATTGATTTCCGTGCCGAACGGCAGAACTCGCGCTACAGGGTTAATCACGCAAGGCTTGACTATATCAAAGATCACTTTGCCCAACTCACTCTCTCATGCGTAAGGCCGCCGACCTGCGATTGATCTCTGATGATTAATCGCTGATACGAATTCCCTGAAAGATAATCTTATGAATAATGGCAAGACTGTTTCTGCCGAATCCGGACAAACTTTCCGGACATTGCGTAATTTGTGGCCCTATATGTGGCCTGCAGAGCGTCCTGATTTGCGTATGCGGGTGATCTGGGCCAGCTTTTATTTGGTCATCGCCAAGCTGGTGCTGATCTCGGTGCCTTACTTTTTCAAATGGGTTACTAATGCGCTGAACGGCCAGTTGAATGCACCGGATTTCATTCCGGCCATTTTGATTGGCGCTGTGATGCTTGTGGTGGCTTATAATGCCGCACGTATCATTCAGGCTGGTTTGAACCAATTGCGTGATGCGCTATTTGCCAGTGTCGGCCAATATGCCGTGCGCCAATTGGCTTATAAAACCTTTGTCCATATGCACCAATTATCGCTGCGGTTTCATCTTGAGCGCCGCACCGGTGGCCTGTCTCGTGTCATTGAGCGTGGTACCAAGGGCATAGAAACCATTGTCCGCTTTACCATTCTGAATACCGCTCCCACGGTGCTGGAATTTGCACTGACAGCCTTCATTTTTGCTTATTCATATGGCTTTTCATATCTGGCAGTGGTGGCGATTACCGTTTGGGCTTATACATGGTTTACCATCAAAGCCAGCGATTGGCGCATTAATATCCGTCGCGAAATGAACGATTCCGATACGGAAGCCAACACTAAAGCCATCGATTCCTTGCTGAATTTCGAAACCGTTAAATATTTCGGCAATGAAGCCATGGAAGCCAAACGCTTTGACGGGGCAATGGCGCGCTATGAAAAAGCCGCCACCCAGACATGGACATCGCTTGGCTGGCTCAACTTCGGGCAGGCAGTTATTTTCGGTGTTGGCATGGCCATCGTAATGGTGATGTCGGCAATGGAGGTCAAAGCCGGTACACAGTCCTTAGGTGATTTTGTTTTCATCAATGCGCTGTTGATGCAGTTGTCTATTCCACTTAATTTCATCGGCTTTATCTATCGTGAAATCCGTCAGGGTTTGACCGATATTGAACAGATGTTTGATCTTCTTGATGTCGATCAGGAAGTGCAAGATAAACCGCAAGCTACACCACTGATCGTTCATGAGGGCGCTATCCGCTTTGATGATGTGTATTTTGCCTATGATCCGTTGCGCCCGATTTTGAAGGGGATCAGTTTTGAAGTGCCGGCCGGTAAAACGGTGGCAATTGTCGGGCCGTCGGGCGCGGGTAAATCAACATTGTCACGTTTACTCTTCCGCTTTTACGATATTCAGTCCGGGACCATTACCATCGACGGGCAGGATGTACGTGATGTGCAGCAGGAAAGCTTGCGCCACGCAATCGGCATGGTGCCGCAGGACACTGTTCTTTTCAACGACACGATTGCGTATAATATCCGTTATGGCCGTATGTCTGCAAGTGAAGAAGAAGTGGAGCGTGCAGCAGAACTGGCGAAAATTTCCGGCTTCATCAAGCATTTGCCAGAGGGCTATCAGGCGATGGTGGGCGAGCGTGGCTTGAAATTATCAGGTGGTGAAAAGCAACGTGTAGCGATTGCCCGTACCATTTTGAAAGCCCCGCCAATCCTGATTTTGGATGAAGCGACATCGGCTCTGGATACAGCAACCGAGCAGGAAATTCAGCAGGCTCTTGATCTCGTCAGCCGTGACCGCACGACTTTGGTAATCGCGCACCGTTTGTCGACCGTAATTAATGCCGATGAAATTATCGTGTTGAAAGAAGGCGCTATTGCTGAAAAAGGAACCCATCGCCAACTGCTCGCACAAAAAGGACTTTATGCTTCGATGTGGGATCGTCAGCGTGAAGCAACGGAGGCAGAAGAACGTTTGCGGCAAGTTCGTGAAAGCGATGATCTGGGTATTTTATAAGCAGAATCTCTTTCTCAAAACATTCTCTTAAATATTTGATAAAAGGCGGCTTTCGTGGAATTTCCTACGAAAGCCGCCTTTATTTTTATCCATATTCACCTTGTTATTAAGGCGGATAAAATAGTTTACGTTGAAAAAATGGGGATATTGGCAATCAAAACCGATTTAAAATGTGCGATTATCGCTGCAATTATGTGAAACAATGTCATGAAACGTGAATAGCTGCCGAAATGGTTTTGTTTTTGGCCAGAATGCAGTAAGTATCTGCAAAACTCGAGGATGAACTGATGAGCCTTGCCGATTCAATTCGTAATACATTTGTCCCTATCCACCGTGAGGGATATCCATTCATTGCCGGTTTTTTTGTTGTCTCATTAATTTTGGGATGGCTGTGGAACCCGCTTTTCTGGGTGGGTATGGTTCTCACCATCTGGTGCATTTATTTCTATCGTGATCCCGAACGTGTGACGCCGATGGATGACCGGCTGGTCATTAGTCCGGCCGATGGTAAAGTGTCCTTTGTCGGTGCTTATGTGCCGCCGGCAGAACTTGGTTTGGGTGATCAGCCACGCACACGTATTTCCGTTTTCATGAATGTGTTTTCGGTGCATATCAACCGTGCACCGGTTCGCGGTCAGATTGAAAAAATCATTCATCGTCCGGGTAAATTTTTAAACGCAGAGCTTGATAAATCGAGTGCTGAAAACGAGCGCAACAGCGTTTTGATCGATAGTCCTAAGGGTAAAGTGGCTGTTGTGCAGGTCGCAGGTCTTGTCGCACGCCGGATCATTTGCTGGTCGAATGAAGATGACACATTGTCGGTGGGGGAGCGTTTCGGTCTTATCCGCTTCGGATCCCGTCTCGATGTTTATCTGCCGGAAGGTGCAGTTGCGCGTGTTGCTGTTGGTCAAACGGCTGTTGCGGGTGAAACTGTGCTGGCCGAATTTGACACAGACCACTCAGAACCAACAGTACGGATTGGTTGATACAAATGGAAACTGGGTTTCCGGAAAAAGATAGCAGCGCTGACAAGGCAAATGCTGAAGGCGATACAGTTATTATGGAAAGTCGGGGGCCCCGGCTTTCGCAAATTCCGCTGCGTATCATTATTCCCAATATCATTACAGTGCTGGCAATTTGCGCCGGACTGACCGGTATTCGGTTGGCATTTGAAAACCGCTTCGAACTTGCGGTCATGATGGTGCTGATTGCGGCTTTCCTGGATGGCCTCGACGGACGTGTCGCGCGGATGATGAAGGGCTCTTCCAAATTCGGCGCGCAGATGGATTCACTTGCCGATATTGTAAATTTCGGCGTGGCTCCGGCCTTGGTGCTCTATTCATTTATGCTGGATCAGGCACGTTCATTTGGTTGGACAGCGGCACTTTTATACGCAATCGCCTGTTGTCTTCGTCTGGCACGTTTCAATGTTATGACAGAAGACCCGAACCGTCCTGCTTGGCAAAACAATTACTTCATCGGCGTTCCGGCCCCAGCTGGCGCCATGTTGGTATTGCTACCGGTTTATTTGGGCTTTTTAGGTCTGGTTCCAACTAAGACGCTGGCCTTTGTTGCCGCCGGTTTCACGGTTCTGGTTGCTTTTTTGCTGGTGAGCCGCCTGCCTGTTTATAATGGCAAAACTGCAGGCAGCTATATTCGCCGCGATCTGGTCGCACCGCTTATTCTCTGTGTGGTGATCTATGTCGGTCTGCTGACAAGCTATACATGGTATACGCTGACTGTCACGGCTATTGCTTACACCTTTATCATTCCATTGAGCTGGGTTGCTTGGAACCGTTGTGAGGCTTCTGAAAAATGTAACAGCAGCATGCCCGCAACCGATGATCACGAAAGCATTATCTAACAATTGATAGTTACAAAAAAGGCTCTGTGAAAACAGAGCCTTTTTTTATGGGCATATCAATCTGCAGAAAATTAATCCGGCAGATGGTAATCAAGAAAACGATCTTTCGGCACATCAAATAATTTGCCGGTAAGCGTCAGAGTAGGATCGGCAAGCGCCACGATCTTTTTAGCGACATCTTGCGGATGCGGCAGGCTATCCGGATCTTCACCCGGCATAGCTTGTGCGCGCATGGCAGTACGGGTAGGGCCGGGATTGACAGAGTTGACCCGCAGAGAGCTGTTTTTAGTTTCCTCTGCCCAGCTTCGCGCCAAAACTTCAACAGCAGCCTTGGATGCCGCATAAGGGCCCCAGAATGCGCGGGCTGTGTGCGCAACGCCGGATGACAACACGATAGCCCGCCCCGCATCAGAGGCGCGCAAAAGCGGGTCAACCGAGCGGATGAGACGCCATGTGCTGGTTACGTTGATATTCATTACCTTTTCAAAGGTCTTGGCTTCTACATGACCGATTGGTGAAATGGTGCCAAGCACGCCAGCATTGGCAACCATAATATCGAGCTTGCCCCAGCGCTCGTGAATAGAGCCGCCCAATCGGTCGAGAGCAGGGAAGTCGGTTAAATCAAGTGGTACGAGCGTCGCCGAACCGCCTTGCTTGCGGATTTCATCATCCAGTTCTTCCAGTCCGCCTACCGTGCGGGCAACTGCAATCACATGTGCACCAGCTTTTGCAAGCTCCAGTGCAAGGAAATATCCGATGCCGCGCGATGCGCCGGTCACCAGAGCCAGACGGCCGTTAAGGTCGATGCTCATACCAATCCTGTCATATGTTAGAAGATTACTGGTCAGCGTTAGCCATTATTTGTTACCCGTTGCTGGCCAATAATGATAAATTATGGATATTGTTTTCATTGTCCTGATCGAGCAGGCGTGTCGGGTAATCTCCGGTGAAATAGTGGTCTGTAAACTGCGGATGATCATTATTGCGTGGCTCGCCGCCAACGGCAAGGTAAAGTCCATCAATCGACAGGAATGCAAGTGAATCTGCACCGATATAGCGGCACATCGCATCCATATCTTTATACTGATTTGCGAGCAGCTTTTCTGCGTCGGGTGTGTCGATGCCGTAGAAGTCGGGATAGAAAATCATCGGGCTGGCAACGCGGATATGCACTTCGGCCGCGCCCGCATCGCGGATCATTTGCACGATTTTGACAGAAGTCGTTCCGCGCACAATCGAGTCATCAACGAGGATAACGCGTTTGCCTTCGATGATTTCACGGTTGGCTGAATGTTTCAGCTTCACGCCAAGCGCTCGGATTTGCTGGGTCGGCTCAATGAATGTTCGGCCAACATAATGGTTGCGGATAATGCCAAGCTCGAACGGAATGCCGCTTGCCTGTGCATAGCCGATAGCCGCCGGTGTGCCGCCATCAGGAACAGGCACCACCACGTCAGCATTAACGTGTGATTCTTTGGCCAGATTGAAACCCATGTTTTTGCGCGCATTGTAAACATTGCGGCCGCCAACAACGGAATCAGGACGGGCAAAGTAAACATATTCGAACATGCAAAGACGTTCAGACTGTGGTTTTTCCGGCTTGATGGATTGGGTGGTGATGGAGCCGTCCGGCTGTAATTCACACACGATGACTTCGCCGTTTTCCACATCACGAATGAAAGTCGCACCGATAATATCAAGCGCACAGGTTTCTGAGCAGAAAATCGGTTTTCCGTCGAGTTCGCCCATTACAAGCGGACGGATGCCGACAGGATCACGCGCTGCGATCAGTTTGGTGCGGGTCATGGCGAGAACGGCATAACCGCCTTCAACCTGACGGATGGCATCAACAAAACGATCAATGGAGGATGTATGACGGGAGCGGGCAAAAAGATGTAAGACCACTTCGCTGTCGGATGTGGACTGGCAGATGGCACCCGCTGCAATCAGTTGACGGCGCAGTGTCAAACCATTGGTGAAATTACCATTATGGGCAATCGCAATACCGCCCACTTCCAATTCGGCAAACAATGGCTGCACATTGCGCAAGATAGTTTCGCCGGTGGTGGAGTAGCGCACATGACCGATTGCCAGATCGCCCGGAAGCTGTGCCAATGTTGCAGGATCAGTAAAATGATCACCGACCAGCCCCATATGACGCTCGGAATGAAAGCGATTATTGTTGAAGGTAACAATACCTGCCGCTTCTTGTCCGCGATGCTGAAGGGCGTGCAGGCCAAGCGCTGTCAGCGCCGCCGCATCTTTATGGCCTAAAATACCAAAGACACCGCATTCTTCATGTAAAGAATCTTCGTCCAGCATATATGGGGTTTTATCAGCATTACTATGTATCATTGCCGCAAGGCCTTTCGATTGCAGAGCAATTAAAAACACTCTCTAACACAGAAGCACTTTTCATTGGAAGCAAAGAGTTGTTGCCGCAAAAAGCTTTTAACCACCGGTATCAGGCGTGTTTTCTGGTCAAATTTTGATCTGGTGTGATCTAACAAAATGCTAAAAAGCAAAAAAGCCACAGAAAAGAATTCCCATGGCTTTATTTGAAATTATCAATTTTATTGTGCCGGTTCTGCTTCCGGAGCAGGTGCGCTATTTTGATCTGCATTTGCAGGGTCGTTGTGATTTGGCTTCAGCTTGTCAATAAAGCTGGTGTCCGGATCTGCTGGCAGGAGTTCAACCAGTTTTTCTCCCAGATTATCAAGAAACGCCTTGGATTTGGCATTGGCTACCCAAGCAGGCTGATCGGTGCTGACCAACCAGTTGAAGAACAGCATGGCGACAACCATTAACAAGATGCCGCGTGCTGCACCAAACAAAAAGCCCAATGTGCGGTCAAGCGCACCAATGCGGCTGTCGATGATGAAATCGGCAATTTTCATGGTGATAATGGAAACAATAATCAGCGCGACGAGGAAAACCGCTGCTAAGGCTGCAATTTTCGCCAATGTGTCACTGGTGACATAAGGCTGAATGAATGGCAGGACTTTTGGATAAAACAGATAAGCGGCAGCGGCTGCTGCTGCCCAGGAAGCGACCGAAAGCACTTCCCGTGAAAAACCCCGTACCATCGCCAGAACGGCGGATACGAGTGTGATTCCAAGAAGAATTCCATCAAGAAGGGTGATTGGCATTCGGCCTGTCCTTAATCTACTTAAACTCTATCCTTGCATGCCTGTGGCATTTTGCAAGTCAGCTTTCATTCATCGGGCGATTTATACACCCAGTTTTAATCGTTCTTTTTGCCTTGTCCCGAAGTGGCAATATCTACAACCATATCGGCCAGCGCAACTTTTTCGGTTAAACGGAATTTAGCATTTTTCCATAACTCGCTGCTGCCACCTGGGACTATCGCATGCCTGAAACCAAGCTTCTCAGCTTCCTTCAAACGCTGCACGGGGTGGGACACCGGACGAATAGCACCAGAAAGACTGATCTCGCCGAAATAAACGCTATCGGCCGGAAGGGCAATAGCTGCAATGGAGGAAACAAGCGCTGCCGCCACAGCTAAATCGGCCGCCGGCTCGGAAATACGATAACCACCGGCCACATTGAGGTAAACATCATGCTGGCCGAAGCGCACACCGCAATGGGATTCAAGCACGGCCAGAATCATTGAAAGACGGCTGCTATCCCATCCCACCACGGCACGCCGGGGCGTTCCAAGGGTTGAAGAGGCAACCAGTGCCTGAATTTCTACCAGAACAGGTCGTGTGCCTTCCATGCCCGCAAAAACCGCAGCCCCTGGTGCTTTTTCATTGCGTTCGCCTAAGAATAATTCGGACGGATTGGCAACCTCACGCAAACCTTTATCGGACATTTCAAAAACGCCTATTTCGTCGGTGGGGCCAAAGCGGTTTTTGACGGTGCGAAGGATACGGTAATGATGACCACCTTCGCCTTCAAAATAAAGCACCCCGTCTACCATATGCTCGACCACGCGAGGGCCAGCTATCTGACCTTCTTTGGTAACGTGACCAACGAGCACCACGGCAGCGCCGGTCTGCTTGGCGTAGCGGATCATTGCTTGCGCTGAAGAGCGCACCTGCGTCACGGTTCCGGGTGCACTATCGGCCAAATCTGTCCAAAGGGTCTGGATAGAATCGATAATCACCAGATCGGGGCGCTTATTGCCGGCAATCGTTGCTAGAATATCTTCAACATTGGTTTCGGCAGCAAGTTCAACCGGAGAAGACGCAACGCCTAAACGCTGCGCACGGAGCCGAATTTGCGCAACCGCTTCTTCGCCTGAAACATAGACAATGCGATGCCCCTGATTGGCAAGTGCTGCTGCGGCTTGTGTCAAAAGGGTGGATTTACCAATACCTGGATCACCACCGATCAGAAGCGCTGAGCCGCGCACAAAGCCGCCGCCTGTGGCACGGTCTAACTCGGCAATACCCGAAGAAATGCGTGGTGCATCTTCAATCTCACCGTCAAGCGAGGTAAGGGTGACGGCGCGCCCTTTTCGGGCGCTGCGCAAAGATGAGGGGCCGCTGCCGATACCGCTATTGGTGCCTTCTTCGACAAGTGTGTTCCATTCGCCACAGCTATCGCATTTCCCAGCCCAGCGCGTATGCACGGTGCCGCAGTTTTGGCAGATAAACTGCACTCTGGCTTTGGCCATTCGTTATACCTTTTGTAAAGCCATCGGCAGTGAAAACCTATTCATATTGTTCCGGTACATAAGATCCTTCAGCCAGATCCGCAAAGCGGGTGAATTCTGACTGGAAGGCGAGTTTAACAGTACCGGTTGGCCCGTGACGCTGCTTGGCAATAATAACGTCCGCCGTGCCTTTGACCTTTTCAAACTGCATTTTCCATTCGTCATATTTCGGATCGAATTCGTCACGCGGTTCAAGGTTTTTGACATAATATTCTTCACGGAACACGAAAAGTACCACGTCAGCATCCTGCTCGATCGAACCCGATTCACGTAAATCCGAGAGCTGCGGACGTTTGTCGTCACGGCTTTCCACTTGTCGGGAGAGCTGTGAGAGCGCGATGATCGGCACATTCAGCTCCTTGCCCAAGGCTTTCAAACCAGTGGTGATTTCGGTAATTTCCTGTACGCGGTTTTGCGAGGAGGCTTTGGAAGAACCAGTCATCAGCTGGACATAGTCGATCACCAGAACATCAAGGCCGCGCTGACGCTTCAAGCGGCGCGCACGTGCGGCGAGCTGCGCAATGGAGATACCACCCGTCTGGTCAATATAGAGCGGAATTTTCTGCATCACCTGTGAGCAGGCGACCAGTTTTTCAAAATCGGTTTCGGTAATATCACCGCGGCGGATTTTCGAAGACGAAACTTCTGTCTGCTCGGAGATAATACGTGTGGCGAGCTGTTCAGCCGACATTTCGAGCGAGAAGAACCCGACAACGCCGCCGTTGATTGCTTTAATGCTGCCATCCGCTTGTTGCTCGCCTTCATAGGCATTGGCAATGTTGAAGGCGATATTGGTCGCAAGCGAAGTTTTACCCATCCCCGGACGCCCCGCGAGAATGATCAAGTCGGAAGGCTGCAAACCGCCCATCTTGACATCCAGCGACTGAATGCCGGTTGAAACACCGGAGAGATGGCCGTCACGCATGAAGGCGGCATTGGCCATATCAACGGCTGTTGTCACTGCATCTTTAAATGCTTGGAAACCACCGTCATAACGGCCGGTTTCAGCCAGTTCAAACAAGCGGCGCTCGGCATCTTCAATCTGGCTTTGTGGTGCCATATCCACGGGCGCATCATAGGCGACATTGACCATTTCCTCACCAATATTGATAAGGGAGCGACGCGTGGCGAGATCATAAATCGCGCGGCCATAGTCTTCAGCGTTAATAACGGTAACCGCTTCGGCAGCAAGGCGCAGCACATATTGGAAAACCGTCAGATCACCGACTTTTTCTTCCGCCGGAAGAAAAGTTTTCATCGTTACCGGATTGGCCATTTTGCCTACACGGATCAAATCACTGGTAATTTCATAAATGCGTTTATGCAGCGGTTCATGAAAATGCGTTGGCTTCAGAAAATCTGAAACGCGATAAAATGCATCATTATTGATCAAAATTGCGCCGAGCAGAGCCTGTTCGGCCTCAATATTGTTCGGAGTTTCACGGTAAAGCCCGCCTTGACCATCGCGGCCTTCGCCCCGTGGTTCGGTTAGTTTGTGTACCGTTGCTTCCGCCATAATCTCATGCCCTATATTTTGAAAAATCCGGCTGAAAACGTCTAAGCCAACCGGATTACCAATATATGTACCTCATCTGAAGCGATGAGGGTACAGGCGATAGCATGATTCACACTGATTCACAGGGACTATGTGACATCTTCCGTTCATTCTGTGTGAATGTATGATTGCGGCTTTCAGTATTGGCACTTGCCCGCATACTATCAAGCCTGCGTAAGCGCTTTTCCTCAACTTCAATATAGTTGCGGGTAAGGGGTACCGATTCTTGCCGATGCGCAATTTGAATATGGAACACCATCATATCCTGCCAGCGGAAGGCGCTCTCGGAACCGGCCAGATAAAATTCCCACATTCTGCAAAAGCGTTCATCATAGAGCGCTTTAGCTTCATCGCGCCGCGCCATAAAAGCTTCACGCCAAGCTTTGAGTGTTTCGGCATAATGAAGGCGCAGGATTTCAATGTCGGTGACGATCAATCCTGCCTTTTCAATGTGGGGTAAAACTTCCGAGAGTGCAGGAATATAACCTCCGGGAAATATATGGTGACGAATAAAAGGATTAGTCGCGCCGGGGCCATCACTGCGGCCAATCGAGTGCAATAAAAAGACACCGTCTTTTTTAAGCAGTCGTGCCACATGCTGGAAATATTCAGCAAAATGACCGACGCCCACATGTTCAAACATCCCCACAGAACTGATGCGGTCATATTGGTCGGTGAGATGGCGATAGTCTTTGAGTTCAAATTTAGCGCTGTGACTTAAATTTTCTTGTGCAGCACGCTGGTTGGCAATTGCATGTTGTTCCTCCGATAAAGTCACTCCGGTCACATCAGCCTCGAGATAGCGCGCCATATAAAGGCCCAAGCCACCCCAGCCACAGCCGATATCCAGCAGTTTATCGCCTTCATTAATCAAAAGCTTGGCAGCGATATGGCGTTTTTTGGCCAACTGCGCTTCAGCCAAAGTGCTTGTCTGAGTTTCAAAATAAGCGCAGGAATATTGCTTGTCGGGATCGAGAAATAAATCATAAAGCGCACCCGACAGATCATAATGGCTTTTGACGTTTTTTGACGAGCGCATGATGTTATTCATCTGCTGTAGGCGACGAAGACTGCGGCGCGCAAAGGCAATTGCCCGCATCCATGGCTGGGTAGCCGCATAGGGCCCCGTATTTTCAAAGACGATTTGCAAGAGGAGGTAAATATCACCCTCAATCACATCCAGCTCGCCGTCCATATAGCACTGGCCAAGCTGAAGCTCAGGATCAAATGCAATCGCTCGTTCGGCATGAGGCGTATTAAAACGGATATGCAGGTGAGGGCCACTGCCGTCACCATAACGGGTGGTATTTTGTTTGAAATCTGTCACGGACAGATTGCCGGTCTTGATGATGCGCTTCAAAACCGTATGTAAAAGTCCATTCATCGCCAATCTCCCCAACTGAAGGACTGGATGATGAAGTGATGCCGATCCGCGCTTTTAATCGTTAAGGGCTGGCGCGGATTGCCCCACTTACACCTTAAACAGTCTGCTACTGCTGTACAGAATAAGCACTTTTTTGGTTCTGAAAAGAGAAAATACCCGACATTTCTGCCGGGCATTACTTTTACATCATCTTTTTATTTAAAAAGATGCGGGATTGCCCCGAATATCTTGGCAATTAAGCCTGTTCTTCTTCTTCTGAAACTTCGAATTCTTCTTCGTCGATTTCTTCAGATAAAGTCTGTTCTTCAATGCCATAGATAGCTTCGATTGAAGTCAGGTCTTCACCTTTTTCCTGACGTTCAGCTTCTTCAGCCGAACGGGCAACGTTAACAGCAACGGTTACTTCTACTTCAGGATGCAGCACGATCAAAACATTGTGAAGACCAATCGTTTTGATTGGGTGGTTGAGTTCAACCTGGTTGCGGTGCAGCGAGAAGCCGGCTTCAGTGATGATATCAGCGATATCACGTGTTGAAACTGAACCATAAAGCTGACCGGTTTCACCAGCTGAACGAACAACAACAAAGCTTTTTCCTTCGAGCTTGTCTGCAACAGCCTGAGCTTCGTTTTTACGTTCCAGGTTCTGTGCTTCGAGCTGAGCGCGCTGACCTTCGAACTTCTTCAGGTTAGCTTCGTTCGCACGCAGAGCTTTGCCCTGTGGGAGAAGGAAGTTGCGGGCAAAGCCGTCTTTAACTTTTACAGTTTCGCCCATCTGGCCGAGGCGGGCAATACGTTCCAGGAGAATAACGTCCATGGGATATTCCTTTCGAGTGTGTGTGTAAAATTACGATTGATCAGTTTTTTGTCTCTTTGAAACCGGCGCTGTGCGGGTTGTGTCGAACAGGCCGATAACAAAGAAGATGAGAAGCAGTGGTGCCAGCAGCATAATACCGACATAAGCGAGCCACAGAATCAGCGGGCGCAGGCTCATGCCTCGGGTGCGCTGATGCATGATGGCAAAACCGGAGAACAAAAATCCGGTGCCAAGTGTACCGACAAAGACAAGAGCTGCCTGAGCAAGACTTGCACCAAAGAAAGACAATGCCAGTGCAACGGCAAAAACGCCGAGTGCTGCAACCGGCATGCGCAAAGTGGTCGGCCAGTCATCACGCGGACGTCTCAGGCGACCGGATGCACCGGTCAGGCGTAGCGCCAGATAAAGATTACCGACGAGAGCTGCAAGCGCGATGGCTGGCTGCATGGCTGGCAAGACCACCATCAAAATGGAGGTCAATGTCGCCTGCATATCGGCATCGGAATGATAGGCTGGTTCAGCTTCTTTAAGGCGTTCCATCACTTGTGCGGTCAATTCGCGCACCATATCTTCACCAAAGCCAATGATATAGCCGATGATGATGAAGCTGATGGCAACCATCAGCGCTAAGCGGAAGATGATCTCGGAGAGGGGATACCAGACCAGAATATTGGCAGAGCCGCCCAGATCACTGGCAGGACGCGCTAGACCTGAAAGATAAGCGCCGATTGCTGCCGGAATAAAGCTGGTCAGCGCAATAAGCACTGCTGCCATCGGCACACTGACGACGCTGACTGTTGCCGTTGCAGCAACAGCTGCGATGATTCCAGCAGTTGAACCCCAGCCGAGTGCTGCCACAAAAATTGGTAATGGTGTCAGGAAATACAAAACCATCGCAATGCCCGATTGGGCAATGACGCCAGACGACATTAATGCAGAAGCCAATCCTGCAAGTATGCCGACGCCAATGATGGTTTTATCGAATTTCATAAGTTCCGCTGTCCTGCGCGCAAGAATTTGAGCGTTCTTGGCCATTGCAGTTAGAGGTTTCGGTTTAAACCGCTCAAACCCCAACTCGAGTTTTAAAAGTGAACCTGACCTGCGCTCATCGCAGAAGGTTTTAGTGCGTATAGAGTAGAAGAGACTTGCGGGCAATGCAAAAGCACCGCCCGCAAAGCAAAACTTATTTCACAACATATGGCAGCAGGCCGAGGAAACGTGCGCGCTTGATCGCTTTAGCGAGTTCGCGCTGCTTCTTCTGGCTCACAGCTGTGATGCGTGAAGGAACGATTTTACCGCGTTCTGAAATGTAACGCTGCAAAAGCTTGATGTCCTTGTAATCGATCTTTGGTGCATTAGGACCAGAGAACGGGCAAGTTTTACGACGACGATGGAACGGGCGGCGTGTTGGGATCTGATTGATATCAACCATAATTTATGCTCCTTCGCCAGCTTCGTTATCACGTGGACGACGTGGACCGCGGTCACCATCGCGAGGGCGACGTGGACGATCGTCATCACGGCCGAAACGGTCGTCGCGTTCGCGACGGTCATCACGGCGTGTCAGCATTGCCGACTGGCCTTCTTCGTGTTCTTCTACACGTACTGTGAGGAAGCGCAGAACATCTTCATTGATGCGCATCTGGCGTTCCATTTCAGCAACAGCTGCCGCAGGGGCATCGATGTTGAGAAGTGTGTAGTAAGCTTTACGATTCTTTTTAACGCGATAAGTCAGGGGACGAAGACCCCAGTTCTCAATGCGCCCGACTTTACCGCCATTAGCTTCGAGGACACCCTTGAACTGTTCAACGAGGGCATCAACTTGCTGCTGCGTAATATCCTGTCGGGCAAGGAGCACATGTTCATAAAGAGCCATTGGCTTTGCCTTTCTTCTGTTTCTCATTGGCTCGAAATCAACGGCTAAGCCTCTGCGACTTCTCCTTAACCGCTATTGCGGGAAGAAAGGACGCTGGTCGAGACGATCGAGAGCGGAGACACGGGAGATGAAGCGCTTTGTTGCTTCTCAAGTCGTTGTTATAAGAACAACCAACATGATCCTCCGTTCAGCCCCCAGCTGACGCCGAGCAATGAATGTGTGGCTCATAAGCGTTTTTCCCCGCCTTTGCAAGCTGCAATGCGGCTGATATGCGACAAAAGCTTGACTTGTGCGCAGAGCAAAGGCACATCGCGGGAGAGAAAAAACAAAGATTATGCGGCTTTCAGTGTTCGGCTGCGGTGATAATCCGTCATTGAATACAGATAAAACTCATATAAACTGCACAATCTTATGTAGGCTTGTGTGGGCTTATATGGTCTTCATAAATGAGTTTGTACCGCTGCATTATATAGAGTGAGGTATTTATGACCGTAGCATTTACTTTCCCCGGCCAGGGCAGTCAGGTTGTTGGCATGGGCAAGGCGCTTGCTGAACAATTTGCAGAAGCACGTGCAGTTTTTGCCGAAGTTGATGATGCACTCGGGGAAAAGCTATCAGTGACCATGTTTGAAGGTCCTGAAGATGTGCTGACACTCACGGCCAATGCGCAGCCGGCCTTGATGGCAGTATCGATGGCTGTGGTGCGTGTGATGGAAGCGCAAGGCTTTTCGTTGAAAGAAAAAGTCTCTTATGTTGCCGGTCACTCATTGGGTGAATATTCGGCCCTTTGCGCTGCCGGTACATTCTCATTGGCTGATACAGCACGTTTGTTGCGCATTCGCGGCAATGCCATGCAACAGGCTGTGCCTGTAGGCCAAGGCGCTATGGCGGCGATCATCGGTCTGGAGCAGGCGGATGTCGAATCGGTCTGTGCTGAAGTCGCATCTTTGGGCGCTGTCCAGATTGCCAATGATAATGGTGGCGGTCAGTTGGTTATCTCCGGCTCGAAAGCAGCAGTTGAGGCAGCAGCAGCCAAGGCTTCGGAAAAAGGTGCCAAGCGCGCCATCATGCTGCCGGTTTCTGCACCCTTCCATTCTAGTCTGATGTCGCCTGCGGCTGATGCCATGCGTGAAGCACTGGCCAATGTGCAGAAAAACGATCCGGTTGTGCCTTTGATCGCCAATGTGCGTGCAGCTCCGATCACCTCTGCTGCCGAAATTGCTGATTTGCTGGTTGAACAGGTTACCGGACGAGTACGCTGGCGTGAGACCGTTGAGTGGTTTGCGGCAAACAATGTGTCGACACTCTATGAAGTTGGCTCAGGCAAAGTTCTCACCGGTCTTGCGCGTCGTATTGCCAAGGAAATAAATGGTGCGACCGTTGGATCCGCTGAAGAAATTGAAGCGGCATTGGCTACGCTAAACGTATAATAATAAAAGCACCTCCCAAAGAGTGAGAAGCGTTTTTGGGATTAAGATGTGCGATGAAGAACAAAAGGATCTATTATGTTTGATCTGTCTGGCCGCAAGGCTCTGGTAACCGGTGCAACCGGTGGTTTGGGTGAGGCAATTGCCCGCGCATTGCATGCACAAGGTGCGATTGTCGGCTTGCACGGTACGCGCAAGGAAAAGCTTGATTCTCTGGCGGCAGAGCTGGGTGAGCGCGTTTTTGTGTTCCCTGCCAACCTGTCCGACCGTGAAGAAGTCAAAGCACTCGGCCAGAAGGCTGAAGAGGAAATGGGCGGCATCGACATTTTGGTCAATAATGCCGGTATCACAAAAGACGGTCTCTTCGTTCGTATGAGCGATGAAGACTGGGATGCAGTATTGAACGTCAATCTGACATCAGTTTTCAATCTGACACGCGAAGTGACCCATCCGATGATGCGTCGCCGTCATGGCCGTATTATCAACATTTCTTCGATTGTTGGCGTCACGGGTAATCCGGGTCAGGCAAACTATTGTGCATCAAAAGCTGGATTAATCGGTTTTTCGAAATCGCTTGCACAAGAAATTGCCAGCCGTAATGTAACGGTCAATTGCATTGCTCCGGGATTCATCGAATCGGCTATGACCGAAAAGCTCAATGAGAAGCAAAAAGACGCAATCATGGGCTCAATTCCGATGAAGCGTATGGGAACAGGCGCCGAAATTGCTGCTGCTGTCGTTTATTTGGCAAGTGATGAAGCAGCCTATGTGACTGGTCAAACTGTCCATGTGAATGGCGGAATGGCAATGATTTAAGCCTTTTATGTGCCTAAAAAGCCATAAAGGAAGCTCAAGAAGCAGATGATTGGGCAAAATCTGCTTTGCCTTGCTCAAGAAGCATGGTAAATGCCGCGCCCAAGAAACAAGATGCCTCGCTTGAAGCGTCTTAATCTCGTTCCGCAAGGAATATCCACAGGATGTATGCTAAAGGATGTAAAGACTACAGTTGGCAGACATCTTATAACTTGATTACAATCATGCATAACGCTAACCAAAGCGTTGCAATTAAACACAGGTCGAGGTCACGACATGAGCGATACCGCAGAACGCGTCAAGAAAATCGTTGTTGAACATCTGGGCGTGGATGCCGACAAGGTCACGGAAGGCGCGAGCTTTATCGATGATCTCGGTGCAGACAGCCTTGATACAGTAGAACTGGTCATGGCGTTTGAAGAAGAATTCAGCGTCGAGATCCCTGATGATGCAGCAGAAACCATCCTTACCGTTGGTGACGCTGTTAAGTTCATCGACAAAGCTTCTGCTTAATATTTGAAAATACGGGATCGGAAGGTTCCGGTCCCGTATTTTTTATGCACAGCTTCAAAAAAGCGCAAAGCAGCTTTGGGGCAGCGTGTATTTAAGGAAGTCGAGAGAGCATTTTCAATTTTTAAATTTAAGCTGTAAATGCTCTTGATGAACCGGTTATTTAATCGGTTTATTTTTTATTGACTAAATTCAAATGTAACTTTTAGGCGTACCGGCGCCTTGAAACCTTTAAAGGTTTAGCCCGGCGCGCGTTCAAGGCGACAAATCATCTTCTCCGCTGAAGAGCGGAACATAGTTTGAGATTGTCATACTCGAAGGAGTGAATATGAGGCGTGTCGTTATCACCGGTTTAGGTCTGGTGTCACCGCTGGCAAATGGCGTTGAAGAGACATGGAAGCGTCTTCTTTCCGGTCAAAGCGGCGCTCGCCGTATTACAGAATTTGAAGTTGATGATCTGGCGTGTCAGATTGCCTGCCGCATCCCTGTAGGTGATGGCAGCAACGGAACATTCAATGCTGATTTATACATGGAGCCGAAGGAACAGCGAAAAGTTGATCCTTTCATCGTTTACGCTGTGGCTGCGGCAGATCAGGCGCTGGATGATGCCAATTGGCATCCCGAAAGCGACGAAGATCAGATTGCAACCGGTGTATTGATCGGTTCCGGCATCGGCGGCATCGAAGGTATTGTTGAGGCTGGTTATACGCTGCGCGACAAAGGTGCACGACGTGTCTCTCCGTTCTTCATTCCTGGCCGTTTGATTAATCTGGCTTCCGGCCATGTATCGATCAAGCATAAGTTGCGCGGACCAAACCACTCAGTGGTGACTGCCTGTGCAACCGGCACCCATGCGATTGGTGATGCTGCGCGCATGATTGCTTTGGGCGATGCCGATGTGATGGTTGCAGGTGGTACAGAATCACCGGTCAGCCGTATTTCGCTCGCTGGCTTTGCAGCTTGTAAGGCACTGTCCACCAAGCGTAATGACGATCCAACTGCCGCGTCTCGTCCTTATGACGATGACCGTGATGGTTTCGTTATGGGTGAGGGCGCTGGTGTTCTCGTTCTGGAAGAACTGGAACATGCACTGGCACGTGGCGCGAAAATCTACGCAGAAGTCACCGGTTACGGTATGTCGGGCGATGCTTATCACATCACTGCTCCAAGCGAAAACGGTGAAGGTGCACAGCGTTGCATGGAGGCAGCTTTGAAGCGTTCCGGCATTACGCCTGATCAGATCGATTATATCAACGCACACGGCACCTCTACGATGGCAGACACGCTTGAATTGGCAGCGGTTGAGCGCGTTGTTGGTGATGCAGCGTCGAAGATTTCAATGTCTTCAACCAAATCATCGATCGGCCACTTGCTCGGTGCTGCCGGTGCTGCGGAAGCAATCTTCTCGGTTCTGGCAATCCGCGATAATATTGCACCGGCCACAATCAATCTGGACACGCCGTCGGTTGAGACCAAAATCGATTTGGTACCGCACAAGCCGCGTGAACGCAAAATCGACACGGTTCTTTCAAACTCGTTCGGTTTTGGCGGAACAAATGCATCGCTGGTGATGCGTCGCTATCAGTAAGCTTGCTCTTTTAATCGAGAGTCGGGGATAAGCAGGGCGCCAGTGCAAAAAACACTGGCGTCCTTTGCATATCTGACGATGATAGTGCCGACAAGATGGGGGCGTTGCACGATCAGGCATCATACAGATATTCTGTTTGGCCGGATTATTGTTTAATATTTGTAACAATATTTTTGCATGCTCGCCCTAAAGATATCCATTATTTGTTTTATCAAGCCTATCTTGTTGCAAGCAGATTTGATGATTGATCTCGGTCTGTTTCAAATTAATAAGAATGGATTGCTGAAGTTTGTTAAAACCATCAGCGACACAGCATGAAAAATTGGATCGAGGTGATCGAGTGAGCTCAGACGATAAAAATCCGAAATCTCAGGAAGTTAAGCCTGTTGATGCATCTGAAGATGCAGCTAAGGTTGCGGATAAAGCAGCTGAGCTTGCAGATCAGGGCACTCATACAACAACGGATTTATCCGATGGCGAAGCATCGCCACGTATAGAGCAAGAAACCTATCCGCAGCCAGAACCAGTACAAGCCTCAGAAGCCGTTACAGAAGTGGCAGGCGATGTTGCAAGTGAATCGGCTAAGCCTTTCGTGCCAAAATCGGCTACAGAAGCCTTGCGTCCGCAACCGGGCCCAAAGCCGCCTAAAAAGCGCTCACGCGCTGCTCGCAGCCAGATTGTGATCTTTGCAAACTTCATGCTTTCGTTGTTGGTTTTAACCGTTATCGCTGCATCGGCTCTTTTCTACTTTGGAAAATTGCAGTTTGATGGTCAGGGGCCCTTGCAGGAAGAAACCGCTTTTTTGGTGAAGCGTGGCTCCGGTATTACCGAAATTTCCGATAGTTTGGAACGGCGTGAATTTATCACGGATGCCCGTATTTTCCGTTATGGTGTGCGCGCATACGGCTTGGAAAATGATATGAAGGCCGGTGAATATATGATCCCGGCCGGTGCATCAATGCGTGATATCATGACCGTTCTGGTGAGTGGCAAGTCGATCATGTATCCGCTGACCATTCCGGAAGGCTTAACGGTGAACCAGATTTTCGAGCGCCTGGACAAAAATGAAATTTTGACCGGGGCGTTGCCGAAAGAAATGCCTGCCGAAGGCTCGCTGTTTACCGATACACTATATTTTACCCGTGGTACAACACGTGCTGAAATGGTTGAGCGTATGCTGGCTTCGCAGAAGAAGCTGGTTGAAGATATTTGGGCAACGCGTCAAAACGATCTTCCGGTTAAAGATATCAATGAATTTGTAACTTTGGCATCTATCGTTGAAAAAGAAACCGGCATCGCAGCAGAGCGCCCGCATGTTGCATCGGTTTTTGTCAATCGTCTCAATCAGGGTATGCGTTTGCAGTCTGATCCAACGATCATTTATGGTTTGTTTGGCGGTTTGGGCAAACCCTCTGACCGGCCGATTTATAAGTCTGATATCGAGAAGCCGACGCCATATAATACTTATGTAATCAACGGTTTACCTCCGACTCCAATTGCCAATCCGGGTCGTGCTGCGTTGGAAGCGGTCGCAAAGCCGCTGGCAACCAAGGACGTTTATTTTGTTGCAGATGGTACCGGTGGTCATGTCTTTGCCGAGACGTTGAAAGAGCATAATGAAAATGTGCGTAAATGGCGTGGCATCGAGCAGCAAAAGCGCGATGCCGCCACTGCGCCGGCAGCGCAATAAAACTGGTAAAACAGCTTAAATCGTCGCGTGAAACGGGCAATTTGTCCGTTTCACGCATATTTATTTCAGTATTTTTATCCATAAGATGAATACTAAAAATCAGCGCAGGGGTTGCGTCTTATGACACTGCAAAGCATGACCGGGTTTGCCCGTTACAGCGGAACACACCAAAATGGCGGACTGGTGACGAATTTCACTTGGGAAATACGCTCGGTGAATGGCAAGGGGCTTGATGTGCGTTTGCGGCTGCCGCAGGGCTTTGAAGCACTGGAGCACAATATTCGCGGCCTTGTCGCCAAAAGCTTCACACGCGGTAATATGCAGGTGTCTTTGAATATTGATAATGGTGCGGAGCGCCATGAGGTTTCAATCAATTATACGCAGGTCGAAAAGCTGCTGAATGCCTCGCAAGAATTACAGGCGCGTTTTGGCGTTGCTCCTTTAACGCTTGATGGTTTATTTGCCCTTCGTGGCGTGTTGGATCAACCGCAAGAAGCGACTTCCGAAGAAGAAGAGGCTGCGTTAAAAGTAGCGGTGCTTGATGGCTTAAGCGCATTATTGTTGCAATTGAAAGAGACACGTGAGCTTGAAGGTCAGGCTCTGCAACGCATCTTTGAAAAGCATGTGGACGAGATTTCGACCCTTACTGAAAAAGCGCGCCATGATCCGGCGCGTACTGTCGAAGCGATTAAAACCCGCTTGGCGTCGCAGGTTTCTCTGCTGCTGGATGCGTCACAACCGTTGGATAAAGACAGGCTTTATGCAGAAGCTGCTTATTTGGCCACCAAAGCTGACATACAAGAAGAACTGGACAGACTGGACACACATGTGGCATCTGCCAGAAAATTATTAAAAGACGGCGGTGCAATCGGGCGCAAGCTTGATTTTCTGTCGCAAGAATTTAACCGTGAAGCCAACACACTTTGCGCGAAATCCAATGCAGCAACGATTACAGCCATCGGACTGGAACTCAAAGCGGCCGTTGATCAGTTTCGTGAACAGATACAGAATCTGGAGTAATTCATATGGCCATCTCATCAACTGAACATGGCGTTGCCCGTCGTGGCCTGATGCTGGTGATTTCTTCGCCGTCGGGCGCAGGAAAATCAAGCATTGCAAGATTGTTGCTGGAAGACAGAGAGATGGATTTGTCCCTTTCTGTCAGCGTCACCACCCGCACACGTCGCCCGAGCGAGGTGGAAGGTATCCACTATCATTTCATCAGTGTGGCTGAATTTGAACGTCTGCGTGATAGCGATGCACTGATTGAATATGCAGAAGTGCATGGCAATTTCTACGGTACGTTACGTGCGACTGCTGAAGATGCACTGGCTGATGGTCAGGACATGTTGTTCGACATTGACTGGCAGGGTGCAGACCAGTTGCAGGCGAAAATGCCGGCCGACGTTGTTTCCATTTTTGTTTTGCCGCCATCCATGAAAGAACTGCAATCGCGTTTGCATCGCCGTGCGGAAGACAGTGTGGACGTGATAGAAACGCGCCTTCATAATGCGCGCGTTGAAATTCAGAAATGGTCAAAATACGATTATATCGTCATCAATGAAGATTTGAATCGCTCTTATGCTGCGGTGAAAGCCATTGTAACCGCCGAGCGTTTGCGCCGTGACCGTCGTCCGGGATTGTTCGATTTTGTCGATCAGTTGTTGGGTGAGCCGGCAGACAAGTAAGATAAAATAAAAAACGCCGGAGGTACTTCCGGCGTTTTTTGTTCATTAATCCAGTGCATTGGCAAGAGCAACAAACTCTTCAATGCTCAATGTTTCGGCGCGTCTGGTACCGTCAATACCGGTCACTTCCAATAGCTTGGAACCATTGACGGGTTTAAGGCTTTGGCGCAGCATTTTACGACGTTGACCAAATGCCGCTTGCGTTATCCGTCCAAGCTTCTGCGCGTCGCATGGCAATGGATTGTCGAGCGGAGTGATATGTACCACCGACGACATGACTTTCGGTGGCGGTGTAAAAGCCTGTGGTGGTACATCAAATGCAATGCGTGACTGGGTGCGCCAGCCCGCCAACACGGCCAAACGGCCGTAATGGTCGGTGTTGGGTGCTGCAACTATGCGCTCGGCCACTTCGCGCTGAAACATCAATGTCATCGATCGATAATAAGGTGGCCAAGGCTCGCTTAACAGCCAGTTGATCAGCAATTGCGTGCCGACATTATAAGGCAGATTGGCGACAATGCGTGGTTTGTTTTCATCTGGAAAGAGCGCTTGAAAATCTTGTTGCAGCGCATCGCCGGAAATCACTTTCAACCGACCCGGATAATGGCTTTCAATTTCGGCTAGTGCTGGCAGGCAGCGCTCATCGCGCTCAATCGCGGTCACAATTGCACCTTGCGCCAATAATGCGCGTGTCAGGCCACCAGGCCCGGGCCCCACTTCAATTACCGGCTGATCCTGCAATTGCCCTGCTTGGCGGGCAATTTTGGATGTCAGATTGAGGTCGAACAAAAAATTCTGGCCTAAAGATTTTTTAGGCATCAAATCATATTGTTCGAGCACTTGACGCAAGGGAGGTAAATTATCAATGCTCATATACTTATATCTTCCATTGCTGTATCTGCCAGTCGACGTGCCAATTTGAGGGCAGCCAGTAGACTGTCAGGACGCGCAATATTCTTTCCTGCAATTTCAAATGCTGTGCCGTGATCTGGAGAGGTACGAATAAACGGCAGGCCGAGCGTGACATTCACGCTTTCATCAAAAGCCAGCGCTTTGGCCGGAATGAGAGCCTGATCATGATACATGCAGATTGCCACATCATAGGATTGGCGCGCACGCACATGAAACATCGTATCAGCTGGCAGCGGGCCTTTGATATCCATGCCTTTTGCGCGTAGTGTTTCAATGGCAGGGGTGATGATGGTTTCATCCTCATGCCCTAAAGCACCGCCTTCACCTGCATGCGGATTCAAACCTGCAACGGCAATGCGTGGCTGCTGGATACCAAAACATATACGCAAATCGCGTTCAGTAATGATGATGGTTTCTTCTATCAATACAGTGGTTAGCTGTTTTGGCACATCATGCAACGGAATATGGATGGTAACGGGTACGGCTCGTAAATCTGGCCCCGCCAGCAGCATAACCGGCATGACCGATCTGCCAAGATGTTTGGAGGCAAGCTGCGCCAAAAACTCCGTATGACCCGGATGCTCAAAACCGGCATCATAAAGCGGTTTCTTGGAAATAGGGCAGGTGACAACTGCAGCAGTTCTGTTTGCCATTGTCAATGCAACGGCTTTTTCAATTGCTTCAATAATACCCGCAGCATTTTCGGCTAATGGAATGCCGATTCTTTCAGTCAATGTATTTTCGAGCGCCATAACCGGTAAAAACTGTTCAAAATCAGTCTGTGCAGTTTCCGCTGTGGAAATTTTAACGGGTATATCAAACTTTAAATGAGCGGCACGTAAACGCAACTGTTCAGGATCTGCGAGCGCTAAAAATGCTGGTACATTTAATTTACGCCGATTGAGCCAAAGCGCCAACGCTAAATCAGGCCCGATGCCGGATGGATCGCCGATACTAAGCGCTAATGGTTTCATTTTAAGTCCGTTGTTAAATGCAACTGCCATTTCAGCTTAATGAAAAGCTGAAATGGCAGCAAATGCAAAACATTAAAAATGTCGAAACAGAAAAGTACCTATATGTTTTGCACTTTAACGGTTGACGATACGACCTTTTTTACGAAGCTCATCCAGATATTGCTTGCTGAGCTGATCGGCCTTTTGTTCTTGGCCTTTGGCTGATTGGGTGCCTTCAAGCGAGAAAACCAACTGAGCCACACGGTCATCTGACACTTTTCGTGTCGAACAGACAGCCAAAAACTCAACGCCTTTTTCAGTATCATGCGGTTTTGTCGTGCTGCCAACCGATGCTGCTTTGACGTCTTTTTCCCACTCGCCCGGCAATTGTGGTTCCAGAATGCGGCCAAGATCACGCACTGTCACGTCCAGCATACCTTTGGCTTGGCTACGGGTTGTCTCGCAGCTTTTAAAACGGGAACGTAATGTATTAGCATCCTGACGACGCTTGGCGATTAATGCAGGTGAACGCTTGGATGACGGGACCACAAAAATAACCTGCTGCAGATGATATTCCGTTGCAACAGGTTTGCGTCCTCCGTCTTTCAACATACGTTGAACAGCATCCTCTTCGGAGATAATACCTTCTTCACGGAAACGGGAGCTGATCAGGCGCCCCCAACCCATCTGCACCATAATATATGTTTTAAAGTGCTCAGGCGTGATACCAGCTTGATTCATCATCTGGTTCATCTGAGCGACGCTCATCCGGTTGTTAGACGCAAAATTAGCGTAAGCAGCATTAACTTCTTGCGGTGAAATAACAATGCCGCGTGTTTTCATTTCAACACGCTTTAGCATTTCATCGGTCAGTTCTTGTCGTGCCTGACTGGTGAGGTTACCTTTTTTGCCTTGTACTTTTAAGAAAGCCGCACGTTTTTGGATGTCTCCGGAGGTAATGGCATTACTGTTGACAATGACTTTTACCTCGGTGCCTGAAGCTGCACTCGCCGGTTGGATGGCAGTTAAGGCGCCAACAGCAGTCAGGCAGATCGCTGCGCTGAAGAAAGATGCAATTATTGGCTTCTTAAAAATCATAACATATTTCCCAGGTCTTTCGCTGATTTTTCAGCGACTAGATAGAGTTCACCATTCACTGGATCAAATTTTGGTTACTTTATAGCGAAACCGATGCGGCGAAACAATGACGTCACTGTGAAGATGAATAAAAAGTTTAATGAGCGCCATAATGCAATGGTCTGTCATAGTTTTACAACAGGCCATTTGCCATTTTGCTGGTTCCGCCGAAATCGCCCAATGTACGGAAGGTAATATTAAAACCGATACTATGGGATGGCTTGCTTGCCTGTGACAGACCATTCGTGCTTGGAGGAGTACGCGACTGGCTATAAGTCATCGCATAGCTAAAGCATTCATCATCATAAGCAAGACCGGCAGAAGCACGCACTAATGTGCTCGATACCAACTCATATGTGCCACGTCCAAACATACGCCAGTTTTCGTTCAGTTTTGTTGATGCTGACATTGTCAGCTCTTGACGATCATCAATATAACCATAATTCGGTTGGGCAGCGATAAAAGCATAGCGCGCACCAATTGTCAGGCGTGACCAGCTCTGCTGTGCTTCAATTTCGCCGCGCTCCAGTGAGAAATCTTTGCGATTAAATCTGCCGCGCGCGGCAAGATTGAAGCCTTCACTGTTTGAAAGTCCGAGCATGGCCACATAATCAGAGCTTCGGTGCTCCAAGCCGGATTCAGCACCGACATTGACAAAGTCATGCGTTGCGAATGAGTTCAGACCGCCCAACTGAAAGGACTGACCTGCAAGACCATAAACGCCCCATCCATTATTCAGATTGCCGGAATAACGTAAGCCAAGGTTGGCACGGGTACCGCCTTCAACGCGGTCATAGCCGGAAAATTTGTCCCGTTCAAACAGGTTGGTTGCGTCAAAAACAAAGCTTTGCGCATCTTCATTTGGCATTTCACCGGCGTAAGCTTCGTTATTGCGTACAAAAATCTGAGCGGTAGGCTCAATGATATGGGTACTGCTGGTGGACGAGAAAAGAATCGGCCAACGCACTTCCATCCCAGCGGTAGCCATGGCACGGAAAGCTTGCGAGCGGGTTACATCAATTGAGTTGCTGTTGATGCCGATTGCATCGCCGCGCAACGCTAGAATTGGTGTAATGACCAAACCTTGTGGCGTGATGAAACTGCGCTTCCATTCCGCTTCTGATGTAAAGCGTGCATTTGTACCGCTTGCACCAGGTACGCGGTAATTGTCGGCACCAAATGAGATTTTATTAGATTGATTGTCGTATTGGTTTTTACGGTAGAGAATCTGCAAATTATTGGTGATACTGAATTCGCCGCCATAAACTGCATCTGGCGCTATATATAAGTGATCCAGACTAGGGAAAACCCAAGGCTGTTTGGATGAGACTTCCCTCGGGTTCGAAGAAAGAAGATCTTCCTGCACGTCGAAGCGATAAAAATTTAAGTCGAAGTAGCTACGTTCACCAAGGCCAGTAAGGTAAATTTTCGAAGTTTGCGTTTTTGCAGAATAGCCTTCGATACTATAGGTGCGACTGAAGTTTTTATCGCTCTGAGCCATTACATCCCAGCCGTATTTCCAGCGGGAGTTAATTTCGAAATCACCTTTGGATGCGATCATACCGCGATCGGTATTGTTGGCATCGGTTGTGTTCGAATTAAATTTATCTGAACTGAGCTGATGAATACCTGCGATCCGCAAGTTATAGCTGCCATTCTCAAGACGATGGCGCCATTCAGCCTCAGTTAAAAAACCTTGCTTTGTGTAGCCGGTGGTGGAGACCGTCAGATCATAGTTTGGTGCCAGATTCCAGAAATAGGATGCTTTCACACCAAAGCCGAGTTTATCTCTATAGGCAAAGCCTGGAAATAAGAAACCGCTTTTACGTTTTACACTCGGATCAGCTATCTCAAAGGCTGGCAAAAATGCAATCGGCATACCGAAAAGTTCGAATTGTCCGCGTTCGAAACGAACTGTCTTACGTGCACCATTCCAGATGATTTTGCGGGCTTTGATTTGCCACAGCACAGGTTTGTCAGGATTTTTAGTGCAGGCCTGACAAGCTGTGTAAATACCATTATTGAATGTGGTAATTTCACCACCACTGCGCTCGGCACTTTCGGCAACAAAGCGTGTGTCATCTGTCGTCTCGACGCGCAAGCCGTTCACAAAGCCGTCGCGGAAATCATCAGTGACATCAATTTCATCAGTGTAAATCGTATTACCGTCTTTTTCGACAATTTGCACATTGCCGGATGCGGTCATACGATTGGTTTGACGATTATAAGTGACTTTGTCAGCGACGAGGCGGTTGCCGTCATATTCGATTTGCACGGCACCTTGAGCCACGACAGTTTGCACATCGCGATCATAAACCAGTTCGTCTGCCTGTAATAACATACGGGCATCCGGATTGGTTTTGAAGCCGTCTTCCAAGCTGCTTTGTGCCAAAACGGGGGAAGTGGTCGCAGCAAAGGGCACAATGCTTAACAAGCACGCAATAGCAGTCCCGCGAACGAGCTGTGAGAATATATTTGGCAAAATTAAGCGTGCTTTACTCAAACTCACTAACCATCCTCCTTATGTAGCAAAAAGGAGACCCCGAAAAATGTAGCGATAACAACCGGTACCCATGCTGCCACAAAAGGCGGCACGAATCCGGCATTACCGAACGCCTTTACTAAAACCGTAACCACATAAAGCACGAAGCCGGCCATGACGCCACCCAGAATCATCGTTCCCGACTGACCAAAACGCACAAATTTGAGGGAAACCGTTGCTGCAATCAAAGTCATTGCCATTAAAAGAGCAGGTAAAGCCAGCAAAGACTGGAATTGCATGTCAAAAGCATTGGCTGAATAGCCGAATGAACGGGCCACTTTAATTGTGTGGGGAAGTTGGAGAAAGGGAATCGTTTCAGGGGATGCCAGCTTTTCCTGAACGAATTCAGGCCGCAACTGCGTGGGTATCTCGATTGATTTATACTGAACCGGCTCTTCTGCCAGTGCAAAACGTGTAACATCAGTGAGCTGCCAGACGCCGGGTTTCAAATCAGCTTGTCTGGCATCAAAGCGTTCTTTGATGCTCTTGTCGTCATTAAATGTAATGAAGGTAGCATCGGCCAAAGTCGCACCCTGATTAAGGATGGATTTGGCTCCGACAATGGTTTCACCTTCATCAGTCTTTTGGCGCAGCCACGGATCACGTAAAGCGGAGACTGCTGTAACTTTACCGGTTTTCCATGATGCTGCAATTTCTTCGGCTTTGTTGAAGCCGTAAGCTGAGAGCGGATTGACGATGAAAATCGTGCCCAGACCGAACAGGAAAGCACCAAAACAGGCCGGCAACAGAAATTGCCATGCAGAGACACCAACAGAACGCGCAACCACCAATTCGTAGCGGCGATTAAGTGAGATAAGTGTTGCCATTGCGGAAAACAGAGCGACAAATGGGATCATTTGCTGCATTAAAAACGGAATGCGCAATGCTGAAACCACAAAAGCCTGCGTGACTGAATAATTCGGCAGGCTTGACATGCGGTTGGCATTTTCGGTGAAATCCAACAAGAGGGCGAGCGAAAAAATACCCAGCAAAAAATAGAAGGTGATGCGCACATAACGCATGAAGAAATAACGGGCGAGCGTCCAGCCGATCATTGCGCGCCTCCATTTTTATATTTTGCAGTGCCATCAAATCTTGAGCGCAGATTTTGGAAAAGTGAGAAGATTGTGCTGAAAATTGTATTCAACGGTTTGGCAATTGCATCAGGTAATCCCAATCTGCGGCCACTGATGAGCAGATAGGCGCAGATAAGCATAGTACCAATTGGTACTATATACGTGATTTTAATATAAGATGCTTCTTTTGAAGAGCCTTCGGTGAAATAATAGCCAACCCAGTAAACGATCAATGCCAGCGTGATTGCGGAAAAGGACGCTGAAATCCGTGCTTCACGGTGTGAGCGTGAATCACCGGCAAAAACCAGAGCGATAAAGGCAAAAACCAAAGGATAAAGCCATTTTGTGAAGCGGCTGTGCAATTCGGATTTATAGGAAAGCGGGCGTGTTTGCACCGACGGATCATTGGCGTCCGGATTAAGCAAATAAGCTAATGGACGATCTTTGGCATAATAGCTGACATCATCACCGCCATCGGTAAATTGGCTCATATCGAAAGAATAAGAATCGAACTTGATAATAGAAACATTACCGGTGCTGATATCGCGGCGCTGTACTTCGCCTTGTTTCATCAAGATGATGTCTTGTGTGCCATTATTGGCTATCACACCGTCAGCCGCATAATAGATCAGGTCAATCTGAGGGTCGCGGCTGTCAGCGATGAATAATCCGCCAATACCGCCATCCGGTTTGCGCTCGGCAATTTGCACATAAAGATTATCACTGACTTTGCGGAAGGTGCCTTCCTGAATGATCACATTCAGCATGTCGGAACCGGCTTCGGCCAGCATGGCGCGCATATTCATGCGCGAATACGGATCAACGAAATTTGAGATCACGAAGGAAGACATGGAAACAAGTAACGCCAGCAATAAGATCGGACGGACAATGGCTGCACGGGATGCGCCGGATGCATTGATAACAACGAGCTCCGAATCCTGATTCATGGTTGAAAGCGTCTGTGTGATCGCAATAATCAGCGCAAAAGGCAGCACGATCGGAATAGCTGCGGGCAATAAAAGCGAACTGAATTTGAGAATAGCTGAAAGCGATTGTCCGCTGGTCGTCAAAAAATCAATGCGTTTCAGAATTTGTACAATCCAAGTAATGCCGACTGTCGAGCCAAGCACCGCCAGAAACATAATCGCAACACGGCGAAGGATATACCATTCTATCAATCGCATGTTTTGCGTTTACATCCTGATCTTAAAAACGAAGAGATGAGGTAGACTCAAACTCTCAATATAGGGGAACCTAGATTGTTACCAATTTAGTCGTAAATCATTTTGGCTAAAATTAACCGAATAAAACTGGTTAACCAAGCGTTAATTCAGTAATTGACAATTAATGCTATCAATTAAATGTTTAGGCCTGTTGTTCATCGCTTTGCTGTCATAGATATAGAATATGCTGATGAAAGTTTTCATGCTTACCGGAGTTAATAATGTCTAAGCGTCCTTCTATTCAATTTTCCGATTTTACAGCGCCCGCAAGTGGTGCATCTGTCGTACTGGTAGCTAAAGGCGGGGGCTTTGCTGAAGAGGCGGCATCATTTGCCGGTGGTGCGGAGAAAATCCGCAAGCTGATCGAAATTTCCGGTTTTAACGGTAAACTCGGGACTACCGCAGAGGCTATCAGCACTGAAGATGGCGGCATCGAACGCCTGATTCTGGTTGGTGTTGGCAAGATCGAGAAGCTCGGCAATGATGATTGGGTGCGCATTGGTGGTGCTGCATTCTCAAAAATCGGCAAATCAACGCAGGTTGCGGTTGCTCTGGCATTGCCTGAACAGACTATTGCAGATGATGAAGCGGCCGATTTTGCACTTGGTATGCTGCTGCGCTCTTATGAGTTTGATAAATATAAAACCAAAAAAGACGACAAAGACGGTGCCAAGAAACAGGCTGCTGCCACTGTTAAAATCGGTGTTGCATCACCTGACACTGCAAAAGCTGCCTATAAAACCGCTGAAGCTATTGCCGCTGGTGTGATTCAGGCGCGTGATCTGGTTAATGAACCAGCCAATATTTTGGGCCCTGTCGAATTTGCAGATGAAGCAGCCAAACTTGAAAAACTCGGCGTGAAAATTGAAGTTCTCGGCGAAAAAGAACTGAAAAAACTGGGTATGGGTGCATTGCTCGGTGTCGCTCAGGGTTCCGTTCGCCCGCCACGCGTTGTTGTGATGCAGTGGAATGGCGGTAAAGCCAAAGACAAACCAGTGGCCTTCGTCGGTAAAGGTGTTGTTTTCGATACCGGTGGTATTTCCATCAAGCCTGCCCTTAATATGGAAGAAATGAAAGGTGACATGGGCGGTGCTGCCGCTGTGACCGGCTTGATGCGGGCACTTGCTGGCCGTAAGGCCAATGTCAATGTGGTTGGCGTGATCGGCCTTGTCGAAAATATGCCGGATGGCAATGCACAGCGTCCGGGCGATATCGTCACCACCATGTCTGGTCAGACGATTGAAGTGATCAACACCGATGCTGAAGGTCGTCTGGTCTTGGCCGATGCGCTTCATTACACCGCAGATCGCTTCAAGCCGCAAATCATGATCAATCTGGCGACATTGACGGGTGCGGTTATGGTGGCGCTCGGTGTCTATAATGCTGGCCTGTTCTCCAATGATGATGAACTGGCAGATCAGCTTTATGATGCAGGTGTGGCATCAGGTGAAAAGGTGTGGCGTCTGCCGCTGGGTAAAGAATACGACAAGATGATCGATTCGACTTTTGCCGATATGAAGAACTCTTGCGGTCGTTTGGCTGGCTCTATTACTGCGGCTCAGTTCCTGAAGCGCTTTGTTGGCGATACGCCTTGGGCACATCTGGATATTGCCGGTACAGCTATGGGTTCACCAGCCACTGAATACAGCCAAAGCTGGGCTTCTGGCTTCGGCGTTCGTTTGCTGGATCGTTTGGTGCGTGACCATTACGAAGCATAAGCTTTTTTATTGAAAGAACCAGATTGCAAGCGGGTCGGATTTTTTCGGCCCGCTTTTTTATGTTCCTTGTTCTAATTCACAGTAAAGTGCAAAAAATAGGGGGTGTTTTTAAGGGGGATTGCTTTATAGAATATTGCTAAATCTTTTTAATAAGGCAGGAACACCCGTGCAGGCTTCTTATCCGTCGCGTCAATTTATCTTGATTACATTTGTCTTGATGCTTGTGAATGCAATCTTTTTTTATTCCATTCTGGATCCTGAAAATATTGATTTTCAGATGAGTGAAGAAGGTTTGCTGGAGCAGGTACAAAATGTCTATCTGGCTTTGGCAGCCGTTGCTTTTTTAATTGGTGGCCTGAGACATCATGCCGAAAAACGCATGTTTTATATTGCGATGTCATGGTTGATGGTGTTGTTTTTCTTCCGCGAAATGGTGGTTGAGCCTCATGGTCCAATTAGCTCTTATATTCATTCACACCAGTTCCGTTGGCATGAAGCTATCGTCACAGTCATTTTTGCAGCGATTTACGTTTGGCGCTGTCCTTCTTATGTCAAGCCGGTGATGCAATATGTGCTGAGCCCAAAATGCTGGCCTTATTATTTTGCTGCATTTTTGCTGGTGATGGGCGAAGTTTTTGAACGTCAGACACAGTGGTATTATAACCAGTTTTTTGAAGAATTGAGCGAATGTCTTGGTTATGTGATTTTGCTTGTTCTGGGCGTGTGCAGTATCTTGAGTGCAAAAGCGCAACACAATAACTGAATCACATTATAAAATAATTTCAATAAATTATTGAAATATATAGCATTATTAAAATTAGTAATTTTAAAGGCAGCGCTGTTTTTTACAGCGCTGCCTTTAAGTTTAAGCGTGAAAATTGCCATCTATCAGTCAGCATTCATCAACTGCCTTGCAACTGCAAGGCTCGCATGGCAAAGCTGGTATTCGTGATTTTCGAAAAACAAGTATCCGGAATTTATGGCTGAAATCCTGTTTTACCACTTAACTGAATCAACTCTTGATGAAGCATTGCCCGGTTTAGTGGAACGTTCGCTTGGCCGTGGCTGGCGGGTTACCATTCAAGGCATCAGCCGTGAGCGGTTGGAGGTCATCGATAATCTTTTGTGGACATGTTCCGATGTTTCGTTTTTGGCGCATGGTTTTGAAGATGATGAGCTTGCAGCAGAGCAGCCGATTTTATTGACACTGAGCGACAATAATCAAAATAATTCAACGGTACGTTTTTTAGTTGAAGGCGCGGAACTCAACGATGTTTCGGCTTATGAGCGTCTGGTCGTTATGTTCGATGGCCACAATCAGGAACAGCTTGAAAAAGCACGACAACAGTGGAAAACTTTTAAAACGGGTGATCACCAACTGACTTATTGGCAACAAAATGCCGATAAACGCTGGGAACGCAAAGCATGATGCGCGCTTTTTTTATTGCACTTATTGTTGGCGGATTAGCTATTGGTTTTGCCTATCCGTGGTATGTCAGTCATTTTACTGGCAGTGATATTAATCGCTGGATAATGTTGGAAGGTGTAGGCCAACCTCTCCAAACACCAAAGGTGCATTTGTCGCAAGATGACGCGCCGGTGCGGATCTTTGTAGATATGACACCGCTTGAAAGTGAGGCAGCAGACCAGCAGCGCTCAACTGTTCGTCTGGCGGTCAGCCGTGACGGACACCCGTTAATGTCGGAAGTTCTTTCTTATCAGCGCATTGCAGGTGAAAAGCCATCTAATCATGAAGCTAACAAGCCCATGCGCGCGAGCGCGGGTGACATCAATCCGGTGATTACAGGTGAATATACATTCAGCGTGGCACCTGCCGATGTGGAGGAGTTGCATATTGGCAAAATTGAACTGGTTTTGCGCCGTGCTGCCAAACCGGTCAATGATAATCTTATCTCTGCCGGACTGATTGCCGTTGTGCTTGGAGTCTATGGTTTGGTGCGTGGCCGGCTCTATCGTCGCAAGATTTAAAATCTGATTTTAAAAATGCAGGCTTTTTTAAAAGCCTGCATTTTTTATATTGTATGTAAACCGTTCAATCAGCCAATGCTTCTTCATATTTGGCTGAAAGTTCAAGCCAAATATCTTCAGCGCCCGCCAGTTTCACACGGTGTTCATTGATCTGTTTGGTCAGCTCAACCGATTTTTGTGGTTCTTTTTCGTAAAGTGCCGGATCTTCCAGTTTCTCTGTCAGAGATTGAATCTCTTTCTGCAGTTTTTGTATCAAGGCTTCGGAATCTTTGACTTTTTTCAACAAAGGCTTCAGCGCATCGCGCTTTTGTGCTGCCAGTTTGCGCTGGTCTGCTTTGCTGATTTTCGGGCCTTCCTCTTGTGTAATCTCCGACGAAGTTTGACCGGAATTTTTAGCATCAGCCAGAACCAGTGCACGATATTCGTCCAAGTCGCCTTCAAAGGGTTTGACGGTGCCGTTACGCACCAGCCACAGACGTTCCATCGTTGCTTCAATGAGGTGGCGATCATGCGCAATCAGGATAACAGCACCTTTAAAGCTGTTGAGTGCATGCACCAGCTCCTCACGACTGTCGATGTCAAGATGGTTGGTCGGTTCGTCAAGGATGAGCAGGTTAGGGCCGTCAAAGGTGGCAAGCCCCATCAACAGGCGTGCTTTTTCACCACCGGAGAGATCTTTAGCGGGGGTGAGCATTTTCTCGGTTGAAAGCCCCATACGCGCAACACGTGAACGTACTTTGGCTTCCGGTTCACCAGACATTAGTCTGCGCACATGTTCGATGGCATTATCTTCCGGCACCAGATCGTCCAACTGATGTTGGGCGAAGAATGCTACTTTCAGGTTTGGCGATAAAGTCAGCGTACCTGTTTCTGCGTCCAACCGTCCACCGATCAGCTTGGCAAGAGTCGATTTACCATTACCATTGGAACCAAGCAGTGCAATGCGGTCATCATTATCGATGCGCAAGGTGAGATTTTGCAAAATCGGCTGGCCCGGCTGATAGCCGACATTGGCTTGTTCAAGCGCAATGATCGGCGAAGCTGCTTTCTTTTCTGCATCGGGAAAAGTAAATGGCTGCACGTTGGTTTCCACATAAAGCTCAATGGGCTTGAGCTTTTCCAATGCTTTCAGGCGTGATTGAGCTTGGCGTGCTTTCGAAGCCTTGGCGCGGAAACGATCAACAAAAGCTTCCATATGCTTGCGGTGATGTTCCTGCTTCACATGGGCTTTTTGCTGCAATTCCAGCATTTCCAAGCGTTGACGTTCAAACTGGTCATAGTTACCGCGCCAGAAAGTGAGCTTCTTCTGGTCGAGATGCATAATCGAGTTGACTGCGGAATTCAGAAGGTCGCGATCGTGACTGATGATGATGACAGTGTGCGGATAACGGCGCACATAATCAATCAACCACAACACACCTTCCAGATCGAGATAGTTGGTCGGTTCGTCAAGCAGTAATAGATCAGGCTCTGAGAAGAGAACTGCGGCAAGAGCCACACGCATACGCCAACCACCGGAGAAGGATGAGGCAGGGCGACGCTGCGCTTCTGCATCAAAGCCAAGACCGGCAAGAATAGCACCTGCACGGGCTTCGGCAGAGTGGGCATCAATATCGGCAAGGCGAATATGAATTTCAGCGATACGTTCCGGATCGGTGGCCGTTTCCGCTTCTGCTAATAATTGCGTGCGCTCTATATCGGCTTTCAGCACAATGTCGATCAACGGCTCTTCTGTGCCCGGAGCTTCCTGCGCCACCTGACCAATGCGTGTTTGTTTGGGCATCGAGATACTGCCGGTTTCTACCGCCAGATCATTGGTGATTGCACGAAAAAGGGTTGACTTGCCAGTACCGTTACGGCCGACAAATCCGGTTTTGGAACCGGCAGGCAATGTCACGCTGGCGTGGTCAATCAGCAGGCGGCCTGCAATGCGGATGGATATGTCGTTTAGAATAAGCATAATAATAAGCGCTTTCGCATGACAGGAGGCCTGTTAGCAAGTGGGATTAAGTGTTGGTAGCGTAAAATGATAGTGAGGCAGGTGGATTCTGTGACTTTTAAATGAAACTTCTCATAGCTTGTGCCGTCAGCTCTTGGCATTTGGGTCGCAGCCGTTTATGAGAACATCACTCATCATTTCTCTTTATACAAGGTTTTTGAAATGGCAATTGAACGTACATTCTCTATGATCAAACCAGATGCAACCAAACGCAATCTGACCGGTGCTATCACCGCCAAGCTTGAAGAAGCTGGTCTGCGTGTTGTTGCATCCAAACGCGTTTGGATGAGCCGCCGCGAAGCTGAAGGCTTCTACGCTGTGCACAAAGAACGTCCTTTCTTTGGTGAACTGGTCGATTCAATGACTTCCGGCCCGACCATCGTTCAGGTTTTGGAAGGCGAAGGCGCCATCCTGAAAAACCGTGAAGTCATGGGCGCAACCAATCCGGCCGATGCAGCTGAAGGCACAATCCGTAAAACTTTCGCACTCTCAATCGGCGAAAACTCAGTTCACGGTTCAGATGCTCCTGAAACAGCAGCAATCGAAATCGCTTACTGGTTCTCCGGTACAGAAATCGTTGGCTAAAGCATGTCTCCCAAAAGTGGGCACCGGTTTTGGGATAAAGACATGGGTAAAAACAAGCTGTTAGAGTAAGCGCGGTGGATAAGATAAAGTGCGACACGCTCTAATTGAAGTTGGCCTCAATCAATCGAGGCCAATCTTAGCTTACATTTATATCAAAAGGCCGGATCATTGATCCGGCCTTTTGATTATATTTCAATTGAATTTACATATTGGGTGCAAGGATCGCGATTTTCTCGTCCTGTTCATTGAGCAGTACGAGTTTGCCCATTTCGATTTTATAACGTCTGGTATTGGCCAGTACATCAAAGAACTTGCGTTCCTGATCCATCAGGGCAGGCGGGCACATCATAAACGTACTGCCCATTTGACCAAAGCTCAGCTTATCTTCACTGATTTCAACCGAGCCAAAATAACGGTTGCAGCTGCCGGAGCCATTGACGCTGCCATCTTCCTGAACCGTTAGTGTGGTTTGTGCATTGTCGATGACGCCTGCATTTTGTAGATCTTCTGCCAGCCATTCTTTGCCAAACAAACCTGTTGCTTGGTCAGACGCTTCACTGCGGCCAACCATCACAACCTGAATGTCATATTGGGATTGCAGTTTTTCAGGATCAAAGCTGTGGCGGGTGTCATTGACAAACCACAATGTGTCACCGGCAGAAATTCTCGCCTGCAGCGCATATGTATGGTTGGCTTCTAATTTGCTGCTGTCATAATCGATAGAATAAGGGATCGGCGGTCCACTGATTGAATCAATCGTAACATCACCAATGATTTTGGCCGGCGCATCGGCCAGAGAGACATCGGCAAGTTCGACAATCAGCTTGGCTTCCGGCGGCAGAGCAATGCGTTCAAGATAGATCACATTACCTTTGATAGTTTTTTCTGCGGCGATACTGACGGACGGCATTGAGGTGGTAAACACCATCGTGGCGGCGCCCGTCACAACCAAGCCCATAATAATGGCAGCTGTAACAGCAAAGTTTTTCTTGAAACTGCTTTGCATATTATCACTCAAGCTGAAATTTCCCCGCGTTGAATTATGATTCCATCTTGTTACAGATGGTTAAAGTTCATGTATAAATTATGGCAGAGCAAGTTTTACCGCCATAAAATTAATCATAATCGCATTTTATTTAAAATAGTCTTGCAATATTATTTTTCCCAGCGCTTCTGCGCTTGTTCGTCGCAGGATTTGGACGTAACCCATTCGCCATCAATACCATTTTTTAAATGTTCTTTTTTCCAAAATGGCGCATTTGTCTTCATATAATCCATTAAAAAGCTTGCAGCTTCAAATGCAGCTTTACGATGACGCGAAGCGGTTAAAACCAGCACAATATTTTCACCCGGTTTAATCAGTCCGAAGCGATGGATAATTCGTACTGCATTAAGCTCAAAGCGCTCAAAGGCATTGGATGCTATTTTTTTAATTTGAGCATCAGCCATAGAGGCATAATGTTCAAGCTCTAAAGCTTCAAGGCGTCCGCTTTCGTCGCGGCACAGACCGGTAAACGCCACGACAGCGCCGATATTTTTATTCTGTCCCAACAATTTCTGCTGTTCTTCAGCAATGTCGAAATTATCATGTTGAATAGAAATATGGATAGGGTCAACCATATCATCCACCAGTCATCGGTGGGAAGATCGCGATCGCATCTCCATCCTTGATGATACTATCCGCCTCTGCATGTTCATGGTTAATCGCGGTGCGCACAACATCTTCTGCTTCCAAAGCATAAGCGTAATTTTCGCCAAGCTGTTGCAAGTGGTTGAGCAGTCCACCAATCGTTGTCACGCTATCAGGCAGGGTAATTGTTTCTGCTTCCCTGCCGATCCGTTCACGCACCCATGCGAAATAGACGAGGCTGACTTCCATAATGCTAGTCAATCATATGTTTGAGGCCGGCTTTGAAATAATCCCAACCGGTATAAAGGGTCAAAACAGCTGAAATCCAGAGCAAAGTGATGCCGATTTCGGTGGTATAGGGTAGAATTTTGTCACCTGCCGGACCTGCCAGCAAAAAGGCAAGCGCAATCATCTGTGTCGTGGTTTTCCACTTTGCCAATTGCGAAACCGGAACGCTGACTTTGAGTTCAGCCAGATATTCACGCAAACCCGACACCAGAATTTCACGACAGAGAATGATGATTGCCGCCCACAGGCTCCACCCTGCAATGGTGCGGGCAGGGTCGGCCGCAAGCAGCAACAAACAGGTGGAAACCAGCAATTTATCAGCAATCGGGTCGAGCATGCGGCCGATTGTCGAAGTTTGCTTCCATGCACGTGCCAGATAGCCGTCAAAAAAGTCGGTGATACTCGCAGCGATAAAAATGGCAAGAGCGCTCCAGCGGGCAAAATCGCTTGAATGCAAACGTCCTTCAATGAAAAAACATAAAGCCACAAGGGGAACCGCTACGATCCGCCCATATGTCAGTATGTTGGGAAGGGAAAATGCATTCTTACTCATAGATACCGCCACACCCATTCAAATTACATCCGCAGGGATATGATAGAAATCAACAACCGCTTCAGTCTTGTCTCATTATTTCATGACATTAGCATGATTTGTTAAAGAACCGATAGGTCTACATTCTAAAATGCCGCACCTTATTCATTTCTAAAGTGATCATAAATCTGTTTCGCCATCGATTCGGAGATGCCGTCAATCTGCATCAGATCAGAAAGAGCAGCGCCCGCTACAGCTTTGGCAGTTCCGAAGTGATGAAGCAAGGCACGTTTTCGTGCGGGGCCAATTCCGGCGATTTCATCGAGCGGATTTTTTACAAAAGCATTCTTGCGTTTGGTACGATGGGTACCGATCGCGAAACGGTGCGCTTCATCGCGCATGCGTTGAATGAAGTAAAGCACAGGATCGCGAGGCGGCAGAGTGAAATCGGGTTTGCCCTCAACAAAGAATCTTTCACGCCCGGCATCGCGGTCAACACCCTTGGCAATACCAATGGCAGTGACCTGATCGGCAATGCCTATTTGTTGCAATATTTGCCGCACAGCGCCGACTTGGCCCTGACCACCATCAATCAGGATTAAATCAGGCCATGCCGGAAAACTGTCCGTTACACTTTCAAGTAATTCTTCTTCGGAGGAATTGGTCGCAACATCTTCTTTTGCATCGCGCAACCCATGTTCTTTCACCAGCCTGCTGAAACGACGCTCGACCACCTCGCGCATCATGCCGAAGTCATCGCCCGGTGTGATGTCGGTCGAGCGGATATTAAATTTGCGATATTGGTTTTTTACAAAACCTTCAGGCCCCGCAACAATCATGCCGCCCACTGCATTGGTACCCATGATGTGGGAATTGTCATAAACTTCGATACGGCGCGGCACATTGGGTAGCTCGAATGTTTCGGCAAGTGCTTTCAGCAAGCGTGCTTGTGAAGAGGTTTCTGCTAAACGGCGCCCTAAAGCATCACGCGCATTGGTGAAGGCATGGTCAACCATATCTTTCTTTTCGCCACGCTGGGGCACATTGATATAGACCCTGTGGCCGGAACTGGCCGAGAGAGCCTCTTCGATCAATGCTTGTTCTTCCACTTCTTCCGAAAGCAAAATGAGTTTTGGGCAAGGCTTGTCGGCATAAAACTGCGAGAGAAAAGCCCCAAGCACTTCTGCTGAAGATAAAGATATATCAGCTTTGGGAAAATAGCTCCGGTTGCCCCAATTCTGGCCGGTACGGAAGAAAAACACCTGAATACAGGTCATGCCGCCAGCCTGATGAATGGCAAAGACATCGGCTTCTTCTACCGTTTGCGGATTGATGCCTTGATGGGATTGCACATGTGAAAGCGCTGCCAGACGGTCACGATAAACAGCGGCATGTTCGAAGTCGAGCTCTTCGGAGGCTTTTTGCATAGCTTCGGAGAGATGTTTTTTTACAGCCTGACTTTTGCCCGATAAGAATGACTTGGCTTCGCGCACCAGCTCCTGATAATCATCATCGGAAATTTCACGGGTGCAAGGGCCTGCACAGCGCTTGATTTGATGAAGCAGGCACGGACGGCTGCGGTTTTCCAAAAAAGAATCAGTGCAGGTGCGCAGCAAAAAGGCGCGCTGCATCGCATTGATTGTACGTGTCACTGCGGTAGCCGAGGCAAAGGGGCCAAAATAATTGCCGTCTTTGGAACGTGCGCCACGGTGTTTAAAAATGCCGGGTGCACGATGATTGTTGGAAATCATAATATAAGGGAATGATTTATCATCCCGCATCAGCACATTATAGCGCGGGCGCAAACGTTTGATCAGGTTGGCTTCTAAAAGAAGCGCCTCTGTTTCAGTGCGGGTGACAACAAATTCCATCGTCACGGTTTCATGAATCATCCGTGCAATGCGGTTGGTATGACCGGTCGGGCGGGTATAATTGACAACGCGTTTTTTTAAATTTCGTGCTTTGCCAACATAAAGTACATCGCCGTCTTTATTGAACATGCGATAGACACCCGGATCATTGGGTAGTCTTTTGACAAATTCGCTGATGATATCCGCACCGGTCAAACCGGCGGCAATGCCGTCATTTTCTTGTAAAGCAGAAGCCCAAACGATCGCATCAATGGCAGCGGTTGTGACAGGATCAGCCGCAGTTGCCGGCGAGTTGTCGTCGCGTTCATCCAAATCCTGTGGGGGCAGATCTTGGAAAGAATTTTTCATTCATTAATGCCTGCAATATCGGGAGTTTCCCATGCGAGGTGCTGGCCGCCATCAAGGCAAATCATCTGACCCGTCACGGATTTCAAATCCCATAAAGTTCTGATCGCTTTTCCGAATTCACACAAATCCGGTGCGCGTTTTAATAAAATATGCTCCACTTGTTGTTCAAAATCCTGCGGGTCTTGTCGTTCGCTTGGTAGAGTAGGCCCCGGTGAAACGGCGTTGACACGAATGCGTGGGCTCAGGCTTTGTGCAAGCGTGCGCGTTGCTGTCCATAAAGCGGATTTGGACAATGTGTAAGAGTAAAATTGCGGATTAAGTTTCAATACACGTTGGTCGATTATATTGACAATCATGCCGCACTGATCGGCAGGTAAAATCGCAGCCATGGTTTCAGCCAAAAATACCGGTGCCTTCACATGCACCATAAAATGGCGATCCCATAGCTCTTCATCAAGATGGCCAATCTGATCATTTTCAAAATGAGACGCATTATTGACAAGAATACCGACAGCACCGAAAGGCTTCGCAGCTTTTTCTATCAAGCCCTGAACATCTGACATCCTGGTGAGATCAGCCTGAACAATGGCGGCTCGACCGCCTCGTGCCAATGTTTCATTTTTAAGCAGTTCAGCGTCATCGACAGAATCATTACAGTGAATAATGACCGGAAAATTGTGCGCTGCCATGTCTTCAATAATGGCTTTTCCGATGCGGCGTGCGGCTCCGGTCACCAAAACTGGTGGTTTATTGTTATCATGGTCAAAAAATCTGGATAACACGGTAAATAAACCCTTACATTTTCTTGGCGGTCAATTCGGCGATATTAATCAAATATTTACCTAGCACAAATTGGGTCTATAGCGCTATTGTGGTTAAAAATATTCAATGAATTCAGTTGTTTTCAGCAAAGTTTTGCTAGACTCTATATAGTTTTGTTTTCGATGACTTACAAAGGTGTCCGTAATTTCTTTGTTGCTAAAATAACACATCACATTTTAGCCATGTTTTTGTCAGTTTTCCGTCACCAAACGGGGCGCAAGGCGCCTTATTTAAAAACAATGTTACGTTTGTGACAGCGAGCACATGTCGGTTTGGTCGGACATTTTCCCAAGAGAAGATCTTTCGATATCGGGCTCGTCAACGAGTTTATTTATTACCAAGGAGAATGCCATGCGCACTCTTAAATCAATTCTTATTGCTTCTGTTATTGCACTCCCAATCGCTGCTCCGGCACTTGCTGCTGATGCTATCATGGAACAGCCACCTGTTCCTGCACCAGTTGAAGTTGCTCCTCAATATGGTTGGGCTGGCGGTTACACCGGTTTGCACCTCGGTTATGGCTGGAACAAGTTCAAAACCAATGATTCGACTGTAGGCAACATCAAGTCCGACAAGTTCAAAATGGGTGCATTCGCAGGCTGGAACTTCCAGCAGGACAACATCGTATACGGTGTTGAAGGTGATGCAGGCTATTCATGGGCTAAGAAGACCAAAAATGGCATTGAAGCCAAGCAGGGCTTTGACGGCTCGCTCCGTGCGCGTCTTGGTGTAGATATGGGTGTTGTTATGCCATATGTAACCGCTGGTGTTGCCGGTGCGCAGATCAAACTGAGCGATGGTGATAGCAGTAAGAGCAAATTCCGTGCTGGTTGGACCGCCGGTGGTGGTCTTGAAGCCAAGCTGACTGAAAATGTTCTGGGTCGTGTAGAATACCGCTACAGCGACTTCGGCAACAAGACTTACGCTCTGGACTCAGGCAATGTTAAATCCAAGCTGCAGACACATGATGTCCGTCTTGGTATTGCTTACAAGTTCTAATTCTTGAAAAATCAGGATTAGAGAAAAACCGGGCAGGCAACTGTCCGGTTTTTTTATTGAGGCCAGATACTAAAAAGCCCGTTTATTATAAGCTAGAGCATGTCTCCCAAAAGTGGGCACCGGTTTTGGGATAAAGACACGCGTAAAAGCAAAACGCTAGAGCGAGCACAGTGGATACGATTAAGTGCGACACGCTCTAGCTTTAAAAATTACACAGCGCGGGGTAAAAACTCGGCCAATGTCGGATGCAAATCGTTAAAACGTTTTTGCCAACGTTTGAGTTTCGGGTATTTTTTCTCCCAGCGACCTTCAAAGCGTAATGCCAGATAGCTTAAAGCAGCCGCAAGCGCGATATGTCCGCCATGAATGCGCTTGCCGATGAGTGGCGGCGCTTCATTAAGCATTGCGAGGACGCGCTCGGTTTTTTCCCACTGCTTTTCAAGCCAGGGAAGATGAACTTTTTCTTCAGGCCTGAAGCGGCGCTCATAGATTTGTGTAATCAGCACATCGCAAAGACCGTCTGCCAAAGCTTCCAGTTTTTCAGCATCCAGACGTTTGTCGCTTTGCCGCGGAAACAGTTTTGAACCGGTGACGCGGTTGATATATTGGGTGATGCAGCGGCTATCAAAAACCGATTGGCCTTCTTGCGTAATTAGAACCGGAATTTTTCCTAAAGGATTGGCTGAGATCAGATTTTCCGGTGCAACGGATGTATTAACGATGACGCTTTCAAATTCCAAACCGGCATGCTTCGCCGCCATGCGCACTTTTGCACTATAGGGCGAGGTGGGGGAATAAAGGATTTGAATCAAGGCCATATACCTTTTCTTTTTCGTTTAGCGTGTGGCCGGTAACGTGACAGACCGGCTTCGGCATGCAGCACGATCCACCGCTGCACAGGGGCGTAATTGCAGATCTTTCGTCATGCAGATACGCACTTCCTGTAAGTAATTTTTCTTACAGGTGACGGAGATACCATTTTCCTTCATCGCAGGGTTTGCCGCGATAAAAGCTTTCTCGATCAATGACGGATCGACACGGCGCGTTGAGCTCAGATTTTTTAAACTGGGCGGAATGACAATTTTATCAAATGCCTGACGCAAAGTTGAAAAATAATCCTGCTGGTTCAAGCCGGAGCAAGTACCATGCTTGCGCCATTGATGGCGGATCAGGCCGGCAGAAGGCATAATGTCTTTCAGTTCATTGGCAATCTGACGCGGCACATAATTACGCTGTTTGGCATTACCGCCAATTGCGCAATTTTGCGGATAGCCTGTTTCATTTTGTGGCCATAGACCATGTACCAAAAAACCATCACGCCGATTGATGTTGCATTGGTCGCTATCATTGCCTCTGCCGTCAAGCGTGCAAAAGCTTGGCGACCATGACAGGGAAAGCACATAGAAATCAAAGCCTTGTTGGCTTGATGGCGCGGGCAAACGGTGGTTGTCATTTTGCGCCTTCGGGCGCACCAGTGACCAGTCCGGCTTTAATACGGGCTCTTGTGCCTGTGCAACCGTGCTGCTGAACACTGCTGTACCGATAAGCAAAAGACCGCTTTGAAGAGCGGTCTTGAGATGCCATGGGCAGGATTTGACCTGCTTGAAGCGGCTAAACATGAGGATTAAAGTCCGCGTGCTTTCAGGACGCTGCATGAGGCATTATAGACATACCATTTGTCATAGCCATCAACGCAGAACTCGACATTGGAACCGAGGGTAACAAAACCTTGTCGCTCTTCAATCAGATACCAAACTTTACGCTGCTGACCATCAGTCATCACCGCCGTTGCATCGCAATAAGTGCGTGCGACCTGCGATGGATTGACTTTTGCTTCAAATCTTTTGAGGCGAATGTCGCCCATTGAGGAAATTGCTGTCATTGGCATATCAGGTACATGTTTGACCTGATAAGCGAAGCCGGAAACAACGCGCTTCAGCACGCTTTGCTGTGAACAGACAGATGCGTCTGTATTTACGGCCGGAGAGGTGGCAAAGTAGTCAGCTGCCTGCGCTGGCATGGCGGAAAGCCCGAGGAAAAGCGTCGCAACAGCAGCCGAAGCGGTGCGTGTGAATTTCGTAACACTAAGTTGCATGCCTGACATGTGCAATCCTGTTTTCAAATGTTGCAGGTAAGCATTCACTTAACCTGTCTGACTTTATAAGGAGCGGGCCTGAAAACCCGTTATCAGTTCATTTTGCGGCAGCTTATCAAAATGATCAAGCGCCGTCACCTTCTTTGCGTATCCAGTTTAACCGGTAACCGGCACCTTTATCCTCACACAAAAGTTTTACCAGCATCGGTAAAATGAGTTTTAGTTCCATTTCCAGCACATAAGGCGGATTAACGATGATCATTCCAGTGCCGTCAAGACGCGGTTCAGGCGATGGCGAGCGAATCGATAATTCAACCGCCATGATTTTTTGGATGCCTGTGTCATAAAGCGCTTGATGGAATTTCTTCACTTCACGGTGATCTTTAACCGGATACCAAAGCGCATATGTGCCACTTGAAAACTTCTTGTGTGCTTTGGCCAGATTGATGACAAGGCGATCAAACTCACCACCAATCTCAAACGGCGGATCAACCAATACCACGCCGCGTTTTTCCTTTGGCGGCAGATGGGCGCCCATCGCAAGCCAGCCATCCAGATGGGTGACGCGAACCTGATAATCGCCGTCAAAAAGTTTGGCCAATGTTTTTACATCATTCGGGTGCAGTTCCAGCGCTGATAAACGGTCTTGTTTGCGCAGCAAATGACGGGTCAGCAATGGCGAGCCTGGATAATAACGGATGTCCGATGTGGTATTTTCTGCTTTGACTGCATTGATAAACGGCGCAATCAGCGTACTTGTTTCCGCATCAATCTCATTATTGTCGACAGCTTCCATCAGGCGGAAAATGCCGGATTTCCACTCAATCGTCTTGGCGGCTTCCGGCCCCATTAGATCATAGAGGCCGATACCTGCATGGGTGTCTATCACCCGAAAAGCAGCGTCCTTTAATTTCATATATTCAAGGATGCGCGTCAGGATGATGTGTTTGACTACATCGGCAAAATTTCCAGCGTGATAAGCGTGACGATAATTCATGAAAGTGCTTGTTCCACGGGATAAGATTTTCGGCAAGAGGCGAGTTGCTCAATGACACACTTCAGTGCAAATAAATGTCTTGTTCCTTCGTTTTTTGTGATAGGTCTTGATCTTTTCCGGTTTTAGAGACTGATACCGCTCATGGCACGTCCGTTAGTTACGCAAATTGCACATTCCGCATGCCCGCATGATTGTCCGTCAACATGTGCGCTTGATGTGGAGCTCTTGGACAATAAAACGATTGGCCGCATTCGGGGATCGAAAGAAAATACTTATACGGCTGGTGTTATCTGCGCCAAGGTGGCGCGTTATGCCGAGCGTGTGCATCATCCGGATCGTTTGAAAAAGCCATTGATTCGAGCCGGTGCCAAAGGCGAAGGCGCATGGAAAGAAGCATCATGGGATGCAGCGCTTGACTTGATCGCCGAGCGGTTCATCAAAGCGGAAGAGCAATATGGCAGCGAAACTGTCTGGCCATATTATTACGCCGGCACCATGGGGCAGGTGCAGCGCGATTCGATCAATCGTTTGCGCCATGCCAAAAAATATTCAAATCAATTTGATAGTTTCTGCACCAATCTGGCGTGGACGGGCTATTTTGCCGGAACCGGTAGTCTGACAGGGCCAGACCCGCGTGAAATGGCCAAATCTGATTGCGTGGTGATCTGGGGCACCAATGCCGCCGCCACGCAGGTTAATGTGATGACCCATGCGACACGCGCGCGTAAAGAGCGTGGTGCTAAAATTGTGGTTATTGATATTTATGCCAATGCCACTGTGCGCCAAGCCGATATGGGCATTGTGCTGAAGCCCGGCACGGACGGTGCTTTTGCCTGTGCGGTGATGCATGTTTTATTTCGCGATAAGCTTGCCGATTGGAACTATCTGGTAAAATACACCGATGACCCGAAAGGTTTACAGCAGCATTTGGCATCTAAAACGCCGGAATGGGCAGCGCAAATCACTGGCCTATCGGTTGAAGAAATTGAGGCTTTTGCCCATCTTGTCGGTAAAACAAAAAAGACCTTCTTCCGGTTAGGCTATGGCTTTACCCGCCAGCGTAATGGCTCTGTTGCCATGCATGCGGCACTGTCAATTGCTGCGGTTACGGGTGCCTGGGCACATGAAGGCGGCGGCGCTTTTCATTCAAACTCGGGCATTTTCAAACTGGATAAGGCTGAAATTGAAGGCAAAATCTTTAAAGATACCTCTATCCGATCAATGGATCAGTCAAAAATCGGGCGGATTTTAACCGGCGACAAAGAGGCACTTTATGGCGGTGTGCCTGTAACAGCCATGCTTATTCAAAACACAAATCCGATGAATGTAACGCCGGAACAGCGTTTGGTACGTCAAGGCTTTGCGCGTGAAGACTTATTCACGGTGGTACATGAACAGTTCATGACCGATACTGCAAAAATGGCCGATGTTGTTTTACCCGCAACCACATTTTTGGAGCATGATGATATTTATCGCGGTGGCGGTAATCAGTATTTATTGCTGGGGCCAAAACTGATCGATCCACTGGATGAGGCAAAGCCAAATCTCTATGTTATCAATCAATTGGCCGATCGTTTGGGCGTGGGGCACTTGCCGGGTTTCAATCTCGATGAGCAAACATTGATCAATAATATGAATGCCAAAAGCGCATTTCCTGATTTTGATGGTTTAAAGGAAAAGCGTTTTGTAGATTTGCAGCCGCCTTTTGAGGATGCCCATTATATCAATGGCTTCAAATGGCCGGATGGTAAATTCCGCTTCAAGCCAACTTGGCTGCACAATGCAGCGCCCAATCGACCGCCTGAAAACATGGGGATTCAGGGGCCATATCAGGATTTACCGGAGTGGCCGGATCATTGGGAGGTGATTGAGGTGGCAGATAAAGCGCATCCTTATCGGCTGGCCACATCGCCATCGCATAATTTCCTCAATTCGACATTTACTGAAACACCATCATCTTTGGCCAAAGAAGTTCGCCCGCAATTGCTGATCCATCCGGATGATGCCGCAGATCTTGGCATTGAAAATGGTGAGCGGGTAGAAATTGGTAATATGCGTGGTGAGGTCGTGCTGCATGCGACTTTGCGTTCAGGACAAAAGCGCGGTGTTGTTATTTCTGAAGGTTTGTTTCCAAACTCGGCATTTGAACGCGGCGAGGGCATCAACACACTGACCGGAGCTGATGCTGCCGCACCTTATGGCGGTGCTGCTTTTCATGACACCAAAGTTTGGATCAGAAAATGCGCCTGATTACTTAAAGAAGCAGTTGCATAAAAAAACCTCCGGTGAGCTATCACCGGAGGTTTTTTAAATACTGCTTGTCGGAGTAATAGCTTATTAACCGTTATATTTCAGACGGAAGTTGGTTACGCCAACTGCAAGGTTCAAGCCTTTTTGCCCCTGAAGGGAAATTGGCTGCAGGGAAATGGTCTTCCATGAACCACCGGTCAGGATGTTCGTGCCTGCACCAATGCCGATAGCTGCATTAGCGGATGCACCAACATATGAACCCTTCAATGCGCCTTCAGGGCGAACGGTCGGAGCCCAAACAGCCCAAGCCAACTGACCGCCATTGGTAAAGCCGATGTCGAGACCGATTTTGGTGATCTGGCCGGAATATTGCTCAACTGCCGCACCGCGAGCTGCTGGCTTGAATGTGCATTCCAGTTCCTGACGGCTGCCAATGATAACACCAATACCAGGTGCAATATCGCAAGTCAGCATGCCGACCTGTGAGTAAGGTTGTGTGGTTGCACTGCGTGCAGGCTGTACATAGTCAGCCGCCTGAGCAACTGCACCCATTGCAAAGGTCAGGCCAGAAACAGCGACAGCAGCGGCAATAAGTGAAGTTTTGTTTTGGGAGGACATAAAGCGATCCTTAAAATCATGTTACATAAAAACTGCTCTTAGGCTTTGTGGCTTTGTCTATTATCAACAACAGCCAAAACTCGCTTTGGAGGCAATATCTTTAAGTCACATATCTTTAAGGCAACAATTTGCAGATTAAGACTTTATTAACATTTAAATTGCTCAAATACAGAGTATTTGTTGCTTTTTTGCATCAGTAACGGAAGTAAATGTACCATTGATAAAGCTCTTCAACGCGAGCGGGTAGATCTGATGCTCAACCGTCAAAACGCGGCTCCCAAGTGAGTCTTTATCATCATCATGATAAACAGGCACGGCAGCTTGCGCCAGAATTGGTCCTTCATCCATGCCTTCGGTCACCAGATGCACTGTGCAGCCAGCCAGTTTCATGCCGGCATTGATCGCGCGCTGATGTGTATCAAGGCCTGCAAAAAGCGGCAGGATTGACGGATGGATGTTGAGAATACGGCCAGTATAGGGTTTGATAAAATCAGCCGAAAGCAAACGCATATAACCGGCAAGGCAGATGATATCAGGCTCAAGAGCAGCCAATTGCTCTAAAATTGCCTGTTCATGTTCTTGTTTGCTGGCAAAGTCTTTGCGGGCAAACACATAAGTTGCAATACCGGCGGCTTGCGCTTTGGCAATGCCGCCAGCATGTGGCTTGTCGCTGAAAACTGCGACAATTTCGGCAGGATAATCAGGCGCGCTGGCAGCTTTAATCAGCGTTTCCATATTGGAGCCGCCACCGGAAATAAAAATGGCAACGCGCTTCTTGATCATAATGCCAGTTTACCTTTGTAAACGACGCCTTCAGCTTCACGTTTGACCATGCGGCCAAGCGTGGCGACTTTTTCACCTTGCTGTTCCAGAATCTTTGTCACTTCGTCTGCTTTTTCTGGTGTGACAACAACAATCATGCCGATGCCGCAGTTGAAGGTGCGCAACATTTCATGCATTTCAACGCCGCCAACCTTGGCAAGCCACGAGAAGACTGCAGGGACATCAATGCTGGTGAGATCAACTTCGGCAGCCAGACCTTCCGGCAGAACGCGCGGAATATTATCAGGGAAACCACCACCAGTGATATGTGCCAATGCTTTGATACCGTCGGAAGAGTGAATGGCTTCCAGCAAGGATTTCACATAAATGCGGGTAGGAGTAAGCAGTGCCTGACCCAAAGTTTCACCGGCTTTAAACGGTGCTTCATCTTTCCAGCCAAGACCGGAGAGCTCAACAATGCGGCGCACCAGCGAGAAACCATTGGAATGAACGCCTGATGACGCCAGACCTAAAATAACATCGCCTTCGGCAATGTCACCGCGCGGCAACAGATTGTTGCGTTCAGCCGCGCCAACCGCAAAACCGGCCAGATCATAATCGCCGTCTTTATACATGCCCGGCATTTCGGCGGTTTCACCACCGATAAGGGCTGCACCTGCCTGACGGCAGCCTTCAGCAATACCGGCAACTATGGCAACACCCTGTTCAGGCTCTAGTTTGCCGGTGGCAAAATAGTCGAGGAAGAAAAGCGGCTCGCCGCCCTGAACCACAAGATCATTGACGCACATAGCCACCAGATCAATGCCGACTGTATCGTGCTGATCTGCATCAATAGCGATTTTCAATTTGGTGCCCACGCCATCATTGGCAGCAATCAGAACCGGATCTTTAAAACCGGCAGCTTTGAGATCAAACAAACCGCCAAAGCCACCGATTTCACCGTCAGCACCTGGGCGACGGGTGGAACGAACCAATGGCTTGATTTTTTCAACCATCAGATTGCCGGCATCAATATCAACGCCCGCCTGAGCATATGTCAGTCCATTTTGAGCTGTTGGCTTGTTTGTCGCTGTCATGGGGTGCTCCTGAAACAGGTTCGTTGCCGCACACTGGGCCGTCTGGCTGGTTATTAACCAATGGCGCGTGGACGGTGTCTGATACGAAATTAAGGATTTCTGTTGGGGCAAATGCCACGAGATGAGTTTTCCTGCAAGTGCCATGATGGTCGCAAAGCCAGAAAAGCGTATTTAAATCTATACGGAAGGCAATTAAAATAAATTATGATACATATATGCACATCTGGCTGCATGATTACACATGCAACTTTCAAAAAGAATATATAGTATGGCTCAATAATTGATGCGCCTTTTAAAAAGAAGTTTGATCGCATTTTTTAGTATTAACACGGCTTGCCCAGCACGATGAACGGATTTCAATGAGCAAAGCAGTAGAGACCACCACAAAGAAGCCGGTTCGCAAAACAGCAAGAGCAACCAGAAGAAGTGCTGAGCCATTGAAAGATCTGCCACCAGCAGAAATGGCAGGCATGATGCGCAAGCAGCTGACCTTCTGGATCGGCACAGTTGTTGTGTTTGTGCTGTTCCTGTTGATGTTCAGCTCAATCTTGCTGCCATTTGTGGCAGGAATGGCGCTCGCTTACTTTCTGGATCCTGTTGCAGACAGGCTGGAAAGCTTCGGCATGTCGCGCCTGATGGCGACGATTGTAATCTTGTTGCTGTTTTTAGTTGTGTTGGTGCTTGCACTGATGATCATGGTGCCAATTTTGGCGACGCAGTTGACGGAGTTTATTTCGCGCTTTCCGCTTTATGTCACGCAGCTGCAATCATTGGTTGCCAATGAAGATTCGGCTTGGCTGCAAAATTACCTTGGCATCGACAGCTCCGTTATCAAGGAAAACCTGAGCACTTTGCTGCGTCAGGGCGCCGGATTCTTATCCACATTGCTTCAATCCCTGTGGAATTCGGGGAAATCTCTGATCGATATTGCCGGGCTTTTTGTGGTCACTCCGGTGGTTGCTTTTTACATGTTGCTTGATTGGGATCGTATGATCGACAGTATTGATTCATGGATACCGCGTGCACATCTGGAAACTGTGCGCGGAATTGCGCGTGAAATGAATGATGCGGTGGCCGGATTTATCCGTGGCCAGGGTACCTTATGCTTGATCCTTGGCACATATTATGCTGTCGGTTTGACGCTCACCGGTCTCAATTTTGGCCTGCTTATTGGTCTTTTTGCCGGTTTTATCAGCTTTATTCCTTATATTGGCTCATTTGTAGGTCTGGCTCTTGCTATCGGTGTGGCGCTGGTACAATTCTGGCCGGATTGGGTCATGGTCACGGTTGTGGCTAGTGTGTTCATTGTCGGTCAGTTTATCGAAGGTAATATTTTGCAGCCTAAATTGGTTGGTTCCTCCGTGGGCTTGCACCCGGTTTGGCTGATGTTTGCATTATTTGCTTTTGGTTCATTATTTGGCTTTACCGGAATGCTGGTTGCAGTGCCTGCTGCTGCTGCGGTAGGTGTGCTTGTGCGATTTGCTTTGAACAGCTATCTCCATTCGCCAATGTATGATGCTTCGCTTATCGAACAGCAGGCAGGTACAGAATCGGATGTAACGACTGCTAAGAATTAAGGACAACCGGCATTTAACATGAGTGAGGCGCGACCACGGCAATTGCCGTTCGAATTGAAACATCAGCCTGGTTATGAGCGCGACAATCTGATTGTCGCGGGCTCGAACCGTGCTGCCGTGGATTTGGTTGATCGCTGGCCGGATTGGGTGGCGCCTGTGGTTATTTTGGCAGGCCCCACCGGCTCCGGCAAAACACATATGGCGCAGGTTTGGCAGGCAAAAACCGGCGCTTTATTGGTTGATCCTTCCAATATTACAGCCGATATTCACGAGCGAGCCAGTATCCAGCCAATGCTGATCGAAGATATCGGCGATGTAACATTGGATGAAACCGGTTTGTTTCATCTGATTAATTCGGTACGCCAACATGCAGCGCAGGGACCGGGGCCTTCCTTGTTGATGACATCGCGCCTGTGGCCTGCCTCATGGGGCGTGAAATTGCCTGATCTGGCATCGCGGTTGAAGGCGGCAACGGTTGTCGAGATCGCTGCACCCGATGATATGCTGTTAACCTATGTGATTCACAAACTCTTTGCCGACCGACAGGTCGAGGTCGAGCCGCATGTGGTAAGCTATCTGGTCAGCCGGATTGAGCGCTCGCTGAATGCTGCGATCACAGTTGTTGATCAATTGGATCGCGTTGCATTAGAGCAAAAAAGCCGTATTACCCGCACTTTGGCGGCACAGCTTCTCAATAGTCCAGCATTGGCCGATATTGTCTATAGTGGTGACAAAGAAGAAGACAGCACATCACGACCAAATAAAGCATAAACATCAGGCACTCCATCGAGTGCCTGATGTTTATCATGTTATCTGGAGCCGACACTGCGCTGTGGCACCGGATGTGCGTTTGTTGTTTTGTCAGCAAAGGGCAGGGGCTTGGCAGATGCTTCTGCCTTGATTGATCCCGTTGTGATCGGGGCAGATGCTTGTGCGCTCTGGTGGCCACTCTTTTTAACAATCACCAACATGTCCTGATGTACCCAGCCGATCATGTCAGTGGCTGGCACAACAACACGGTGCCATTTGCCGGTTTGGCCGTAAGAGCGTAGTTCACGCCCTTTTTCAACCTCGCCCATGGAAGGTGACTTATCCCAGGCCGTTTTATGCACAGTCAGCTTTTGCCTGGCATAAACCATTGTCGGGGTGGAATCAGGTTTGTTAACTCCACGTGGCGGCAGGTTTTTTGTCGCCGCAGAAGGCGGTGTCACGACTGCGACCATTTGGTTGGGTTTTGCAACCGGCACGGCATTGGCTGTATTTTGCGGACGAGCCGGTGGCTTCGGCGCTTGTGCCACAGCGGCGGGCTTCGTTGGCGAGAGGCCAATTTCCGGTCGCGGCACAGGTGCCGTTGCCGTTGCACGGGTGGCTGGCTCTTTATTCGGATTGATTGTGTGTGCAGGCTGGGAGGGAGATGTTTTTTTGTCTGGAAGGCTTGCCGATTTTGTCGTCGGTGCGCTTGTACGGCTTGGCGTTGAGCTACTGTTAAACAAGCTGGAAATAGCCGCTTGCGGACTTTTATGTTGTGAAGCCGCCCATAGGCTGACGGCGCCGACTGCAACAATCGCACCAAGCGTCAGAACAGATGTGACAGGAGAGCTGCCGCTCTTTCTTGCCGGGGCGCGTTTTGTCGAACGTGACGCTGTGCGCGGTTTGCGTTTTGCCGTTGCCATGAGAAAACCTGCTTTCTCTTTACCGATAATCTCTTTCAAAGACTGAAAACAGTCGAATCATGGCACCCAGACTAAATGTCTTTCATTGGGATTTGGTTACTTTCTCTTTAAGGCTTAGTGACGAAAGAAGTGCGGAAATCTTCTTCTGCTTTTGCCGGCAAATTTGGTGATATTTTTTATTAGTCTAAATATGCAGTTGCATTTTCGCCACAATGCGTTGCATGAATGCAACTCATTCGTCTAACATAAGCACAATGACAGTAACGAATCTGATCGGAACAATTTTCGAGATGAACGAAATTTCGCCCCCAGCTCAAGATTCTGCCCTCAAAGGCAATGATCATGTCGAGCCTCGCCGTTTGCTGGCGCTGCCGGGGCTTGTTACTGTTGTTGCAGCTTTGGTAGCAGCTACCATTTCCTTTGCAATTTTAATTGGTATCACGCCGATCAATCCTGACCGCGTCGTTACATTAACGCTGACAATTATTAATGTTGCATTGATTTCATGTCTGATTGGTCTGATTTGGCGCGAGATTTATCGCATTATTCAGGCGCGCCGTCATGGACGGGCTGCTTCACGTTTGCATGTGCGCATTGTGGCGCTGTTTTCTTTGATTGCGGCCGTTCCGGCAATTGCGGTGGCAATTGTGGCGGCAGTCACGCTCAATCTGGGGCTTGATCGCTGGTTCGACACCAATACCCGTGAGATTGTGAATTCATCCAACAGTCTGGCAAAGTCCTATATTACCGAAACTGCGCGCAATTTGCAGGGCACGTCCTACTCGATGTTGCAGGATCTGGATGCACAGCGCACACTTTATAGCCTCGACCGCTCCGGTTTTATTCGCTTGATGTCATTGCAGGCACGCGGACGTGGTCTTTTGGGCGCATATTTGGTGCGTGAAGACGGCAGTGTTATTTTGCAAACGGATCTGGGTGGTGAACACTCATTGCCACCAGCACCTCAGGATGCTTTACAGACTGCGACTGACGGAAAGCCCGTGATTATTCCACCTGGCAGCAGTCATTTCGTCGGTGCTATTATTAAGATGAGCGCCATTCCGGATGCTTATCTTTATACAATCCGCGCGGTCGACGGCGAAATCATTGATGCGATGCGTCTGATGGAAGCCAATGCCGAGCGTTATAGCGCAATGGATTCCAACCGTCTTGCCACCCAAATTGCTTTCGCGTTGCTTTATTTTGGCTTGACGCTGATTGTGTTGCTCTCGGCAATCTGGACAGGGATTGCCGTGGCTGACCGTCTGGTCCGTCCGATCCGTTTGCTGATTGGTGCAGCTGAAGATGTGGCCGCTGGTAATTTGGAGGCCTCTGTTCCGGTACGCGCAACCGATGGCGATGTTGGCGCACTGGCTGGTACTTTTAATAATATGGTTGCTGAGCTTAAAAGTCAGCGCAATCAGCTTTTATCTGCTAAAGATCAGATTGATGAACGGCGTCGCTTCTCGGAAGCCGTGCTGTCCGGTGTGACGGCAGGGGTTATCGGTATTGATCCGGAGGGTGTGATTACCATTATCAATCCATCCGCCGAACATATGTTTAAAGTATGCGCTCAAGATTCAATCGGCAAAAGCCTCACCGGTCTGGCGCCGGAAATCGGCCAGGCTTTTGAAATCGCCCGTTCTACCGGCCGGGCAGTGCATCGTGAGCAGGTGACAATTACCCGATCCGGTTCAGCCCGCAGTTATAATGTGCAGATCACAGTGGAAGATGCGAGTTTCGACGATCATTCTTATGTGGTGACGGTGGATGATATTACTGATTTGGTGCAGGCGCAGCGCTCAAGCGCATGGGCAGATGTGGCACGCCGTATCGCGCATGAGATCAAAAATCCGCTAACCCCGATCCAGCTTTCGGCTGAGCGTATTCGCCGTCGCTATGGCAAAGTAATTACCGAAGACCGCGAAGTGTTCGATCAGTGTATCGAAACCATTGTGCGTCAGGTGGGAGATATTGGCCGCATGGTCAATGAATTCTCCGATTTTGCTCGTATGCCGAAGCCGGAAATGCGTGAACTTGATTTGCGCGATCCTCTGCGTGAAGCATCATTCCTTATTGAAGTCAGCCGTCACGACATCAAGTTTACCAATGATTTCGGCGCCGAAAAACTGGTCGGGTCTTTTGATAACCGCTTATTAGCACAAGCATTTGGTAATATTATCAAGAATGCCAGTGAAGCGATTGATGCGGTGGCGCGTGATGAAAATTATCAGGGGCACATTCTTGTGCGCTCTTATAAGGATGACGCTCAACTGATCGTTGAAGTGACCGATAACGGCAAAGGCCTGCCGGGCGATGATCGCCAAAAACTGCTCGAACCTTACATGACAACCCGTGAAAAAGGCACAGGTCTTGGCTTGGCCATTGTGCGCAAAATCGTGGAAGATCATGGCGGGCATATGGAATTGCATGATGCACCGGAAGATTTTTATCAGGGCCGCGGTGCGTTGATCAGAATGGTTTTTCCCGTAAGCGAAAGCTTGCGTGAAGCTGTGGCCGTAACAGAACAGTCAGAAGCTGAACAGGTGAACTAATATGGCAGATGAAATTCTGGTAGTTGATGATGAAGCGGATATTCGTGAGCTGGTTGCCGGTATTTTAAGCGACGAAGGTCATGAAACGCGTACAGCTTATGATGCTGACAGTGCATTGGCTGCAATCAATGATCGTGTGCCGCGTTTGATATTTCTGGATATCTGGTTGCAGGGCAGTCGCCTCGATGGTCTGGCTCTGCTCGATGAGATCAAGAAACTGCATCCGGATTTGCCTGTGGTGATGATCTCCGGTCACGGTAATATTGAAACAGCTGTATCGGCTATCCGCCGTGGCGCTTATGATTTTATCGAAAAACCGTTCAAAGCGGATCGTTTGATTTTGATTGCAGAGCGTGCGCTGGAAACTTCCAAGCTCAAGCGCGAAGTGTCGGATTTGCGCAAGCGTAGCGGTGATAATCTGGAGCTGCTCGGCAATTCACTGGCCATGAGCCATTTGCGCCAAACCATCGAACGCGTGGCGCCAACCAATAGCCGTATCATGATTACCGGAGCGTCGGGTGCTGGTAAAGAACTGACAGCACGTGCCATTCACGCCAGTTCGAGCCGCGCGAATGGACCTTTTGTAACACTGAACGCTGCAATGATCACACCTGAACGCATGGAAATCGAGCTTTTCGGTACTGAAATGGATGGTGGCGAGCGTAAGGTCGGGGCGCTTGAAGAGGCGCATGGTGGCATTCTCTATTTGGATGAAATCGCTGATATGCCGCGCGAAACACAGAATAAAATTCTGCGCGTACTGGTTGATCAGCAGTTTGAGCGCGTTGGTGGTACCAAGCGTGTGAAAGTGGATGTACGCATCATTTCATCGACAGCACAGAATCTGGAAGCAATGATTGCTGAAGGGCGTTTCCGCGAAGATCTTTATCATCGCCTGTCGGTGGTGCCGGTGCAGGTGCCGCCTTTGTCGGCGCGCCGTGAAGATATTCCGATGATGGTTGAATTTTTCATGAAGCAGATCGGTGAACAGGCCGGTATCAAACCGCGTCCGATCGGCAGCGATGCGATGGCTGTTTTGCAGGCGCATAGCTGGCCGGGCAATGTGCGCCAATTGCGCAATAATATCGAACGTTTGATGATTTTGGCGCGTGGCGATGATCCGGACGAACCGATTACCGCAGACCTGTTGCCGGCAGATATCGGTGATACATTGCCGCGCGCACCGACCGAATCCGACCAGCACATTATGGCACTGCCATTGCGTGAAGCACGTGAAAGGTTTGAAAAAGAATATCTGATTGCGCAGATTAACCGTTTCGGCGGCAATATTTCACGCACAGCTGAGTTTGTAGGGATGGAGCGTTCGGCTCTTCACCGCAAATTGAAGTCGCTTGGTGTGTAATTGACGTTTCCATGGCGAATTAAAACAGCAATGGTGCTTTCATGCGCGTGATCATCTGTGGTGCAGGGCAAGTCGGATACGGGATCGCTGAGCGGCTGGCGGCTGAGAAAAACGATGTCTCGGTGATTGATACATCGGTAAAGCACATTCAGATCGTGCGCGACACACTGGATGTGCGAAGCTTTGTCGGACATGGCTCCCATCCAGATGTTTTGGCGGCAGCAGGTGCCAATGAAGCGGATATGATCATCGCAGTGACGCTATCTGACGAGGTCAATATGGTGGCCTGTCAGGTGGCGCATTCGGTTTTCAATGTGCCGACCAAAATTGCCCGTATTCGTGCGCAAACCTATCTGAATGCAGAATATTCAGATTTGTTTCTGCGTGAAAATTTGCCTATTGATGTGACGATTTCACCGGAAATGGAAGTAAGCGAGGTGCTGCTGCGCCGTATTGCTTTGCCCGGAGCTACCGATGTTTTGCGCTTTGCCGACGAAAAAATTATCGGATTGGCGATTGAATGTCAGGAAGAATGTCCGGTTATCAATACGCCGCTCAATCAGTTGAGCGATCTGTTTCCGGATTTGTCGGCAACGGTTGTTGGTGTGGTGCGTAAAGAAAGTCTCTTTACGCCGCATTCGTCTGATGAATTGCAGGCCGGTGATCTGGCTTATGTCATTACACCACGCGAGCAGGTACGTCGCACGCTTTCAATTTTTGGCCATGACAAGCCGGATGCCAATCGTATTATTATCGCCGGTGGCGGTAATATCGGACTTTATGTGGCGCGTGCGATGGAGGCGCATCATGCGCATACGCGCATTAAAATCATTGAAAGTAACCATGAGCGTGCGCTGGAAATTTCTGACCAGTTGAAGCGTACAACCGTTTTTCACGGTAGTGCGCTGGATCAGGAAGTGCTGCTGGAAGCAGAAGTGCAAGATGCGGATCTGATTGTGGCTCTCACCAATCAGGATCAGGTCAATATTTTGTCGAGCATTATGGCGAAGCGGCTAGGGTGCAAGCATAATCTTGTGCTGATTAATGATCCTGCCTATCAGGAATTTACCCATACGGTTGGGATTGACGCGCATATCAACCCGAAAAATGTGACCATTTCCAAAGTGTTGCAGCATGTGCGCCGTGGCCGTATCCGCGCGGTTTATAGTGTCCATCACGGTATGGCTGAGGTGATTGAAGCGGAAGCAATGGAGACATCGTCGCTGGTAGGGCCGATGTTGCGTGATCTTGATCTACCGGAAGGTTTGCGTATCGGGGCGATTTATCGTGGCGGTCAAGTGATTCAGCCGACTGGAGATGTGCGCATTCGCCCGCGTGACCGCGTCGTCTTATTTGCGACACAGGATGTTGTAAAACAAGTGGAGCAGATGTTCCGTGTCAGTCTGGAGTTCTTCTGATCCGAATTGATCAGGCCAAAGTTGAAGGTGTTGATAAAATTGCTGTGATAGCGCCCCATGAAGTAACAGCTTTATTAAAAATCTCGTTTTTGAGATTGCGGAAAATCTGCCATCCTGTTAACTCAGGCAGTGCAAGTTTGGTGTGGAGCTTCCCATAAAAAGCTCCACTGTTGCTTTTAATAAGCAACAGATAAAATTATTCACTGTTGCATTTTGGATGTAGCAGGCAAGCTGACCGTGATTTGGTTGTTGATCGAGAAAAAGGAATAAGAAAAATGGTAGAACGATCGCAAAATCTTCAGGATCTCTTTCTGAACTCAGTTCGTAAGCAGAAGATTTCCCTGACAATATTTTTGATCAATGGCGTTAAGCTCACCGGCATTGTTACCTCATTTGATAATTTTTGCGTACTCTTGCGCCGTGACGGTCATTCGCAGCTTGTCTATAAACATGCTATTTCGACCATTATGCCAAGTGCACCTGTGCAAATGTTTGAAGGTGAAGAAGCCTGATTTTTTGTTTAATCCAGCCTGCTGAAGCATGAATGCAGGTGGTTTTAGCAAATTCAAGGAAGCCGGAGCGAGCAGCCGAAAGATCGGTGCTGTTATCGCATCCGGCTTTTTGTGTTTTTAGCGCTTTGAATAGCTTTATAAGGAAACAAGTTTGGGTAAGATAAAAGACCGCAAACAACAGGCATCTGACAATCAGAACGGATATGACCACGAGGACAAAGCGCCCACCCGTGCGGCAGTCCTTGTTCCAGTCTTGCCTGAAAAATATACACGAAATGATAGTGATGACGCGGAGCCTGTTCGCTTTCAGCGATCCAGTGAAGCGCGGCTGGAAGAGGCTTGCGGCTTGGCTCGCGCCATTGATCTGGAAATTATTTTGGCTGAAGTGGTCAATGTTTCGCAGCCGCGCCCGGCTACTTTGCTGGGCACCGGGCGCGTAGAAACCATTGCTGAAGCGATTGAAGAGCAGGAAATTGAGCTGGTGATTGTCGATCACGCTTTAACACCTGTGCAGCAACGCAATCTGGAGCGCGAGTGGAAGGTCAAGGTGATTGACCGTACCGGTCTTATTTTGGAAATTTTCGGTCGCCGCGCGCAAACCAAAGAAGGTGTGTTGCAGGTCGAACTTGCTCATCTCAACTACCAAAAAGGGCGGCTTGTTCGTAGCTGGACCCACCTTGAGCGTCAGCGTGGTGGTAGCGGCTTTCTGGGTGGTCCGGGTGAAACGCAGATTGAGGCCGACAGACGCCAGTTGCAAGAGAAAATTCTGCGTATCAAGCGCGAGTTGGAAACAGTGGTGCGTACCCGCACCTTGCACCGTCAAAAGCGCCGCAAAGTTCCGCATCCGATTGTCGCATTGGTTGGTTATACCAATGCGGGCAAGTCCACCTTGTTTAACCGCATGACCGGGGCTGGTGTACTGGCCGAGGATATGCTGTTTGCGACCCTTGACCCGACGCTTCGCCGCATCCGGTTGCCGCATGGCGGCATGGTGATCTTGTCCGATACGGTAGGATTTATTTCCAATCTTCCGCACCATTTGGTGGCCGCTTTCCGCGCCACACTGGAAGAAGTGCTGGAAGCGGATTTGATTTTGCATATCCGCGATATTTCTGATCCTGACAATGCCGCACAGGCCGAGGATGTGGAAAGCATTCTGGCCAGCCTTGGTGTGGAGCGCAATGATCGCAAGCGTGTGTTTGAGGTTTGGAACAAGATCGATTTGCTGGATTCATCCGCGCATGAGGCAGCGCTGGTGCTGGCGGGAAGCGGCGCTGCGTCAGAAAGCAATGATGAAGCTAAACCGGTGGCGATTTCAGCCTATACGGGCGAGGGTGTGCCGGAACTGCTCAAGATCATAGAAAAGCGTATTTATGGTGATTTGAAGAGCGTTGATATGACATTCGGCGTTGATGAATTGTCGATGCTTGACGGAATTTATCAGTCCGCCAGCAACATCAAACGCGAGAATCTGGAAGATGGATCTGTGCGCATCAGAGCGCAAATGACTGCTTCTGCCGCTAAAATGCTGGAAGAAAAACGCTTTGGCAGTAAGCCGCATGATGAGTAAAAATTGGCTTTTCAGTGTTATTGCTGACAGTCATTGGTCGCACCATCTTGCGAAACAGTGCTGCATCGCCCTATGTATGGAATAATTACGAATCCTGTCCGAGCACGCGCTGCTCTTCCCAAACAGACCCAGAGGTCCACTATGAGAGATCCGATAGAAACCGTCATGAACCTCGTACCTATGGTTGTCGAACAGACAAACCGTGGTGAACGGGCTTATGACATTTTCTCGCGCTTGCTCAAAGAGCGTATTATTTTTGTAAATGGCCCGGTTGAAGACGGCATGTCGATGCTGATCTGTGCGCAGCTGTTGTTTCTGGAAGCGGAAAACCCGAAGAAAGAAATCAACATGTACATTAACTCGCCAGGTGGTGTGGTTACCTCCGGCATGGCGATTTATGATACTATGCAGTATATTCACTCACCTGTTTCCACCCTTTGCATGGGGCAGGCTTGCTCGATGGGCTCGCTGCTTTTGACCGCAGGCGCAACCGGCAAGCGTTACGCTTTGCCAAATGCCCGTGTGATGGTGCATCAGCCATCGGGTGGTTTTCAGGGCCAAGCATCCGATATCGAGCGCCATGCGCAAGATATCATCAAGATGAAGCGCCGCCTGAATGAAATCTACGTCAAGCATACCGGCCGCGACTATGAAACCATTGAACGTACCCTTGATCGCGATCATTTCATGACCGCACAGGAAGCGCTTGAATTTGGTTTGATTGACCGTGTGATTGAATCACATGATGAAGTGTCATCAGTAACACCTTCATCTTAAAAATCATGCGCCCTTGGCCAAATGGTAAGCTGAGGGCGCTTGTGACAATCATGATTGGAAGCGGAAATTGGCTAGGCGCTGTGGCATTTTGGTTGCTAAAAACCATTTTCATGCCACAAAACTGTCTAATTCCTACTTGTACGTGGCAAAACAATTGCTACGTTAAGCTATTGTTTGGTTTCAACAGGCTAAATTAATGCCCCAATCATAGAATCCTCAACGGGTTAGCATGGATTTACCTGTTGTGAGATTCGTTAGAGGCCAATTTTTCAGCCATATTTCGGTCGGGATGTGTGTCTGGTATTTAGAGTTAACGGCTGTAACGATATGCACGCGACAGCCGCTATTGAAAGGAAACTGCGATGAGCAAAGTCAGCAACAGCGGTGGCGATTCTAAGAATACGCTTTATTGCTCGTTCTGCGGTAAAAGCCAGCATGAAGTGCGCAAGCTGATTGCAGGCCCGACCGTTTTTATTTGTGACGAGTGTGTCGAGCTTTGCATGGACATTATCCGCGAGGAAAATAAATCCTCGATGGTAAAATCACGTGAAGGTGTGCCGACCCCGTTAGAAATTATGGGCGTGCTGGATGATTATGTGATCGGTCAGCGGGATGCGAAACGCGTTCTGGCTGTCGCCGTTCATAACCATTATAAGCGTTTGGCGCATCAATCGAAAAATAATGATATCGAACTGGCAAAGTCGAATATCATGCTGGTAGGGCCGACCGGTTGCGGTAAAACCTATCTGGCGCAGACCCTTGCCCGTATCATTGACGTTCCGTTCACAATGGCAGATGCCACCACACTGACCGAAGCCGGTTATGTGGGTGAAGATGTTGAAAACATCATTTTGAAATTGTTGCAGGCCGCCGATTACAATGTCGAACGTGCCCAGCGCGGTATCGTCTATATCGACGAAGTTGACAAAATCAGCCGCAAATCCGACAACCCGTCCATCACCCGTGATGTATCGGGTGAGGGCGTGCAGCAGGCACTGTTGAAGATCATGGAAGGCACTGTTGCTTCCGTGCCGCCGCAAGGTGGTCGCAAGCATCCGCAGCAGGAATTCCTGCAAGTGGATACAACAAACATCCTCTTTATCTGCGGTGGTGCTTTTGCCGGTCTCGACAAGATCATTTCGGCACGCGGTGAAAAAACCTCGATCGGTTTTGGCGCAACCGTTAAAACTGAAGATGATCGTCGTTTGGGCGCGATCTTCAAGGATTTAGAACCGGAAGATCTGCTGAAATTCGGTTTGATTCCTGAATTTGTTGGCCGTTTGCCGGTTATCGCAACGTTGGAAGATTTGGATGTTAATGCGCTGGTGCAGATTTTGTCTGAACCGAAAAACGCATTGGTCAAACAGTATCAGCGTCTGTTCGATATGGAAAATGTCGAACTGACCTTCCACGACGATGCGCTGCGTGCCATTGCCAATAAGGCCGTTGAACGTAAAACTGGTGCACGTGGTTTGCGTTCGATCATGGAAAAAATCCTGCTGGATACCATGTTTGAACTGCCGACTTTGGAAGGCGTACAGGAAGTGGTCATTTCCGGTGAAGTCGTTGATGGCACCGCACGTCCACTTTACATTTATGCCGAACGTCAGGATGAAAAGGGCAACGCCACAGCTTAACGTGTGCTTCTTGTTTCAAAGATTAAAAGGGCTGCTTGGCAGCCCTTTTTTATGATGAGTTTCTTTATTCTTTTTTGCAAAAATTTGTATTTTATAAGTGTTTTAAACTAATTTTGCTGTTTTTCGGGCAAAAGAGCTTGGTTTTTATAAAAAACATAGTGATTGCGCTTGTTAGCTATAAAATTATTTGCTGACTGTCAGAGCTGACGCTTTACCTATACGTGAAATTCAGCCAAATAACGGTATTATTGAGTGCAAAGGGTTAGTTTCGGATTGTACCGGAACAACGAAATGCGCAGTATATGAAACGATTCTATGGTGCTGCTTGAATTGGAGCCCCCGCATCTCCAATTAAGGTACGAATGCACGTGTGTGACTTGCCGATGAAGCGAAAGGGAGCGCGGACGTGGCTATCAGGCAAATTGCCTGAAGAAAGGACTGTACGATGACGGGTATTGAACAGAAGACGACTGCGGGTGGTAATGACGGGCTTTATGCGGTCTTGCCGTTGCGCGACATTGTTGTTTTCCCACATATGATTGTTCCGCTGTTTGTGGGACGTGAAAAGTCGATCCGCGCACTTGAAGATGTGATGGGTAATGACAAGCAGATCATGCTTGCAACACAGATCAATGCTGCTGACGATGATCCGTCTGCTGATGGCATTAACAAGGTCGGGACAATTGCTAATGTTCTGCAATTGCTCAAACTGCCTGACGGTACTGTGAAAGTACTGGTGGAAGGTGCAGCACGCGCCGAAATCACTAATTTTACAGACCGTGAAGATTATCACGAAGCTTATGCCTTTAAGCTCGAGGAACCTGAAGAAGACCCTGTCGAAGTGGAAGCTTTGGCACGTTCTGTCGTGGCTGACTTTGAAAATTACGTAAAGCTCAACAAGAAGATTTCTCCTGAAGTTGTAGGTGCCGCCAGCCAGATCGAGGATTACTCGAAACTGGCCGACACAGTTGCCTCACATCTGGCGATCAAAATCACTGAAAAGCAGGAAATGCTCTCCGTGCTTTCCGTGCGCGAACGCTTGGAAAAAGCGCTTGGCTATATGGAGTCCGAAATTTCGGTGCTTCAGGTGGAAAAGCGTATCCGCAGCCGCGTCAAGCGCCAGATGGAAAAGACCCAGCGCGAATATTATCTCAATGAGCAGATGAAGGCGATCCAGAAGGAACTCGGCGACAGTGAAGACGGTCGTGACGAGATGGCCGAACTGGAAGAGCGCATCAACAAAACCAAGCTTTCCAAGGAAGCTGCTGAAAAGGCGCAGGCCGAGCTGAAAAAGCTTCGTACCATGAGCCCGATGTCGGCAGAAGCCACAGTTGTACGGAACTATCTGGATTGGCTGCTTTCTATTCCTTGGGGCAAGAAGTCCAAGGTTAAGCAGGATCTGAACTTCGCTGATGAAGTGTTGGATGCCGAACATTTTGGCCTTGAAAAGGTAAAAGAACGGATCGTTGAATATCTGGCCGTGCAGTCACGCTCTGCCAAGATCAAAGGTCCGATCATCTGCCTCGTTGGCCCTCCAGGCGTTGGTAAGACATCGCTGGCGCGCTCTATCGCCAAGGCAACAGGACGTGAATATGTCCGCATGTCCTTGGGTGGTGTGCGTGATGAAGCGGAAATCCGTGGTCACCGTCGCACCTATATCGGTTCGATGCCTGGTAAGGTTATCCAGTCGATGAAGAAGGCGAAGAAGTCCAACCCGTTGTTCCTTCTCGATGAGATTGACAAAATGGGTCAGGATTTCCGTGGCGATCCGTCATCTGCAATGCTTGAAGTGTTGGATCCGGAACAGAACGCAACATTTATGGATCATTATCTGGAAGTGGAATATGATCTGTCGAATGTGATGTTCGTCACCACTGCCAACTCGCTCAATATTCCGGGCCCGCTGCTCGACCGTATGGAAATCATCCGCATCGCCGGATACACAGAAGATGAAAAGCTGGAGATCGCCAAGCGTCACCTCCTGCCGAAAGCCATCCGTGACCATGCTTTGCAGCCCAAGGAATTCTCGGTTTCCGAGGAAGCATTGCGCTCGGTTGTGCGTCTTTACACCCGTGAAGCTGGTGTGCGTAGTCTTGAACGTGAGATGATGAAGCTTGCGCGTAAGGCTGTCACCCGCATCATGAAAGACAAGGTCAAAGCCGTACATATTACGGAAGAAAACCTGTCTGAATTCTTGGGCGTCGAGAAGTACCGTTTCGGTCAGATCGAAGGTGAAGATCAGGTTGGTGTTGTTACCGGTCTGGCCTGGACAGAAGTGGGCGGTGAATTGCTGACCATTGAAGGTGTCATGATGCCGGGTAAAGGTCGCATGACCGTTACCGGTAACTTGCGTGACGTAATGAAAGAATCGATCTCTGCGGCGGCATCTTATGTTCGTTCGCGTGCGGTTGATTTTGGCATCGAACCACCATTGTTTGACAAGCGCGACATCCACGTTCACGTGCCGGAAGGTGCAACACCAAAAGATGGCCCTTCTGCCGGTATTGGCATGATGACAGCGATTGTTTCTGTACTGACCGGCATTCCGGTTCGTAAAGACATTGCCATGACCGGTGAGATTACATTGCGTGGCCGTGTATTGCCAATCGGTGGCTTGAAAGAAAAGCTGTTGGCAGCACTGCGCGGTGGTATCAAGACTGTGCTTATTCCGGAAGAAAACGTCAAAGACTTGGCGGAAATTCCGGACAATGTGAAGAACGGTATGGAGATCATTCCGGTCTCGCGCGCAGGTGAAGTGCTTAAGCACGCTTTAGTACGCCAGCCTGTTGCAATCGAGTGGACAGAGCCTGCAACACCGCCAGTCGCATCGCTGTCTATTGATGATGAAGCGGGCATTTCTATTGCTCACTGAGTCGAAAATTTGACCTTGATCATGAAATGCCGGGTAAAAAGCCCGGCATTTCTGTGTTTAACCCCATAATTCTGGGCTTTTTTCGTTATTTGTGACTTGGTTTGTTGATTGTTTAGAATAAACTCATGTCGATCCGGTTGAGTCACAAAGCCCCGGAAAAAGAAAGAAAGGAAGTGTCCATGAATAAGAACGAACTGGTTGCCTCAGTTGCTGAAAAGGGCGGTCTCACCAAGGCAGACGCAGCTACCGCTGTTGATGCAGTTCTCGCAGCCGTAACCAGCGCTCTTCAGGCTGGCGATGAAGTACGTCTGCCAGGCTTCGGTGTATTTTCTGTTTCACACCGTGCAGCGACCACTGGGCGCAATCCGTCAACTGGTGCAGAAGTTGCGATTGCAGCGCGCAACGTACCAAAATTTTCTGCCGGTAAAGGCCTGAAAGAAGCTGTTAATAGCTAATCTTTTTGATTTGCAGACAGTGGTTTACTGCTGTTGATAAAGCCCGGCTTCAAGCCGGGCTTTTCTGCTTTTAAATTCTGTTCCACATCGGGGCAGGCGACATGACTATACCGATGCGCTCATAAAAAAAACCCCACATAAAGCGGGGTTTTTTTAAAAGCATAAAAGCTTTTAGCTTTATTCAAGCAGCCATTGCTTTTTTCAGGTTTTCGTCGATCTTGTCGAGGAAGCCTGTTGTCGACAGCCAAGGCTGATCCGGACCGATCAGCAGTGCCAGATCCTTGGTCATGTAGCCGCTTTCAACCGTGTCGATGCAAACCTTTTCCAAAGTTTCAGCAAAGCGCTTTAATTCAGCATTGTCATCAAGCTTGGCACGGTGCGCCAGACCACGGGTCCATGCGAAGATCGAAGCGATCGAGTTGGTTGAGGTTTCCTCACCCTTCTGATGCTGACGATAGTGACGGGTAACAGTACCGTGTGCAGCTTCTGCTTCCACGGTCTTGCCATCCGGTGTCATCAGAACAGAGGTCATCAGGCCGAGTGAGCCAAAGCCCTGTGCCACGATATCGGATTGAACGTCACCGTCGTAGTTCTTACATGCCCAGACATAACCGCCGGACCACTTGAGAGCGGAGGCAACCATGTCGTCGATCAGGCGGTGTTCGTACCAGATATTAGCTTCTTTGAACTTCTCGGCAAATTCAGCCTGATAAACTTCTTCAAAGATATCTTTAAAGCGGCCGTCATAGGCTTTGAGAATGGTGTTTTTGGTGGAGAGGTAAACCGGATAGTTGCGCAGCAAGCCGTAGTTCAGCGATGCACGGGCAAATTCACGGATCGACTCATCGATATTGTACATTGCCATGGCAACACCGGATGATGGTGCGTCATAAACTTCATGTTCAATCACTTCGCCGTCTTCGCCAACGAATTTGATCGACAGTTTACCCTTGCCAGGGAATTTGAAATCAGTCGCGCGGTACTGGTCACCAAAAGCATGACGGCCAACGATGATTGGCTGAGTCCAGCCCGGAACCAGACGTGGCACGTTTTCGCAGATGATTGGTTCGCGGAAAATAACGCCGCCGAGAATATTGCGAATGGTGCCGTTAGGCGACTTCCACATTTTCTTGAGGCTAAATTCTTCAACGCGGGCTTCATCAGGAGTGATGGTTGCGCATTTAACGCCAACACCGTGTTCCTTGATGGCATTTGCTGCATCAATGGTGACCTGATCATCGGTCGCATCGCGGTGTTCGACAGAAAGATCGTAATATTTAAGATCAATATCCAGATAAGGATGGATCAGTTTCTCTTTGATGAACTGCCAGATAATGCGGGTCATCTCGTCGCCATCGAGTTCGACAACCGGATTAGCAACCTTAATTTTTGCCATGGATGATGCCTCTTGTTGAATACGCTTTGAATACGTGCGCTCGTATAGCATTGCTTAAGCCTAAGGCAAAGCTTTAACCGTGGTTTTATTGGTCACAACCGCGTTTCTTTAGTCTTAAAGACAAAATAAAGCCTGTTTTGGATTACCTGATTTATTTTAGTATATGAGCATATATGAAAATGAGGATCAGATATCTTGGCGTTTAGAAATCTTTGCGATTTCCCGTCATTTGTGTCAGTGACAAATCAAGTAAACGTATAATTGAATTATAGTCTGGAAGAAGAAATGGCCGGAACGGATAAACATCGCGCGCTGATTACTGAGGGGCCCGCAATTATTTTGGTCGAGCCGCAATTACCGGAAAATATCGGTATGGTGGCGCGCGCAATGGCAAATTTTGGTCTTGCGGAATTAAGACTGGTCAATCCGCGTGAAGAGTTCCCGAGCGCCAAAGCACGAGCGGCTGCATCCAAGGCTGATCATGTCATTGATAATGCTGTTGTCTATGATGATCTGCCCTCAGCCATTGCAGATTTGAACTTTGTTTATGCCACCACGGCGCGTGAGCGGGATGGCTTTAAGGCTGTGCGCAGCCCTGTTGAGGCAAGCCGCATACTACGTCAGCGTTTTAAGCAACAAGAAAAAGTTGGCATTTTGTTTGGGCGCGAGCGCGTCGGCCTAAAAAATGATGAAGTCGGTCTTGCCGATGAATTGGTGACCTTTCCGGTCAATCCTGCTTTCGCATCGCTCAACATCGCACAGGCCGTGCTGCTGATGTCCTATGAATGGATGAAAACCGGCATGGAAAATGAAACCGACACGGTTTTCCGTGGCCCCGAAATGGAACCGGCACCTAAACAAGAATTGCAAGGCTTGTTTGACCAGTTGGAGAATGCACTTGATACGCGTGGATATTTCCGCCCTGAAGCCCGTAAGGCGGTTATGGTTGATGGTTTGCGTGCGGTGCTGACTCGTGCCGGTTTTGCCTCTGCCGAACTTAAATTATTACGTGGCGTTGTCACGTCACTGGATGTATTTTCGCCCAAACAGCCACGTGGTTCCGGTGCGCCGGAAGGGCGTGCCCGCGTTAAAGCGGAAGGATCAGACGAGTTATGATGAAAGAAAAGCCGGATCATAATAATCTGCCGGATAAAGCGCCGGTACTTGTCTTTGATAGTGGCATTGGTGGCTTGACGGTTTTACGCGAACTGCGGGTCTGGTTGCCGGATCGCCGCTTTGTCTATGTGGCGGATGATGCCGGTTTCCCTTATGGCGATTGGGAAGAAGAAGCGCTTTGTGATCGCATTATTAAACTCTTTGACCGATTGCTGGCTGAACATAAGCCAGCAATCGTGGTGATTGCGTGTAATACCGCCTCTACATTGGTACTCGATGATTTGCGCCGCGCTTTTCCGTTTATGAAATTTGTCGGTACCGTTCCGGCGATCAAACCGGCGGCAGAACGCACCCGTTCCGGCCTTGTTTCGGTGCTCGCAACACCTGGCACTGTGCGTCGTGCCTATACCCATGATCTCATTCAGTCTTTTGCTTCAAAATGTCATGTGAAGCTGGTGGGCGCCAATTTATTGGCAACCCTTGCAGAGGCTCATATTCGTGGTGAGAAAATTGATGAAGCGCAAGTGAGCGAGCAGATCGCTCCATGTTTTGTCCAAGAAGACGGACGCAGAACCGACATTGTTGTGCTGGCTTGCACGCATTATCCGTTTTTAGCCAATGTTTTCCGCAAACTTGCTCCGTGGCCGGTTGATTGGCTTGATCCGGCAGAGGCGATTGCACGGCGCACGATTTCGCTGTTGCAGGAGAATGAGGGGCTAGGGGAAGGCACCAAGTCACCGGTAAATAGCGACCACCCACATGATGTGGCAGAGTTTACTTCCGGCAAACCGGATTTCGCTATTCGCCGCTTGTTGCAGGGCTTCGGCCTGAATTTTGATCATATGGGCAAGGACGAGAGAGGTTAATCCTTCTCTTCCCGTTTGATGTGTTCGGATGGGGTTTGCGGGCGGCCAAGGCCGGATTTGCCAAATGTATAGCCGGTTTCAACGGCTTTGTGGCCAAACTTATTGCGCAAGATATCCATTGCGAATTCAGCTTTTGCGCGCCGTGTTGCTTCGATGTCAACCAGATCGGGCGGGTCGGCGCGTTCATTGCCACTCAGATCACTGACACCGATGCCAAGCAGACGAAATTTTGTACCGTCCAGCTCTTTTTCAAGCAAGGTCAGGCCGGTATGAAAAATACGGTCGGCCAATTGTGTCGGGCTGCTCAATTGACGATTACGGGTATGGCTTTTGAAATCTTGGGTTTTTAATTTCAGCACAATCGTATGGCCTGCTATGCCACCATTTTTCAAACGATGCGATACTTTTTCCGATAATGCGCGCAATACCGGTATCAGATCGCTTGCCGCAAACAGATCATGATTAAAAGTTGTTTCGGCTGAAACACTTTTCATTTCATGTTCCGGCTCGACACGTCTGGTGTCTTGCCCGCGTGAGAGGCGATAAAGACGCTGCCCCATCACGCCGTAGGCTTTCATCAGTACACTTTCTTCGATGTGCTGCAATTGCTCAATGGTACGGATACCATCGCTGTTGAGCTTAGCAGTTAAGGCTTTGCCCACACCCCAAATGATCGACACCGGCTTATTGCGTAAAAAGGAAAGCGCTTCCTCTTCACCAATCACTGCAAAGCCGCGCGGTTTGTCGAGGTCGGAGGCGATTTTTGCCAAAAATTTACAGTAGGAAAGCCCTACTGAAATTGTGATGCCGATTTCTTTTTCAATACGATGAACAAATTTGGCCAGTACAAAAGAGGCAGGCGCTTTGTGCAAGTTCTCTGTGCCGCTTAAGTCCAGAAAAGCTTCATCAATGGAAAGCGGTTCGACAGCCGGTGTGAGCTCGCGCATCAATTGACGCACCTCACGGCCAACTTTGCTGTATTTTTCCATATTGGGCGGAATAACCACTGCATGCGGGCAGGCTTCCAATGCCTTGAACATCGGCATGGCAGAGCGAACGCCATGGATGCGCGCGAGGTAACAGGCGGTGGAGACAACGCCGCGTGTACCTCCACCGATAATCAGCGGCTTGTCGAGCAATTCAGGATTGTCGCGTTTTTCAACTGCTGCATAAAAAGCATCGCAATCAATATGGGCAAGCGAGAGCTTATAAAGCTCTTTATGGCGCAATAAACGCGGACTGCCACAAGCATAACAGCGATGTGATTCTGCGCTTCGTTGCATACGAAGGCAATCACGGCAAAAACCTGTTTCCGGGGCGTTTAAAGCAGACATCTCTTTCATGGGTTGATTATAGCGTAAGGTGAACATATTGTGAACATGTTTCGACATATTTTTATGTGCACCTATACGACATTAGTAACAGGGACGGCGAGTCGGGCTTGACAAAATTGCTATTATCGCCAACCCTGTTGTTATGAAGAAACATGTCACATCCATTTTCCATCGGGTTAACCCGATCGCAGGATATTAGCCCTCGGAGACCGGCTTAGCGCAGCTGGCACTCAGGGGGAGACATGGTATTTATGTTTGCAAATTAACCAAAGCGCTTTCAATTAAAAATTAAAATAACTGGTCTCAGGTCGTCAAAACCCTGAGGGCGGATATCATTCAAACGATAGTGGGATCGCCATGAGCGGAAAGAATCGTAAAAAGCCGAATATTGTTATCAGCCAGTTGGATCATGATCGGCTGATGGGGCTTGCGGAAGATGCGCCGGAGCGCGTTGCTGCGGTGGCTGATGAGCTGATTGCCGAATTGGAACGTGCAAAAATCGTGGCCGTCGGCAAGGTTCCGGCTCATGTTATTCAGATGGGATCTGCGATTGAGTTTAAAACGCAGGATGGACAACAGCGCCGTGTAACGCTGGTTTATCCGGGTGAAGCAGATATTGCGGAAGGCAAAATTTCTATTTTGACGCCAATTGGTGCGGCTTTGATTGGTCTTGCATCGGGTCAGAGCATTGCTTTTGCGGCGCGCGATGGCAAAATGCAGGAATTGAGTGTCGTGCAGGTCAGCAAACCGGGTGAGACTTTACCGCCTGTTGCGGCTGACGGTAATGTGGAAGTTGTTGATTTTGCTGCACGCAAACAGGCGGCAGATGCTTCTTCAGATGATGATGGTCCCGGTCCAAGCGCAGCTTGACCTAACGCATAATATCCAAGCGCAGCTTGACTTAACGCATAGCGTCCAAGCGTAGCATGACCTCGTGCTTTAAGCCCGAGCACAGCTTGACCTGATATATAATGTTCAAGCGGCGCTTGAAGGCAAGTTGGCCTTGAGAATTTCATAAAAAAGAGCGCTGTAGTGGCGCTCTTTTTTGTATTTAAATATGTTTGATTAAAATTCGCTCATTTGCCCACCCGGCAATTGTCTGGCGGCAGTGACGACAGAGTTAGGCTCTGTTTCGGTCGCCTCACAAAAACGCATCAAAGTTGGCTCATGCGCCAGCAGAAATTGCAAAACGCCGCTCAAAAAACCTGGCTCACGCGCCGCATTGCGGATAGCGGATGCATCTATTCCGGTAAGGGTGAGGAAGCGTGACATGAGTTCCGGCTCTTGTGTCAGCCAGATCAGGGCTTCAATGGCGAGTGCTTCAGCTTGCTCATTATGGGCTGTTTTCACGAAAGGGGTCCTTTTTTATCAACTGGTTTGACTATTATCGTGAAAGCGGCGCAGTTTGATAGTTTTAAAATCAAGACTTTTTATCACGAAATAAAAAACACGGCGGCACTGCATGGTGCAGATGTTGCTCATATGCGAAAAAATGCTTTATATGGTCTGCAAGCTCAGGCTTTACCTTGAATATATATCAGCGGATTTATATCTGCGATTGATCACCGGAGACATTTCATTGGCACTGGATATTTCTTACCTGACCGCTGCGGGCGCCGGGGCATTATCATTTTTATCCCCATGTGTGTTGCCGTTGGTGCCGCCTTATCTGTGCTATATGGCTGGTGTCAGTGTTGATGATTTCCGCCAAAATGATGCGAGTGTGAAGGCCGATAAAGCTGTCGCAGTCAGCAAGCGCCGTGCTTTGCTGATTGCCTCACTTTCTTTCGTGCTGGGCTTTACTACCGTTTTTGTCGCTCTTGGTGCCGGTGCATCGTCAATTGGACATTTCTTGCGCCAGTGGCAGCAGGAAATTGCAATGGCCGCAGGTGTGGTCATCATCATTATGGGGCTTAATTTCTTAGGCGTGTTCCGCTTGTCGCTATTGTCGCGCGAGGCACGTTTTCAGGCCAATCGAGCCCCGGCCACACCGCTTGGCGCTTATATTATGGGGCTTGCCTTTGCTTTCGGCTGGACACCTTGCATCGGACCGGTTTTAGGGCCGATCCTGACTTTGGCTGGCGGCAGCAGCACCGTTGGTGAAGGTGCGGCTCTTCTTGCCGTTTATTCACTGGGTTTGGGTATACCATTTGTTTTGGCAGCTAGTTTTTCCGGTGCCTTCATGCGCTTTTTGGCCAAATTTAAAGTGCATTTGGGTAAGGTCGAAAAGGTCATGGGTATATTGCTGATTATTGCCGGTGTTCTATTCCTGACGGGCGGTATGCAGGCATTTGCGTTTTGGCTCTTGGAAACCTTCCCGATTTTAGGTCGTTTGGGTTAAAATATTAACGAAATAATGGTGATATTCTTCGTGAATATAATCCACAAAATTGCTCTTCAATAACGGATAAACATTATGACCAGCCGCTCCTGTCTTTCTGTTGTGCTTGCCGCGGGTGAAGGCACACGTATGAAATCAGCCTTGCCGAAAGTTTTACATAAAATTGCCGGTCTGCCATTGGTTTGCCATGTGGTCAAAGCGGTGCAAGCAACGGGTGAAAGCGATGTGGCGCTGGTGGTTGGTCGTGGTGCAGATGCGGTGCGCGGTGCGGTTGAGAAAATAACTGCAAATGTTTCATCATATGAACAGGTCGAGCGTTTAGGCACGGCTCATGCCGTTCTTGCAGCACGTGATGCCATTGCACACGGCTACGACGATGTGCTGATCGTTTTTGGCGATACCCCGCTGATTGAAGCGCAGGCCTTGGAGCAGGCGCGTACGCGTCTGGGCGACGGTGCCGATGTGGTTGTGATGGGCTTCCGTCCGGAAAATCCGCATGGCTATGGCCGCTTGATTGAAGAAAACGGCAAGCTTGTAGCTATTGTCGAAGAAAAAGAAGCTAATGACGCCCAAAAAGCCATTGGCTTTTGCAATGGCGGTTTGATGGCGGTGCGTGGCCAGCATTTGCTGGCACTGCTGGATGCGGTGGATAATAACAATGCCAAGGGCGAATATTATCTAACCGATATTGTGAAACTTGCGCATGACAAAGGCTTGCATGTTGTTGGCGTTGAAGTGCCTGTCGATAATGTGATTGGCATCAACAATCGGTTGGAATTGGCGCAAGCCGAAGGCATCTGGCAAAACCGTAAACGTCAGGCGATGATGATTGACGGGGTGACATTGCTGGCACCGGAAACCGTCTATTTCGCGCATGATACTGTAATTGAGCCGGACGTCATTATCGAGCCGAATGTATTTTTCGGCGAGAAAGTCAGCATTAAAACCGGTGCTATCATTCATGCTTTTTCCCATCTGGAAGGCGCTGTTATCGGCAATGATGCACAGGTTGGCCCTTATGCGCGTCTTCGTCCGGGTGCTGATTTGTCGGCAAAAGCCAAAGTCGGCAATTTCTGCGAAGTGAAAAACGCGAAAATCGGCGAGGGCGCCAAGGTTAATCACCTTTCTTATATTGGTGACGCAACGGTGGGTGCGAGCGCCAATATTGGTGCCGGTACCATTACCTGCAACTATGATGGCTATAACAAGTTTAAAACCGAGATCGGCGAAAACAGCTTTATCGGCTCCAATTCATCACTGGTTGCACCAGTGCGCATTGGCGATAATGCTTATGTGGCTTCCGGCAGTGTGATTGTTGAAAATGTGCCGGATAATGCGCTGGCTTTAGGGCGTGCCCGTCAGGCGGTCAAAGAAGGCCGCGCGTCGATTTTGCGTGAAAAATATGCTGCTCTCAAAGCGCAGATTAAAGCCAGAAGAGAAGGCTGACACTCATGCTTTTCAGTTTTAAAAAAGGCTGAAAAGCATGAGTGATTATATCTGAACACAGTTTATCTTTATGCAGAATGCTCTGTCAGGGCAGCTCATTTTTAAAAAGCCCTGACAGATTTATTATCAGTAAATATCTATTCGACTAAACTCGGGAATTTTAATTATGTGCGGAATTATTGGTATCGTTGCCGGCAGAGATGTGGCGTCTCTTTTGGTCGACAGTTTGAAGCGGCTTGAATATCGCGGTTATGATTCTGCTGGTATCGCAACCCTTGATGGAGGTGCTTTGGCGCGTCGTCGTGCCGAGGGCAAGCTGGTCAATCTTGAAAACCATTTGAAAGACCAGCCTTTGCCGGGTGTCATTGGCATCGGGCACACCCGTTGGGCAACGCATGGCAAACCGGTTGAGCGCAATGCGCACCCGCATATGACCAAGCGATTGGCTGTCGTCCATAATGGTATTATTGAAAATTTTGCAGAACTGCGTGCCAGCCTTCAGGCTGATGGCTATGTGTTTGAAACTGAGACAGACACCGAAGCCGTAGCTCATTTGGTTACCCGCGAGATGGATCGCGGCCTGCCGCCGATTGAAGCGGTCAAAGCTGCCTTGCCGCAATTGCAGGGTGCTTTTGCGCTGGCGATTATTTTTGAAGGTGTTGAAGGCCTGCTGATTGGTGCGCGTCAAGGGCCGCCACTGGCAATCGGCTATGGTGACAATGAAATGTATCTGGGTTCAGATGCGATTGCTCTGGCGCCGCTCACCGATATGATCTGCTATCTGGAAGATGGTGATTGGGTTGTGGTGCGCAAAGACGGTGCCACTATTTATGATGCACAAAACATGGAAGTGAAACGCGCTGTCCAAAAAGTACAGTCACAGGAGTTTCTGGTTTCCAAAGGCAATCACCGCCATTTCATGGAAAAAGAAATCCATGAGCAGCCGGAAGTGATCGGCCATACATTGGCGCATTATCTCGATCTCTCCACCGGCACTGTGCGTCAGGATGTGGCGGAACTGGATTTCAGCAAGATCGACCGTTTGTCGATGTCTGCCTGCGGTACTGCTTATTATGCGGCTGCAATCGGCAAATATTGGTTCGAGCAGATTGCGCGTTTGCCGGTGGATATCGATATTGCATCCGAGTTCCGCTACCGTGAAATGCCGCTTTCCAAAGACACTTTGGCACTGTTTGTGTCGCAGTCGGGTGAAACAGCCGACACGCTGGCTTCACTGCGCTATTGCAAAGCGCAAGGCTTGAAAATTGCTTCAATCGTCAATGTGACGACCTCCACTATTGCGCGCGAATCTGATGCTGTTTTCCCGATTCTTGCAGGACCGGAAATCGGCGTGGCTTCCACCAAGGCTTTTACCAGTCAGCTCACCGTGATGGCATCATTGGCGATTATGGCTGCCAAACAGCGTGGTGTGATTGATGACGCACAAGAGCGTGTACTGGTCAAGCAATTGTCGGAAGTGCCGCGCATTGCCAATCAGGTACTCAAACTTGAAGGCGAGATTGAGAAAATTTGCCGTGAATTGGCGCAAGTTAAACATGTGCTCTATTTAGGCCGCGGTACCTCTTTCCCGCTGGCGATGGAAGGCGCTCTGAAATTGAAGGAAATCTCTTACATTCACGCCGAAGGCTATGCGGCCGGTGAATTGAAGCATGGGCCGATTGCCTTGATTGATGATTCAATTCCGGTGATAGTGATTGCACCGTCTGATCGTCTTTATGAAAAGACCGTTTCCAATATGCAGGAAGTGGCAGCACGCGGCGGACGCATTATTTTGATTACCGATGCAGAGGGCGCCAACAACGCCAGTGTTGATACAATGGCGACAATTATTCTGCCCGAAATGGCTGAATTTATCACCCCGCTGCTTTATGCCTTGCCTGTGCAAATGCTGGCCTATTACACTGCGGTTTTCATGGGAACCGATGTGGATCAGCCACGAAATCTTGCAAAATCGGTAACAGTTGAATGAAAGTAGCTGAAAAGCTTGCCTCAGCGCTGGCTTTGTTCTAGCCAATAGAAAACTTAAAACTTAGCAGTGACGAGCCAGTATGTCCCTTATTGATACACGTACGCCTGAACCAAAACGTTTTATCTCCGGCGCCACCGGCGATTGGGAAGTTGTGATTGGCATGGAAGTCCATGCGCAGGTCACTTCAGAATCAAAGCTGTTTTCCGGCGCTTCCACATCTTTCGGTGCCGAGCCGAATGCCAATGTGTCGCTGATTGATGCAGCGATGCCGGGCATGTTGCCGGTCATTAATATGGAATGTGTCCGTCAGGCCGTTCGTACCGGCCTTGGCTTGAAGGCACAGATCAATTTGAAATCGGTTTTTGACCGCAAAAATTATTTCTATCCTGATCTGCCGCAGGGCTACCAGATTTCACAGTTCCAGCAGCCGATTGTCGGTGAAGGCAAGATCATGATTTCGGTTGGCCCTGATTCCAAAGGCCAGTTTGAAGATGTGGAAATCGGCATTGAGCGCATCCATCTCGAGCAGGATGCCGGTAAATCCATGCATGACCAGCATCCAACCATGTCTTATGTGGATTTGAACCGCTCCGGCATGCCGTTGATGGAAATCGTCTCCAAGCCAGATTTGCGCTCGTCCGATGAAGCCAAAGCTTATCTGACCAAGCTGCGCACCATTGTGCGTTATTTGGGCACCTGCGATGGCAACATGGACGAAGGCTCGATGCGCGCCGACGTTAACGTTTCTGTGCGTCGTCCGGGCGGCGAATTTGGCACACGTTGCGAAATCAAAAACGTTAATTCGATCCGTTTTGTCGGTCAGGCGATTGAATATGAAGCGCGTCGCCAGATTGCAATTTTGGAAGATGGCGGCAAGATTGATCAGGAAACCCGCCTGTTTGATCCGGCTAAGGGCGAAACCCGTTCCATGCGCTCTAAAGAAGAAGCGCATGATTATCGTTATTTCCCTGATCCTGATCTGCTGCCGCTTGAATTTGATCAAGCTTTCGTTGATGCGCTTGCCGCAGACTTGACCGAATTGCCGGATGACAAGAAGCATCGCCTGATCGAAGAGCAGGGCATTTCGGTTTATGATGCATCTATTCTGGTTACTGAAAAAGCGATTGCTGATTATTATGAAGCGGTCGTTAAGGGTCGTGATGGCAAGATTGCTGCCAACTGGGTTATCAATGATCTGCTCGGTGCTTTGAACAAGGCTGGTAAAGATATTGAAGAAACACCGGTTTCCGCCGATCAACTGGGCGCTATCATTGATCTGATTAAAGAAGGCACCATTTCCGGCAAGATCGCCAAAGATCTGTTTGAAATTGTCTGGAATGAAGGTGGCGACCCGAAAGCCATCGTTGAAACCCGCGGCATGAAGCAGGTAACCGATACCGGTGCGATTGAAAAAGCCGTTGATGAGGTGATTGCTGCCAATCCCGACAAAGTGGAACAGGCAAAAGCCAAACCATCTTTGGCTGGTTGGTTTGTTGGTCAGGTGATGAAAGCAACCGGCGGTAAAGCAAACCCGCAGGCTGTCAATGATCTGGTCAAAGCCAAACTTGGCATCGAGGAATAATATGTGGGTTCGTACAGCCGCTGAAGCGGATTTAAAAGCCGTTCACGAGCTGCTGTTGACCACGTGGAGCGCAAGTTTTGACGATGTACTGGGTAAGGAGATCGTCAAAACAATCACCAATGAGTGGCATTCATTGTCGGCTTTGAAAGCCAATTTGAAGCGCCCTTATTCGGAGTTTTTGGTCGCAGATGATGGCAACGGGCGTATTATCGGTATGGCCTATGCCCATCAAGAGACCCGTGAAACAGCAAGCCTCAATCAACTTTATGTGTTGCCTGAAGAGCAGATCAAAGGCGTTGGTACGACACTGCTGGATGAGATCGAAACGGCTTTTCCGGGTGTTACTGCAATGAAGCTTGAAGTGTTGGAAGTGAATGTCCGTGCCCGTCGATTTTATGAGCAAAAGGGCTACATCCAAATTGGCCGCAATGCAGAGTGGGGTTCTTTGAATTTTAAAGAACCTGTATTGATTTTGCAAAAGAGCCTGAATGCTTGGGTGATGTGAAGATGGCGGCCTTCAAACTTCCGTCTTTTTTTATTTCAGCGTCAAGATGACCCGCTATCGGAACTTGCCATCTTGCGTTGAAAAGTCCATAAGCCAATGAACGATTTACGTGACGTTTAACGCCGACAGAACCGCTTAAATATTTTGGATCCGGAATAAAGCCATGATGAAATTTTTGACACAGTTCTTCACTTGGTGGAATGGGCAGACGCTCGGAACCCGCCTGCACACATGGCGTAAAGGTGAACGTGTGGGCGAGGATGAATTCGGCAATATTTACTATCAGGGCGGCAAGGATTCTGAAGGTCGCACCCGCCGCTGGGTGATCTATAACGGCTATTCTGAAGCAAGTGCCATTCCGGCTGGTTGGCACGGCTGGATGCATCATCGCGTTGATACACCGCCTTCACAGGAAGATTACAAACCGCGTGAATGGGAAAAGCCACACCTTGCCAATCTCACCGGTTCACCGCTTGCCTATCGCCCTAAAGGTGCGATTGCGTTGCCGGGAACTACGCAGGGAGAACGTCCTCGTGTAACCGGTGAATATGATGCTTGGACACCCGGTTCATAATTCAGGTTTGTGAGAACAAAAGCGCCGGATAAATATCGCGGCGCTTTTTTATTTCAGGTTGTTCGGTTGCTCCGAATCGCCACAATTTATATTTAAGTTATTCATCGGAAACATTTGGACGGATATTTACTTGGTCATGATCATTTGCCGGTTACTATCAGGAACAGCAACCACTCTGGTCAGTCGCTGCCATAGCGCCGGAAAATTAAGCTGTGTTTTTGCAACCTGCTTGTTGATGGCAGGTGGCGTCGCACATGCAGATCGCATTGAAAATCCTGTGGCTGAATTTTCCGGCCTCGACAAGATTACCGGTCGCATCACCACATTCGATGTTTATATCAACGAAACGGTGCAGTTTGGTGCTTTACAGGTAACGCCAAAAGTTTGCTATTCCCGCACGGATAATGAGGCGCCGCGCACGGATAGTTTCGTCGAAGTGGATGAAATTACCCTTGACCGCAAAATTCGCCGTATTTTTAATGGCTGGATGTTTGCCGATAGTCCTGGTCTCAACGCGGTCGAGCACGCCGTTTACGATGTCTGGCTGAAAGACTGCAAACAGAAGTCTGATGTGCCGGCACCTGCCAAAGGCAATTGATCAGCACAGATCCTAACTATTTATATTGTGCCTAAGCGCACCATGTTAAAACATGGCGTCGCCTGTGAGAGCTTCTTCAAGACGACGTTCATATTGTTTGCGGGTAATTTCAATCGCTCCGAGACTTTTTAAATGTTCGGTTATGAATTGTGTGTCCAGCAGAATAAAGCCATGACTTTTGAGATGTTCAACCAAAAAGGCGAGGCAGATTTTTGAAGTGTCGCGCTTACGGCTGAACATGCTTTCACCAAAGAAAGCACGCCTCACACTAATGCCGTATAAACCGCCGACAAGTTCGTCTCCATCCCATGCCTCTACACTATGGGCATGTCCCAAAGCATGGAGACGCATGCAGGATGCTTTGATGGGGTCATTGATCCATGTGCGTTCACGCTCACCTTCGCCATTGGCACAACCGCGCAAAACACCTGCAAAATCCGTGTTCATTTTAATTTGATATTTTTGCTTACGGATGGTTTTGGCAAGGCTGCGGGAGACGTGAAAATCTTCAAGCGGAATAATGCCGCGCTTTTCGGGACGTACCCAATAAATTTCCGGATCGTCCTCTTCTTCGGCCATTGGGAAAACACCCGACGCATAGGCGCGTAGAAGCAGATCCGGGTCAATATATAATTCGTCTTTGTCGAGAGCGTCGATATTTTGGGTCATAATGAGAGTTCGCCATGAATCTTTAATATTTGCAATGGCTGGCTATGGTTTTCAAAAAAATAGACACAAAAATAAACCGGCAATAACAACGATGTTATTACCGGTTTGATTTTAGCTTTCGCTTGTAAAGCGGAATATGCTGTTAAAACCGCTTAGCGCTTGGCAGCTGCCGCTTTGTTGGCGAGATATTTTTCCAACCAATGGATGTCATAGTCGCCATTAGCAATGTCCTGATTGGAAACCAGATCCTGAAACAGCGGAATGGTTGTGTTGACACCATCAACAACAAACTCATCCAATGCACGGCGCAGACGCATCATGCATTCCACGCGGTTACGGCCATGCACAATCAGCTTACCGATCATGCTGTCGTAATATGGCGGAATGCGATAGCCGGAATAAACACCGGAATCGATGCGGATACCAAGACCACCTGGTGTGTGGTAATGAGTAATCTGGCCAGGTGATGGCACAAATGTTTCCGGATGTTCGGCGTTAATACGGCATTCGATTGCGTGACCGGAGAAGCGCACATCCTGCTGTTTGACAGAAAGACCAAGCCCTGCTGCAACACGGATTTGCTCATGCACCAGATCAATACCGGTAATGGCTTCGGTGATTGTGTGTTCCACCTGAAGGCGGGTGTTCATTTCAATGAAATAGAACTCACCATCTTCATAAAGGAATTCAATCGTACCGGCACCACGATAGCCAAGTTCTGCCACCGCATTGGCGCAGATCATGCCGATCTTGTGACGGGCTTCTTCGTTGAGGGCAGGTGAGTTGGCTTCTTCCCAGACCTTCTGGTGACGACGCTGCAAGGAGCAGTCGCGTTCGCCCAAATGGATGGCATTGCCGGCACCGTCGCCAACGATTTGCACTTCAATATGGCGTGGTTTGCTTAAGTATTTTTCAATATACACAGCATCATTGCCAAAAGCTGCACCAGCTTCGGTACGCGCAGTCGAAAGAGCAATTGAAAGCTCTTCTTCCGAATGCGCCACTTTCATGCCGCGACCACCACCGCCGGCAGTGGCTTTGATGATGACCGGATAGCCGATTTCCGCAGAAATTCGGGCTGCTTCCGCATCATCGGTTACGCCGCCTTCTGAACCCGGAACAACCGGAATACCAAGACGTTTTGCAGTGCGTTTTGCTTCAATCTTATCGCCCATGATGCGGATATGCGCAGCGGTTGGTCCGATAAAGGTGATGGAATGTGCTTCCAGAATTTCTGCAAACTTGGCGTTTTCAGACAAGAAGCCGTAGCCTGGATGAATAGCATCCGCGCCGGTAATTTCGCAGGCAGCAACAATCTGATGGATGTTCAGGTAGCTGTCGCGGGAAGGAGGAGGGCCGATGCAAACACTCTCATCAGCCAGACGGACATGCATAGCATCCGCATCTGCTGTCGAATGAACAGCAACGGTTTTAATACCCAGTTCCTTACAGGCCCTGAGTATGCGAAGAGCAATCTCGCCACGATTGGCTATGAGAATTTTTTGAAACATGATGATCCTCGCCGAAAATTATTCGATTACGACCAGAGGCTCACCAAATTCGACCGGTTGAGCGTCAGCAACGAGAATAGCTTTAACCGTTCCTGCACGTGGTGACGGAATCTGGTTCATGGTCTTCATTGCTTCAATGATCAGCAGCGTCTGGCCTTCTTTAACCTGAGTGCCAACCTCGATGAAGTTGCGTGCACCAGGTGCCGGAGCCATATATGCGGTACCAACCATTGGTGAAGGGACAGCATTTTTAGAAACATCAGCCGGAGTAGCTTCGGCAGGCGTTGTAGCTGGTGCTGCGGCAGCGGCCGGAGCCATTGCAGGAACTTGATAGGCAGGAGCCTGCTGTACTGTTATTTTACGTGAAACGCGGATGCGCAATTCACCATGTTCGACTTCAATATCTGTCAGATCTGTGTCGTTGAGGATATTGGCGAGATCGCGAATGATCTCTTTATCGATACCAGAGCTTTTAGATGACATTATAAGGCCCCTTTAACGCTTGTGCCCGTGTTTTATTGTTCTGTGGCAAATGCCGCGAGAGCGCGTAATCCTAGCAGATATCCTTGTGCTCCTAATCCGAAGATGACGCCTTTGGCGACCGGAGAAACATAAGAATGCTGGCGGAACGGTTCACGCGCGTGGATATTGGAAAGATGAACCTCAATCACTGTTACTTGTGCAGCTCTGATCGCATCTTGCAATGCAACAGATGTATGCGTGTAAGCCGCCGGATTAATCAGCACAAACGCATTTTCAGCGCCTGCCTCCTGAATCCAGCTGACAAGATCACCTTCATAATTGGATTGACGAAAGTCAATCTCAAGCCCAAGCTTTTCAGCTTCCTGTTTACAGGCTTCTGAAATCCCTTCAAGTGTTGTCACACCATAAATACCCGGCTCACGCGTGCCGAGTAAATTTAAATTAGGGCCGTTGAGCACAAAAACTTTTTTGGTCATACCTGTTTTTCTGGCCTGTTTTTCTGACCTGTCTTACCAGCCTGTCTTATCGGCGTATATCGCCTCAAATAATCCCGAGCCGAAATTCCATTTCATATAGACTTGCGCGCGGCAAGTTAAAACCCATTAAAATAGTCGTAATATATAAGTTTGGTGGATTTCTCCACCAAAATATGACATTTTATTTTTTCTGGGCGCGTGCTTGCGCAATTCGTTCCTTCAAACCGTCAGCGCCGATCGCCCCCGGCACCAGTTCATTGCCAATAACATAGGAAGGCGTTCCGTTGATATCGAGTTCGTTTGCGAGTTTATAAGCATTTTGAAATGAAGATGTCACTTCCGGTGAATTAATTTTTTCACGCAAAGCTGCTTCATCAGCGCCAAGCTTGACGGCTTCAGCAATGACAGTTTCATCGGTGGAGCGATCAGGCGTTGTCATCAAAGCCATATGAAGATCACGATATTTTTCCGGCATCATCAGCTTGAATGCCTGTGCCGCCATATGCGCTTTGATTGAATCAGGGCCCAAAATCGGAAACTCTTTCATCACAAAGCGGACATTCGGATCGCTTTTGATAATGGCTTCCATATCCGGCATGGCGCGTTTGCAATAGCCGCAATTGTAATCAAAAAATTCAACGACAGTCACATCCCCATCAGGATTACCGAGAACAGCATCATGGCTGGAATTGAGCAATTCTTCCTGATTGCTGGCAATGACCTGCTTGATACGAATTTCTTGTTCTGCGGCTTGTTTTGTTTCCAGTGCCGTTTGCATCTCTGTCAGAATTTCAGGGTTTTTGATCAGATAGTCCCGTACGATTTTCTCAACAGCTGTCTGGTCAAGCGGAGCTGAAGCTGATTGTGCCTGCGCTTGCAATTGTGCAAAGCCACCGCCGAATAGAGCTGTGCTGCCGATAAGGGCGCTGGCAAACAGAGTCGTGAATGCACGGGTCATACGAATTCCAATCTCTTTAATTTTATACCATATCCTATCGCCTTGATGAGGCAATGTGGTCAAGTGCTGTTATTTTTTGGTGTTGATAATATCTTGCGCGCGCAACCAGTCAGGCGAACCTTTTTTCATTTTTTGCTGTGCACGGGTTGCGAATATTTTCGCTTGCTGGCGATTGCCGGAATAATAATGCATATCAGCAGTCGCAAGATCTGCCAAAGCAATTTCACCTGATTGACCATAGGCTTGGGCCAAATAACCGTAGCCGCTCGGGAATTCCGGATCGCGGGCAATGCCTGCTTTTAATTCGCGGATTGCGGCAGGCATATTGGCTTTTGTGCCGGTCAACATCAGTGCACGGCCATAGCTCATACGCAACAAACTGGATTTCTTCGGATCAAGTGCGGTGGCCTGCTGCATCGCTTTTGCGGCCCCCACAGGATCATTGGCTTTCATTAAGATTTCACCGCGAATCTCGTGAAAATAAGGATTCTTCGGTTGCTCTTTGATGAGCGCATCAATTTTGGGCAAGGCATTGCGGGCAGAACCATTTAAATAGATGGTGATTGCATCGCCGTATCGGGCAGCAAGGCCGCGTGGATTATTGCGGAAAATACGTTGCACCGAGCCCATGCCGGAATAGGCCGCAATCTTTGCACGCGCCATATCATGGCGCAATTGAAGAGCCGCGCTGTCTGTCTTGTTAAAATGCGGACTGGCTTTTGCCAAATTTTCCAGATTGGCAATGCGTTCACGCGGTAATGGGTGGCTCACCCGATATTGATCAATCTGGGTGCCGTTCAAAGACAAAGCATTGGCAAAGCGCGAGAAAGTGGTCAGCATTCCTTTGGCGGATTGACCGGTTGCATTGAGATAATTGATAGCCAAGCGGTCTGCGGTGATTTCTTCTGTACGTTGATAAGATAAAAGACTGCGCATGGCCGCTTCGCCGCTGCCAAGTGCAATGCCGCCTGCTGCTCCAACAGCCGAACTATTGCCAGCTGCAGCCCCTGCAACACCGGCGCCCGCTCCAATAAGTGCACCAATGACAGCCATGGTTTTGGCGCGGCTTAATTGTTCGCGCAAACGATCCTGATGGCCGCCAGCCAGATGGCCTGCTTCATGCGCGATGACGCCAATCAGCTCATTCGGGGTTTCGGATTGTGCCAATGCACCGGTATTGATAAAAATACGTCGACCGTCGACAAAAGCGTTAAAACTGCTCGAATTGACGAGAATCGTTTGAACATTGCGCTTTTTTAAACCGGCGGCGTTTAAAATCGGATTGGTGTAATCCGTAATCAATGCTTCGATTTCAGCATCACGAATGATTGATACGCTGCGTGATTGTGCCAATGCGGGCAGGGTGCTTGTTACTGCGATCGCCAATGTCAGTGTGCCGGCAAGAAATCTGGCAGTCGTGCCTTTCGTAAGCATGCGGCAGGAGGTGTTGAACAACGATACCGTTTGTTGCTTGGCGGGGGTCATCATGTCAGCCTTCCATTTAACACTACATATCCATAGCCGATAATCTATTGATATAAAAATAATTTGTTGCAATTGATTATAATCAGCTTTGCTACATATGCATGAATCGATTGCTTTATTAATCGGGCAAATATACGGCATGGTGGGCATCAGACAGCAATCTGGTGCTTTTTATTGTTTAATTTATACCGGAGATGGCCGTGAGCATTTTTTCAGCCCGTAGCGAAATTGAACCTTTTTATGCAATGGACTTGCTGGCGAAAGCCAATCATCAGCGTTCATTAGGGGCTCCGGTTATTTCAATGGCAGTGGGGCAACCGGCTGATCCGGCACCCAAAGTGGTATTGCAAGCAGCTGAAAAAGCTCTGAAAGATGGTCGTATCGGCTATACGGATGCGTTGGGTTTGCGAAGCTTACGTGAAGCAATTGCCAGGCATTATACAGATTATTATGGCGTGAATGTTGATCCGTCACGCATTGCGGTAACAACGGGTTCGTCTGCTGCGTTCAATCTGGCTTTTCTGGTTTATTTTAACCCCGGTGACAGAGTAGCAATTACGCGTCCTGGTTATCCGGCCTATCGCAATATTCTCAAAACGCTGGGAATTGAAGTGGTGGAAATTGGTGCTGGTGATGGCAAAGATAGCAATTTAACTGCCGAAGCTTTAGCTGCTGCCCATGCAGAAAAACCGCTGAAAGGCGTGCTTTTTGCCAGTCCTGCCAATCCGACCGGTGCGGTTTTGTCGACCAAAGAACTGCGCGCTATTATCGAGACTGCAAAAGAGCGCAATATCCGTGTGCTGTCGGACGAAATCTATCATCGTCTGTCATATGATAGCGATGATATGACTGCATTGCAGCTGGCTGATGATGTGACAATTATCAACTCATTTTCCAAATATTATTGCATGACCGGTTGGCGCATCGGCTGGATGGTCTTGCCTGAAAGCGATATTCGCGCTGTCGAGCGCATTGCGCAAAGCCTTTATATTTCGGCTCCGGAATTGTCACAACATGCAGCGATTGCAGCTTTTGACGGCACTTCAGAGCTTGAACTGGTGAAAGATCGCTATCGGCGCAATCGTACTTTGCTGAATGTACAATTGCCCAATATTGGTTTGAAATTTGCTGCCCCAATGGACGGCGCATTTTACGCTTATTGTGACGTATCGAACTTTACCAATGACAGTATGGCATTAGCCTATAAGATGCTGAGTGAAATCAATATTGCTGCAACGCCGGGCCGTGATTTCGATCCGGTTGACGGGCATCGCACTATGCGTTTTTCATATGCTGGCAGTGAAGAAGAGATGCGGGAAGCCGTGCGCCGTATGGCTGACTGGTTTGGTCGCGTCAATATATGATTGATAAAAAATGGAAGAGGGGATCTTCCGTTTTTTTTAATGCATCAGATTGTGTTTGATCTGATATTGCCCGTCATTTTGCCGGTTGAATAGATTGTTGATTTGCGGGTGGCGCAGGGGTTCGCCACTATCATCGACCATTAAGTTTTGTTCTGAAACATAGGCCGAATATTCTGTTTCACTGTTTTCAGCGAACAGATGATAAAACGGCTGGTCGCGCCGTGGCCGTCGGTCTTCCGGAATGGACTGATACCATTCTTCACTATTCGAAAATTCCGGATCAACATCATAAATGATTCCGCGAAATGGAAATAACTTATGTTTCACAACTTGACCGATTTGAAATTTAGCGTGTTTTATCAGTTTCTTATTCCCGTATTATTATTTATAACTTTAAAGTGAGTTTAACTGAATCTTATTTTTAAATCATCTGTTTAATATCACTTTTTTTAAAGTGTTTTTTAACTCTGCTGCCACCAAAAAAACAAAAATAAATCAAATGAGATTATTGACCTGTTAAGGTGCAGCCCTATGTTGTTACCGGAGGATGCTCGAGCAAATTCATGCTTGATAGTGGCAAACGAACTGAAATATTGGAATGAATGTGCAGGAAATAGAAGATTTCACCCGTAACTGGATCGTGCTTGGCAACCATCTGGCGCTCTGGATAACGGCACTTTTCATTTTTGTTGCCTGTCTGATTTTGTTGCCGCGAGTGCGGGGCCAGCTTGTGCAATTATTGTCCCGTTTTGCTGTCAGCCGGTTTGATGTCATCATGACGGGCGCACAATCGCTGGCAAATAATACTTACCGTTTTTTCTTTGCGGCTTTGGCGCTTTATTTTGCTTCGCTGGTTTTGGTGCTTCCGGTGCAAATCTCGCGTATGATTACCGGTATTGTGCTGGTTGCCACCATGGCACAAATCGGAATGTGGAGCAGTATTATGGTCGGTCTTTGGATCGACCATGGCTTGCTGGATAAAAACAATCCTGATCCGGAACGAACCAGTGCAGCGCAAATTATCCGCTTTACCGGTCTTGCGCTTATCTGGACGGCAGTACTGCTGCTGGTCCTGTCGAATTTCGGTATCGATATTACTGCGCTCGTTGCAGGACTTGGGGTTGGTGGTATCGCAATTGCGTTTGCACTCCAATCCATCCTGAAAGACCTGTTTGCCTCGCTTTCCATTTTGCTCGACAAACCGTTTGTCGTCGGTGATTTTGTTTTCTTTAATGAAAATCGCGGTGTGGTGGAACGGATTGGTTTGCGCACGACACGCTTCCGTTCGCTTACCGGTGAGCAGATCAGCGTTTCCAATGACGCGTTATTGAATACACGCCTGTCGAACTTCCAGCGTATGTCTGAGCGGCGCATGCTTTTCAGCTTGCATGTGCAATATGGCGGCTCGATTGACTTATTACAGACATTTCCGGCTTACCTGCAAACGACCATCGAGACTTTGCCTAATACGCGGTTTGACCGCTCGCATCTGGCCGAATTTAACGAACTGGGCGTGCGTTTCGAAGTGGTCTATTATGTGCTGAGTGCTGAATATGCGGATTTCATGAATGCACAACAAGCAGTGCTTGTGGCCGCAGCCAAATGGGTTGAAACGCATGGTTTGCAATTTGCCCAGCCAACCCGTCGCCTGATTACGGTGAATGATGAAGCTTTAAGCGCTACACAAAAAACATCGCAAGCCGTGCTATAGACGAAGGTCGTAGCAACGATGGTATTATGTCTTTTGCTGATATGAGCTGTTAAGATTCATTCTAAACGACGTGAAACTTGGTGGCAGATATGGAAGCGGTGCTATGATCCTTAAGTATTTATGGATTATTGAAGTTATCATTTTTGCAATCGTACCAATCACTATTTTTCTTTTATGGAAAAAAGATAAGTATTAAGGTGATGCGGGCGATCGGAAGCTGTTATTTTGTGCATGTATACGCATGAGGTTGTATACAGCCTCAAGTTGAATGTTAAATTTGCCGCATGTGGTTTCACAAATCTGTGATCTTTGGATTGATTCTCTTTTTACGTGAATTTTGCAACATTAGCTGGTGTTAAATTAAGATTCTTCTTAATATTATACACAGGCTGAAGGCCGGAAGCCTTGGGTATCAGGCGGGTAAAGCTTTAAAAAAACGAGATATTTGGCAGAGCGAGCTATTTCGTCGAGTAAATGCCTGACTGTTCCAATGTGTCACAGTCTCAGGGGTTGCACTTGGAAGCACTCTGGGGTAACCGTCGCATCGAATTAGCTGTAGTTCGCACGGCATGCCTTTTGAAGCTGCACGGGCGAGGGGTTGCCGTAGATGCAATGTGTCGCAGAGTCGTAACCATGGAGGGCTTATGACTGGGCGTAACGCCTCGTGTTAAGCCGGAAAAGGGATCATGAACGAGCTTTTAAGTTCCTATCTACCGATCGTCATTTTCATTGGCATCGCCATGATTATTGGCATTGCACTTCTGATTGCACCGTTTCTTGTTGCCTACCGGCAGCCGGATCCGGAAAAGCTGTCAGCTTATGAGTGCGGATTCAACGCTTTCGATGATGCGCGCATGAAATTCGATGTGCGGTTCTATCTCGTATCGATTCTTTTTATTATTTTCGATCTGGAAGTTGTGTTCCTGTTCCCGTGGGCTGTTTCGTTCGGCTCCATCGGTTGGCTGGGCTACGGCTCCATGATGGCGTTTTTGTTCGTGCTGACTATCGGTTTCATTTATGAATGGAAGAAGGGGGCGCTGGAATGGGATTGACCAACAGCAACGCCACGCTTATCGCGCCGCAGCCGAAAGGCATTATTGATCCTAATACCGGCAAGCCGATCGGCGCAGATGATGCATTTTTCAGTGAGCTGAATAATGAGTTGTCCGATAAGGGCTTTATCGTCACCTCTGCCGACGCGCTGATTACTTGGGCGCGTACCGGCTCACTGATGTGGATGACCTTCGGTCTTGCTTGCTGCGCTGTTGAGATGATGCACATCTCCATGCCGCGCTACGATGCCGAACGTTTTGGTATTGCGCCGCGTGCGTCACCGCGTCAGTCCGACGTGATGATTGTGGCCGGTACATTGACCAACAAAATGGCACCGGCACTGCGCAAGGTTTATGATCAGATGCCGGAGCCGCGTTATGTGATCTCAATGGGATCATGTGCCAATGGCGGTGGTTATTATCATTATTCTTATTCGGTCGTGCGTGGTTGTGACCGTGTGGTTCCGGTTGATATCTATGTTCCGGGCTGCCCGCCAACCGCTGAGGCGCTTCTTTACGGCATTTTGATGTTGCAAAAGAAAATCCGCCGCACCGGCACAATTGAGCGTTAAGAAGGAGTGAAAGTGATGAGTGAGGAAGCCCTCCGTGATCTTTCGGCCTATCTGAAAGAACGTTTTGCTGATGCAATTGAAGATATCAAATTTGCTTATGGTGAATTGACGGTCAATGTCTCCAAAGGTAGCCTGATCAATGTTCTGACCTTTCTGCGTGATGACGTACAGTGCCAGTTCGTTAATCTGACCGATATCAGCGGTGTTGATTATCCTGAACGCGCTGAGCGTTTCGATGTGGTTTATCAGCTGATGTCACCACGCCAGAACCTGCGTATGCGCGTTAAAGTGACGGCAGATGAAGATGTGCTGGTGCCGTCTGCAACGGCTGTCTTTCTCGGCGCTGATTGGTTTGAGCGCGAAATTTACGACATGTACGGCGTTTTGTTCTCCGGTCATCCGGATCTGCGCCGCATTCTTACCGATTACGGTTTTGAAGGTCATCCGCTGCGTAAAGATTTCCCGACTACCGGTTTTGTTGAAGTCCGCTACAGCGACGAGCACAAGCGCGTTGTTTATGAGCCGGTTGTCCTGCGTCAGGAATTCCGTAATTTTGACTTCCTTTCCCCGTGGGAAGGAACTGATTACGTGTTGCCTGGCGATGAAAAAGCCAAAGTCAATTAATTGGCTTTGATGCCCAAGTGTGAGGATTGAAAAATGTCTGTAAGTGCTAAGTTGGAAGGTCGTTGCCTGTGTGGCTCTGTGCGCTTTTCGGCGAAGCCTATCAATGACGAAATGGGTGCATGCCATTGCTCAATGTGCCGCCGCTGGACTGGTGGTGTGTTTTTGAGTGTGGAATGCGGCGACAGCCTTGAAATCACCGATGGTGATGATCTTGCATTTTATCGCTCATCCGAATGGGGTGAGCGCGGATTTTGCAAGGCTTGCGGCTCTAGCTTGATGTGGCGCATGCAGGATGGCTCCCATAGTGTCGTTTCCATTCAGGCATTTGATGATCCTTCGCAATTCAGGTTTACGACGGAAATCTACATCGACAAGAAACCTGATAATTACGCTTTTGCCAATGATACGCGCAAAATGACGGAAGCAGAGTTTCTGGCAGCTTATGCCTCTACACAGGATGCCGACAATGGCTGAGACACAAGTAAGAAATTTTAACATCAACTTCGGCCCGCAGCATCCGGCGGCGCACGGCGTGTTGCGTCTGGTGCTGGAGTTGGACGGCGAAGTGGTTGAGCGCGTTGATCCGCATATTGGCTTGCTGCATCGCGGTACTGAAAAGCTGATGGAAACCAAAACATATTTGCAGGCTTTGCCATATCTGGATCGCCTTGATTATGTTGCACCGATGAATCAGGAACACGCTTATGCGCTGGCTGTCGAGCGTCTGCTCGGCATCACTGTGCCACGTCGCGGCCAGCTGATCCGTGTGCTTTATTCCGAAATCGGCCGTATTCTCAATCACCTGTTGAACGTGACCACGCAGGCTATGGACGTTGGTGCTTTGACACCGCCGCTCTGGGGCTTTGAGGAGCGCGAAAAGCTGATGGTGTTTTATGAACGCGCCTGTGGCGCCCGTATGCACGCAGCTTATTTCCGTCCGGGTGGTGTGCATCAGGATTTGCCTGAGCAATTGGTGCAGGATATCGCTGACTGGATTGATCCGTTTCTTAAAACGACACTGACCAACCTCGACAATCTGATTACCGGCAACCGTATTTTCAAGCAGCGTAACGTCGATATCGGCGTTGTGACATTGGAAGATGCTTGGTCTTGGGGTTTCTCTGGTGTGATGGTGCGTGGCTCGGGTGCTGCGTGGGACTTGCGCAAGAGCCAGCCATATGAGTGCTATTCGGAAATGGAATTCGACATTCCGATCGGCAAAAACGGTGACTGCTATGACCGTTATCTGATCCGTATGGAAGAAATGCGCCAGTCTGCCAAGATTATGCGTCAGTGCTGTGAATTGCTGCTCGGAAAAGAGCGTGTTGGCCCTGTATCGCATACAGACAACAAGATCGTACCGCCGAAACGCGGTGAGATGAAACGCTCGATGGAAGCGCTCATTCATCACTTCAAGCTTTACACTGAAGGCTACCATGTGCCGGCAGGCGAGGTCTATGCAGCTGTAGAAGCCCCTAAGGGTGAATTCGGTGTTTATCTGGTGTCAGACGGCACCAATAAGCCTTATCGCTGCAAATTGCGTGCACCGGGTTTTGCTCATCTTCAGGCTATGGATTTCCTTTGCCGCGGCCATATGCTGGCTGACGTTTCGGCGATCCTTGGTTCACTCGATATCGTGTTTGGTGAGGTAGACCGCTGATGTCCGTCCGTCGTCTCGCAGAAGATTCCGTCCAACCAGCCGCATTTGCTTTTAATGCGGAAAATCAGGCTTGGGCTGAACAGACTATCAAGAAATTCCCTGAAGGCCGTCAGGCATCCGCAGTTATCCCGCTGCTGATGCGTGCACAGGAACAGGAGGGCTGGGTCACCAAAGCCTCAATCGAATATATCGCAGCTATGCTCGGTATGCCTTTGATCCGTGTGCTTGAAGTTGCCACTTTCTATACCCAGTTCCAGCTGAAGCCTGTTGGTACACGCGCCCATATTCAGGTTTGCGGTACAACACCTTGCATGCTGCGCGGTGCGGAAGATTTGATGAAAGTGTGCAAGCACAAAATTCATCATGACCCGCAGACCCTCAATGCAGACGGCACATTATCTTGGGAAGAAGTCGAATGTCAGGGTGCTTGCGTCAATGCGCCGATGGTCATGATCTTCAAAGACGCTTATGAAGACCTGACACCGGAGCGCCTGGAAGAAATCATTGATGCTTTCGCGGCTGGCAAAGGTGACACGATTAAACCGGGTCCACAGATTGAGCGAGATTTTTCTGCGCCTGCCAGTGGCCTGACATCTTTGACGACAAGCAATCCGAAAGCGGAGGGCTGATTTGATGCTGGCTGATAAAGATCGTATCTTTACCAATATTTATGGCCTGAAAGACAAGTCGCTTAAAGGTGCGATGGCACGCGGCCATTGGGATAATACCAAAGGTCTGATTGATCAGGGTCGGGATTGGATCATCAACGAAATGAAGGCGTCCGGTCTTCGCGGTCGTGGTGGTGCGGGATTCCCGACTGGTATGAAATGGTCTTTCATGCCGAAAGAAAGCGATGGCCGTCCGCATTATCTCGTGGTCAATGCGGATGAGTCGGAGCCTGGTACCTGCAAAGACCGTGACATCATGCGCCATGATCCGCATACGCTGATCGAAGGCTGCGTGATTGCCGGTTGTGCCATGGGCGCCCATACTGCTTACATCTATATCCGTGGTGAATTCATGCGTGAGCGTGAAGCACTGCAAGCTGCGATTGACGAGTGCTACGAAGCTGGTTTGCTTGGCAAAAATAACAAATGCGGCTGGGATATGGACGTTTACGTCTCCCACGGGGCAGGTGCTTATATTTGCGGTGAAGAAACAGCTTTGCTGGAAAGTCTGGAAGGCAAAAAAGGCCAGCCACGCTTGAAGCCACCGTTTCCGGCCAATGTCGGTCTTTATGGCTGCCCGACCACTGTGAACAATGTTGAATCCATTTCTGTTGCGCCGACCATTTTGCGTCGCGGCGGTGCATGGTTCTCGTCGCTTGGTCGCCCGAACAATGTCGGCACCAAGCTTTTCCAGATTTCCGGTCACGTCAACACACCTTGCACTGTTGAAGAAGTCATGGGTGTTCCGTTCCGTGAACTGATTGAAAAACACGCCAGCGGTATCCGCGGCGGTTGGGATAATCTGCTTGCAGTGATCCCGGGTGGCGCATCCTGTCCGCTTGTGAAAGCAGAAGACATGATGGATGCAGTGATGGATTTCGACGGCATGCGTGACGTTAAATCCTCATTCGGTACCGGTGGTTTGATTGTTATGGACAAATCAACCGACGTTATCAAAGCGATTGCGCGTCTTTCGGCTTTCTTCAAGCATGAAAGCTGCGGCCAGTGCACGCCGTGCCGTGAAGGTACAGGCTGGATGTGGCGTGTGATGGAACGCATGGTGACCGGTAATGCGCAGAAGCGCGAAATCGACATGTTGTTCGATGTGACCAAGCAAATTGAAGGTCACACCATCTGTGCGTTGGGCGATGCCGCTGCATGGCCGGTTCAAGGGCTGATCCGTAATTTCCGCCCTGAAATTGAAAAGCGCATTGATGATTATACACGCAATGCTGTTCAAAGCCGTAACATCGCTTTGGAAGCAGCTGAGTAAAATGGCATGGGCCGGATTTATCCGGTCTGCAGTCTGGATTTAAGGATATGCGGCCTAAGCCGCAGGTTTGGACAAGTGATGGCAAAGATCAAGGTTGACGGCACAGAGATCGAGGTTCCCGATCACTATACGCTCCTTCAGGCAGCCGAAGAGGCAGGCGCTGAAGTACCGCGTTTTTGCTTCCATGAGCGGCTTTCCATCGCCGGAAACTGCCGTATGTGTTTGGTTGAGGTAAAAGGTGGGCCACCAAAGCCTGCTGCATCCTGCGCGATGGGCGTGCGCGATTTGCGCCCTGGACCAAATGGCGAAACACCGGAGATTTTCACCAATACGCCTATGGTCAAAAAGGCACGCGAAGGTGTGATGGAGTTCTTGCTCATCAACCATCCGCTTGATTGCCCGATTTGTGATCAGGCAGGTGAGTGCGACCTTCAGGATCAGGCGATGGCCTTTGGTACTGATGGTTCCCGCTACCGCGAAAATAAGCGTGCGGTTGAAGACAAATATATTGGCCCGTTGGTCAAAACTGTGATGACACGTTGCATTCACTGCACACGTTGCGTTCGTTTTACCACTGAAGTTGCCGGTATTTCTGAACTCGGTCTTATTGGCCGCGGTGAAGATGCAGAAATCACCACCTATCTCGAAAGCGCGATGACTTCTGAATTGCAGGGCAACGTGATTGATTTGTGTCCCGTTGGTGCGCTGACATCCAAGCCATATGAGTTTCAGGCGCGTCCTTGGGAGCTGAATAAAACTGAATCCATTGACGTGATGGATGCTGTCGGCTCGTCAATTCGTGTTGATACCCGCGGCCGTGAAGTGATGCGTATTATGCCGCGTTTGAACGAGCAGGTGAACGAAGAGTGGATTTCCGACAAGACACGTTTCATTTGGGATGGTCTGCGCACACAGCGTCTTGATCGCCCATATGTGCGTAAAGATGGCCGCTTGGTAGCGGTTAGCTGGCCGGAAGCCTTTGCTGCGATTGCTCAAGCTGTCAATGCAACTTCGGGTGAGCGTATCGGTGCCGTTGCCGGTGATCTGGCAAGCGTTGAAGAAATCTACGCATTAAAGAGCCTGATGAATTCTCTCGGTTCTGTGAATACAGATAGCCGTCAGGATGGTGTGGCGCTTAATCCTGCATTTGGCCGTGCATCATATCTCTTCAACAGCACGATTGAAGGTATCGAACAGGCAGATGCCCTGCTGATCATTGGTGCCAATCCTCGCATTGAAGCCGCTGTACTTAATGCGCGTATCCTCAAAAGATACCGACAGGGTAAGCTGGCTGTTGGTGTGATCGGTGAACGTGCAGAACTGCGTTATGCTTATAATTATCTGGGTGCCGGTGCAGAAACACTCAATGATGTTCTTAACGGCAAGAACGAGTTTGCACAGGTTCTGAAAAATGCATCCAAGCCTTTGATCATTATTGGTCAGGGTGCATTGACCGGTGAAAACGGTGCCGATGTTCTGGCTGCCAGCGCCAAATTGGCCGAGCAGGTTGGTGCATTGAGCGAAGACTGGAATGGTTTTTCGGTTCTCCACACCGCTGCATCACGCGTTGGCGCCTTGGATCTCGGCTTTGTGCCGGGTGAGGGCGGCGTGAAAGCAATCGATATGCTGGGCAAATTAGATGTTGTTTTCTTGAGCGGTGCTGATGAACTCGACATGTCAGCCAAGGACAACACATTTGTTGTCTATATGGGCACGCATGGTGATGCGGGCGCACATTCTGCAGATGTTATTCTGCCGGGTGCTGCTTACACCGAAAAATCCGGTACTTATGTGAATACAGAAGGCCGCGTACAAATGTCGATGCGTGCAGGTTTTGCACCAGGTGAAGCCAAGGAAGACTGGGCAATCTTGCGTGCTCTGTCCGACACATTGGGTCAGCGTTTGCCATTTGATTCATTGGCACAATTGCGCGCCAAGCTTTATGCAGATTATCCGCATATGGCAGCAATTGATGCAATTGAAGCAGGTAAAATTGCCGATGTTGCTACACTTGGCAAACAATCTGCCAAGCTTGGTTCGCAAAGCTTCGCTTCGACAATTAAAGATTTCTATCTGACAAACCCGATTGCTCGTGCATCAGCCGTGATGGCTGAATGTTCCGCACTGGCTCAAGGTCAGTTTGTGCAGGCGGCAGAGTAAAGCGAGAGAGACGGAAAAATGGACGAAATTTTTGCAGCTTACGTCTTGCCCGCGCTGATTATAGCGCTGAAGTCGGTCGTTCTGCTCGTCGTATTGTTGATTGTAGTGGCTTATCTGCTTTACGCTGACCGTAAAATCTGGGCAGCGGTGCAAATGCGCCGTGGTCCAAACGTTGTTGGCCCGTGGGGAACATTGCAGGCCTTTGCTGACTTGCTGAAATTTGTCTTCAAGGAACCAATCATTCCTTCAGGTGCAAATAAGGGCGTGTTTTTGTTGGCACCATTCATTTCGGCAGTGTTGGCATTGGCGACATGGGCGGTCATTCCGGTCAGCGAAGGCTGGGCAATTGCCAATATTAATGTCGGTATTCTCTATATTCTGTCGATTTCTTCACTTGAAGTTTACGGCGTGATTATGGGTGGCTGGGCTTCCAACTCGAAATATCCGTTCTTGGGTGCTTTGCGTTCGGCAGCGCAGATGGTTTCTTATGAAGTCTCCATCGGTTTTGTGATTGTCACCGTGTTGTTGTGCGTAGGTTCGTTGAACCTCACCGACATTGTACTGGCGCAAAATACCGGTCTTGGAACCATGATGGGGCTGCCTGCTTCATTCCTTGACTGGCATTGGCTGGCTCTGTTCCCGATGTTCGTGATTTTCTTCATCTCGGCCTTGGCAGAAACCAACCGTCCGCCATTTGACTTGGTGGAAGCAGAATCCGAACTCGTCGCCGGTCACATGATCGAATATTCCTCGACACCGTTCCTGCTGTTCTTCCTTGGTGAATATGTGGCCATCACACTGATGTGTGCGTTGATGACCATTTTGTTCCTTGGTGGTTGGTTGCCGATTGTTGATGTGTGGTTCCTCAACTGGGTACCAGGTATTATCTGGTTCATGTTGAAACTGTGCTTCTGCTTCTTCCTCTTCGCGATGGTGAAAGCATTTGTACCGCGTTACCGCTATGATCAACTGATGCGTCTGGGTTGGAAAGTATTCCTGCCGATCTCACTGTTCATGGTTGTTGCAACCGCGACCTTCCTCAAAGTTACCGGCCTCGTGGGTTAAGGAGAAAAACATGTCTTCATTTGCTCAAGCTGCCAAATCGCTTTTGCTGAAGGAATTTGTCGGAGCGTTCTTTTTGTCGATGCGCCACTTTGTCGGCCCTAAGGCAACTTTGAACTACCCGCATGAAAAAGGCCCTGTAAGCCCACGTTTTCGTGGTGAGCATGCGCTGCGTCGCTACCCGAATGGCGAAGAGCGCTGTATTGCCTGTAAATTGTGTGAAGCCATTTGCCCGGCACAGGCGATTACCATTGAAGCAGGTCCGCGCCGTAATGATGGTACACGCCGTACCGTCCGCTATGATATTGATATGGTAAAGTGCATTTATTGCGGTTTCTGTCAGGAAGCCTGTCCGGTGGATGCGATTGTTGAAGGGCCGAATTTCGAATTCGCCACTGAAACACGCGAAGAACTTTACTATGACAAAGAAAAACTGCTCGCTAATGGTGACCGTTGGGAACGGGAACTGGCGCGCAATATCGCACTTGATGCGCCTTATCGCTAATCAGCGGTAAATGAATACTTATCGCGCTAAGCGATAATCGAATGGGTGGCGGGTGAAAATCTTGTCACCGGAGTTTAACTTCACGCTTGGCGTGATGAAAAGAGCAGGCGGAGCAATAGGGCTTCGCCCCGGAAAGGTGTTGGGGTAAACCCATGCTGACAGGTCTAGCGGCAGCGTTTTTCTATCTGTTCGCCTTTATCATGATTGCGAGTGCGGTCATGGTCATCTCAGCGCGCAATCCAGTACATTCGGTGCTGTTCCTGATCCTTGCATTCTTTAATGCTGCGGCGCTGTTTTTGTTAACGGGCGCTGAATTTTTGGCCATGATCCTGCTTCTCGTTTATGTGGGTGCGGTTGCGGTATTGTTCCTCTTTGTTGTGATGATGCTGGATGTGGATTTTGCTGAACTGAAGCAGGGCGCTTTGCAATATGCGCCTATTGGTGCTTTGGTGGGTCTGATCCTGCTGGCTGAACTGGTTGTTGTTTTTGTCAGCACCAAGTTTGCGCCGAAGCTCGGTGAAGCAGGCGTGCTGCCAATTCCGGATCCGGCAACACGCACCAATACGCAAGCTTTGGGTGATGTGCTTTATACCAATTATGTTTTCTTCTTCCAGATCGCCGGCCTCGTTCTTTTGGTTGCGATGATCGGTGCCATTGTGCTGACATTGCGTCATAAACCGAATGTCAAACGCCAGTCGATCCCGGATCAAGTTGCACGTACACCGGAAACCGCCATCGAAATCGTTAAAGTCGAAACAGGTAAGGGCATCTGATATGGTAGTGGGTATCGAACATTATCTTACCGTTTCGGCAATCCTGTTTACGCTGGGTGTCTTCGGTATTTTCTTAAACCGTAAAAACGTCATCGTTATTTTGATGTCGGTCGAGCTTATTTTGCTCTCGGTTAATCTTAATTTTGTGGCGTTTTCTGCAACGCTCGGCGATCTGGTCGGGCAGGTCTTCGCACTCTTCGTTTTGACTGTTGCGGCTGCTGAAGCAGCTATCGGTCTTGCAATTCTCGTTGTTTTCTTCCGTAACCGCGGCTCCATTGCGGTGGAAGACGTCAATGTTATGAAAGGTTGACGGGCAGATGCTCTATTACGCGATCGTCTTCCTTCCACTCCTGGGCTTTCTGATTGCCGGTCTTTTCGGCAATCAGTTGGGTGCCAAGGCGTGTGAATTTATCACTTCCGGCTTTATGGTCGTTGTTGCCGCATTGTCTTGGGTTGCATTTTTCACTGTTGCTATGGGCGACAGCGAACCAATTCGCATCTCCGTCTTGCATTGGGTAACATCGGGTGAATTGTCATTCGATTGGGCTTTGCGCATTGATACGCTGACAGCAGTGATGCTGGTGGTGGTCAACAGCGTGTCCGCTTTGGTACATATTTACTCGATCGGCTATATGCATCATGATCCGCATCGTCCGCGTTTCTTTGCTTACCTGTCGCTGTTTACTTTCGCCATGCTAACATTGGTGACATCGGATAACCTGATCCAGATGTTCTTTGGTTGGGAAGGTGTTGGTCTTGCATCCTATTTGCTGATTGGCTTCTGGTTCAAAAAACCATCTGCCAATGCTGCGGCGATGAAGGCTTTCGTGGTCAACCGCGTTGGTGACTTCGGCTTCCTGCTTGGTATCTTCGGTGTGTTTGCTCTGTTTACCGCAGTGGATTACGACACCATCTTTAAAGCGGCCGGCACTTATATGAGTGCTGGCGAAGGTGCAGACGAAGTTGTTCTGAACTTCTTGGGGCTTTCCTTGACCAAAGGCTCGGCTTTAACAGTGGTTTGCCTGCTGTTGTTCATGGGTGCGATGGGTAAATCGGCGCAGTTCCTGCTGCACACTTGGTTGCCGGATGCGATGGAAGGCCCGACACCTGTGTCGGCTCTCATTCACGCGGCCACCATGGTAACCGCCGGTGTCTTCATGGTTGCGCGTATGTCGCCGATCTTTGAATTGTCACCGGATGCACTCATTGTCGTGACCATCATTGGTGCCACAACTGCTTTTTTTGCCGCAACCGTTGGTCTGGTGCAAAACGATATTAAGCGCGTCATTGCTTACTCCACCTGTTCACAGCTGGGTTACATGTTCGTGGCGCTTGGTGTTGGCGCTTATGGTGCGGCGGTGTTCCACCTGTTCACGCATGCTTTCTTTAAAGCACTTCTGTTCTTGGGCGCAGGTTCTGTGATCCATGCGGTTTCCGACGAGCAGGATATGCGTCGCATGGGCGGTTTGCGCAAACTCATCCCGACCACCTATTGGATGATGATTATCGGGACAGTCGCGCTGACAGGTCTTGGTATTCCGGGCACCATCATCGGTACTGCCGGATTTTTCTCCAAAGATGCGATCATTGAATCGGCCTTTGCGTCGACAAGTCCGGCTGCAGGTTATGCCTTCACTCTTTTGGTTGTGGCTGCACTTTTCACCAGCTTCTATTCATGGCGTCTGATTTTCATGACCTTCCACGGCAAGCCACGCGCTTCTGCAGAAGTGATGCATCATGTGCATGATTCACCGCCTGTAATGCTCGTTCCATTGTTCATTCTGGCCTTCGGTGCATTATTTGCCGGTGTGTTCTTTCTCAGCTATTTCTTCGGCGATCATTATGACGCTTTCTGGAAGGGTGCGCTTTTCACCGCAGCTGACAATCACATTATGGAAGAAGCCCATCACGTACCAACTTTGGTCAAGTGGTCACCTTTCATTGTCATGGCAATCGGCTTTGTGCTGGCATGGATTTTCTACATCCGGTCGCCAAAGATCCCTTCGGAACTGGCCGGACGTCATCCGGGTCTTTACCGGTTCCTGCTCAACAAGTGGTATTTTGACGAGCTCTATGACTTCCTTTTTGTCCGTACTGCACGTGGTCTCGGCCGTTTCTTCTGGAAAGTCGGTGACGGCTGGCTGATCGACGGCTTTGGCCCGAACGGAATTTCCGCTCGTGTGCTCAATATCACCAACCGTGTTGTTAAAATGCAGACCGGTTTCCTTTATCACTACGCATTCGCGATGCTGATCGGCGTCGCCGCGCTCGTCACTTGGATGATGCTCGGGAGCACTTTCTGATGACTGACTGGCCCATTTTATCAACGGTTACGTTTCTGCCGCTCATCGGTGCTCTGCTCATCTTTTTGATTAAAGATGAGGGAGAGGCCGCGCGCCGCAACATTCGTAATGTCGCATTACTGACAACAGTTTTTGTATTCATCCTTTCACTGGTCGTTTGGGCCGGCTTCGATAATGAGAATGCCGGTTTCCAGATGGTGGAAAAGATTGAATGGCTGGGTGGTGGCATCAGCTACCACATGGGCGTCGACGGTATTTCGGTACTGTTCGTTGTGCTCTCGGCTTTCCTGATGCCTTTCTGTATTCTTGCCAGCTGGCTGTCGGTACAAAAACGCTTGAAGGAATATATGATCGCGTTTCTAATTCTTGAAACGCTGATGATCGGTGTGTTCTGTGCACTCGATCTGTTCCTCTTCTACGTTTACTTTGAAGCAAGCTTGATCCCGATGTTCATCATCATCGGTGTCTGGGGTGGTGAACGCCGCGTTTATGCATCGTTCAAATTCTTCCTCTACACGCTGCTTGGTTCGGTTCTGATGCTGATTGCTATCATGGCAATGTACTGGCAGGCAGGCACGATGGATATTGTTGAACTGCATAAGTTCAATTTCCCGGCCTCAATGCAAACATGGCTGTGGCTGGCATTCTTCGCATCCTTTGCCGTCAAGATGCCGATGTGGCCGGTGCATACATGGTTGCCGGATGCCCACGTAGAAGCACCGACTGCCGGTTCGGTTATTCTGGCGGGTATTTTGCTGAAGCTCGGTGGTTACGGTTTCATCCGTTTCTCGCTGCCCATGTTCCCGCTCGCATCTGCCGATTTCGCACCATTGGTGTTCACGCTCTCGGTTATCGCAATTATCTACACATCACTTGTCGCCTTTGTGCAGACAGACATTAAAAAGCTCATTGCTTATTCGTCTGTCGCGCATATGGGGTATGTGACGATGGGTATTTTTGCGGCCAACGAGCAGGGACTTCAGGGCGCGATTTTCCAGATGCTTTCACACGGTATCGTGTCGGGCGCACTTTTCCTTGGTGTCGGTGTTATTTATGACCGCATGCATACAAGAGAGATTGCCGCCTTTGGTGGTCTGGTCAACAACATGCCGAAATATGCTGTTGCATTCCTGATCCTCACCATGGCGAATGTGGGCTTGCCGGGTACTTCTGGTTTCATCGGCGAATTCCTGACATTGTTCGGTGTTTTCCGTGTGAATACCTGGATTGCGGTTCTTGCAACCTCAGGCGTGATCTTCTCGGCGGTCTATGCCCTTTGGCTCTACCGTCAGGTCATCTTCGGTGCGCTGACCAAGGAAAGTCTCAAAGGCATTCTGGATCTCAGCCCGCGTGAAAAGCTGATCCTCTATCCGCTCGTGGCTCTCACGATCTTCTTTGGTGTGTATCCTATGCCGGTCTTCGACGTGACTGCCGGTGCAGTACATGCCTTGATTAATCAATACGACGCAGCGCTAGCAAATGCCGCAAGCGCAGCGCTGGCGCAGTAAGGAATAAGGCGAAGGCCGATGCAGACCGACCTGATAGCTAATCTCACACTCGCAGCTCCGGAGGTTCTCCTTGCCCTGAGCGCGCTTGCGTTGCTCATGATTGGGGTTTTTTCCGGCTCGCGAGCCTCAACAATCGTCAACGGATTGACCGTTGCCGTGCTGATTGCAGCATTGGCTCTGGTCATTCTGTTCCCGCATGACGGAAAAGCTTTCGGCGATGCTTATATCGCCGACGGTTTCGGACGCTACATGAAAATCCTGACCCTGATCGGCTCCATCGTGACGCTGATCATGTCGGTCGGCTATGCGCGTGAAGAAAAGTTCGACAAGTTTGAATTCCCGGTTCTGGTGGTACTTGCCACACTGGGTATGCTCCTGATGGTTTCGGCATCCAATATGCTGACACTTTATATGGGCCTCGAATTGCAGTCACTGGCACTTTATGTGCTGGCTGCTTTTAACCGCGACAGTGTTCGTTCCACTGAAGCTGGTTTGAAATATTTCGTTCTTGGTGCTCTGTCTTCCGGTATGATGCTTTATGGTATCTCACTGGTTTACGGCTATACCGGCCATATCGGCTTTGCAGAAATTGCACAGGCAGTATCGGGCGGCGAACGTGAACTCGGACTGGTCTTTGGTCTGGTCTTCATTCTGGCCGGTCTTTGCTTCAAAATTTCGGCTGTTCCGTTCCATATGTGGACACCGGATGTGTATGAAGGCTCGCCGACACCAGTAACAGCTTTCTTTGCGGCTGCTCCTAAAATGGCTGCAATGGCGCTGATCATGCGTGTGGTTGGTGAAGCTTTCGCACCGATTACGCATGACTGGCAGCAGGTGATCATTTTCGTAGCACTTGCTTCCATGATCTTGGGGGCCTTTGCAGCAATCGGTCAGCGCAACATCAAACGCCTGATGGCTTATTCATCCATCAGCCATATGGGTTATGCGCTTGTCGGTCTGGCAGCTGGCACCGAAATCGGTGTGCGCGGCGTGCTGATCTACATGCTGATTTACCTCATCATGACCCTTGGCACCTTTGCTTTCATTCTGGCAATGCGCACCAAACAGGGCAGTGTTGAAGGCATTTATGATCTGGCCGGTTTGTCGCGTTCAAATCCAATGATGGCAACTGCGATGACCATTTTATTGTTCTCGCTTGCCGGTATCCCGCCTTTGGCTGGTTTCTTTGGTAAGTGGTACACATTTGTGGCAGCTGTACAGGCGGGTCTCTATCCGCTGGCGATCATCGGTATCGTGGCTTCTGTTGTTGGTGCTTTCTATTACTTACGCATGATCAAGATCATGTGGTTTGATGAACCGGCACCAGAGAAGTTCCTGCCGATGGCCGGTGAACTTCGTTTGGTACTGGGTGTATCAGCATTGCTTACTCTGCTCTATGGCCTCTATGCAGGTTATGTGGTGGAATGGGCTGCGACTGCTTCCCAGACATTCTTTTGATGTCGGATATAAATAATGACATTCTTTTGATGTCTGAATTACAAAATAAGGAGTGAGCGATGCACTTCTCGCTTTCTCCAATTGCACAAAGTCAATCCTATCGTCTCGAAACATTCGAGACGATAGGTTCGACCAACGCGGTAGCTCTTGAACGGGCTGCCAGCGGCGATCAGGGTAAAATCTGGTTTGTATCCAAGCGACAGGAAAGTGGCCGTGGCCGTCGAGGCCGAGCATGGTCGACACCGGAAGGTAATCTGGCTTCCACTTTGCTGCTTGTTGAGCATTTTGATATCAAAATTGCTGCTACATTAGGGTTCGTTGCAGGTTTGAGCCTTGCGGAAGCGCTTGAAGCTGTTTTTTCAAACAGTGCTACCAAAAATACCACTAAGGTCACCCTCAAATGGCCGAATGATGTTTTCGTCAATGGCGCTAAATTATCCGGCATTTTGCTGGAAACAACATTGCTTTCGCAAAATCGCTTTGGCCTAGCGATTGGTATCGGCACCAATATTGTTAGCCATCCGACTGATTTGCCCTATGAAGCCACATGTTTGCAAAAGCTTGGCAGTGATTGTGATGCGGAAACGCTTTTTATGGCGCTCTCCGATGCATGGGCGGTGAATTATCAGATCTGGAACAATGGCTTAGGCTTGGATGCTATTCGCCTGAAATGGCTTGAACACGCGCACCAACTGGGCAATCCTGTTTCTGTGATGGTAGATGGTAAACTTGTCGAAGGTGTTTTTGAAACAATCGATAGTTCTTGCCGACTGGTTATTCGCGCGGATGATGGAATACGCACAACAATTACGGCCGGTGATGTCTATTTTGGTACAGTGGCATCGGTGCGTAACAACACTTAAACAGTTAATTATTAAGTTGTGATCAGCTGCGGGCTTGCAATGCTTAGTTATTCAGTCCACCTGTTCATCAACAATAGTGATTATGAATTAAGGAGGCTCTATGCCCCGCACACACAGTACTCAACTCGTCTTTTTGCCGCTAGGCGGTGTCGGTGAAATCGGTATGAACTTAGCCATGTATGGCTATGGACCCGAGGAGAACCGTGAGTGGATTGTGGTTGATATGGGGGTGAGCTTTGCCGGACCCGAACATCCGGGCGCTGATTTGATCCTGCCGGATATCCGTTTTCTGGAAGCTGAAAAGCACAATGTGCGCGCCATTATCATCACGCACGCGCATGAAGATCATTATGGCGCCTTGCTGGATTTGTGGCCGCGCATTAAAGCGCCGGTTTATGCCACGCCTTTTACGGCTGGTTTGCTGGAAGCTAAACGTCAGGGCGAATATAATGCCCCTGAAATTCCGGTAACCATCTATAAAGCCGGTGAAACTTTCGAAGCAGGGCCTTTCAAGATCGAAGCTTTGGCGGTCACGCATTCGATCCCTGAACCAGTATCATTGGCAATTACCACTGAACTTGGCACCGTTATTCATACGGGTGACTGGAAAATCGATCCGGAACCAACTTTGGGACCGTTGATTGATGAAGCTCGCTTCCGCGCACTTGGTGATGCCGGTGTGCTCGCGCTGATCTGTGACAGTACCAATGCATTGCGTGAAGGTGAATCACCATCCGAACGTGAAGTGTCGAACAGTCTGCGGGAATTGATTGAAAAAGCGCGTGGCCGTGTTGCGATCACCACTTTCTCATCCAATGTCGGCCGTATTCGCTCTATCGCCGAGGCTGCACGTGATGCCGGCCGTCAGGTGCTGATCGTTGGCCGCTCGATGAAACGTGCCATTTCGGTTGCGACCGAACTTGGCTATATGGAAGGCTTGCCGGAATTTTTGAGCGAAGAAGATTATGGCTATATTCCGCGTGAAAATGTGGTGATGATTTTGACCGGTAGTCAGGGGGAATCGCGCGCGGCATTAGCCAAATTATCCCGCGATGAAATGCGTAGCCTTGCGCTGACCGCCGGAGACACGGTGATTTATTCGTCGCGTGCCATTCCGGGCAATGAAAAAGCTATTATCGAGACCAAGAATCGCTTGATCGAGCAGGGCATCAAAATCATCACCGATGAAGATGGTTTGGTGCATGTTTCCGGCCACCCGCGTCGTAATGAATTGCGTCAGATGTATAAGTGGGTACGTCCGCAAATTTTGGTGCCGGTGCATGGTGAGGCGGCTCATCTTGTTGGTCAGGCGTCACTTGGAGCGATGGAAGGTATCGGCCAGATTGCACAAGTGCGCGACGGCGGTATTTTGAAATTGGCACCAGGTGAAGCAAAAGTCATTGACGAAGCACCGATTGGCCGTTTGTTTAAAGACGGAAAGCTGATTGGCGACGAAGATGAAGTCGGTATCACCGAACGTCGCAAGCTGGCTTATGTCGGTCATGTTGCCGTTTCTGTTCTGCTCGATAGCAACCTGAAGATTGAAGGTGAACCGGATGTGGTAGCCTTTGGCTTGCCGGAAGAGGACGGGCAGGGTGATCTGATTGAAGACATTCTTTATGATGCCGCGACGAGTGCGATTGAAAGCATTCCAAGAGCACGCCGTAAGGATTTGGGTCTGGTGCAGGAATCAGTGCGCCGTGCAGTGCGCGCTAGCGCTAACGAGGTTTGGGGTAAAAAGCCGGTCGTGACGGTTTTTGTAAACCGCACCCGTTAAATCATAATTGAATCAGCGGGAGGGGTACATGCTGGGACGATTAAATCATGTGGCGATTGCTGTGCCGGATCTGGGGACAGCAATCAAACTTTACCAAGATACGCTTGGTGCCACGGTTACTGCTCCTCAGGCATTGCCTGAGCATGGCGTGACTGTCGCTTTCATTGATGTCGGCAACACAAAAATTGAATTGCTGGAGCCGCTGGGCGAAAAATCTTCCATTCAAAGCTTTATTGATCGCAATCCATCTGGCGGCATGCATCATGTTTGCTATGAAGTGGCTGATATTTTGCAGGCGCGTGACCAGCTGAAGGCAGAAGGTGCGCGTATTTTGGGAGACGGCGAACCTAAAATCGGTGCGCATGGTAAACCGGTTTTATTTTTGCATCCCAAAGACTTTAACGGTACATTGATTGAGTTGGAAGAGGTTTAATCATGTCGCTGATGTCTGGAGTTGCTGTTTATTTTATCATCTGGTGGACAGCTTTGTTCGCACTTTTGCCGGTTGGTTTAAGAACGCAGGATGATGAAAATGAAGTGATTCTGGGCACGGTTTCCAGTGCTCCGGCACGCCCACGGATTTGGCTTGCCTTTTTCCGCACAACCATTGTGGCGACCATACTTTTCGGCCTTTATTATTATATCACTCAGATGAGCGGTTTTAGTCTTGATGACATCCCGCATTTCTATCCCGATCTTAAATAATTACAGATCAAAAACAGTGCAGGACAAGGTGAATTCCTTGGATGATAAGCCTTATCCTGCAAGCCTGTGGATAAGTTTTAAATTTTTTATTTTATAATTTCAGTTGAATTGATGAAAATAAGTCATTGATTTTGAGACATTAAATTTTCTCTCTATTAGATTTGGCTAATTGGGTTTTATGTTCTCAGCAACAAATTGCCTGCGTTTTAGAAGAATTCGCGATCTATAAACGGATTAGTAACCCTGCTTCCATTAGGATGAACGAATTAGGTTGTGGTGTGTCGCTTGCGCCGCAGTGAAAAAAATACCAGTGTTCAGGTGGGTATCGTAGTGCGTATTGCGTTTTTTCAAGCTGCTTCTGCCATCAAAAAAACAGCTCATGCTGCCTTGTTAATGGCTGTCATGACAGGTTGTGCAACATCTCAGGTCGTGCCCGCAGCGGCTGCGCCTGCTAATGATAAATATGCAGCCATTGTTGTTGATGCCAATACGGGCAAAACGCTGTTCGGTTCCAGTGCCGATGCAAAGCGTTATCCGGCATCGCTGACCAAAATGATGACGCTCTATATGCTGTTTGAAGCGATGAAATCTGGACGTGTCAATCGCAATACGCCGATTCCTGTTTCTGCTTATGCTGCATCACGCCCGCCGACAAAAATTGGTTTCAAACCTGGTCAGTCCATTCCGGCTGAAGCTGCAATTCTGGCATTGATTACCAAATCTGCTAATGACGTTGCTGCTGCTGTTGGTGAATATCTTGGTGGTTCGGAAGAGCGTTTTGCGCAGATGATGACCGCAAAAGCCAAGCGTCTTGGTATGCGCAGCACTGTTTTCCGCAATGCGTCGGGTTTGCCGAATATGCAGCAGCATTCGACTGCGCGTGACATGGCAATTTTGGGCATGGCTTTGCGCCAGCATTTTCCTAACGAATATGCTTATTTCTCCAAGCGCAGCTTTACCTATCGCGGTCAGACCATCAATGGTCATAACCGTTTGCTTGGACGTGTAGAAGGTGTTGATGGCATTAAAACCGGTTACACCAACGCTTCCGGCTTCAATCTGGTTTCATCGGTCAATGTTGGCGGCAAGCAAATGGTTGCTGTTGTGATGGGTGGTCGCTCCGCTGCCAGTCGTGATAAACACATGCAGGAACTGATTGCCAAATATCTTCCGCAGGCTAGCCGTGGACGGGGTAATAATGCATTGATCGCTGCGCGTGCTGATGGAACGATCAATGTTGCCTCTGTCTCCTTGCCAACTGCTAAAGAGGCACCGCTGCCGGTTATGCGTCAGGATGGCGGTATTGAGCAGGTTATCAACGGTGAGTTTGGCGAGGGTGACCGTGAGCAGGAACAGCCTCAGGTCTTGGCGCTTGCTGCCCCAATGGCTCGCCCAGCCGCTAAAGCCATCGAGAATGTGATTGTGCCAACACCGCGTGCAGAAGTACCGACTGTTGCCAATAATGCCGTCAATAACAATGTTGACCCTGTCACTACTGCATCATCAGCTGCGCCAACAGGTGGCTGGGCAGTGCAGATAGGTTCTTTGCCAAGTGAAGATCAGGCACGTTCGATGCTCGCGAAGGCCAATGCATCGGTTGGCGGTCTGAAATCTGCCTCGCCATATACTGAAACATTCCAGATGAATGGCACTAAATTTTATCGTGCGCGGTTTGTAGGATTTAGCAGTAAACAGGCAGCGTGGAATGCATGTGCCGCTTTGAAAAAGCAGAAATACGGTTGCTACGCGATCGCTAACTAAAGAAACAACCTCGTGTTTTGTTGCCACAGTCTTTGTGACGACCGTTGAAAAAACCCGCAATGTTTTGAGTGAAGGGGTTTCACAATGTCGAAGATGTACGATGTGCAGTCTGTTGGTTCTTTAAGAGAGCCATCTGATTGGAATCACTATGAAGCAGAAGTTGCGCCAAAGCCGTCGCTTTTCTCGGTTCAATTGTTGCGCGAAGCAGCCTTGAGCCTGGTTGAATTACGTCGTGTATCGCATTCTTTTCAGGCGCGTGATCTGGTAGCCTTATTGAAGTGCCATGCAGCGCGCAGACAGCGGGCAGCGATGCCGAAAGCAACAATTCACATGAAAACTATTGTCAGTTGCGGTCGTCAGGCTGTACGTATCGTTTTGAAATAATGTGGATATGGCGGCGTCTTATAAACCGTCGCAAACATTAGAGCATGTCTCCCAAAAGTGGGCACCGGTTTTGGGATAAAGACATGCGTAAAAACAAAACGCTAGAGCGAGCGCAGTGGATACGATTAAGCGCGACACGCTCTAGAACAGTTGAGGGCGTGTCTCATTCAGATGAGCGCGCTTTTTTATTGTCATGAATTTATAGGTAGTCAAAAGAATCCAGTAGAAAAACAGGCAGTATTTATGAAGATTGTATTGATTGGAAAATAATAGAAATTAGCGGGGTTGCGCCACTTTCAACGATAATCATATGATTTGAAGAAAGTGGCGCGAGTGACGGGGCTCGAACCCGCGACCTCCGGCGTGACAGGCCGGCACTCTAACCAACTGAGCTACACCCGCGCATCTCATTCCGGTTGAACCGGACTTGGTAACCGACGTTTCCGTCTGGTGTGTGGCTCGTTTAAGGTGTTCGCTTGCGACTGTCAAGCGAACAAACTGAAGAAATATGCTGAATGTTGATAAGAATGCAAAAAACTTTGAAAGTCGGTGTATTTGGGTGTTCTTTTTAAGCGGAAAAGCTAAAAAGTGCCGATTTATCAGACAGCTAGAGTGAAATTTATATGCTTCCAACAATCGGAAACATCCTTTGATTCTGCTAAAAATGAATCATCCTGCGCGTAAAAGCCGGATCGCTTCGTCACGGCTGAACAAATAGAGCAAGGTGCGTAGTGCTTCGCCGCGTGGTGTAGTTAGCTCTGGATCTTTCTCCAGTACCAGCCGTGCATCTTTACGTGCAATTTCTAACAAATCAGAATGCACTTCAAGCGAAGCCAGTTTAAAGCCGGGGGTGCCGGATTGCTTGGTGCCAAGCAATTCACCTTCGCCACGCAGTTTTAAATCTTCCTCAGCGATACGGAAGCCATCTTCGGTTTCGCGCATCACTTTAAGACGCGCTTTGGATATTTCACCAAGCGGGCCTTTGTAAAGTAGTAGGCACGATGAGGCTTTCTCACCGCGCCCGACACGACCGCGCAACTGATGCAATTGCGCAAGGCCGAAGCGCTCGGCATGTTCAATGACAATGATGGTCGCATCCGGGACATCGACGCCCACTTCAATAACGGTGGTGGCAATCAGCAGTCTTGTTTCACCTTGTTTGAAGGCACGCATGGCTTCGTCTTTTTCGGCGCCGGTCATACGGCCATGAATAAGGCCGACCTGATCGCCGAACACTGTTTGCAGGGTGTGGAAGCGCTCTTCTGCGGAAGTAAGTTCGACATGTTCCGATTCTTCCACCAACGGGCAGATCCAGTAAATCTTCTGCCCGTTTTGTACGGCGCTTTGCATGCGCTCAATCAACTCGTCCAGACGTTCCAGCGGTAATGTCACCGTGGTGATCGGGCGTCGTCCTGCAGGTTTTTCGGTAAGCTTGGATACATCCATATCGCCAAAGGCGGTGAGCACGAGCGTGCGTGGAATAGGGGTCGCAGTCATCACCAGCATGTCAGGTGCTGTGCCCTTGGCCGTCAGCATCAGGCGCTGATGCACACCAAAACGATGCTGCTCATCAATGATGGCGAGCACCAGATCATGATACTCGACCTTTTCTTGAAACAACGCATGGGTTCCGATGATAATGTGGATTTCGCCTATGCGTAACTCGTCCAAGATACGTTGACGTTCGCGCCCTTTTTCACGACCTGTCAAAAGCGCGGTTTTCAAGCCGACAGCTTCCGCCAAAGGTGCGATCGTTGCATAATGCTGGCGTGCAAGCACCTCTGTTGGTGCCATTAGGGCTGATTGACCGCCAGCTTCCACCGCATGTGCCATGGCAAGCAAACCGACAATGGTTTTGCCGGAACCGACATCGCCTTGCAGTAAGCGCAGCATCCGCTGCGGCTCTTTCAAGTCAGCAATAATCTCTTGAATGGCTGTCTGTTGGCTGCCGGTTAATTGATAAGGCAGTTTTTGCAAAACCTTCTGAATAATTTTGCCGGTTCCCTGTAACGTGCGCCCAGAGAGTTTGCGTGTTTTTGCGCGCACCAATGCCAAAGCCAATTGTCCAGCCAGTAATTCATCATAAGCCAAGCGCCGGCGGTATGGGCTTTCCAGATCAATATCCTGTGGCTCTTCCGGTTGATGCATATGATTTAAAGCTTGGTTATGATCGGGAAAACCTTCCCGTTTGATCAGGCTTTCATCAATCCATTCCGGCAATTGCGGAATGCGGGTTAAGGCTTCATCAATGGCGCGGTTGAGCGTCTTGGGCGACAGGCCAGCCGTGGTCGGATAGACCGTTTCTAATAATGGCAGGGCGTCGGTGTCATGAATACTGGCAATATAATCCGGGTGCACCATCTGGGCGCGTCCATTAAACCACTCCACTTTGCCGGAAATAACAACCGTTTCGCCTTCAGGCAGCACTTTATGCAGCCACGGTATCTGTGCATGGAAAAATACAAGCGTAATTTCGCTTGTGTCGTCATGGGCAATAACACGATGCGGCGCATTTGAGCGGGTTTTGCCGGACGCAGAAAAAGCCGGTTGGTGAAAATCCACCACCACTTCCAAAGTGACAATAGCGCCATGTTCGGCCAAATTGACAGTCGGGCGGAAGCGTCGGTCAATCACCGAGCTTGGCGGATAATAAATCAGTTGTCCGACACGTGGCTCATGCCCTGGTTCTGTGCCGAGTAATTTTGCAAGCAAAAGCGACACTTTTGGCCCGATACCGGGAAGTGTTCTGGCGGAGGCAAAAAACGGATCAAGCAGTGAAGGGCGCATGACCCCAAGCTTTAAACGGATTTTCGTTGCATGCAAGTCACTGTGGTAAAAATTTGTGCACTTTTTGTTCTGGATTGCTTAAAAGAGCAAAACAGGTTCCCACATTGCAAATAAATACTGTATAGCGAAGTGAATAGAGTTGAAGCGGAGTGCATTTTTATGACTGACAGTACTGAAGCCACAACTGCAACGGTTGATAGAGCAGCGGCAAGAGCTGATCTTGATGTCAGACGCAGAAAATTGTTGTTTCGTTCATGGCATCGCGGCATGAAAGAGATGGATATCATCTTCGGCCAATATGCAGATGAATATATTGCCGGTTTCACCGATGCTCAACTTGATGAATATGAGCATTTGCTGGAAGTGCTGGATCGTGACTTGTTTAAATGGGTAACCGGTGAAAGTGCCATCCCCGCAGAATTTGATACGCCATTGTTCCGCGATATTATAGATTTCCGCAAACGTATTGCATTTTAGTAATATCCGTCTTGAAATCACCTGCTGCAATGTAAATCATAGAGTTTTGTCTGATGTCCGTATTTTCCAAATTTGGTTTGAAGCCTTCAAAAAACGCGCATGTCACTATTGATGGTGTGGCGGATGGTTTTGAAGGCTTTTGCCTTGCCAGATTAGTTGAAGAAGTCGGCGAGGGCGGCCCTTTATTATTTGTAATGCGTGACGGCCAGCGTGTGGCGGATCTGGAGCAGGTTTTAAACTTTGTGCGTCCTGATCTTCCGGTGCTGCACCTGCCTGCATGGGACTGTTTGCCTTATGATCGCGTCTCACCGGGTGCCGATACCAGTGCGCGCAGATTGGCAGCATTGGCACATTTATCCAATTTGCAACAGCAACGTCATCCGGCGGTTATTTTAACCACCGCCAATGCAGTATTGCAAAAACTGCCGCCGCGCGCAGCACTCTCCGATCAGGTGATTTCGGCGCGTCCGGGCAATCGTCTCAACATGAACGAACTGGCTGGAAAACTGGAGCGCAATGGCTTTGAACGTGTGCCCACCGTGCGCGATGTGGGCGAATTTGCTGTGCGTGGTGGGATTCTAGATCTCTTTGTACCTGGAACAGGAGAACCTGTGCGGCTTGATTTCTTTGGCGATACGTTAGAATCAATTCGCACTTTTGATCCGGGCAGCCAGCGCACCAGTGGCAATCAAAAAGAGTTTGTTCTTCAGCCGATGAGCGAAATTACGCTCTCGCCGGAAATGATCAGCCGTTTTCGCACGCAATATGTGCAGATGTTTGGAGCGCCATCCCGTGATGATGCGCTTTATCAGGCTATCAGCGAGGGGCGCCGTTTTGCCGGTATGGAACATTGGTTGCCGCTCTTTTATGACGAGCTGGAAACTGTGTTTGATCACGCCGGTTCTATGCCGGTGGTGTTCGATCATCTTGTTGTTGAGGCTTTGGCTGAGCGTCACACATTGGTGCTTGATCATTATGAAGCGCGTGAACGTCAGGCCACGGGCAAAGAGCCGGGCGATAGTGTGCCTTATAAACCAGTGCGTCCGTCCGCACTTTATATGTCGCCAAAACAAGTGCAGGAGCACGCGCAAGCTGCCGGTATGCGCATTGATTTAACGCCGTTTGGCGCGCCGGAAGTGGCAGGCCGCATCGTCATTCATGCCAATGTGCAGGCAGCCAGAAACTTTGCTGAAGAACGTGCCGCCACTGATGTGAACCTCTTTGAAGTGGTGGTTAAATACCTGGCTGATCTTAGGGCGTCAGGTAAAAAAGTCATGCTTGCCGCATGGAGCGACGGCTCGCTTGACCGGTTAATGCAAGTGCTCGGCGAGCATGGTCTTGAAAAGATCGAAACGGTTGATGAGCTGCGCACCGTTAAAGCCTTGTCGCGTGATAAAATAACCGCGGCCGTGTTGGCGATTGAAAGTGGTTTCACTGCCAGCGATCTTGTGGTGGTGGCCGAGCAGGATATTTTAGGCGACCGTTTGGTGCGCCGCACCAAGAAGCGCAAGCGTGATCAGGATTTCATATCGGATGCAGGGGCGCTGACGGCTGGCGATATTGTCGTCCATGTCGATCACGGTATTGGTAAATTTATTGGGCTGAAAACCATCACGGCTGCCGGTGCGCCACATGATTGCTTGGAAATTCACTATGCCGGCGATGACCGTCTGTTCTTGCCGGTGGAAAATATCGAGCTTTTGTCACGCTTTGGCGGTGAGGGTTCGACGGCACTTTTGGATAAGCTTGGTGGCGGTGCATGGCAGGCACGTAAAGCCAAGCTTAAAAAGCGATTGCTGGAAATTGCCGGACATCTCATTCAGATCGCGGCCGAGCGTCAGATGCGGGGTGCGCCGGTAATGCCGCCGCCAGAAGGGCTTTATGCTGAATTTGCAGCGCGCTTCCCATATGATGAGACCGAAGACCAGTTGAGCGCCATTGAGGCAATCACTGATGATCTGTCGCTTGGTCGTCCGATGGATCGCCTGATTTGCGGCGATGTGGGCTTTGGTAAAACCGAAGTGGCATTGCGCGCGGCCTTTATTGCTGCGCTCAATGGTTTTCAGGTAGCTGTAGTTGTGCCGACAACGCTGCTGTCGCGCCAGCATTTCAAGACATTTTCAGCGCGTTTCCACGGGCTGCCGATCAATGTGGCGCAAGCCTCACGTTTGGTTGGTGCCAAGGAGTTGTCGCAGGTCAAAAAAGATGTGGCAGACGGCAAGGTCGATATTGTCGTCGGTACCCATGCACTGCTTGGCAACGGCATCAAGTTTAAAAATCTAGGCCTTCTCATCATCGATGAAGAGCAGCATTTCGGCGTGAAGCACAAAGAGCGTCTGAAAGATTTGAAATCAGACGTTCATGTGTTGACCCTTTCTGCCACACCAATTCCGCGCACATTACAATTGGCGCTGACAGGTGTGCGTGAATTGTCACTGATTACCACGCCACCGGTTGACCGTATGGCGGTGCGTACATTCATTTCACCGTTTGATCCTTTGGTGATCCGTGAAACATTGATGCGCGAGCACTATCGCGGCGGTCATAGTTTCTATGTTTGTCCGCGTGTGTCTGATCTGGCTGAGATCAACGAATTTTTGGATGAACATGTGCCGGAACTGAAAGTGGCTGTAGCGCACGGTCAGATGGCACCGGGTATGCTTGATGACATCATGAATGCATTCTATGAAGGCCAATATGATGTGCTGCTTTCAACCACAATCGTCGAGTCCGGTCTTGATGTGCCGACCGCTAACACGCTGATCGTTCACCGTTCTGATATGTTTGGTCTGGCGCAGCTTTATCAGATCCGCGGGCGGGTGGGGCGTTCCAAGCAGCGTGCATTCGCGCTCTTTACATTGCCGGTCGGGCGCACATTAACTGCAACGGCAGAACGACGCCTAAAAGTGCTGCAATCCTTGGATACGCTTGGTGCCGGCTTCCAGCTTGCCAGCCATGATATGGATATTCGCGGGGCGGGCAATTTGCTGGGTGAAGAACAATCAGGCCATATTAAAGAGGTTGGTTTCGAGCTTTATCAGCAAATGCTGGAAGAGGCGGTTGCCGAATTGCAGGGCACGGAAGTGGTGGAAAATAGTCAGTGGTCGCCGCAGATTTCTATCGGCACGGCTGTGATGATACCGGAAACTTATGTACCGGATCTGCAATTGCGCCTTGGTCTTTATCGTCGTCTCGCCGATCTGGAAGAAACGCAGGATATAGATGCCTTTGCCGCCGAGCTGATTGACCGTTTTGGTCCGCTGCCCGAAGAAGTGCAGCATTTGCTCAAAATCGTCTTCATCAAGGCGCTATGCCGCAAGGCTAATGTCGAGAAACTGGATGCAGGGCCAAAGGGCATTGTTATCCAGTTCCGTGACAAGATATTCCCTAATCCGGTCGGTCTGGTGAAAATGATTGGTGAGCAGGGTTCGCTGGCTAAAATTCGTCCGGATCAAAGCATTGTGCTGATCCGCGATTGGCCGACACCGGAAAAACGCCTCACAGGCGCGGCTGTTGTGATGACGCAGCTCGCAAAAATTGCAGCTGCGTGATCTCTCACGCAGCTGCTTAAATTTCAGTTGAAATGAAGTCCTTAATTAACGGTCTTCAATGATGCCGGGTTCAAATCCGCTGGCGGCTTGGCTGATTGCATCAGCCAAGACTTCTGCACTTTGTGCGCCCATAACGGCATATTTCTGATCGATAATGAAGCAAGGTACGCCGCGCACACCAATGCGGGTGGCTGTTTCGATCTCTTGGACAATATTTTGTTTGTCAGCTTCTGTTTCAAGTAGTTTTTCAATCACCGGTGCTTCAAGGCCAGCTTTATCCGCTGCTTCCACCAGCACTTTATGGTCACCGATATTTTGGCCTTGCTCGAAATAGCGTGAGAACAATTCGCCAACCAGTTTGTCTTGTGCATCCGGTATACCGGCCTGTGCTGCCCAGTGAATGACGCGATGCGCATCCAATGTGTTGGGTGCTATTTCAATTGCATCGAAATCAAATTCGATATCATTATCTTCGCCAAGTTTAATCAGCTGATCGTGAATTTCATTAATCCGCGACGCAGAACCCAGTTTTTCTTTTATATAGGCTTGGCGGTCTTTGCCACCAGACGGAATGGTCGGGTCAAGTTGATAAGGACGCCAGCGAACTGTGGCTTCCACATCTGGCAGCAGTTCTAAAGCCTGCTGTAAGCGTTTGCGGCCTACAAAGCACCACGGGCATACCACATCCGATATAACATCGATGGTTATTGGTTTGGCAGGCATGATTTATCCTTTTAAAAATGCACTTTTCATTCACAAAACATATTCAGGACTTGACTTTATTGTAAGGGGAAACTTTGTTTTGTGCTGGCAAAATTATACTTTTCTCACAGGTGTTACATTTTAGGTTAAAAGAAGAAATACCAGATAACCAACACTGCAAAAAACGGCACGCCCATCATCCATAAAATTCCTGCACGTAACATGAGTGTCTCCTTTTTCAAATTCTTTATTGGTTTGTTTACAAAGCTCATTGGTGAAAAAAGCTTCTATAAAAAAGCAAACTGCTGACGCGGAAAATGGTTCCGCTTTTATTGAAAAATCAGATAATATAAGTAGCGATTTTGGCATTTTGCAGCTGGATTTGAAGCGCTTTCAGGTGGCTTTGAAGTAAAAAACTGATTCATTGATCCGTATTTTTGATGGTTTCGGCAAACTTTTATCAAACCCTTATTCTCTTGTTTGGAGCATTTGGGAGGGGATAAAACCTGTTTGAGTTAATTAATTTCATGCTGCTCTGTCCCTTGTGGAATACGGGATCGAGCAAGATTTAGAAGTGTCTCATATGAATAGAATCTCGTGTTCGGGTGGACACGAAATGAAATATCTATATAATAATCGTGAAATCTGAATTTGGTGATTTTTTTATACTAAAATTTTTAAGTTTATACTTATGGTTTTAGTATAATAATTCATGTTTACTTGTTTAAGGAGGTTAGGTCTGCCCGACAAGGCAGGGTTAATTTTAATGTATGGTATTTATTACGGATAACGATAGTAAAGAAACTTCCGAAAAAATAAAAATCTCTTTGAAAAATGTTTTCAAAGTTTTTGGCGACCGACCGGAGCGCGCTCTAAAAGAATTAAAGTCCGGAAAATCCAAGACTGATATTCATCGAGAAACTGGCTGTACCATTGGTGTGGATGATGCCGGATTTGATATTATGGAAGGTGAGATTTTCGTTATTATGGGGCTTTCAGGCTCCGGAAAATCAACACTGTTACGATTGCTGAACCGCCTCATTGAACCAACTTCCGGTGTCATTGAAGTTGATGGCCGCGACATAACCAAAATGTCGAAAGCCGAACTGATTGATCTGCGCCGCCGTGATATGAGTATGGTTTTCCAGTCGTTTGCGTTGTTGCCGAACCGAACTGTGTTGAATAATGCAGCTTTTGGTTTGGAAATTGCCGGTGTTGGTGAAGCCGAACGTCATGAAAAAGCGATGAAAACGCTTGCAGCTGTTGGCCTTGAGGCCTATGCGCATAGCAAGCCTGATGAATTATCAGGTGGTATGAAGCAGCGCGTTGGTTTGGCGCGTGCTCTGGCAAGCGAGCCGACTATTTTGCTGATGGATGAAGCTTTCTCGGCTCTTGACCCACTTATCCGTACTGAAATGCAGGATGAACTCATCCGCTTGCAATCAGAAAACAGCCGCACCATTATTTTCGTCAGTCACGATCTGGATGAAGCAATGCGTATTGGTGACCGTATTTGCATTATGCAGCATGGCAAGGTTGTGCAGGTGGGAACACCGGATGAAATCGTCTCGCAACCAGCCAATGACTATGTGCGTTCCTTCTTCCGAAATGTGGATGTTTCACAGGTCTTCAAGGCAGGCGACATTGCCCGCAGCACACAATTGACCATTATTGAGCGTCATGGTGTTTCTGCTGCGGCAGCACTAAAACAAATGGAAAGTGCCGGTCGTGAAGTGGCAATCATTGTTGGTCGTGATCGTGGTTATCATGGTATGATCAGTAAGGATGCGCTGATTGAGCGCTTGAAATCTAAAGTTGAGCAGCCTTACCGTGAAGCTTTCATTCCGGATTTAGAGCCGATACAGGCGGAAGAATCCTTGTCTGATGTGCTGGGGCGTGTGGCTGAAAGCCGCTGGCCTGTACCGGTGGTGGATGAAAATAACCGCTATATTGGTGCGATCAGCAAGACTGCACTGCTTGAAACTCTCGACCGTGCCGGTTGAGCGCAACCATTCTGCTTCTTGTGAAGCATTGGAATTGTGTGCGTGGAAACAAAGATAAGGATGCATAAAAGCATCCGGAACGGACGGATAAAATGAATTTCGAATTTAGTATCGGTAAAGGTGCCGATATTCTCGTCAATTATATTCTAGATCACTTCACTCCGCTGCTGGACGCAATTTCTGCGGCCATCGGGCTGGTAACCGGCAGCATCCAACAGGTCTTGCTGTCATTGCCACCATTGGCTGGCATCATTATTTTGGCAGCGCTCAGCCTGTGGCGCGTTGGTGGAAAATTTGCTATTTTTACACTGATCGCGATGGCACTAGTGCTGCATATGGGGCTTTGGTCAGGCATGATGCAAAGCCTGTCACTCGTGCTGGCGGCAACAATTATTGCCATGCTGATTGGTATACCGCTCGGCATTTGGATGGCGCGCAGTGAAACAGTGGCGACCATCACGCGCCCAGTGCTCGATCTGATGCAAACCATGCCGGCCTTTGTTTATCTCATTCCGGCTGCGATGTTCTTTGGTCTTGGCGCTGTGCCAGGCACCATTGCAACAGTTATTTTCTCGATGCCGCCAGTGGTGCGTCTTACCAATCTTGGTATTCGTCAGGTTGATGGCGAATTTATTGAAGCTGGTCTTGCCTTTGGTTGTACCGGCAAACAGCTTCTGTTCAAGGTACAATTACCCAATGCCATGCCGTCCATTATGGCGGGTGTAAATCAGACCATCATGCTGTCGCTGTCGATGGTAGTGATCGCATCCATGATTGGTGCGGGTGGTCTTGGTAATACGGTTCTCACCGGCATTCAGCGCCTTGATGTGGGCACTGGTTTTGAAGGTGGTCTGGCCGTGGTTATTCTGGCGGTCGTGCTTGACCGGATTACCCAGAGTTTTGGCAAGGAGCGTTCGGGCTTCCTCAAGCGCCTTGCTTTTTTCAAGAAAAATGGAAGCGACGAAAAACAGCCTGTGCTGAATAAACAGGAAGCATAAAAGCTGTTTGATAGTGAATTTATGCATCACTTTTTGAATTGTTCTTTCAAAAATTGAACACATGAAGCGATGCATTTAAAAAATAAAAACCGAAAAGGAGAAGATATGTTTGGGAAACTGACACGTCTAAGCCTGGCGGCATTGCTGGCGGGAACTATGGCAACTTCAGCATTGGCACAGGATGCTAAGACCGTAAAACTGGGTTGGGCACCGTGGTCTGATGCGGAGTTTGTTACCAAGCTCGCAGCCAAGCTTCTCGAAGATAAATATGGCCAGAAGGTCGAGCTGGTTCAGACCGATGTAGCACCGCTTTATCAGGGCGTAAGCCGTGGTGATCTGGACGCGATGATGATGGCATGGCTGCCTGCAACGCACGAAGATTATTATAAGCGTGTGGAAAGCAAGGTTGAAAACTTAGGGCCCGTCTATGAGGGCGCAAAGCTTGGCTGGGTAGTGCCGGCATATATTCCGGAAAGCGAGATTAACTCGATTGAAGATCTGAAAAAGGCTGAAGTTCAGGAAAAACTGAAAGGCCAGATTCAGGGCATTGATCCGGGTGCCGGTCTCACCCGCTTGTCGGAAGAAGCGGTTAAATCTTATGGTTTGAATTACAAATTACAGATTTCCAGTGAAGCAGCGATGCTCACAACTGTTGATCGTGAAATGCGTAAAGACGGTTGGTTTGTCGCTACCGCTTGGAGCCCGCATTGGATGTTCGGTAAATATAAGCTGCGTTATATTGACGATCCGGAAAAAGCTTTAGGCGATGCCGAACATGTCGATGTATTGGCGCGTCAGGGCTTTTCAGAAGAAAATCCTGAAGCTGCCGGTTTCTTGAAACGGATGAAACTGCCGATTGATGAGCTGGAAGCTGCGATGTTCAATGCGCAGGAAACTTCTTATGAAAAAGCGGTCGATAAATATATTGAAGAAAACCCTGACCGCATCAAGGAATGGGTTGAAGACAAATAAGTAAACTCAAAGCGGCGGTTTCTAATATGAAGCCGCCGCTTTTTTAATTAGCTGCGGCGAGCAAATAAAATGCCGCAAATAATGATGATACCGCCGATAATCTGCATCATACCGATTGGCTCATTAAGGATGAGCCATGCCAGAATGGCAGCCACAACCGGTTGGATCAGCAAAGTCAGCGATGAGAATGAGGCAGGCAGATAGGCCAGAGCATAGGTGATTAGCCCCTGACCGCCTGCATGGGCAATGAGAGCAAGCCCGATGAGAATTCCCCAGCCATAAAGGGTCAGTGGAAACAGATTGGTTTCAAACGCCACAGATACGATCAGCATGGCAAGGCTGGCGGAGATTGTACTGGCAATCATGATTTGCATGGCGGTAAACTTTGCCCGCAGCTTGCCAAGAAATAAAATATAACCGGCATAAAACATTGCCGCTATCAGAGCGAGGCCGTCACCTTTGACCTGACCATCAGTCAGTCCTGCCACGCCGCCCTTTAAAACCACCAAACCAATACAAGCAAGTATGAGGCCGATGACAAAAGGGCGGGTCGGGCGGATGCCCAAGAATATCCACGCACCGGCTGCCACGAAAATAGGCGCCATATTGGCAAGCAATGTCGCATTGGCAACAGTGGTGATGTTGAGAGCTGCATGCCAGAGCGCCAGATCACCTGCTAAAAATAAACCCGGAATACCAAGTTCAAAATAGTCACTCCAAGTGGTTGTTTCCGCTCTTTGCACCGGTGTGATAAATATTTTATCGATAGCCAATAAAGGCAGCAATGCTAATGCTAGACGCCAGAAAGCTGTTGCCAGTGGACCGGTTTCGGAAAGGCGAACAAAAATAGGAGAGGTTCCGATAGCCACCCCACCCAAAAAGAGCGCAATCATAGCCAGATTTACGGGAGTTTTTTTAGAGCTCGCAAACATTATTTCGCCAATACAAAAAAACAAACCGGCGGGCATGCTTACGGGCAAAATAGTTTGCCATTCAGGGATGCTTATTAAGCATTTGCTGTCGGTTGGGAAAGAATAAAAGAGCCGCGAAACGGCTCTTTTGAAAGTTATTAAAAGATAATCATCGACAATGCAACGTAAAGAGCCGGATGAAAATTATTGTTCCAGTCGGGCAAGCAAAGAAGACGTGTCCCAACGGCCACCACCCAGTTTTTGTACTTCTTTATAAAACTGATCGACCAACGCTGTCACAGGCAGCATTGCACCATTGCGGTTGGCTTCATCAAGGCAGATGCTTAAATCCTTGCGCATCCAGTCCACAGCAAAACCGTGATTATATTCGCCTTGATCCATGGTCTTGTGACGGTTTTCCATCTGCCATGAGCCAGCTGCCCCCTTTGAGAGCACTTCGATCAGTTTGCTGATATCAAGTCCGGCTTTTTTGCCAAAATGAATACCTTCTGCCAGACCTTGTACAACGCCGGCAATGCAAATCTGGTTGACCATTTTGGCCAATTGTCCGGCGCCGACTGGCCCCATCAAGCCGACTGAACGGGCAAAGGCCTCAATCACCGGTTTTGCCGTGTTGAAATCATTTTCATCTGCACCGACCATAACGGTGAGTGCGCCGTTTTCGGCTCCTGCCTGACCACCAGAAACAGGTGCATCCATGAATTTGAAACCGGCTTTTTGTGCCGCTTCACCAAGTTCTCTGGCAATGGCTGCGGAAGCGGTGGTGTTATCAATGAAAAAAGCGCCCTTTTTCATGGATGAAAAAGCACCATTTTCACCTAAAGTAACAGAGCGCAAATCATCATCATTGCCAACGCAGGCAAAAACAAAATCGGCATCTTTGGCGGCTTCCGCAGGTGTGGCGGCGAAGATTCCGCCAAATTCTTTGGCCCATTTTTCAGCCTTCCCAGTGGTCCGGTTGTAAACGGTTACTTCATGGCCACCCTTGTTTTTAAGGTGACCGGCCATTGGATACCCCATAACCCCAAGACCGAGATAAGCAACTTTTGCCATAGTAGAAATTCCTTTTTGAGCATTTCCGGAAGACGTACGGAGCAGTTTTTCCCGGATAATACGTAAAACAAAAAATAAGAGCGGTTCAACGATTTCGTTTTATTGGAGCCGCTCTGCTGCTGACCGATTATTCAATAGTGGTCATAACGCGGTCACGATAATGAGGACGTACCACCAATTGCTGATACCAGCGCTCAATATGAGGCAATGATGGACGGTCGAGTGGCAAAGCAAACCATAAATAGAGATTGGCCCCCAAAGGAATGTCGCCGATGCCGAAAGTTTTGCCGGACATCCATTCATTATCAGCCAGATGCGCATTGGCAATCTCAAGCACTTTGGCAAGGTCGGCCACGGATTGTTCCAGTATTTTCGGGTCGCGTTCATCTTGCGGCAAACGCACTGCATGCTGGATGATATTGCGGAAATGCGGTGCAACGGAATTTGATGTCCAGTCCATCCATTTTTCAGCGGCTGCACGTTCGGCAGGGTCTTCTATCCAAAGGCTTTCTTTGCCATATTTTGCCGCCAGATAGCGCACAATGACATTGGATTCCCAAAGGTAAAACATACCGTCTTCCAAAAGCGGCACCTTGCCGTTGGGATTGCGCTTTAGAAATTCAGGATTGTCCAGGCCACCATATTTGCCACCGGCATGGATATATTCCACATCCTGTCCGAGTTCAGCGGCTGTCCAAAGCGTCTTTTTGACATTGCCTGAATTATCGCGTCCCCAGATTTTCATGTTTTTCCCTTTGCGTTTTGTCATATCAGGTCATTAAATACGCATATTAGCGTTTTAGATGTCTGGTAATCCTGCGTTCAATCCATTCCCAAATATGACGCAATATTTCGACGATGGTAAGATATAAAACGGCTGCCCACAGATATGTCTGGAAGTCAAAAGTGCGTGAATAGGCACGTCTGGTTTCCCCCATTAAATCATAAACTGTGATAATGGCGACAATTGCTGAACCTTTGATCATCAGGATGATTTCATTGCCATAAGGGCGCAGAGCCACAATGAGGGCCTGCGGCAGAATAATCTTCCAGAATGTAATTCGCTTATTGAGGCCAAGGGCAGCAGCACCTTCCCACTGTCCGACTGCGACACTTTGAATGGCGCCGCGCAAAATTTCCGCTTGATAGGCAGATGTGTTGAGTGTGAAAGCCAGAATGGCACAGTTCCAGGCATCACGGAAAAATACCCACAAGCCGACACTTTCCAGAAAAGGCCGGAAAGTGCCGAAGCCGTAATAGATCAAAAATGTTTGTGCGAGCAGCGGCGTGCCGCGGAAGAAATAGACATAAGCATAAGAAATGCATTGCAAAATCTTCGAATTGGACATGCGCGCTGCTGCGACCGGCAGTGAAACGATAGCGCCGAGAAAAATGGATATGAAAACAAGTTTTAATGTGGTGAGCAGGCCTGACCAATAGCGCGGAGCATAGGTTTGAACCAGATCTATCTGCCAAGAATTAAATAGATAAATGGCAAGTCCGATAAACATGATCAGCCAAATGCCCATGAGCACATAACCGCTAATACGCGCCTTTGACCAGCCACGTTTTATTGCAGGTGGTGCCAGACATTCCTCATCGGTGCGTTTCATAGCGGTGGAAGACATGTGCTTGCTCATGCTTTGCCTTCCTTTTTATTATTGCTTGCCCAATCACCAATCTTGTTGATGAAATAAGAGGAAATAATCGCTAATATGAGATAGAGCAGACAGGCAAGGCCATAAAATAGAAACGGTTCTTTGGTTACGCGCGCCGCTATGGATGTTTGGCGAATAATATCCGCAAGTGAAATGACAGAGACAAGCGATGTGTCTTTGAGCAAAACCAGCCAAAGATTGGCAAGGCCGGGCAGGGCGATACGGATCAATTGCGGAAATATGATCTTGTGCATGGTCTGCCATTTGGACAAGCCGATGGCGTAACCTGCTTCATATTGACCGGCGGGAATAGCTCTGAAAGCTGACAGAAACACTTCACTTGAGTAAGACGAGAAAACAAAACCCAAAGCCATCATGCCTGCCATGAAGGAATTGATTTCGATTTGAATATTAAGGCTTAACGCATCAACCAATTTTTGCACGAGCAAAGACGCGCCAAAATAAACCAGAAACAGTGTGAGAAGTTCAGGCAGTCCACGAAAAATGGTTGTATAAATATTGGAAGCAAGACGCAGAGACGGTTCGGGTGATTGTTTGCCCAAGGCCACGATAAAACCGAGTGCGAGGCCAATGGGCAAAGTGGCAACTGCCAGTGAAACAGTAATCACGAGACCGGATAAAATATTGCTTGCCCATCCGTCCGGCCCAAAACTAATTAAACTTAAATAATAATCCATGCGCTCATGCGCCTTTTCTTTCTCATATTTCGCGGGGGCTTAAATTTAATAAAGCGAACCCGCGCGCTGGTTCTATGGCCTGCTTATTTGGTATCTTAAGCAAAAACGGCCTTTCCTGTATGAAAGAAAGGCCGTTTATTCATTGATCAGTCTTCTGCGCCATAGGCATCAAACGAGAAATATTTGTCGTTGATTTCTTTATATTTTCCGTTGGCGCGAATGGCTTTGATCGCCGCAGAAAGCTTCTCTTGCAAATCAGGGCGGCCTTTTTTGATGGCTGCACCAACGCCAGGGCCATGAATTTCCACAACAGGCGGGAAAGTGCCTAATAATTTACAGCAAGCGCCATCCGGTGTGTCGAGCCACTCCATCAAGGTAACGCTATCATCATTGACAGCATCCAGACGACCATTCGCCATATCGAGACGATATTCTTCGGCTGTCGGATAAGCTTTAATGTCGCTATCGGTGAAGGTTTTTTCAGAATAATTGGCGTGCGTGGTTGAAACCTGCACACCAATGGTTTTACCCGCCAGATCCTCTTTGGTCATACCGGTAATGGTGCTGTCTTTTGGAACTGCAATACCCGGAGGGGTATTATAATATTTTCCGCTGAAATCCACCTGTTTTTTACGTTCATCTGTAATCGACATTGATGCGAAATAAGCGTCAAATTTGCCGGCTTGCAGACCCGGAATAGCACCGTCCCATTCTTGTGTGATAAATTCACACTCTGCCTTCATCTCTTCACAAAGAGCATGGGCGATATCGACATCAAAGCCGGATAATGTACCATCAGGTTTGATGAAGTTGAATGGCGGATAAGCGCCCTCAGACGCAATTTTTAGCTTCAAAGGTTCTTCAGCAGACGCAGTGGTAACACCAGCAGCACTGAGGCTGAGTGCGAAAGCAAAAGCCGAAACGGCACAAGTCATACCTTTTGATAGACGCATTTTTCCCTCTTTTCGTATGCGGCCTTTGTCTACGATGATGCGTATGAAGGCCGTCGTTTATCATTGTTTTTAAACACTTCTTTTCATGAATGGTTCTCGTTTTCATGAAAAGACATGTCTGAAAGCAGATGCTTCTTTATACTCAGATATTCCCATTATTTTCAGGCAAAAGGCAAGCCGTATTCAGTTTTCTTGCTTTAAATAAAATTTAAAAATAGGATATCGCAATAACTTGAGCAAAATGCCGTAAATTATGGGCTGTATGCTGCTTTTTTGACGAGTAAAAAGACATAATGATGAGCCTCTAATACCAAAGACTTAGACGCTAATTTTTAATAGCCGAGAAAATAGCGTTGATGGGAATCAGTGGCTTTTCAAGTCACAAAAAGCTTCAATGAAATCGGCAATGGCTGTGATATCATCGATTGAAAAAAATGAGCGTGTTGCTTTGTTTTCAAATGTGGATGCGTCGATATCCGAGGCCAAAGCAATAACCGTTTTATTGTCGTGATAGATCGGCATGCGGTTTTGGCTTTCATGCCGGATCACTTCAAGTTTGGGGTGAGAGCCTTGTTTGTAGCCCTCCACCAATACCAGATCAGTTGGTGATAATCTGGCCAAAATATCATCTAATGAAGGCTCTGGCCCATTATTATTTTCATGAATAATCGCAAATCGCTTTGCAGAAACAACAGCCACTTCGCCTGCGCCAGCTTTTCTGTGCCGCCATGAATCTGTGCCTTCTATATCAATGTCAAAATCATGGTGGGCATGCTTGATGGTCGATACACGCCATCCCCTTCGTGTCAATTCGATCACCAAGCGTTCCGTCATTGTGGTTTTACCAGCATTTTTCCAGCCGGTGATACCAAAGACAGGTGTTGCAAAGGATTGTTTAGTCATAGTTCTAATTGCTTTTGTAATTCTCGCGCTTTGACAAGGTCTGCGGGCTCATTGATATTGAAAAAAGGGTCTAATAACCCGCCATTTTTTAAGGGTTCAAAAGGAAAATCAAACGTGGTGCTTTGCAAATATGATGCAAAATGCATAATGCTTGGTTTGTGTCCTTGTTGCAGCCACTGCTGTAATTTAGCAGCATTTTCTGTGCGCCATAAGCCAAAAGTCGGGTGGGTCTTATGATGGGAGGATGCAAAAACCACATCTGCTTGTTGTGTATTTTGTGCTGCCCACATTTTTTCGATAAGATTTGCAGGAATAAATGGCGTATCTGCAGCAGCTGTTAAAACCAGCGGATGTTTTTTTGCGTAATTCATGGCGGTCAGAATTCCGGCTAAAGGCCCTGAATTATAGGCAAACTGATCGGCAATGACCGGCAGGTTGAATTGCGACAGATCGTTTTGATCAGAATTGACATTAAGTGCAATATCGTCAGTTTGTGGTTGCAATCGATCGATCAGATGAGCAATCACCGGTTTACCATCCAGTAAATGCATGTATTTATCGCCGCTTAAACCTTCCGCCTGCATGCGGCTGGAGCGTCCGCCTGCCAGTATGACAACCGGAATTTGATGCGCTTGAATTTTGCTCATGACGGATCGATCCCCGTTGGAATGGAGGCGAGGGTGCTGCGTTGTTTTTCGCGTTTATTGAGGACGCTTTCACGATAGATCATATAAACGCCGCTGCTGACAACAATGAGCGCACCGGCAATTGTCCATAAATCTGGTGGTTCATGAAAAACAATCGTGCTGAGAATGATGGCCCATAACAGACTGGTGTAGCGGAAAGGGGAAACAAATGATATTTCGCCCTGTCGCATTGCCATAATAATAAAACTATAGCCGATCAGCAGTAAGACAGCAGCCACGATACAAAGAAATACACTGTTGACAGTTAAAGGTGCCCAGCCGCCCATTGGAACGATGATGGCTGCACCGACCATGGTTGTGGCAACGGTGGTGAGTGTCGAGAGATAAAGCGTTGGAACTGTATCTGGTACGCGGCGTGTCGCAAGATCACGTACGGCGGCGGCCAATACGCTTAGAAGTAATAAAGCAATACTTGCCACACCGGCAACTTCATTACCGCCGGGGCGAATGATGATCAAAACACCAACAAGGCCGACAAGAATGCATGTCCAGCGCCGCCAACCAACGGTTTCCCGCAAGAAAACGGCGGCACCAATAGTGACGAAAAGCGGAACGGCTTGAAAGATGGATGAGGCAAAAGCCTGCGAAACAAATTTCAATACATAAATATAAGTAATTGCAGCAACCACTTCTGCACCGACACGCAAGATAACCATTGGATGATAATCAATTTTGCGCAGATTGCCTTGATACCAAGCCAACGCGGTGATGATAGCGGTGGCAAAGAGCCCGCGCACGAGCATATATTGTCCGCCATTCATCTCTTGTGCCAAAAGTTTGGTGATACTGTCACCGATGGTAAACAAACCCATCGCAATCATCATGTAGATACCGGCGCGCAGATTGGCAGAGTTTACCACGGCAAGGCTTTCATTTTTATCGTTGTTATTGGTATCCGGAATTCAAAAACAGTATCAAGAAAAGGCGCGGGCTATCCGCCGGTCATGCTCATATGGCGTGACAGTGCAGGGCGTTGGTCACGGCGATCAATGATAAAATCATGGCCTTTGGGTTTGCGCGAAATGGCTTCATCAATTGCACGGCTGAGAAGTTCATTGCCCTCCGACATACGCAGTGTTTCGCGCAAATCTGCTGCATCTTCTTGCCCCAAACACATGAAAAGCGTGCCGGTACAAGTTATCCGCACACGGTTGCAGCTCTCGCAAAAATTATGGGTGAGCGGCGTGATAAAGCCAAGCTTTCCGCCTGTCTCGGCAATTTTGTAATAGCGGGCAGGGCCACCGGTGCGGTAATCAATTGTCTCTAGTGTAAATTCTTGTTGCAGATTTTGCCTGACTTTGGAAAGCGGCAGATATTGATCGGTGCGGTCAATATCAATTTCGCCCAAAGGCATGGTCTCGATGAGGGTCATATCCATGCCGCGTGAATGTGCCCAGCGCAGCATGGAGGGAATTTCATGTTCGTTGAAATTTTTGAGCGCTACCGTGTTGAGTTTGACATGCAATCCAGCTTCCAAAGCGGCATCAATTCCGGCCAATACCTGATCCAGATTGCCCCAGCGCGTGATTGCCCGAAACTTCTCACTATCTAAAGTATCGATGGAAACATTGATGCGTTTTACGCCGCATTCCTTCAACTCACCGGCAAAGCGCGATAATTGTGAGCCATTGGTGGTAAGTGTCAGCTCTTCCAATGCGCCGCTCTTCAAGTGGCGCGAAAGCTCACCGATGAGATGCATGATGTTTTTGCGCATCAAAGGTTCGCCGCCGGTAAGCCTTAATTTTTTGACACCCTTGGCAATGAATGTACTGCAAAGGCGGTCAAGTTCTTCAAGACTAAGCAAATCTTTGCGCGGCAGGAAAGTCATATGTTCGGCCATGCAATATGTGCAGCGGAAGTCACATCTGTCGGTTACTGAAACGCGCAAATAATTGATAACCCGATCAAACGGATCAATCATTGGAGCGTAAGTCTCCGGTTCAGGTGTTTTTTTCCATATTGGCATCGAAAAAGCTCGTTATTATTATGCATTGCCCTCATATTAAGAGATAAGGCTTGGAGCATCATCTGTCCAGCAATCAAAATCATTTGAGCACCACTTATCATAGCTGTTGGCTCATGCCTTGTGATTGAGGGCAATTGCGCGTAAATCTTGCGCGCAAACAAAATATTGATAGGAGCAGTTTTGTGAGTGATATCTGGCCGGTGGAGTTACGGGTCTCACAAGACCGCCATGTGCTCAATATCAGTTTTGATAATGGCAATTCTTATGCATTGAGAGCTGAAATGCTGCGGGTTTTATCACCGTCCGCGGAAGTGCAGGGACATTCGCCGGAACAGCGAAAAACCATTGGCGGCAAACGCAATGTGACAATCAGCCGGATTGAGCCTATCGGCAATTATGCGGTGCGTATTGTTTTTGATGACAGGCATGACAGCGGCTTGTTCACATGGAAATATCTGCACAAGCTTGGTGCTGAACACGATACACTCTGGCAAGCTTATCTGGACGAATTGGCTGAAAAAGGTTTGTCGCGGGCTTCACGATTTTAAAAATAAAAAACCGGAAAGAAATTTCCGGCTTTTTATTGTCACTTGGCAAGCAATTAGCTGAGGTTCAACTCTTTAAAAAAGTCGTTGCCCTTGTCGTCGATGACGATGAAGGCAGGGAAGTCAACAACTTCAATGCGCCAGATGGCTTCCATGCCGAGTTCCGGATATTCAACCACTTCGACCTTTTTGATGCAGTCTTGTGCCAGACGTGCGGCAGGGCCGCCAATGGAGCCGAGATAAAAACCACCATGCTTGCCGCAAGCATCACGCACCTGACGTGAACGATTGCCCTTGGCAAGCATCACCATCGAGCCGCCATAAGACTGGAACTGGTCCACGTAAGAATCCATACGTCCTGCCGTAGTCGGGCCAAAAGAACCGGACGCATAGCCGGTTGGTGTTTTGGCAGGCCCTGCATAATAGATCGGGTGGTTTTTGAAATAGTCCGGCATGGATTCGCCATTTTCCAACCGTTCACGGATTTTCGCATGCGCCAGATCGCGCGCTACAATGATAGAGCCGGAGAGAGAAAGCTGTGTCTTTACAGGATGTTGTGATAATTCTTTTAAAATCTGATCCATCGGTTGGTTAAGATCAATCTTCACCACATGGGATGAAAGCTTTTCCTCGTCAATTTCAGGCATATACTGCGCCGGATTGGTTTCCAACTGCTCAAGGAAGATGCCCTCTTTAGTGATTTTTGCCTTGGCTTGACGGTCAGCCGAACAGGAAACGCCAAGGCCGATTGGCAATGAAGCGCCATGACGCGGCAAGCGGATAACACGCACATCATGGCAGAAATATTTGCCGCCAAACTGGGCGCCGACACCAAGCGACTGGGTCAGTTTATGGATTTCTTTTTCCATTTCCAGATCACGGAAAGCGTGGCCGGTTTCTGAGCCTTCAGTCGGTAGCTCGTCCAAATAACGGGTGGAAGCAAGCTTTACGGTTTTGAGGTTCATTTCAGCAGAGGTGCCGCCGATCACAATCGCCAGATGGTAAGGCGGGCAGGCAGCGGTTCCGAGGGTGAGGATTTTTTCTTTCAAAAACTCGATCATGCGATCGTGGGTGAGAAGTGAAGGTGTACCTTGAAACAGGAATGTTTTATTGGCCGAACCGCCACCTTTGGCGACAAACAGGAATTTATAAGCGTCTTCACCTTCCTGATAAATGTCGATCTGCGCCGGCAGATTGTTCTTGGTGTTTTTTTCTTCAAACATTGAAAGCGGCGCGAGCTGTGAGTAACGCAGATTTTTCTTGTTATAAGCATCCAGGACACCAGCACCAAGAGCATCGGCGTCACCGCCTTCTGTCCAGACGCGACGGCCTTTTTTACCCATGATGATAGCTGTGCCGGTATCCTGACACATCGGCAAAATACCGCCCGCTGCAATATTGGCGTTTTTCAAAAGATCGTAAGCGACGAAACGGTCATTATCGGTTGCTTCCGGATCTTGTAAAATATTGGCGAGTTGTTTGAGATGGCTTGGGCGCAACAGATGGTTGATGTCTGAAAAAGCAGCCTCTGACAAAAGACGCAAGCCTTCTTCCGCAACGGTCAGAATTTCTTGTCCTTTAAATGTTTCCACCGAAACATAATCGGATGTCAGTTTGCGATATTCAGTTTTATCTTTGCCGAGCGGAAAAAGATCGGCGGCGCTTAAATCAGCCATTTTATACCTCACCAGTCGCGCACTAAGGATTATGTCCCTGCGCTTTATAAATTTGCTCCGCTTTTATCCGGTGAAGACGAATAATCCACTGCGGCAGATTGTTCCTGATGGAAAATGACTGGCATCAATGTGGGGATTTATTTTTTAAGCCCGATTGCTCGTTAAGCGTTTCTACACTGGATTAAAGTTAAAATACGCTATCAACGCATATGGTTTATGCAGGTTTAGACGTATGAAGCAGGCAGGTATTTTATGATGAGCAATCATGCCAGACAGAAACTTTGTTTAAAGCATTCTGTGGCGCGCGCCGCTTTGCTGGCAGGTTTTGTCATCATGCTGCATGCGCCTGTATCACCAGCCTATGCCGCCAATACATTGCTTGAGCTTTTTCAAAAAAAGCAAGCACCCGTTGCCGATAAGGTGCAACCCGCTCCAATGCTGCCAGTTTTGAAGAATAATTCTGTGAAGACATCTGCGGTGCCAAAGCCTCCGGTTGCGAGCGTTAAAGTTTCCGGACCTAAAATTTATGATTATAAACCAGAAAAACTGGTGCGCGTTGATTTTTCAAAATTCAACGATGAGGTGACAACTGCGGCAATTGATGTGGCTTCGTCAGAAACTTCCCCATCAGCAGTTTCTGACGAAACACCGCTGTCTGCTACTCATCTTTTTGAAAGCCTGAAACCGCATTTGGTTGCAAGCCAAATTATGGCCGAAAAACCTGTCGTTGAGGCGCTTGCAGATTTTTATATCAATCAGCAGCAACTGCTCTGGATTGATGAGAATGGTGCGACAGCGCGCGCTGAAAAACTATTGGCATTTTTCGATAATGCCGCTGAAGATGGCCTGAATCCCAAAGATTATGCGGTCGAAGAAATTGGGCTTACTGCTGATGACAGTGATGCGGAACGTTTGCAGAAATTGGCAAATTTTGAAGTGACCATGTCTGCACGTGCATTGCGTTATGCAATTGATGCCGGTGAAGGGCGTGTTATCGCCAATCTCTTGGATGGTTATCATGATTTGCCGCGTGGCCGTGTACAGCCTGCTCAAGTGTTGAAAGCTTTGGCCGATCAGCAAGATGCGGCTGATTTTCTTTACAGTTTCCAGCCGCAAAACAAATGGTATCAGTCACTCAAAACAGAGCTTGCGAAGCTCAAGCCGGAAAGTCATGAAATTCGCATCTCCAGCGATGTGCTTATCAAGCCGGGACAAGAAAACAGCGAAATGCGTAATGTCATTGCTGTTTTGCTGAAAAAAGCACCGGCAGGCTTTCTCAATAGCTATCAAACTGTTTTGCAGCAAAATGCTAATAGCGATAAATATGAACCTGAACTGGTTGCAGCAATCAAAGATTATCAAAGCCTCACCGGTAATACGCCGGATGGTGTGATTGGCCGCAGCACTGTGGCAGCCCTGCAAGGCGAGTTGACTTCCGTCAAGCGTGATCGTTTGATTTATTCGATGGAGCGTTTGCGTTGGTTGCCGCATGAATTTGGTGGTCGTTATGCATTCATAAATCAGCCGGCTTATCGCGCATATTTCTACGATAAAGGCGAAGAAACGCAGGCGATGAATATCGTTATAGGTTCGCGCACCAATCAGACCTATTTCTTCTATAATAAAATTCAGACTGTGGTGTTTAATCCTTCATGGGGGGTGCCGCGTTCTATCATCCTCAACGAGATGTTGCCGAAAATTATGCGTGATAGCAGCTATCTTTCGCGCAATGGCTATGAGGTTTATGCTGATGGTAAAGTTATCCCGGCCTCAAGTGTTAATTGGGCGAGTGTTGCTGCGGGTAAAAGCCATGTTGGCATCCGTCAAAAGCCAAGCCTTGATAATTCGCTGGGTGAATTGAAAATTTTGTTCCCGAATAATCATGACATTTATATGCATGACACACCTGCTAAATCTTACTTTAAACGTGACATGCGCGCGCTCAGTCATGGGTGTATCCGTCTTGAACGTCCACGTGATATGGCGGCAGCGGTACTGGGCAAAAATGTCGAGGATTTGAAACCGTATTTTGGTAAAAACGAGCGGGGCATCAAAGTGCCGGAGCCAATGCCGGTTTACGTGGCTTACTTTACCGCATGGTTGGATGAAGCCAGCGGTCAAATCCGTTATTATGATGATATTTATGGTCGCGATGAAGGCTTGGAAAAAGCTTTCAATAAAACAAGCGTCAGTCGCAATGATGTGAACGCCTGAGGGATCAAAAATAAGGCCGGAACGATATCTCCGGCCTTTTCATTATGTATCATTATTTGCCGATTGTGATGTTTTTGACAGCACCGTTTTTCATGCTGCAATGCAGGGCAATATCCTGCCACTGGCTGGATTTGCGGTCGCGCGCCTGACCGCGGATTGTCAGTTCTGATTGTGATGTTTTGGCTTGCTTGACTTTTGTTTTACCAATCCCGTCTTGTGTAAAACCAAGGCGGTCGAATTTCTTATCCTTTTTCACAAGATCATAGCCGGTTGCAATACAGGTGGCGAGTTGCGGGTCGACTTTTTGATCTTGTGTGAGTGTTTTATAATTGCCGTTGAAGTCGGCGGATTTTTTGGGAGGAGAGGCGGCAAGTGCAGCGCTGCAAATAAAAACAGAAAAACCACATGCTAGAATAATCTTTCTTTTATTCATGGCTTATATCCTTTATCGTCAAGCTAATATCTATTAATAAACCAATATAGTGAGTGCTTGAATTGTGATTTTTTTAAGTCGGTGCCAAGTGAGGCAAAATCGTTTATCAATTTTGTCGTGCATTCGGATTGAAGTTATTGAAGCTTCACCTTGACAAACCAGACCTATCAAGATTAAAAGCCCGCTCAACATGAGTATCTCAGATTCTTGTGTTTCACAACGTGTCCCGTGGATAAAGACGCATTGCTTGCGCGCTTTGTCCTGTCAGTTTTTGAATTTCAAAAACAGAGGAGGGCGCGTTTCCTGAATTGGTATCTCGTGTCAAAACGGATACCACTTTGTTTATTTTGAAGGAAATGCGATGAGTAAGCGCGAAGCTTCCAAGTATAAAATTGACCGTCGTCTCGGCGAAAACATCTGGGGTCGTCCTAAATCCCCTGTAAACCGTCGTGAATACGGCCCAGGTCAGCACGGTCAGCGCCGTAAGGGCAAGCTGTCTGACTACGGCGTACAGCTGCGCGCCAAGCAGAAGCTCAAAGGCTTCTACGGTGATATCTCCGAAAAGCAGTTCCGCAAAACCTATGAAGAAGCCGCTCGTCGTAAAGGCGATACCGGTGAAAACCTCATTGGCTTGCTGGAATCCCGTCTGGATGCAATCGTTTATCGTGCAAAATTTGTTCCGACAATTTTTGCTGCACGTCAGTTCATCAACCACGGTCACGTTAACGTAAACGGTCGTCGTGTAAACATTCAGTCATACCGCGCTAAAGCCGGTGATGTGATTGAAGTTCGTGAAAAGTCAAAGCAGCTCGTGATTGTTCTCGAAGCTGTTCAATTGGCTGAACGTGATGTTCCTGATTACGTAGAAGTTGACCACAACAAAATGGTTGCAACTTTCTCACGCGTTCCAACTCTTGCTGACGTACCATACGCAGTTCAGATGGAACCAAATCTGGTTGTCGAATTCTATTCACGTTAATCTGAATTAGAATTTAAGAACTTAAAAAAGCCGCCCGAAGGTTTACCATCGGGCGGCTTTTTTATATGAGAGTGACGAAAGACAAGAGGCCGGAAATGAGCGCCGTAGAAACGATATCAAGTGACACAGATTTGCGTGATGAGGAAAGCTCGACAGAGGGATGCCATCCGCTGTTTCGTGATATTCCTTCAACTGTTGAATTCAACAAGTTGCGTAAAAGATTGTTACGTTTGACACGGCAGGCGCTGGATGATTTTTCTATGGTCAAACCGGGTGAACGCTGGCTGGTCGGTCTTTCGGGTGGCAAGGATTCATACGGTCTTTTGACGGTGTTGCTGGAGCTGAAATGGCGCGGGTTATTGCCGGTCGATATTCTGGCTTGCAACCTTGATCAGGGGCAGCCAAATTTTCCGAAACATATCCTGCCTGATTTCTTGAATAAATACGGCATCGCGCACCGGATTGAATATCAGGACACTTATTCGATCGTCACCGACAAAGTGCCTGAAAATCAGACCTATTGTGCGCTTTGCTCGCGCTTGCGCCGCGGTAATCTTTACCGCGTGGCACGTGAAGAGGGGTGCAGCGCATTGGTGCTGGGACATCACCGCGAAGATATTCTTGAAACTTTCTTCATGAATTTTTTTCACGGCGGTCGATTGGCTTCTATGCCACCGAAACTTGTCAATGATGAAGGTGATTTGAAGGTATTGCGTCCGTTCTCATATGTCGCAGAAGAAGATCTGGTCAAATTTGCCGATCTGATGCAATTTCCAATCATTCCGTGTGATTTGTGCGGCTCGCAGGATGGCTTACAGCGCAATGCGATGAAGGCTATGTTGACGGACATTGAAAAGCGGATGCCGGGACGTAAAGAGACGATGATCAAGGCATTGGGCAATATTCGCCCAAGCCATATGCTGGATCGTAAATTGTTCGATTTTGCAGGATTAATGATATCTTCGGATAAATAAAAAGGGTGAGGGCTGTGACATTTAACGAGAATGAAATTGATTGGTTGGCCGGTGTTTTGGCGGATGCCGCAAAGGCTGAAATTATGCCACGTTTCCGTAAACTTGATGCCGGTGATATCAAACAAAAGACCACAGCCTATGACCTTGTGACCGAAGCCGATATCAATGCGGAAAAATATATCACCCGCATTTTGAGCCAAAAATATCCTGACGCTATTATGCTGGGTGAAGAGGCAGTGTCGGCAGGTACTGCAAGCCTAGATAACTTGCACGATGCGGATCTGGCTTTTGTGATTGATCCGGTTGATGGCACTTATAATTTCGCCTCTGGCGTTCCGCTTTTTGGTGTTATGATGTCGGTAATTGCTAAAGGGGAAACTGTTGCCGGTATTATCTATGACCCGATGGGGCAGGATTATATCATGGCGGTTCGCGGCGGCGGTGCTTATCATGTACAAGCTGCCCATCATCGCGCGCTTAAAGTAGCCGCGCCTAAAGACGTTTCGCAAATGTTGGGGTCTGTTTCATGGCAATATATGCAGGAGCCGTTGCGCTCGAAAATTGCTGGCAATCAGGCCAAATTCATGTCGCAGATCGGCTATCGCTGCGCAGCCCATGAATATCGTCTGCTTGCTGATGGACATGCCCATTTTGCTGTCTACAACAAATTGATGCCGTGGGATCATCTGGCCGGTTCGCTCATTCATACAGAAGCTGGCGGTTATAGTGCACGTTTTGATGGTAGCCGCTATTTGCCCGAGCATGTCGATGGTGGCCTGATTGCCGCACCGGATAAAGAAAGCTGGCATGCCATTAAAGAGACTTTATGGTCATGATAATGTAAGTGTCGCGCTTGAAGTGCGACCTGATGCTTCTCATCTGTAGCTTACGCACGAATTTTTTGGGCATTTTAATGTTTTTATCCGTCTTTGATCTTTATAAAATCGGCATTGGTCCATCCAGCTCCCACACGATGGGGCCGATGACGGCTGCCAATATGTTTCTGCTTGAAGTCCGTGACGGACAATGGCCACGCCCGACTCAAACCAAAGTGCATCGCTTGAAAGCCTATATGCATGGATCGCTCGCTTTCACAGGGGTAGGGCACGCAACTGACCGTGCCGTGGTTTTGGGGCTTTGCGGCAATGTGCCCGATCAGATTGATCCCGACGAGATGGAAGCGCAGCTTCAGCGCGTCAAACAAGAGAAAAAACTAAATGCTCCGGGCCATCCGGTCTATGCGTTCGATCCGGCGGTTGATTTGGTGTTGGAGCGTAAAATTCCGCTGCCGGGACATGCCAATGGTATGGCTTTTGAAGCGCTGGATAAAAACGACCGTGTTTTGCTGCGCCGGATTTATTATTCTGTCGGTGGTGGTTTTGTTGTGACCGCAGAAGAGCTTGAGCAAATGAAAAGCACTAAGGGCAAAAAAGCTGCTTCAGGCAATGTGCCTTATCCGTTCAATAATGCGGCTGAAATGCTCAAAATGGCCGATAAGAGCGGCTTGTCGATTGCCGAGATGAAGCGCAAGAACGAAGAAACCCGTATGTCGGCTGAGGAGCTTGATGCGGGCCTTGATAAAATCTGGGGAGCGATGCGCTCTTGTATTGATCGCGGGCTTAGCAATGACGGCATTATGCCGGGCGGACTGAATGTGCCGCGCCGTGCCCGTCATCTCAACGATAAGTTACAGGACGAATGGCGCAATAATCGCCACAATCCGCTTTTGGCCAATGATTGGCTTTCGGTTTACGCGATGGCGGTGAATGAAGAAAATGCCTCTGGCAGTCGTGTCGTTACCGCACCAACCAATGGCGCGGCCGGTGTAGTGCCAGCTGTACTGCGCTATTTCCTGCATTTCCACGAGGATGCAACGGAAAAAGACATTCGAGACTTTTTGCTTACCTCTGCAGCAATTGGCGGCATTATCAAGCATAATGCGTCGATTTCCGGTGCAGAAGTTGGCTGTCAAGGTGAGGTGGGGTCGGCTTCTGCAATGGCGGCTGCCGGTATGGCGGCGGTGATGGGCGGTACACCTGCGCAGATCGAAAATGCCGCTGAAATCGCGCTTGAGCATCATTTAGGCATGACTTGCGATCCGGTTGCTGGTCTCGTGCAGGTGCCATGTATCGAGCGTAACGCGCTCGGTGCGGTCAAGGCAGTAACGGCTGCTTCCTTGGCGATGAAGGGCGACGGCAAGCATTTTGTGCCGCTGGATGCTTGTATCGAAACCATGCGTCAGACCGGGAATGATATGAATGAACGCTATAAGGAAACTAGTCTCGGCGGTTTGGCCGTTAATGTGGTGGAATGTTAAGCATCACATTTGTGATTATTGAAATGAGTAGTTACATCTGAGCCATGGCATTAAATCTGGTTAAATTATGTGTCGGCTGCGACAGTATTGAAACGCTTGCAGCCTGGATTGATTTCCGGCTGGAGGAAAAGCGCGCGGCTGGCCTGCTGCCGGAGCAGTTTCACACCACGCGCATGGTGCCCAAGCGCGTGGAAGAATTGCTCGATGGTGGTTCGCTTTACTGGGTGATTAAAGGCAATATCCAGTGCCGTCAGCGTTTGCTGGAAATCCGCACCTTTACCGATGATGAAGGTATTAATCGCTGCCATCTGGTGCTGGAGCCGAAAATCATTCCGACTGAATGGCAACCGCGTCGTGCATTTCAGGGCTGGCGTTATTTGAGCGCAGAAGATGCGCCTCTTGATGAGGCCGCAGGTAAGAACGGCCGAGCAGCCCTGCCAGCGGAACTCAGACGAGAATTGGCAGAGCTGGGTTTGCTTTAAATCTGGTTCAGGAACTGGGCAAAAACCATTGAGCCCTCCGGCCATGGGCCGTGGCCGCTCTCACTGTTCAGGTGTCCTGCTTCACCGGCGTCCAAGAGCATTGCGCCCCAATCATTGACAATGGCCTCTGCCGTTTCAAAATCTGAAAACGGATCATTGCGGCTGACAACCACCAATGTCGGGAAGGGCAAACGTTCGCGTGGATAAGGGCCGAATGTCATCAGATGGCGCGGGCGTATCTTTTCATTGGCCACATCCGGAGGTGCTACAAAAAATGCACCGACGACCTTGTCTTTAATCTGTGGAATAGCATGGATGGCCGCAGCAACACCAAGCGAATGTGCAACCAGCACAACGGGTTTCTCGGCGGCTTCTACCGCTTTGACAATTTCCTCAACCCAGTCTTTACGAACCGGCTTTGACCATTCTTTTTGCTCAACACGGCGCGCGGTGGAAAGTCTTTGCTCCCAGCGTGACTGCCAGTGGTCAGGGCCGGAATTGGTATAACCGGGAATGATGAGAATATCGACGTCTTTAACTTTCATATCAGCCCGTTCTTTTCATTCTTTGTCTCTTTTGCGCATGAGCGCAACAATCATTGCGTTGAATGCTTATTGCGTCTGTCCGGCGCATATTCAAGCATGTTTTGACTTAAATGGGGCTGAGTAGCTTCAAGAAAAAGGAATGTAATAAGAAATAGAGATTATTAAAAAGATTATAAATGGTGGCAATGATCACAAAGTAATGATTGCCACCATTGATCGGTAAAAATTAATTGCGCGGCAAACGATCTCTGATTTCTGTTAAACGGTCATAGATGCGGAAGGAAAGTATGATGCCTTCGCATATAACGCGCCAGAAAATCAGACCGATAATAAAGAAAATTAAACTGCCGATAATTTTAAAAAAACCACCTCCCATGTAGCTATAAGCTGACAGAATGGTTCTGATGGCTGCAAATGCAATGCCAACATTACCGATCCAATAAACGACAGCAATCAGTGTCGGCGTTAAAAATTTGTCAAAACCAGTCATATCTTTTATGTTCATTTTGTACCTCGCTTGGGAGTTGCGGTTTTATTTCTTAATTAATTTATAGTTTAAATATTTTAATCAATTAAATTGATTGATAAGGCTTTGTTTTAAAATTGTCACTCTTCATAGCCGCGCTGGGTCGGGTAGTGATAAAACGCATACTGCCATGCAAAAGCTTCATGAACAATGATAAGTTTCACGCTTATGTGTGTGGATCGTTAAAAAAGATAAAGATCAGCACTATCTAAAAAACGTTAAGTCCTTTAATATAAAGGCGTACTAACCACATTTGTTAATTTAGATGGGATGAAAAACATGTCTTGGCATGCACCTTTGTTCATTGAAGTCAGCTGCGCTATGGAAATCTGCCGTTATGCAGCCGGTGACGGTGATGAACCGGTTCTGTTCTAAGTAACAGGAACGGAATTCTCAATGTTAAGCATTGAAATTTGATCATGACGACATTTCGTTCGATCGTGATTGGGGCCGCTGCTGGCGGCGGCCTCCCTCAATGGAATTGTGGTTGTCAAAACTGCCAGTTAGCACGCTTACCCTCTCCGCAGGGAATTCCTCCACAGACACAATCTTCACTCGCGGTAACTTCTGACGGTGAAAACTGGGCACTTCTCAATGCTTCCCCTGATATCAGGCAGCAATTGATTGATACGCCGGCACTCCATCCTCGAAGTTTGCGTGATAATCCGGTTAACACAGTGCTTCTCACCAATGGTGATCTGGATCACATTGCGGGTCTTTTGACCTTGCGTGAGAAGCAGGCTTTCCGTTTGGTGATGACGGCAGCCATCCGTGATGTCCTCGCCGAGAATCCAATTTTTCGCGCGCTTGATCCGGCGTTTGTCAGCCAAGAAATCATCGCGCTTAATGAAACTTTCACGCTTGTTCCTGGCATTAAAGCCAAGCTTTTTGCAGTTCCGGGTAAGGTGCCGCTCTTTATGGAGGGGGATCATGTCGATACGGAACTGGAAGGCGAGCAAACAGTCGGCGTGGAAATGGTAACGGACGATCACCGGATTTATTATGTTCCCGGTTGCGCGGTCGTGCGTAATGATCTTTTACAGCGCATTGATGGTGCCGATATTTTATATTTCGATGGCACGTTGTTCAGCGATGATGAAATGCTGAAATCCGGCACCGGTATCAAGACCGGTAAGCGGATGGGGCATATTTCCATGTCTGGTGATGACGGCAGCCTGAAAGCGCTGGAAAAATGTGCGGTGTCCCGCAAGATTTACGTCCATATTAATAATACCAACCCTGTCTGGCGCGATGGCGCTGAGCGCAAACTTGTCGAAGACAGCGGGTTTGAAATTGCCTTTGATGGCAAGGAGATCAGTTTATGAAACCGGCTGCAAGCAAAGAAGAGTTTCACGCAAGATTGTTGGCAATCGGACAGGAACGCTATCACGACAAGCATCCGTTTCATGTGCGTTTGCATGGCGGTGAAAGCACTATTACCGAAGTGCGTGCTTGGGTGATCAACCGTTACTGCTATCAAAGCAGCATTCCGATGAAAGATGCGGCTTTTCTGTCGCGTTGTGAAGATGTGAATATGCGCCGCGCATGGCGCTCGCGTATCGAAGATCATGATGGCGGTATGCATGAAGGTGGCGGTATCCGCCGTTGGTTGAAGCTCGCCGAAGCTGTGGGCCTTGATCCGGATTATGTGGCATCGGGTAAAGGTATTCTGGCGGGCACTCGTTTTGCTGTAGGTGCTTATGTGCATTATGTACGTGATAAGCCATTGCTGGATGCGGTTGCATCATCTTTGACCGAGTTATTTGCGCCGAAAATTCACAAAGACCGTATTGCTGGTCTTTTAAAGCATTATGCTTTTGCTGATGACAATGCATTGTCTTATTTCCGTCAGCGTTTGAATGAAGCACCGGTCGATGTCGAATACGGCCTTGCTTATGTCATGGAGCACGCGGATACATTGGAAAAACAGGATGCAGTTGCCGCTGCTCTCACCTTTAAAACCGATGTATTGTGGTCGCAACTCGATGCCCTTTATCTGGCCTATGTCGCACCCGGTATGATTCCACCCGGTGCATGGGATGGCAAAGAAGGCGTTAATGCTGAATGGGACAAGGCACTGGCTGCAAAGAAAGTTTTAGCATGAGCGAAACAGTAACTATTTTGCCTGCCAATATCATCAAACTTGCCCGCGGTGTGCGTTTGCGTGTCGATGACGTGCGCGGTCAAACCGTCCTGCTGGCGCCTGAACGCGCGATGGCTGTTGACGAAATTGCCGTCACCATCGTCAATGCTCTGGATGGTGAGCGCTCCATTGATGTTATTTGTGATCAGTTTGCTAAAGATTTCAACGCACCACGCGACCTGATTGGTGGTGATGTACTGAAATTTGTACAGGAATTGGCCAATCGCCGTATGATTGAGGTTGTGGAATGACTGCCACCGGTTTGGCAGCGGCTGAAACTTTAAAAAACTATGCGCCGCCGCCAATGGCACTACTTGCCGAATTGACCCACCGTTGTCCGCTTGCATGCCCTTATTGCTCCAATCCATTGGAACTGATTGGCGTGAAGAAAGAACTCACCACTGAAGAGTGGATTGAAACCTTTCGTCAAGCGGCTCAAATGGGCGTTTTGCATTTGCATCTATCTGGTGGGGAACCGGCCGCACGCCGCGATTTGCTGGAGCTGACCAAAGCGGCGGTTGATATTGGCCTTTACACCAACTTGATTACCTCAGGCATTGGTTTGAATGAACAGCGCGTCAACGCTTTGGCTGATGCAGGGTTGGATCATGTACAGCTGTCATTGCAGGGCACGGACGCCGTTTCTGCTGATCGTGTTGGCGGGTATAAAGGCGGTTTTGATCGCAAAATGGCTGTTGCCAAATGGGTGGGGGAGGCTGGCGTTCCGCTCACTGTTAATGCTGTTTGCCACAAGCAAAACATGGATCAGCTCAATGATATGCTGGAACTCGCCATTGAGCTTGGTGCACGCCGCATTGAAATTGCGACGGTGCAGTTTCATGGCTGGGCTGAAAAGAACAAGGTTGCCTTGCTGCCCACGCGCGAGCAGGTCACATTCGCCAATAAAACGGTAGCAGAAGCGCGCAAGCGTTTAGAAGGCCGTCTGGTGATTGATTATGTACCTGCCGACTATTACTCGTCTTATCCAAAGGCCTGTATGGGCGGCTGGGGACGTATCGGCCTGAATGTCACGCCGGATGGTCGGGTACTGCCATGTCACGCGGCTGAGACGATCCCTTCATTGCGCTTTGACAATATCAAAGATAAGGCGCTTGCTGATATCTGGTATCATGGCGATGCGTTTAACGCTTATCGCGGTGATGATTGGATGCCGGATTTGTGTCGTACATGTGAGCGCAAAGAAATTGATTTTGGCGGTTGTCGTTGTCAGGCAATGGCAATTGCCGGTGATGCCAGTGCAACCGACCCTGTCTGTGTGCGTTCACCACTGCGTAATCTGGTGACAGCAATGGCAGAGGAAAACTCGTCTGCACCAGCGCCGGAAAGTTTTACCTATCGTTCATTTGCATAAAAACATCATTCGCAGATTATGAAATGGGCAGGGGCAGTTAAAACAAACTGCTCCTGTTTTTTTATGTACAGACTGATAATTGATATAAAATCACAACCTATATATGTAGAAATAGTACGGTGCGGCGGTTCTTTCGATAAGGGATTACAATGTATTTTTCAGCCGTTTGGGCATTGCTGCCTATGACCCATACTCCTTTTGTTCTAAAGTGAACGGAATAGGAATATTTGTCAATATGTAGGCATATGTTCCTTACGAGTAGGTGTGGGAAACACGAAATAAACCAATGCTTTCATTGTCATCTATGTATCAAAAACATTGCGGTAGGCCGTCTGATGCGAAGCGGTGCGATGATATTTATATCAATCGTAGATGTTTAAACTGGAATTGTCTTAGCGATGTTTAATCGGACGCTATTGCCGTTTGATGCTCTATGAAAAGAACACCTATTGAACAAAAAATGTAAACCGTTAGAAAAAAGCTGTAAACTGCCGTTTGGGCTATCTTGTGTAAGTCATTGAAATTTATGGCGATCCCGACAGGATTCGAACCTGTGACCGTCGGCTTAGAAGGCCGGTGCTCTATCCAGCTGAGCTACGGGACCAAAATTGGCTAGTCTGTCCGGAACTTATGTGCGCAAACAAACACAATTGCAAGGTAAGTCTTGCGGGCATCCTATGGTTTCAAAAGGATGTTAAAATTAATGGGTCCAAGGTTGCAGGCGGTCCGAACGGAAATTATCCGAATAAGAAACTGCACGTCGTTTCGCTTCATTGGGTTCGAAAAGGCGATAGGCAATGCCATTACGAGTCGCATAGGCGATTGCTTCTTCTTTTGTTTCGAATTTGAGGCGTACTTGGCTCAGCATATCTCGGCCGGACGTGTAGCCCATCAACGGTTCAACAATGCGTGGGGCCTGCGGTTCATATTCCAGAAACCATGTTTCCGATTTGGCTTTGCCAGATTGCATGGCTGTTTTTGCAGGGCGATAAATACGTGCGACCATGTGGAGAACCTTGCTATCCGCTTTTCTTTGTAATGGTCGGAGCGGCAGG